>NZ_SSBI01000017.1 GCF_004795015.1 Streptomyces sp. A1277 | reverse complement strand
CCCCCGCCGCGCCGCCCCCCGCCCCGCCGTACCGCGCCCCGCCCCGCCGTACCGCCCCCCGCCGTCAGGTACGCGTCCGCCCCCCGGCCCCTCCCCGCCCCCTCGTCGCGAAGGCCACCGCGAGCAGTCCCGCCAGTGCCGCCGCTCCGGTCGCCGTTCCCGCACGCAGGCCCGGCGGGCGGAACGTGCAGTCCACCGCCGTCCGCCCCGCCTCCATGGGCGCCGCGACCAGGCCGAGGTACGAGCCGGCCGGGCGTCCGTCGCAGCTCCAGCCCGCGATCCGGGGCGCGGCCAGCACCGCGACTCCCCGGGTGCCCGCCGGAAGTTGGGCGTGCACGGCGCTGCCGGAGACCGTCACCCGCACCGCCCCCGTCCGCTTCAGCCCCGTCACCGCTGAGGCCAGCCGGTCCGGGGCCAGGCAGCCGACGGAGTCGTGCGGGACGGTCCCGGGCCGCTCCACCCGCAGGGTCACCGCGATCCGGCCGGCGCCCGGGCCGAGCGGCAGGATTCCGGCGCGCCGGGCCGGCAGGTCGCCCCGGATGTCCTGCGGATCACCGGCCGGGCCCAGCAGGGCCGTGCCGAACAGGTCGGGCGCCCACAGGAACACCCGGCTGCCCGCCGGACAGCTCGCGCTCAGCGTGTACGCGCCGGGCTCGACCTCGTACGCGTGGGCGTTGCGGTCGGTGGCCGGCACGCCCTCGGCGGAGCGGAGCGTGGTCGCCGGCAGCGTGTACACCCGGGCGCCGAGCAGCTTCTCCTGGTTGCGGAACGGCGAGCGGCCCCAGCCGGAGGGGGCGGAGCCCGGCGGGCGCACGGTCACCAGCGGCGGCACGTCCTGCCGGGTCACGGTCACCGGCCGGGTGTCCGGGCGGTTCCAGACCTGGTGCGGGTCGCGCGGCACGCGGACCCGGGCGCCGACCGAGAAGACCGCGTCGGTCACCGGGTTGTCCAGGCTCCGCAGGGCGCGCCCGCGCGAGGTCCAGCCGGCGCCGAGCGCGAGGAAGGTGCGGGTGGTCACGTCGGGCGTGTGGCTGCTGTAGTACGCCCCGCCCTGGCCGCCGACCGCCAACGGGTCGTTGGCGGTGCTCTGTTCGAGCCCGGGGTCGGTGCGGTAGCGCGGCCAGCCATCGGCGCGGGCGACCGCCTCGGCCTGGAGGCGCTGGCGTTCGCCCCAGGGCGCGTAGTCGTCGAACTGCTTCAGCCGCTGCCGGTCGGCGTACGCGGTGGTCGCGGCGGCCTGCCCGGCCTGCGCCCCGACCAGCAGCACCACCGCGAGCAGGGCGAGCCTGCCCCCGCGTACCAGCGCGAGCGCGCAGAGCGCCGCCACCAGGCCCGCCGCGAACAGCGGGTACGTCCAGCGGGTGACCAGAGCGCTGGGCGCGGCGCCCGCCGCGATCAGCACGAGCACCCCGGCCCCGCCCAGCAGCGCCCGCCGGTCCGGCCAGCCGCGTGCCACGGCGGTCCAGGCGGCGATCACCACCAGGCCCGAGAGCACGAACGTCTGGCGGAACGGGCTGCCGTTCGGCGTCGCGAAGGCGTGCCAGAGCAGATGCGTGGGCCCCCACTGCAACGACAGCGCGACGAGCGCCACAAGACCCGGCCACACCCACCGCTCGGCGCGCGGCACCCCGCGATGGAAGGCGAGCGCGCAGGCCGGCAGCAGGGAGCCGGTGCCGAGGAAGAGCGCGGGGCTGAAGAACCCGTACGTGGCGGGCAGCAGCCGGGCCGCCGCATCGGGCCAGGCGGCCGGGGCGAACGGCCGGGTCCAGCCCGGATAGGCGTGCCGGGTGCCGAGGAAGACCGGCAGCAGGACCGGCGCGGCCAGCCCGATGCCCAGCAGGACCGTGCGCGCGGCGCGCCCCAGCCCCCGTACCCGCTCGCGCGCGGTGCCGTCCTCCAGCAGCAGCCGGACCGCCAGCACCAGCGCCGCCCCGAGCGTGGCCATGTACGCGGTGTAGAAGTTCGACACCCAGGCGAGCGCCACCAGGAGCGTGCCGAGCACCGGCCGCCGCGCGGTCCGCGCCCACTCACCGGCCAGGCACAGCAGCGGGAAGGCGATCAGCCCGTCCAGCCACATCGGGTTGTACACGGCCTCGATCACCGACCAGCCGCACAGCGCGTACGAGGCGCCCAGCACGACCGCCGCCCACTCCCGGCCGCGCCCCCGGCGCAGCGCGGTGAGCAGCCAGGTCATGGCTGCCGCCGCCACGCCCGTCTTCACCAGCGTGACCACGTAGAGGGCCAGGTCGGTGCGGTCCCTCGGGAACACCCCGACCAGCAGGGCGAACGGGCTGGTCAGATACGTGCCGAGATCCGGCAGGAAGCTGCTCCCGTAGCCGGACTGCCAGTTCAGCAGCAGCCCGCCGTCCGCCCGGCCGTGCAGCAGGCCCCAGAGGTGGGTGTGGAACGGGACGAACTGATTGCCGAGGTCGTTCACGCTGCGGGTGCGCGGGCCGAACGGGAAGGTGCGGGCCACCGCGTCCCCGGCGCAGACGGTCACGACGGCGAGCAGGGCGGCCAGCGCGGCGCTCCGGCCGCGCGGCGATCGGAGAAGCGACGGAGTCCTCATGATGAGTCGAATATGTCATCGAACATCGTGAAATCCCGCGAGCGGAAAGGCGGTTCACCCGATGGTCCGCAGGCGTTCATCCGGCCGCCCGGGCGTGGCCACCGGGCCTGGCCGGCGGGCCGGAACGCGGTTCTCCGTGCCGACAGGGCGAGTTCATCCCGCGGCCGTTCAGGGCGTACGACCTGGTCGTCCGCTTCACGCGACGGCGTCTCACACACGACGAGGGGCGGGGCCCGCAGGCCCCGCCCCTCGCACCGCGCCCGCCCCTCGCACCGCGCCCGCCCCCCGCACCGCGCCCGCGCCCCCCGCACCGCGCCCGCCTACCGCCCCCCGCCCGCCTACCGCAGCGCCATCCGCCGCAGCGCCTTCGCCCGCCGGGCCACCCGCCGCACCGCCGCGTTGCGCGGCAGGAACGCGAACTGCTCGGGCACCCCGCCCGGCAGCCCGAGCGACGTCAGCCGCCTGCGCTTGAAGTAGCGCCGGGTCGCGTCCGTGAACCGGGCGGCGAGGTACCGCTCCGCGACCGGCCGCAGCTGCGGATAGATCTTCGGCTGCATCGCGAACCCGACCGCCGTCACCAGCTCGTTCAGCCCCTCCGGCGCCACCGCCGGGACGTGCGCCGGCGCGTCCCGGTCCGCCAGGTCCGGCACCAGCGCGTCCACCAGCGTCACCGGCACCCGGTTGCTGTTCTCGAACGGCGTCAGCCGCTCCAGCAGCGTCCCGGTGCCGACCCGCGCCACCGGCAGCCCGTAGAACGCCGACGCCGTCAGCAGCGCGGTCGAGAAGCAGCCGACGACCAGGGCGGGCCGCATCCGCCGGTACAGCACCTCGGCGAGGACCGGCGCAGTCAGCACCCCCGCGTCCAGCACGGTCAGCTCCGCACCGAGCCGGGCCGCCTCCTCCTCCATCGCCCGCGACCACTGCGCCGGGGCCGTGGGGTGCGGCTTGAACACCAGCCGGCGGTGGCCCCGCCCGACCGCGCCCCGCATCATCCGCAGGTGCAGCTCCTCCTCCTCGGCCGCGCTGATCAACCCGAGCGCGGAGAGGTACTGGCCCAGCAGCAGCGCCGGACCCTCCACGGACGGCAGCCCCGCCGCCCCGGCCGCGTCGTCCAGCTCGCCGAGCACCTTCAGGAAGGCGTCCGTCGGCACGCTCTCCGCGCGCACCCCGAACTCCGTGAGCAGCATCGGCCGCAGCCCCGGCACCAGATCGAGGTGGAGGAGGCGCCCCACCCGGGTGCCGACCAGCGGATCGATCCGGTTCCTGGTCGGGCCGTAGCTCATCAGCCCGTCCGCGTACACATCGACCGGTACGCCGGTGAAGATCCGGCAGACCGCCATGGCCGGGTCCACCTGGATCGACTCCACGGCCAGCTCGACGTCGTCGTCACCGAGCCCCCAGGCCAGCCGCAGGTGCCGTTCCCACAGCGGTACGTCGTCCGGGCGCGGGGACCAGGTGCTCGGGTGGTGGGGGGCGATCGTCGCGTTCCACGACACGACCTCGTCGAAACGCGTGCGCAGCGCGTCGAACCCGGGCATCGCGTCGAGGGAAGGGGTCGTCTCCGGGATCGGCGCGTTGTTCGCGACGAGCAGGACGCGCCGCCCCGCGTCGGGGAAGAGGCCCGCGTCCAGGGCGGCGGCGAGCGTCGCCGTGCCGTAGAGGGTGGAGGCGAGGAAGACCTGCGTCGTACGGTTCCGGCTGCTGCTCACGCGGCCGCCACCTCCTTCACGGCGGACCGCCGCCGCAGCCGGCGCAACAGAGTCGCGCGCTCGACGTCCATCGAGCCCAGCGCCTCGTCCAGCACGTCCTGCGGCATGCGCCGCAGCGCACCGGCGCTCATCGATTTCAGCGCACGGGCCACAGAGGGTTCGAACCTTTCCAGCGCACTCATGTGATGGGAAATGATCGCGCAGTAATTGCGGACCGCTTTCGGCAGCAGTGCGCGCGCGTCCCGGTCCGCCGCCGTTTCCCGTATGACCTGGTCGAACGAGCGAATGAAATCGAGCTGGCGCATGTCACCGATCTGCGTCAGGGACGAGGCGACGCCGCGCCGGTAGAAAATGCCGAGCAGGCCCAGTACCGCGAAGGAATCCGCCTCCCGGTGCAGCCGCCAGATCCACGGCCGGTCCTCCGCCGTGCGCAGCCCGTCCGTGAAGTGCAGCAGCCCCCGGTCCAGGAGCCGGCGGTGGTAGAGCCCCGCCCAGGCGTACGCGTAGTCCACGGACGTGGTCCGCGATGCGGGCAGGATCGCCTCGCGCGGCGCCATCACCCGGTCCCGGCGGCCGTGCGGGACGCGGTGGACCGTACGGGCGCGGCCGTCGGCCTGCACATGGTCGGTGCGCACGAAGTCGCAGCCCAGCGCCTCGGTCCTGGCCAGCAGCTCGGCGTAGAAGCCGGGGGCCAGCCAGTCGTCGCCGTCCAGGAAGGCGAGATAGGTGCCGCGGGCCGCGTCCAGGCCGGTGTTCCGGGCGGTCGCCAGGCCGCCGTTCTTCTCGTGTCTGCGGACGACCACCCCCGGAATCTCGTCCTGCGCGCGGCGCAGCAGCTCCGCGGTCCCGTCGGTCGAGCAGTCGTCGACGAGGATGAACTCGAAGTCCTCGCGGGCATTGGCCCGCAGACTTCTGAGGGTGTCTGGTGCGTATGTCCGCACGTTGTAGAACGGCACGATGACCGAGAGCTTAACCACCCGCGTCACGCTAGTTCCGGGCCGGGCATTCGCCCTTTCGGCCGTGCGGACGGCGGGTGAACGGAAACCGTCAGAACGGTGAACCGCCCGGCCCGTGAGGGAATTCTCCGCACCTTTTCAACGTGCCGGGCGGCTGGTTCGACAAGCGTCGGCGGGCTGTTAACCCTTTGTTGCTTTCACGTTGGGCCGCCCACCCCCGGGCCTTCCTAACGTCTTGGACGTGCCCCTCAGCAACAGCAATTCGGCCTTCCCCGCAGCGGCGGCGTCCACGCACTCGCCGCCCCCCGCGCTCCGGGTGGCCGTGCTCGCCGACTCCGACACCCGATGGAAGTGGGGCGCGCTCACCGCGCGCCGGCTGACCTCGGGCGACGACCGCGCGTCCACGCCCCGCGCGCGGATCAGCGGACTGCTGCTGCGCGGCCGGGCCACCCCGACCCCCCGCCAGCTCGCCGAGATCGGCGACGTCGGCGTCACCGCCGACCGGGTCCGCGAGGTCACCGCCGTCGAGTTCCTGCACGCCGTGCGCGACGAGGGCTACGACCTGGTGGTCCTCGCCCTCGTCGGCGGCGCCGTCCAGGCCATGCTGCACGGCCTCGCCGCACTCCGGCTGCCCGCCAGGCCCGTCGTCGTCACCGGCTACGTCGGCGTCGTCTACGAGAAGCTCACCGACGGGCTGCTGCTGCGGCACGGCGCCGACATCGTCCTCGCCAACTCCCGCCACGACGCGGACCGCTTCCGCGCGGTGTACGAGGGCGTGGGCGCCGACGCCTCGGCCGTCACGGAGGCCGCCCTGCCGTTCCTCGGCGGCGCCCCCTACCGCCCCGAACCGGGCCGCGACACCCTCGTGTTCGCCGCCCAGCCCTCCGTACCGGAATCCCGCGCCGACCGGACGTACCTGCTGCGCAGGCTCGCCGAGCACGCCCGGCTGCACCCCGGGCGCGAGGTCCTGCTGAAGCTGCGCTCCAAGCCCGGCGAGCACACCACCCACATCGAGGAACACCCCTACCAGCGGCTCGCCGAACGGCTGCCCGGCGGCCTCCCGCCCAACCTCCGCCTGGTCTACGGGCACATGGGCGAGGTCCTGGACCGCACCGACCTCCTGGTCACCGTCTCCTCGACGGCCGCCCTGGAGGCCCTGCACCGCCGCATCCCCACCGCCGTCCTCACCGACCTCGGGGTCCGCGAACCCCTCGGCAACCACCACTTCACCGGCTCCGGCCTGCTCACCTCCTTCGACCGCCTCGACAGCGGCGAGTGCCCGCAGCCCGACCCCGCGTGGCTGGCCGCCCAGGGCGTCGCCGCCGAGGGCGACTACGCCACGGCCTACGACACCGCACGCGCCCGGGTCACCGCCCTGCTCGCCCGGGACCGGCTGCCCGACCCAGCGCCCTACTACACGCCCACCACCGCCCCCGGCTACCTCCCCGGCATCCTCGCCCGCCACCACCTGGCCCCGGACGGCCACCCGCTGCCCGGCGCCACCGCGCCACGGGAGACCGGCCGGGTCAGGGGAGCGGTGCGCGAGGCGGTGCGCGGCGCGGCCCGGGGCGCGTACCGGCACGGCGTCCAGCGGGTCGCCCCGGTCGTCCGGCGGATGGGCGAGCTGTGAAAACCATCGTCAAGACACCCACTGGAGCAGCGATGACGCAGCCCACCGTGCTCGCCGTGATCCCCGCACGCGGCGGATCCAAGGGCGTACCGGCCAAGAACCTCGCCCGGGTCGGCGGTGTACCGCTCGTCGTCCGCGCGGTCCGCGCCTGCCTGGCGTCGAGCGAGGTCACGGACGTCGTCGTGACGACCGACGCCCCGGCCGTCGCGGAGGCGGCCCGCGCCGCCGGCGAAGCGCTCGGCGAGAGCGGCCGGCTGCACTGCGTACAGCGCCCCGAGGCCATCGCCGGCGACACCGCCACCAGCGAGGCCGCCGTGCTGCACGCCCTCGACGCCTACGAGGCCATGCGGGGGCGCACGGTGGACGTCGTCCTGCTCGTCCAGTGCACCAGCCCCTTCATCGCCCGCGAGGACATCGACGGTGTCGCCGCCGCCGTCGCCCACGAGGGTGCCGACACCGCCGTCACCGTCGCCCCCTTCCACGGCTTCCTGTGGCGCGACGGCAGCGCGGTCGAGGACCACAACTACGGCGTCAACCACGACAAGTCCGTCCGCCCCCGCCGCCAGGACCGCCCCGAGGACCTCCTCGAAACGGGCGCCGCCTACGCCATGGACGCGGCCGGATTCCGCACCCACCGCCACCGCTTCTTCGGCGACACCGCCCTCGTGCGCACCGACCCGGCCCGGGTCCTGGAGATCGACGACCCGCACGACCTGGCCCGCGCCCGCGCCCTCGCCCCGCTCCTGGACCCGGCCCCGCTCCCCACCCTCGACGACATCGACGCGGTCGTCCTCGACTTCGACGGCACCCAGACCGACGACCGCGTCCTCATCGACGCCGACGGCCGCGAGACCGTCGCCGTGCACCGGGGCGACGGGCTCGGCATCGCCGCGCTGCGCAAGGCGGGCGTACCGCTCCTGATCCTCTCCACGGAACAGAACCCGGTCGTCGCCGCCCGCGCCCACAAGCTCCGCGTCCCCGTCCTGCACGGCATCGACCGCAAGGACCTCGCGCTCAAGCAGTGGTGCGACGAGCAGTCCCTCGCCCCCGAACGCGTCATGTACGTCGGCAACGACGTCAACGACCTCCCCTGCTTCGCGCTCGCCGGCTGGCCCGTCGCCGTCGCGAACGCCCACGACTCGGTGCGCGCGGCGGCGCGCGCCGTGACGACCGACCCCGGCGGCTCCGGCGCCATCCGCGAGATCGCGGCCTGGCTCCTGGGCCCCACCCTCACCGACGCCTCAGCCCCCACCGATTAAGGAACCTCCCATGAGCACCTCCCGTCTGCGCACCCTCGGCAACCGCACCGCCGGACCCGGCAACCCCGTGTACATCACCGGCGAGATCGGCATCAACCACAACGGCGACCTCGACAACGCCCTCGCGCTCATCGACGTGGCGGCCGAAGCCGGCTGCGACGCCGTCAAGTTCCAGAAGCGCACCCCGGAGATCTGCACCCCCCGCGACCAGTGGGACATCGAGCGCGACACCCCCTGGGGCCGGATGACGTACATCGACTACCGCCACCGCGTCGAGTTCGGCGAGAGCGAGTACCGGGCCATCTCCGAGCACTGCGCCGAGCGCGGCATCGACTGGTTCGCCTCCCCGTGGGACACCGAGGCCGTCACCTTCCTGGAGAAGTTCGACGTCCCCGCCCACAAGGTGGCCTCCGCCTCGCTCACCGACGACGAACTGCTGCGCACCCTGCGCGCCACCGGCCGCACGGTGATCCTCTCCACCGGCATGTCGACCCCGCGCCAGATCCGGCACGCCGTCGAGGTCCTCGGCTCCGACAACATCCTGCTCTGCCACGCCACCTCCACGTACCCGGCGAAGGCCGAGGAGCTGAACCTGCGGGTCATCCACACCCTCCAGCAGGAGTACCCCAACGTCCCGATCGGCTACAGCGGCCACGAGACCGGCCTCCAGACCACCCTCGCCGCCGTCGCCCTCGGCGCCGCGTTCGTCGAGCGCCACATCACCCTGGACCGCGCCATGTGGGGCTCCGACCAGGCCGCGTCCGTCGAACCCCAGGGCCTCACCCGCCTCGTCCGCGACATCCGCACCATCGAGGCGTCCCTCGGCGACGGCGTCAAGAAGGTCTACGAGTCCGAGCTCGGCCCGATGAAGAAGCTCCGCCGGGTCCCGGGCGTCGTCGCGGAGAACGGCGGGACGGCCCCGGCCGCCGAGCCGGTCGCGGTCTGACGGGCCGGCCGGTGAACCTCGCCTTCGTCGAGAGCCCGGTCCAGCTCCTGAACGTCCTGGAGTGGGCCGTCACCGAGGGAGGCGGCGGACGCGTCCTCACGGACGTCACCGTCGTCGTCCTCCCCCCGCTCGACCCGATGTCGCGCGGCCAGCTGCGCCGGATGGCGGAGCTGGCCCGCGACGAGGGCATGACCGTGCGCTGGCAGGAGGCCCGCGGCGACTCCGGCACCCCGCTGAAGTCGCTGCGCGCCCTCACCAGGCTCGTGCGGAACGCCGACCACATCGTCATCGGCGACCCGTTCTCCCGTTACGTACAGCTCCTGCTCTCGCTGGTACGCCCCCGCCGCCTCACCGTGGTGGACGACGGCACCGCCACCATGGAGTTCGTCGCCCAGCTCACCCGGGGCGAGCGCCTGGTCCGCTGGCACCGGCGCGGCGGCTCCGGCCCCCGCGAACTGGCCCTCGCCCCCGTGACGGCCACCGCCCGCCGCCGCTTCACCCCGTCTGCGGTCCGCGAGGTCGAGCTGTTCACCGCCATGCCGGTCATCCCGCCGCCGGGCGTCACCCTCATCCCGAACACCTTCTCCTGGACCCGCTCCCGCTTCGGCCCGCCGCTGCTCACCAAGGGCGCGGACCTGGTCGGCACCTCCCTGGTCGAGACGGGCGTGGTCGACCGGGCCCGCTACCTGGAGGCGGTCGCGGCCCTGGCCCGTACGCACGGCGCCACCCGCTACTTCGCCCACCGCCGCGAGTCCACCGAGAAGCTGCACGCCCTGGAGGCGGCCACCGGCCTGGAGATCGTCCGCCCGGACCTCCCGCTGGAACTCATCGCCCGCCGGGGCCCCATCGGCCGCACGGTCCTGAGCTTCCCCTCCACGGTGGTCCACACCCTGCCCCTCGCCCTCACCGGCACCGAGGTCAAGGTCGCCGTCTGCGACATCGCCCCGGAATGGCTCCACGCCACGGCCTCCCCGAGAGCCCAGGGCTTCCTGAGCGGGGTCACGGAGACGGCCCGGGACGTCCACCGCCTGGCCCCGTGGCGGGCGACGGCCATCGCTACGGAGGCATGACCCCGAGTCCGTCCCCGACCTGCCACGGAGTCCGGGTCAGGGGTACGCCAGGGGCATCCCCTATAGCTGCCGGTGCGGGCGCGACGCGAACATGAAGCCATGCAGACAACGGAATTGACGAAGCCTCAGCTCTCCCCCACCGCGACCGGGAAGGCGTTCCTCGCAGGCCCGGCCCTGATGGCCGGCTACGGCGTGGTGCGGCTGATCGGCCGGGCGGTGGGTGACTACGGGCCCGGGGTGTGGTGGTCGGTGGCGCACGTGCTCTTCCTCGCCGGTGTGGGGGCGTTCGTTCCGGTGTTCCTGGGGCTGCGGCAGCCGGCCGGGGTGCGTGGCGGCAGACGGACCGCCGTCCGGGTGGCGGTCGGGGCGGGGCTGCTGGGGGCGGCCGCGGTGGCGGTCCAGGCCACGATCGACCTGGTGGTCGGACTGCTCGCGGCGGACAAGCAGGCGATGAGCGACATGTTCGAGAAGGTGCAGGACGTGCCCGGTGTGATGCCGGTCGTCTACTCGGTGGTGCCGATGCTGTTCTGGCTCGGGCTGCTGGCACTCGTCACCCTGCTCGCGTTCTTCCGCCGGGACGAGGTCCCGGCCCGGTCCCCGCTGCTGGTGCTGGCCGGAGCCGTCCTGATGGTCATGAGCCTGGATCTGCTGACGGCCGGAGCCCTGTGCATCGGGCTGGCGCTCTTCCCGCTGCGCCGGGGGCTGAAGGGCTGACGAAGGTCCTGCGGGTGCGGCGCGGCGGCCGGGCAGTTTACCCACCCCGCGCCCAACCCACACGCCGAGACGCGGCCATTCATTCGCCTATGTGGCTGAAGTTTTCCTGTTTCATGGCCAGTTGTGGAGGGAAGAGGCTTACCCTTCAACAGGTGAGCCAGTTGATCTGCCCCGAGACCGATGCCGACCTGCCCCAGGGCGAACCCCTGCCCGGCGCCCTCCCCGAAGCGCTGCGCGCCGAGCTGATCGCCTTCCGCAGAGACCTGCACATGCACCCCGAGCTCGGCAATCAGGAGTTCCGCACCACCGCGGCGATCAAGGCCCGGCTGGAGCAGGCGGGGCTCGCGCCGCGGGTGCTCGCCTCCGGGACCGGGCTCCTCTGCGACGTGGGGACGCGCGGGGAGAGCACGCGGCCCATGCTCGCGCTGCGGGCGGACATCGACGCGCTGCCGATCCCGGACAGCAAGACCGGCGTCCCGTACCGCTCCACCGTGCCCGACCGGGCGCACGCCTGCGGGCACGACATCCACACCGCCACCGTCCTCGGCGCCGGCCTCGTGCTCGCCGAGCTGGACCGGCGGGGGCTGCTGCCCGACCCCGTGCGGCTGATCTTCCAGCCGGCCGAGGAGGTGCTGCCCGGCGGGGCGCCCGACGCGATCGACTCCGGGGCGCTGGAGGGCGTCGGGAGGATCATCGGGGTGCACTGCGACCCCAAGGTGGACGTCGGCCGGATCGGGCTGCGGGTCGGCGCGATCACCTCCGCCTGCGACCGTCTCGAACTCTCCCTGGACGGGCCCGGCGGCCACACCGCCCGCCCGCACCTGACCACGGACCTGGTCACCGCCGCCGCCAAGGTCGCCACCGAGGTGCCCGCCCTGCTGGCCCGGCGGGTCGACGCCCGGTCCGGGCTCGCGCTGACCTGGGGGCGGCTGGAGACCGGCCACGCCTGCAACGTCATCCCGCAGCACGCGGAGCTGTCCGGCACGGTCCGCTGCCTGGACCTCAGGGCCTGGCGCGAGGCCCCCGACCTGGTGCACGCCGCGATCGACGAGGTCGCCGGGATGTACCGCGCCAAGACGGTGGTCAACTACGTCCGCGGCGTCCCGCCCGTCGTCAACGAAGCCGCCGCGATCGACCTCCTCGCCGGCGCCATGTCCGCCCGCCGGGGCCCGTACGCCATCGAGGACACCGACCAGAGCCTGGGCGGCGAGGACTTCTCCTGGTACCTGGAGCACGTCCCGGGGGCCATGGCGCGCCTCGGGGTCCGTACCCCCGGCGACACGCGCGGGCTGGACCTCCACCGGGGCGACTTCGACGCGGACGAGGAGGCGATCACCGTGGGCGTCGAACTCTTCACCGCCGCCGCGTTGCTCCACGGCAACCATCCGTAACCGGACAGGTCGCTCCCGATTCACGACGATCCGATAACGGCTTCCGTACAGGGCTTTATCTGACATCTACGCGCGTTACGATCGCCGCGAAACCAGCGCCGGAAGAGGCGCTTCGGTCAGGTTTGAAGGAGCCTTCCCTTGCGCCGGATCACTAGCATTGCCGCTGCGGGCGTCATGTCCGCGGCACTCGCGCTCGGCGTTACCGCGTGCGGCGACTCGTCCTCCTCGTCGAGCAGCAGCAGCCCCGACTCCAAGGGCAGCAAGACCGCCCTCGCGTACGACATCGGCGGCCGCGGCGACCAGTCGTTCAACGACGCCGCGTACGCGGGTCTGGCCAAGGCCGAGAAGGAGCTCGACGTCAAGGGCACCGAGGCCGAGCCCTCGGACGGCGAGTCGGACGCGGACAAGGTCCAGCGCCTCACCTCGCTGGCCCGCGCCGGGAACAACCCGGTCATCGGCGTCGGCTTCGCCTACGCGCCCGCCATCAAGAAGGTCGCGCCGAAGTTCCCGAAGACCACCTTCGGCATCATCGACGACGCCTCGGTGACCGGCCCGAACATCGCCAACATCGTCTTCAACGAGGAGCAGGGCTCCTACCTCGCGGGTGTCGCCGCCGCCAAGGTCACCAAGACCAAGACGGTCGGCTTCATCGGCGGTGTCGAGACCCCGCTGATCAAGAAGTTCGAGGCCGGCTTCACGCAGGGCGTCAAGGACACCGACTCCTCGGTGAAGGTGATCTCCCAGTACCTGACCCAGCCGCCGAACTTCGACGGCTTCTCCAAGCCCGACCTCGGCAAGGCCGCGGCCCAGGGCCAGCTCGACAAGAAGGCCGACGTGGTCTACTCGGCGGCCGGTCTGGCCGGTTCCGGTGCGATCGAGGCCGTCTCCAAGGCCGGCAAGTGGAACATCGGCGTCGACTCCGACCAGTACAACCAGAAGGGCCTCGCCGCCTACAAGGAGTCCATCCTGACCTCGGTCACCAAGGACGTCGAGGACTCCGTGCTCAACCTGATCAAGTCCGTGAAGGACGGCAAGCCGCAGTCCGGTGAGGTCCGCTACGGCCTGGACAAGGACGGCGTCGGCCTGGCCACGTCGAACCCGGCGTTCACCAAGATGACCGACGTCATCTCGGCCGTCGACAAGGCCAAGCAGGAGATCATCGACGGCAAGATCACCGTCAAGACCGCCCCGTAACGACCCCCGTCGTACGGCTGGCATCCCAGGCCCGGAGCGCGCGGCACCGCCGCTCCGGGCCTGCGGGATACTCCTCGAAGTGAGTTCCGCCCGTCGCAGTGCACTCTCGGACAGGCCGCGGACCCGGTGTTCCGGCCCTGCCGCACGCGAGCGTCTGACGATTCAGCAACGCTACGCGTGTAGACAGCTCTCAGGCGCGATAACTTCACCCCGCCCCGCCCTGCCCCTCCGCCCCACTCCTGTCCGGCCAAGGAGAGTGCGTCATCAACGCGTCCAGCAGCCCCCCCGCCGTGGAACTGCACGGCATCACCAAGCGTTTCCCCGGCGTGGTCGCCAACCACGACATCGGCATCACCGTCCGCAAGGGCACGGTCCACGCCCTCGTCGGCGAGAACGGCGCCGGCAAGTCCACCCTGATGAAGATCCTCTACGGCATGCAGAAGCCGGACGAGGGCACCATCGCCGTGGACGGCGAGCAGGTCTCGTTCTCCAACCCGGGCGACGCCATCGCCCGCGGCATCGGCATGGTGCACCAGCACTTCATGCTCGCCGACAACTTCACCGTCCTGGAGAACGTCGTCCTCGGCGGCGAGAAGCTGCACGGCATCGGCTCCGCCGCACGGAAGAAGATCAAGGAGATCTCCGACGCGTACGGCCTGGGCGTCCGGCCCGACGCGCTCGTCGAGGACCTGGGGGTCGCCGACCGGCAGCGCGTGGAGATCCTCAAGGTCCTCTACCGCGGTGCCCGCATCCTCATCCTCGACGAGCCGACCGCGGTGCTCGTCCCGCAGGAGGTGGACGCGCTCTTCGCGAACCTCCGCGAGCTCAAGGCCGAGGGCCTGACCGTCATCTTCATCTCGCACAAGCTCGGCGAGGTGCTTTCGGTCGCCGACGAGATCACCGTGATCCGGCGCGGCACGACGGTCGGCACCGCCGACCCCGCGCACACCACCACCAAGCAGCTCGCCGAACTGATGGTCGGCAGCGAACTGCCGTCGCCCGAGACCCGTGAGTCCACGGTGACGGACGTGCCGATGCTCCGCGTCGAGGGGCTCTCCCTCGCCATGACGGACCCGGACGGAGTCGTCCGCGACGTGCTGTCCGACGTCGACTTCACCATCCACAAGGGCGAGGTCCTCGGCATTGCGGGCGTCGAGGGCAACGGCCAGACCGAGCTGATCGACGCCCTCATCGGCATGCGGACGCCGGACAGCGGAGTGATCACGCTGGACGAGGAGGACATCACGCGCGCCCCCACCCGCAAGCGGCGCGAGGGCGGCATCGGCTACATCCCCGAGGACCGGCACCGGCACGGCATCCTGCTGGACGCCCCGCTCTGGGAGAACCGCATCCTCGGCCACGTCACCGAGAAGCCGAACAGCCGGGGCTTCCTGCTCGACCCCAAGGCGGCCCGCCAGGACACCGTCCGGATCGTGCGCGAGTACGACGTCCGCACCCCGGGCATCGAGGTCACGGCAGGCTCCCTGTCCGGCGGCAACCAGCAGAAGCTGATCGTCGGCCGCGAGATGAGCCACGCGCCCAAGCTCCTGATCGCCGCCCACCCCACCCGCGGCGTGGACGTCGGCGCGCAGGCGCAGATCTGGGACCAGATCCGCGAGGCCCGCCGCGAAGGACTCGCCGTCCTGCTCATCTCCGCGGACCTGGACGAGCTCATCGGGCTCTCCGACACCCTGCGCGTCATGTACCGCGGACAGCTGGTCGCGGACGCCGACCCCGCGACCATCACCCCCGAGGAACTGGGTTCGGCCATGACCGGCGCCGCCGCAGGGCACCTCGAAGCAGCACCGGAGGACGAGGTCTGATGAAGAAACTCGACAAGGACCGGCTGATCCTGGGCTTCGCCGGCCCGGTACTCGCCCTCGTCGTCGCCTTCGTGCTCAGCACCCTGGTGCTGCTCGTGTCGGACCGCGACCCGTTCGAGCTGTACCGGCTGCTGTTCGAGCAGGCGTCGTACTCCGACGTCCAGGTGCTGATCATCAACCAGGCCGGTACGTACTACCTGGCCGCCCTCGCGGTCGCGGTCGGCTTCCGGATGAACCTCTTCAACATCGGCGTCGACGGGCAGTACCGTCTCGCGGCGATGATGGCGGCCCTCGTCGGCGCGAGCGTCGACCTCCCCGGGCCGCTGGAGATCGCCCTCATCGTGATCGTGGCGATGCTGGTGGGCGCCTTCTGGGCGGGCATCGCGGGCATCCTCAAGACGACCCGGGGCGTGAGCGAGGTCGTCGCGACGATCATGCTCAACTCCATCGCGACCTCGCTGATCGCCTGGCTGATCCTGCCGAAGAACTTCGGCGACCAGGCCACCGGGTCCAACAACCTCACCACCGGCGAGATCCACGAGTCCGGCTGGTTCCCGGGGCTCTCCCTGGGCGCCGAGTCCGGCGAGATCTACGGCTTCACCTTCGTCGCCGCCGGCTGCGGCCTCGTCTACTGGTTCGTCCTGAACCGCACCCGCTTCGGCTTCGACCTGCGGGCCACCGGGGCCAGCGAGAGCGCCGCCCAGGCATCCGGTGTGGACGCCAAGAAGATGGTCCTCACCTCGATGCTGGTCTCCGGCGCCGTCGCCGGCCTGGCGGGCATGCCGACGCTGCTCGGCGACACCCACACCTACAGCCTCGACTTCCCCGTGGGCATCGGCTTCACCGGCATCACCATCGCCCTGCTCGGCCGGAACCACCCGGTGGGCATCGCGCTCAGCGCCCTGCTGATCGCGTTCCTGGACAAGGCGTCGTCCCCGCTCGACCAGTTCGGTTTCGAGAAGGAGATCGCCACGATCATGCAGGGCCTGATCGTGATCTCCGTCGTCATCAGCTACGAACTGGTCCGCCGTTACGGGACCCGCCGCCAGCAGCAGAAGGTCGGCGAAGAGCTCGCCGCCGGCAACGCCCTCACGACCGAGAAGGAGGCGGCCCTGTGAGCACCAGCAAAGTCTCCGCCGCACGCCTCGCCCCCGCGAAGGGCGGCCGCCGTTCACTCTCCCTGCCCGTCGTCCTGCTGCTGCTCGCCGCAGCGCTCGCCCTCGTCTCGCTGGTCCGGCTGATCAGCGGCGCCGACGACGTGACCTCCGTGGGCCAGGTCGCCGGCGCCCTGGAACTGGCCGTGCCCATCGGTCTCGCCGGTCTCGGCGGCCTGTGGGCAGAGCGGGCCGGCGTCGTCAACATCGGCCTCGAAGGCATGATGATCCTCGGCACCTGGTTCGGTGCCTGGGCCGGTTTCCAGTGGGGCCCGTGGGTGGGCGTGCTGTTCGGCATCATCGGCGGCGCGCTCGGCGGTCTGCTGCACGCGGTCATGACCGTCACCTTCGGCGTGAACCACATCGTCTCCGGTGTGGCGATCAACATCCTCGCCGCCGGCGTCACCCGCTACCTCTCGAACTTCACGTTCGCCGACAAGCCCGGCGGCTCCTCCAAGCAGTCACCCCGCGTGGACGAGATCGACAAGATCACCATCCCGGGCCTGTCGGACTGGCTGCAGGACCTCCAGCAACACCACTGGTTCTTCGTCTCCGACCTCGCCGGCATCATCGGCGGGCTCGTCACCGGACTGTCCCTGCTGACCGTCGTCGCCCTGCTCCTGATCCCCGTCACCTGGTGGGTGCTGTGGCGCACGGCGTTCGGTCTGCGGCTCCGCTCCTGCGGTGAGAGCCCGGTGGCCGCCGAGACGCTCGGCGTGAACGTCTACAAGTACAAGTACATCGCCGTCGTCATCTCCGGCGGCCTGGCGGGCCTCGGCGGCGCCTTCCTCTCCATCGTCGCCACCAGCATCTACCAGGAGGGCCAGACCGGCGGCCGCGGTTACATCGGTCTCGCCGCGATGATCTTCGGGAACTGGATGCCCGGCGGCATGGCGCTCGGCGCCGGCCTCTTCGGCTTCACCGACAGCCTCAAGCTGCGCGGCGGCGCCGAGAACGTGCACGCGATGCTGCTGCTCCTGGGCATCCTGGTGGCCATCGCCGCCGTCTGGCAGCTGTACCGCAAGAAGTACGTCTCCGCCGTGATCGCCGCGGTCTGCTCCGGGGTGCTGTTCACCTGGTACGCGCTGACGGACCAGGTGCCGAGCCAGTTCGTGGACGCCGCGCCGTACGTCACGACGCTGCTGGTGCTCGCCCTGTCCGCGCAGCGGCTGCGCATGCCGAAGGCCGACGGCATCCCGTACCGCAAGGGTGAAGGGAAATGACCGCGGCCCCCGAAGCCGACTGGGAGGCCCTGCGGGCCGCCGCCCGGGACGCCATGTCCCGGGCGTACGCCCCCTACTCCGGCTACCCGGTCGGCGTCGCCGCCCGCGTGGACGACGGCCGCACGATCGTCGGCTGCAACGTCGAGAACGCCTCGTACGGCATCGGCCTGTGCGCCGAGTGCGGCCTGGTCTCCCAGCTGCACGCCACCGGCGGCGGCCGGCTGACCCACTTCACCTGCGTGGACGGGGCGGGCGAGATCCTGGTGCCGTGCGGCAGGTGCAGGCAGCTGCTGTACGAGTTCGGCGGACCGGAACTCGTCCTGGAGACCCCGGACGGCCTGCGCACCCTGGACGAGATGCTCCCCCAGGCATTCGGCCCGGCGCACCTCGGCTAGAACCCGCCGGGTGGGCCCGCACGTGGGCCCACCCGGCGTCTCTTTCTCCCTCTATGCGCGTAGAGTCAACAGGGCTCATCGCATCTGTACGTACCGGCCGGAAGGACGCCAGACCATGGACGCCATCTCCGTCATCCGCACCAAGCGGGACCGAGGCGAGCTGACCCCCGAACAGATCGACTGGGTCATCGACGCGTACACCCGCGGCGAGGTCGCCGATGAGCAGATGTCCGCACTGGCCATGGCGATCCTGCTGAACGGCATGAACCGTACGGAGATCGCCCGCTGGACCGCCGCCATGATCGCCTCCGGCGAGCGGATGAACTTCGACACCCTCTCGCGCCCCACCACGGACAAGCACTCCACCGGCGGCGTCGGCGACAAGATCACCCTCCCGCTCGCCCCGCTGGTCGCCGCCTGCGGCGCCGCCGTCCCCCAGCTCAGCGGCCGGGGCCTCGGCCACACCGGCGGCACGCTCGACAAGCTGGAGTCCATCCCCGGCTGGCGCGCCCACCTCTCCAACTCCGAGATGCTGGACGTCCTCGACACCACCGGCGCCGTCATCTGCGCGGCGGGCGACGGCCTCGCCCCCGCCGACAAGAAGCTGTACGCGCTCCGCGACGTCACCGGCACCGTCGAGGCGATCCCGCTCATCGCCAGCTCGATCATGTCCAAGAAGATCGCCGAGGGCACCGGCGCCCTCGTCCTGGACGTCAAGGTCGGCTCCGGCGCCTTCATGAAGACCATGGACGACGCCCGCGAACTCGCCTCCACCATGGTCGCCCTCGGCACCGACAGCGGCGTCCGCACGGTCGCCCTGCTCACCGACATGTCCACCCCCCTCGGCCTGACCGCGGGCAACGCCCTGGAGGTCCGCGAGTCCGTCGAGGTCCTGGCCGGCGGCGGCCCCAGGGACGTCGTCGACCTCACCGTGGCCCTCGCCCGCGAGATGCTGGACGCGGCCGGCCTCAAGGACGCCGACCCGGAGAAGGCCCTCGCCGACGGCTCCGCCATGGACGTCTGGCGCCGCATGATCTCCGCCCAGGGCGGCGACCCCGACGCCGAGCTCCCGGTCGCCCGCGAACAGCACGTCGTCAAGGCATCCGCCTCCGGCATCCTGACCCGCCTGGACGCCTACGACATCGGCGTCGCCGCCTGGCGCCTGGGCGCCGGCCGCGCCCGCAAGGAGGACCCGGTCCAGGCCGGCGCGGGCGTCGAACTCCACGCCAAGCCGGGCGACGAGATCACCGCGGGCCAGCCGCTGCTGACCCTGCACACGGACACCCCGGAGAAGTTCGACTACGCCCTGAAGGCGCTCCCGGACGCGTACGACATCGCCCCGTCCGGCACCTCGTTCACGGCGACCCCGGTGGTGCGGGAACGTATCGCCTGACCTGCGGCTTCCCGCGTACGAGCGAACGGGACCGGCGGACCGCCGCCGGTCCCGTTCGGCGTACCGGCCGCGGACGCGGGGGTGCCCCGCCGGCCGGGAAGGGGGCCGCGCCACGATGAGTTTCCGGCGGGCCACCGGTCCTCCTCCGTATGGTCCCCCTGCCGGTCGTCCTGACAGGGGCGGCCCGTGCTCAACTTCGGGCTCGCCCTGCGGCAGGAGTACCGCCGGCGCGGCATCCGCGTCCTCACTCTGTGCCCCGGCCCGGTGGAGACCGCCTTCTTCGAGGTCATCGGCACCCGCAACGCGGCCGTCACCGGCTCCATGACCACCCCCGAACCCGTCGTGCGCGCCGCCCTGCGCGCACTGGACCGCGACCGCGGCTACATCGCCCCCGGCCTGGGCCACGCCCTGACCGCCCACCTGACACCGCGCCGCCCCCGGACCGTGGTCGCCGCCATAGCCGAACGCATCACCCGCAAGGTCCTGACCCCGGCACCTGCCGCCCCGACGACGCGGGAGTGCGCCGCGTGAAGCCCCTCACCGCCCCCGGCCTCACGCCCCCTCGGCGTTCAGGTGGTCCGGCAGCCCGGACAGCGGGAACCCGCGAGGTGTCCAGGAAGCAGTGCATGCCCGTGCCCGCGCCGTCCGCGATGCCGATGGCCGGGACCGCCCACGGCGCGAAGCCGGGGCCCTCCGGGACCGGCTTGCGGTGGGCGAAGGCCGGGGCGCCGTTGGCGGAGGTGGCGAGCAGGCGGGAGCCGGCGCGGCTCGCGCCGAAGGACGTCATGAAGCCGGTGCTGTCGTCGTGGCCCCGGAGCCAGAGGTCGAACGGCGGCCTCGTCATCACCGCGTCCTCGTGCAGCAGCGCGGTCAGGGCCTTCATGTCGTAGCCCTCGAACGCCGCCACGTACCGCTCCAGCAGCTCGGTCTGCTCCTCGTCGAGGGGGTTCGCGGCCTCGGCGGCCACGGCCTCGTGGTCGGTGAGCGTGGCGCGGGCGCGCTGGAGGGCGCTGTTGACCGAGGCGACTGACGTGTCGAGCAGCTCCGCGACCTCGGCGGCCTTCCACGCCAGCACCTCGCGCAGGATCAGCACCGCGCGCTGCTTCGGCGGCAGGTGCTGGAGCACCGCGACGAACGCCAGCCGCACCGACTCGCGGGCCACCGCCGCTTCCGCCGGGTCCTCGGCCGAGGGGATGGTCCGGCCGTCCGGCATCGGCTCCGGCCAGGTGTTCTCCGGCAGCGGGTTCAGCGCGGCCCGCGCGAGCGGCGTCGCACCGGACAGGTCCACGGGCCTGGCCCGCTTCCTGCCCGCGTTCAGCATGTCCAGGCAGACGTTGGTCGCGATGCGGTACAGCCAGGACCGCAGCGAGGACCGGCCCTCGAACTTGCCGAAGTTGCGCCAGGCCCGCACCAGCGTGTCCTGGACCGCGTCCTCCGCCTCGAAGGCCGAGCCGAGCATCCGGTGGCAGTAACCGGTCAGCTCGACCCGGTGCCCCTCCAGACGGCTGTCGATGTCGGACGCCGCACCGGCCCCTGTCCCCGTCCCGGACTCCGCTGCCCTCGCCGCTGTCAGATCACTCATCGCCCATTCCACCCCTGTTGCGCTGTGACGCCGCTCACTTCCACCAGCGCTTCGGAAGCTACAGCAGGGGTCTGACAACGAGGGCGGGACGAGCGGGAGGCGGTCAGGTCCCCGGCTTGCGCCCGTACACGTAGACGTCGTCGCCGTTCTTCAACAGGTTCCAGTACGACTTCGCGTCCGCGGTACGCATGTTGACGCAGCCGTGCGACCCCGGCGGGTTCCACATCTTCACGCCGACCGCGTGGAACGCCTGGCCCCCGTCGAAGAACTGGGAGTACGGCATGGACACGTGGTAGATCGACGACACGTGGTTCTTGTGGCGCCAGTAGATCTTCTTGGCGCCGGTCCGGGTCTCGTACTTGTCGCGCCCGGTCCGCACCGGCACCGGCCCGAACTTCAGCTTCTTGCCGTCCTGGATCCAGCTGATCTGCCGGGTCAGGTCCACGCACGCGATGCGCCCCTTGTTGGTGGGGCACTTGCCGGCCTTGTTCGGGTTCTTGCCGGCCGCCTTCTGCGCGGTGAGCGTCTGCATGGTGCGCCAGGTGACGGGTCCCGCGTAACCGATGGTCGGGGTGACCCCGTACGTGCTCTGGAACGACCGGATCGCCTTGCAGTCGGCCGCCGACTGCTTGCCGTCCACCTTCAGGTGCAGGTACTTCTCGACCTGCTTCTGGTTCGGCCCCGTGGACGTCGTGCAGGACGCCGCCTGGGCGGTGCCGCCCGTACCGAGCACGAAGGCCGGTATCGCGGTCAGACCCGCGACGGACAGGACGAGCCCGCGCCGGACCCGTATGCCCCCTATGCCTTGTATGTTCCGCATGTTCTCCCTGACTCCCATGTACGCCAACTCCCCTTCGCGCGCACTGCGGTGATTCCGCCTGCTAGATGCGCGAGGGGGAGCGGTCGGTTGTGCGCCGGATGTCTCAGTTCTGTACGGGGGCGACCGGCATGGGCCGCAGCCGTTCGGCGCGGGCGGCCCGGGTCCCGTACAGCGTGATGGTGACGACACCGAGGACCGCGAACAGCCCCAGCGCGACCGTGCCGGCCCAGCCACCCGCGTGGAAGGCGACCGCGCCGAGCGTGCCGCCCGCGCTGGAGCCCAGGTAGTACGCCGACTGGTACAGCGCGGACGCCTGGGCGCGGCCCGTGGTCGCCGTACGGCTCACCGAGGACGAGGCGACCGCGTGCCCGGCGAAGAAGCCCGCCGTGATCAGGACCAGGCCGAGGAGCACGGCGGCCAGCTGGTCGGCCAGCGAGAGCAGCAGACCGGCGGCCGTGGTCGAGACGGCGAGGTACAGCGCACCCCGGCGCCCGAGCCGGGCGACGAGCCGCCCGGCCGCGGCGGAGGAGACCGTACCGACCAGATAGACCAGGAAGATCGAGCCGACGATCCCCTGCGGAAGGTTGAACGGCGCCTCCACCAGCCGGTAACCGATCACCGTGTAAACGGCGCCGAACACCGTCATGAACAGCGCGCCGATCGCGTACAGCCGCCGCAGCAGCGGATTGGCGAGGTGCGTGCCGACGGTCCTCGCCAGGGCCTTCGGGTTCAGCGTCCCGGGGGTGAAGTGGCGGGCGCGCGGGATCATGAAGTGGAAGACGACCGCGCAGACCACGGCCAGCAGCCCGACCGCGCCGAGCGCCGCGCGCCAGCCCCACAGCTGGGCGATCCAGCCGGTGAGGATGCGGCCGCTCATCCCGCCGATGCTGTTGCCGGCCACGAACAACCCGATCGCGGCGACGAGCGCCCTCGGCCGCACCTCCTCCGCCAAGTACGCCATCGCGGAGGCGGGCAGTCCGGCGAGCGCGGCGCCCTGGACGGCGCGCAGCGCGATCAGCCAGCCCAGGGACGGCGCGAACGGCACGAACAGCCCGACCGCCACCGCGACCACCAGCGAGGCGGTCATCATCTGCCGCCGCCCGAACCGCTCGGACAGCGCGCTCATCGGCAGCACGCACAGCGCCAGCGCGCCCGTCGCGGCGGAGACCGTCCAGCTCGCCTGCCCGGCCGTGGCGCCGAAGGAGGCGGAGACGGCGGGCAGCAGCGCCTGCGTGGAGTAGAGGAGCGCGAACGTCGCGACACCGGCGGCGAAGAGGGCGAAGCTCATCCGGCGGTAGCCGGGGCGCCCGGGTTCGAGCCGGCCCGCGGTGGCGGCCTCGGCGGCGACGGTGGTGGTGACGGGGGACGACGGGGTCGAGGCGGCCACGGCGAGCGTGGACGCCCCGGTACTGGCAGGAGGCATGCGACGAACGTAGGCCGGACGTCATTCATGCGTCCAATGCACAAACAGCGAATAATCAATCCCATGGCGCATCAACGCAGCTCACAGCCCCGGCTGTCACCGAGCAGTTACGAAGAAGACATCCGCGCGGTCCTCGCGCCCCGCCTCGCCTACTTCGCGGCGGTCGCCCGCCACGAGCACGTCACCCGCGCCGCGCAGGAACTGGGCGTCCCGCAGTCCACGCTCTCGCGGGCGATGGTGAGGCTGGAGGACGACCTGGGCGTCGCCCTGTTCGCCCGCAAGGGCCGCACGGTCTCCCTCACCCCGGCCGGCCGCACCTTCCTCGGCTCCGCCGAGCGCGCCCTCGCCGAGGTGGAGAAGGCCGCCGACTCGGTACGCGCCGACGCCGACCCCACCGCGGGCAAGGTCGCCTTCGGCTTCCTCCACACGATGGGCTCGGAAACCGTCCCCGCCCTCATCCGCGCCTTCCGCGCCGACCACCCCCGGGTCCGCTTCCAACTGGTCCAGAACTACGGCGAGGCCATGATCGAACGCCTCCGCGCCGGCGGCCTCGACCTCTGCCTCACCTCCCCGGTCCCGGACGCCCCCGACCTCGTCGCCCGCCGCCTGGACGAACAACGCCTCCGCCTGGTCGTCCCCGACGACCACCGCCTGGCCACCCGCCGCCGCATCCGCCTCGCCGAAGCCGCCGACGAAACCTTCGTCACCCTGGAACCCGGCTACGGCCTCCGCCGCATCACGGACGACCTCTGCACGGAGGCCGGCTTCGTCCCCCGAGTCGCCTTCGAGGGCGAGGAGGCGGAAACCCTGCGCGGCCTGGTCGCGGCGGGCCTGGGCGTGGCCCTGCTGCCCCCTCCGGCGGTGGCCCGGCCGGGGGTGGTCGAGCTGACGGTGACGGCGCCACGGGCGGTGCGCGAGATCGGGGTGGCTTGGCTGGACGGGCACCCGGATACGGCTCCGGTGGCGGCGTTCAAGCGTTTCTTGTTGTCGCGGCGGGGGAACCTGCTGCCGGAGTGAGGTTTTGTGTCCTTGCGGCGATTACCGCGCGGCGGGGACCCGAGGGCGTGGCTGAACGGTCAAAGGCATAGGCGTGACGTTCTCGCCCGGCCACGGGCCCGGGGCCGTGTCGGTGGTGAAGTCGTCGGACTGCTGAAGACAGGGGACTTCCCCGAGCCAGCACGCCCAGCAGTTGAGGTTCACCGCCTCTCCCGCGTCGTTGCTGGCGGGCCTCGTCCGGACGAAATGGATCAAGTCGGCTCCACGCACGCCCCTTTGATCAGCAGGTGGGTGCCCGCCGACCAAAAGCAGGCAGGCGGGCACCGGGTGGCTGATCAGCGCCGGAAAGGGTCAGCCCGGGACCGGCATTCCTCCGAGGGACGCAGTCCACCCACCGCGGGTGAAGTGACATACCCCGTCCGGCGTGATCTGGACCCGTGCACCGAGAAGGGGCAACGCTCCCTCGATCATGAGGCGATTACGGATGCGCTCCACCGCTGTCCAGAGTCGCCGAGGTCCACTCTGGTGCACTTCCGGAGGGTCGGCCCATTCGGCGGATGCGCGCGCCCAGGACCCGTCGGGGTGGACGAGGTAGGCGGTACGGGTCTGCTCCCTTTCCTCGTAGGCGAGTTCAACCCCGGGCGCAGTGACTTCCAGCATGGAACGGACCTCCCATGCGTTCGCCACGTCTACCACGGGATAACGGCCCACCCCGGTTTCGTCCCCGTCCGCCGTCCGCGCCAGGGAGAACAGATCGACGAGGGCGGGCGGGTAGTCGTCGCCGGACCGGGTCAGCATGAACCCAGCCATATCGCGTTCCACCCGACCGACCACGTCACCGTCGGCGTGCTTCCAGCCGGTGACGATCAGGCAGGTTCGCCCGAGCGTCATGGCGATGCGCCCGCCCGGTACCAGGGCGGCGAGCAGCGGCCGGAGCCCCGGACCGGCGGGCATGCCGACCGTGGACACGATCCGTTCGTACGTCCCCGGGACATGCTCGGTCGCATCTGCGGTGACGAATGCAGGGTGCAGCCCGAGCCGCGCCAGTCGTTGCCCCGCCGATTCGGTCAAGTAGCCGTCCACGTCCAGGCTGGTCACGTTCCGATCCCCGACACGGCCTGCCGCGTACGCGGTCAGGCAGCCACTACCGGTTCCCAGGTCCAGGACCGGCAGCCCATCACCCAATCGACCGTGCCGCAGCATTCGCACCAGCAGGCCGGGCATCGTGGCTGATGAAGTGGGCAGTCCTTCGGTCCGTTCCCCGGCTCGGGCGTGATCGGCGTGAAGCGTGCCGACCCTCGTGATCAACGACCGGTCCGAGTAGGCCGCCCGCATCCAGGCACCAGGATTACTGGCGCCGTCGCGCAGCACCCACCCAGTGCCGTCCGCTTCCCACCACCGAGGAACCAGTTCGTGGCGGGGCACACTCGCCACCATTGATAACCACCGGGAATCGGGGTCCGTCACCTGATCTGCAAGGCGTTCCGCAGGTCCGTGCCAATCCATGCTGGTCAGCCTCTCAGTACTTGGGTGCGCAGGCTGTCGTGTTGGCCGGGTCGCAATCGCCGCTGTCGTCCGGCGGGCAGGCATTCCGGGCAGGCAGTGGAATCCGTGCAGCGAGGTCTGCCCAGACCCTTCCGCCGAGCAGTTCAGCCAAACGGGTCTCGCGCACATTGCCCGCCGGGAAGTCCCGCGCCAGCACACACCCCGCGAGGTCCCCGTTCGGAAGGACGGCGGCGCGCCCACGCGTGCATCTCCCGCACATCTCGTCCAGCGTCGGTGACTGGCCCGGCAGTAGCGCCCGTCCGACCGCCCGCGCCCTGTCCACGTTGATCCTGGTCACGCCCATGGACCGCAGTTCGGCACGGGCTCCGGCGACATGTTGGCCCGGCAGGACTTCTACGATTCCGGCCCGGATCTGCACGCCCCGCTTCACCGCTTCACGGATGTTCGATCGAGTCCGGACATAGCTGCCGCGCTGCCCAGTGATCGTGTCGTGCTCGCTGGGATCGTCGCTGTAATAGCTGGTCCCGAGCGTTACTGAGGGATGCGTGAGCAGCTCCCACCACTGCTCATGGACCTTGTACAGGTTGCTGTACACCTCCACGTGGCGCCCGAGTGTGAGCGCGTACTCGGCGAGAGCCCTCCAGTGGGGGTGAACCGTCGGTTCTCCGCCGATGATCTGGATCGTGTGGATGCCCAGAGCGGCGGCATCGGTGATGACCATCCGCCAGTCTTCGACAGACATCGTCCCGTGCGTCACCTCCGGGCTGGACTCCGACAGGCAGTGCATACAGGACAGTTGGCATTTCCCGGTGATCTCCAGTTCAAGAGACTGGATGCTGCCAACCGCCTCATGGGTGGTTCGTTCAACTGCCGTGGTCACGCCGCGTTCCTCTCTGCCGAGTGGTGCACTGCATTCACTGACCCCGCCTGGCGACGCCAAGCGGGAAGCTTGAGGCAGTGGCCCCGCCGGCCGCACCGCGTTGCACGGCGGGCAGGGCCACTGAGCTGAACTCAACGACCAGCAGCCGGATTCAGCGCGGGCGTTCTTCACCGCGCCGCTGGTAGGCGACATGCTTAGCCAGCGCATCGAGCTGTCGGCAGTGGTACTGGGTGCCCGGTGAGAGCCGCCGCACTGGTACCTCCCACGGCGGTCCACCCGGCCGCACGACGACGGCATGGTCGCCTCTGGCCTGAATCACCATGCAGGGCATTTCCTTGACCCGGTCGAAAACGACTTGCCCAGGATTCAACTGCCGCCAGCCGGTGAAGACCTTTGGAGGGGCTGGTGCTTCGGACGGACGGTTACGGTGCTGCCGTGCGGTCGAGGCGGCGGGCGCCCTGATCCCTCGGATGCTCACCCCAGCCTCCCGAACTTTCGCCGTGCGTTCTCGTCCCGGACGCGAGCCCGAAGACCCGTGAATACCGGGCTATCAGTTGTCACCTGACGATCCGCCGCGCGCCCTTCGGCGTCCTGGCTGGGCTGGTCGGGGCACCCGGCCGAGCCGCACTGGCACGGAGGGTAGGCAAGCGGTGATTGGCCGGTCGCGAGATCCGGCCCCTCCCACTCTTCGGAGTCCATCACCGCACCGCCATCCCGTGGATGACGCGAGGGCCCACGTCGACGCCATGTAGCGCCAGCCAGAGCGCCCGCCGCCGTTCTCGCCGCATCCTGTTCTCTGCGCGCTCCCAACGGCCGTACGCGGCTTGGGAGTACGGGCCACCCGGCGAGCGCGGGGTCATGTTGACCGGCATGGCGGACCGGTGCACCAGGAGGCGGCGAGGGTGAGCTGTCACGGTCAGCGAGTCAGGCCGAGGGGCCACCCCTTGAACCGATGGCTGCCGCCGCCGTAACCCCAGGAACAGAAACACCGGTCCAAAAAATCGAACGATATGGTTGTGCACGTCGACGCTCCTTCAAAGCGTTGGCCACGCCCCGGGACGGGTACCACCGTCGCCGGGGTTTTCCATGCAGGCGTGTCCGCCCGCAGCTATCCAGCGTCACCAAACGGCGACTGTGGGTAGCTGCGCGACCAGCATGCATCCGCATGGCAGTAGAACGCAAGGGTTGCGAAGTGTGGGATGGCGTTTTCGCGTTGACTTGAGGGGAGGGGCGGTCAGAGATGAGACTCGCGGGTATCACCGAGGCAGGGAGGCGCACAGCGTGTCAGGCAAGCGGCAGAATCCACCCACGGTCAGACTGCGGCGACTGGCTGCCGAGCTTCGACTTCTCCGCTCTGCGGCTCAACTGACACGCGAGGAGGTCACCGAGCGGACAGGCGTCAACGGCGTCACCCTGTACCGGATCGAAAAGGCGCGCGCCCGGCCTCAGAAGCGGACGTTGCTGGCGCTCATGGATCTATATGGAGCGAGCGCGACACAGCGAGCGGACTTGCTCGCCGTGCAGAGCGGCTCTCACGACCAGGGGTGGCTACGGCCGTATCACTCGGAGTTGCCCGAGGAATACACTGCCTACATCGGCTTCGAGGCCGAGGCTCGAAGCGTACGGAACTATGAATCGCTGTTCGTTCCGGGGCTGGCGCAGACCGAACGCTACGCACGGGCTGTGATCAAGGGCGTGTTGCCCACTGCCAGCCAAAGGGAAGTGGAGCAGCGCGTACGAGCGCGCATCGAGCGACAGGCAGTGCTCACCAAGCCGAACCCCCTCCAGCTCTGGGCGATCATGGACGAGGCGGCTGTGCGCCGGATGGTCGGCGGGCGCGAAGTGATGGTCGAGCAAGCACGACACCTTGCCCAACTCGCAGAAGAACCCCACGTGACATTGCAGCTGATCCCGTTCGACAAGGGGGCGCACGCCGGCATGACCGGGAGTTTCGTCCACATGGACTTCCCGGACGCGCAAGATCCGGAGCTGGTCTACGTGGATACGCCGGCGGGGGACTTGTTCTTGGAGTCCGAGACGGAGATCCGGCGGTACAAATCGATGTTTGAGCACCTGCAAGCCGTGGCGCTGGACATGGACGACAGTGTCAAGCTGCTGGATAGTGTTGCTGGTCAGCGTGACTGAGAGAGGTGTTTGGGAGTGCAGTACGAGGCCACCGAGTTGGTATGGCGGGCGAGCAGCTACAGCAGCGGTAACGGTCAGTGCGTCGAGGTCGCTGATGTTGCGGGCGCCGTTCCCGTGCGGGACAGCAAATCCGCAAGCGGCCCGGTCCTGATCTTCGGCGCCGACACATGGGCCGCTTTCGTGACCGGGGTACGCGAAGGTGGCCCCGGGGCTGCTGCCTGACTTCGGACGTGCCCCCGCGAGTCGGCACAGGCGTGCCCGCCGGCCGAAATCAGGCAGGCGGGCACGTCGAGGCATGGTCCGCAGCGGTGGCCTCACCCCGGACGAGGTCCACGGCCAGAAGAGCGTCTTACGGTGTACCGCGAGGCACGCAGGGCCCGGGTCGCGCACATCCCACCCCGACTGATCCCACACCCTCCAGAAGACGCAGAACGCCCCGGCCCACTGACCACCTGGCCCATGCCCTGGGGTCGGCAGTGGCCAGGGCTGGATCAGACCCGCAAGGGGCCGTAGGCCGTGGTGCATTGGCCGTGCGGAACGGGCCGTCGAGCGGCGGGACAGCCGACGCGGGCCGTGAGCTCGGCGTCGGCGGAGCTGGGACCATCTCCCCGCGCGGGGGGAGCAGACAGTGACGGCGGGAGTGTCTCCGCCGGTCGACCATCCCGGCGCGTGCGGGGAGCAGCCGGCCTTCGCCGAACAACCGCTTCATCTGCCGGGACCATCCCCGCGCGTGCGGGGAGCAGCTTTGGCAGGAGCCGCGCCCCTTGAAGCCCTCGGGACCATCCCCGCGCGTGCGGGGAGCAGGGCGCCTGGTGCGCCATGACGACGTGGTACGTGGGACCATCCCCGCGCGTGC
This sequence comes from Streptomyces sp. A1277, assembly GCF_004795015.1. Classification (GTDB taxonomy): domain Bacteria; phylum Actinomycetota; class Actinomycetes; order Streptomycetales; family Streptomycetaceae; genus Streptomyces. The sequence continues at coordinate 100,433 of NZ_SSBI01000017.1, read as the reverse complement.
GGGGAGCAGATGCGCCGGCGCCCGGCCCGAAGCCGCCGCGCGGGACCATCCCCGCGCGTGCGGGGAGCAGTCCACGAGGTGACGGACGGAACGCTCGATGGTGGGACCATCCCCGCGCGTGCGGGGAGCAGCGGTGTTGGTGGTGCCGGTGGGGGCGGGTGCCGGGACCATCCCCGCGCGTGCGGGGAGCAGCCATCTTTTTTTGGCCTGACGGAGGGCGGCAGGGGACCATCCCCGCGCGTGCGGGGAGCAGTTTGAGCGGAACCGGCCCGGCACGCCGTTGGGGGGACCATCCCCGCGCGTGCGGGGAGCAGAGATCCCCGGCTCACAGATCAGCGGCCCCGTGGGGGACCATCCCCGCGCGTGCGGGGAGCAGGACCACGCACCGGCCGTGAGCATGCGCTCCAGGGGACCATCCCCGCGCGTGCGGGGAGCAGCAGACGGCCGAAGTCGGCAACCGGGGCAACGGGGGACCATCCCCGCGCGTGCGGGGAGCAGGAGGGTGGGTTCCATGGCTCCTACTCGTGTCGGGGACCATCCCCGCGCGTGCGGGGAGCAGATTGCGCGACGTACGACCGCGTCGGCCGTGGTGGGACCATCCCCGCGCGTGCGGGGAGCAGCAGACGGCCGAAGTCGGCAACCGGGGCAACGGGGGACCATCCCCGCGCGTGCGGGGAGCAGTCCACCTCAGCGGTGCCGGTACCCCCGGAGTTGGGACCATCCCCGCGCGTGCGGGGAGCAGGTCTTGGGCGGGGCGGCCTTCGTCGTCCAGTCGGGACCATCCCCGCGCGTGCGGGGAGCAGGGCGAAGGGACGGCTGCCGCTCCTCTGGCCGCGGGACCATCCCCGCGCGTGCGGGGAGCAGCGATTCCCTGGGGTGCACCCGGTACCCCAGGGGGGACCATCCCCGCGCGTGCGGGGAGCAGCGAGCACGGCTCCGAGGTTCTGCCGCAAGTGCGGGACCATCCCCGCGCGTGCGGGGAGCAGCTTTTTTAGCTGGCTTCCCAGCGTCGCACGATGGGACCATCCCCGCGCGTGCGGGGAGCAGCCGCTTCCCGCGTCTCGTGGTTCCGCTGGACGGGGACCATCCCCGCGCGTGCGGGGAGCAGCGCCCACGGAGTGTGGGCCACGGCCGCGTGGCTGGGACCATCCCCGCGCGTGCGGGGAGCAGGGCTCGAACTGGCCCCTCGGCGGCTGGCCCGGGGGACCATCCCCGCGCGTGCGGGGAGCAGGCCGGGGTGAACTCGCAGATGATGCGCGCGGAGGGACCATCCCCGCGCGTGCGGGGAGCAGGGGAATCCGGCCGGGGCGGCTGGCCGCAGCCCGGGACCATCCCCGCGCGTGCGGGGAGCAGTCCGACAGAGGCGACTGCCAGACCCCGCTCCCGGGACCATCCCCGCGCGTGCGGGGAGCAGCAGGAGATCGCCCCGCCCGCCGAGACCTGGTCGGGACCATCCCCGCGCGTGCGGGGAGCAGTGGGGCGATCACCTCGTGGGTGTCGTCGTCCCGGGACCATCCCCGCGCGTGCGGGGAGCAGGTCTCTGGCTCACGCGATCCCTTCTTTGGAGGGGGACCATCCCCGCGCGTGCGGGGAGCAGACCCGCGTCGGCTCGTACATCAGGCACCTCCTGGGACCATCCCCGCGCGTGCGGGGAGCAGATGGCGCCGATGTTGATGCGGTGGGTGAGGGAGGGACCATCCCCGCGCGTGCGGGGAGCAGGCGCGGCCTCGGATGTGGTCGGGGTCGTGCGGGGGACCATCCCCGCGCGTGCGGGGAGCAGAGTGCCGCCCTCAAGTACATGCTCTTCCAGGTGGGACCATCCCCGCGCGTGCGGGGAGCAGCCAGCCGCGCCCCCGTCACGAAGACGGCCACCGGGACCATCCCCGCGCGTGCGGGGAGCAGTTCTTCGGGGAGGCCGCCCCGGCCTGGCACCGGGGACCATCCCCGCGCGTGCGGGGAGCAGCTGCTGCTGACCAACCTCGGCACCGCAGCCGTGGGACCATCCCCGCGCGTGCGGGGAGCAGTACGGCCACGTCCGGGTGCGCTCGGCCACGACGGGACCATCCCCGCGCGTGCGGGGAGCAGAGCACAACGGGATGCGGCCACCAACTCACTGAGGGACCATCCCCGCGCGTGCGGGGAGCAGGCGGATCTTCACCGGGGCGTCTGGTTGCGGGTGGGACCATCCCCGCGCGTGCGGGGAGCAGTGGCACTACCGGCTGATTGCCTGGGCTCTCGCGGGACCATCCCCGCGCGTGCGGGGAGCAGTACAGGTCGTAGCCGTTGATCGGGCCGATGACGGGACCATCCCCGCGCGTGCGGGGAGCAGCGCCCCGGGGCTGTCGGGCCGGTTCATGATCAGGGACCATCCCCGCGCGTGCGGGGAGCAGGCGGCCCCGATCCAGTCGTCCCGGTTCCAGGCGGGACCATCCCCGCGCGTGCGGGGAGCAGACCGCCGTGCCCGGACGTCCGGCCCGGCGCCCGGGACCATCCCCGCGCGTGCGGGGAGCAGCTTGGGCGGCGCCGAATGCCTGACTGGGGCCGGGGACCATCCCCGCGCGTGCGGGGAGCAGACGAGACCGTACGCGGTGGTGATCTTGTTGCGGGGACCATCCCCGCGCGTGCGGGGAGCAGCCGTCGCCGCCGTCGCCGCTGACGGTCCAGAGGGGACCATCCCCGCGCGTGCGGGGAGCAGCGGACGAGCTGCCCGACCTGCGCGGTCACGGAGGGACCATCCCCGCGCGTGCGGGGAGCAGTCAGGCGGGAGTTTCCGCCGACCGGAGCCGCTGGGACCATCCCCGCGCGTGCGGGGAGCAGCTGGCTGCCGTCGAGCGTGATCAAGCCGTTGAGGGACCATCCCCGCGCGTGCGGGGAGCAGGTGATGTTCCCGTGGCCGGTGTAGATCCCGTAGGGACCATCCCCGCGCGTGCGGGGAGCAGCGAGCGCTTCGTACGGTGCGCGGTCCAGCGGGAGGACCATCCCCGCGCGTGCGGGGAGCAGCCCCACCTTGGTCTTCGCCAGGGCGACGAGCTGGGACCATCCCCGCGCGTGCGGGGAGCAGTCTTCCTCCCACTGCACGCCGATCGGCCACGCGGGACCATCCCCGCGCGTGCGGGGAGCAGAGCCCGAGGGCGTCCTTCGCATTCAGCCCGAAGGGACCATCCCCGCGCGTGCGGGGAGCAGAATTGTGTAAGGCCGGAGCAATCGAACCCGCCGGGACCATCCCCGCGCGTGCGGGGAGCAGACTGCGCGACCTGCGACTTTAGTCGGCGCGGCCGGGGTTTCTGACCACTTTCGCGCAATCCGACATAACGACCTCAAGGTGCTCATTGATGGGCTAAGTAGCGCAAGCCGAAGGGGCATTGTATAGGCGACCCGCCTTCCTCGTGGCTCATCCTCTCCAACTCCCCCAGCATTCGCACGAGTTTCATCGTATGACCATCCTGCCCCGCCCTCCCCCTGTATGCATCTCCCATGACCACCGCAAGGCAAGGCGCCGCCCGCTCCGGGCTCCATGCCAGACTCACCGGTCCCGCACGCTCCGGGCTCAACGCCAAACTCACCGGTCCCGCCCGCACCGTGTGGGCCAAGCATGACCGGGACTCCGACGGCTGGCTGCCGTTGTGGCGGCACATGGAGGACAGCGCCGCGATCGCCGGGCTGCTGTGGGACACGTGGTTGCCCGCCAACGTCAAGGCACTCATCGGCTCGGCGCTCCCGGACGGCCAACACGACGGGCGGCGGCTCGCCCTCTGGCTGGCCGGGGTGCACGACATCGGGAAAGCGACGCCCGCCTTCGCCTGCCAGGTCGATCAGCTCGCCGATCGCATGCGTGACGCCGGGCTGGAGATGCGCTCCGCCAAGGCCCTCGGCCCGGACCGCAGGATCGCCCCGCACGGGCTGGCCGGCCAGGCGCTGTTGGGGGAGTGGCTGCGTGAGCGGCACGGCTGGACGGTGAAGCAGGCCGGGCAGTTCACCGTCGTCGTCGGCGGGCACCACGGCGTGCCGCCGGAACCAGGGCAGATCGCCGCCCTGCACAAGCACGGGCACCTGCTGCGCAGCCCCGGGCCGAGCCGGGACGTCTGGCTGCGGGTGCAGGGCGAACTGCTCGACGCGTGTGCGGAGGAGTACCGCGTACAGGACCGGCTGGACGCCTGGCGGGAGGTGCAGTTGCCGCAGACCGCGCAGGTGCTGCTCACTTCGCTCGTGATCGTCGCCGACTGGATCGCCAGCAACGCCGACCTCTTCCCGTACTTTCCGCAGGACGCCGCCCGCAGCGGTGAGGAGCGCGTGGCCGCCGCCTGGCGCGGGCTCGATCTCCCCGCCCCCTGGTCCCCGGACGAGCCCGTTGAGGACGCCCAGGAGCTCATCGCATCCCGCTTCGGTCTTCCGGAGGGCGCGAAGGCCCGGCCGGTGCAGGAGGCCGCCGTCGAACTGGCCCGTTCCATGGGCGAACCAGGGCTGATGGTGATCGAGGCGCCCATGGGCGAGGGCAAGACCGAGGCCGCGCTCGCCGTCGCCGAGATCTTCGCCGCCCGCTCCGGGGCAGGCGGCGCCTTCTTCGCTCTTCCCACCATGGCCACCGGTAACGCCATGTTTCCCCGTCTACTGGAATGGATCGCACGGCTGCCGTCCGCCCGGGGCGCTCAGCACTCCGTACTCCTCGCCCACTCCAAGGCCGCACTGAACGAGGACTTCGCCGAGCTGATGCGCGGCAGCGGTCAACGGATCGTCGCCGTCGACCTCGACGCTCCGCAGGCGCCGCGCCGGCGTCCCCGTGACACGAAACCCGCGGCTCTCACCGAACTCGTCGCGCACGCCTGGCTGCGGGGACGCAAGAAGGCCATGCTTTCGTCCTTCGTCGCCGGGACCATCGACCAGCTCCTCTTCGCCGGCCTCAAGAGCCGTCATCTGGCGATGCGTCACCTGGCGGTGGTGGGGAAGGTCGTCGTCATCGACGAGGCGCACGCCTACGACACGTACATGAGTGTGTACCTCGATCGCGTGCTGGCCTGGCTCGGCGCGTACCGGGTGCCTGTCGTGATCCTGTCCGCGACCCTTCCCGCCCGCAGACGGCGCGAACTCGTCGAGGCGTACTCCGGCGCGGAGACCCAAGGAACCGACGTCCAGCCGGCGTTCGAGGAGGTCGCCGAGGCCACCGCCTATCCGTTGCTGACTGCCGTGGTTCACGGCCGTCCGCCGGTCATGCGGGGCCCCGACGCCTCCGGTCGCGGCACGGACGTCGTACTCGAACGGGTCGAGGACGACGTCGACGTCCTCGTCGGACGGCTCGCCCATGAGCTGGAGGGGGGTGGCTGCGCGCTCGTCGTACGCAACACGGTCAAGCGGGTTCTGGAGACCGCGAAGGCGCTCAGGAGAAGGTTCGGCGACGAGCACGTGACGGTCGCGCACTCGTGCTTCATCGACGTCGACCGGGCGGCAAAGGACGCGGACCTTCTCAAACGCTTCGGTCCTCCGGGCAAGGCGGACGGCCGTCCGGCCGGACCGCACATCGTCGTGGCCAGCCAAGTGGCGGAGCAGTCCCTCGATGTCGACTTCGACCTGCTCGTCACCGACCTCTGCCCGGTCGACCTCCTGCTCCAGCGCATGGGCCGCCTGCACAGGCACCAGCGCGGCGTGGGCCAGCAGGACCGCCCCGAGCGGCTGCGCCGCGCGCGCTGCCTGGTCACCGGCGCCGACTGGGATGCCGACGTGCCCGTACCCGTACGGGGGTCGGTTGCCGTGTACGGGACGTACGCGCTCCTGCGGTCGGCCGCCGCCCTCCTGCCGCACTTCGAGCAGGGGGAGGCACGTCCCGTACGGCTGCCCGACGACATCAGCCCTCTCGTCCAAGCCGCGTACGCGGACGGCGCCGCCGGGCCCGCCGGCTGGGTGGACGCGATGGCCGAGGCTCGTGAACGGTACGAACAACACCGCGCAGACCAGGCCGAGCGTGCGGCCGTGTTCCGGCTCGGGAAAGTGGGCAAGGCGGGCAGGCCGCTGTTCGGGTGGGTCGCGGCGGGGGTGGGCGACGCGGACGACAGCCGGGCCGGGCGCGCCCAGGTCCGCGACAGCAGGGAGAGTTTGGAGGTCGTCGTGGTCCAGCGGCGGGATGACGGGACGCTGGCGACGGTTCCGTGGCTCGCTCCCGACCGGCGCGGCAATCCGCTCGGAGGGCTGGACCTGCCCCTGGACCAGGTGCCGACCCGGCAGGCGGCGCGTGCGGCGGCGAGTTGCGGGTTGAGGCTGCCGATCCAGTTCTCGTACGCCGACGTCATGGAGCGGGCCATCGCCGAGTTGGAGGAACTGTACGTACCCGCTTGGCAGGTGAAGGAGAGCCAGTGGCTCTCCGGCCAGCTGGTTCTCGCGCTCGACGAGGATTGTCAGACCCACCTGGCAGGCTTTTCCCTGAGCTACAGCGAGAGCGACGGCCTTGAGGTGACCCATGTCTGAAACAGATGAAAATACGGCCCCCGCGCTGTCGTTCGACCTCACTGCGGATCCTTGGATTCCGGTTTTGCGTCAGGACGGCGAACACGTTGAGCTCTCGCTGCGGCAGGTCTTCGACCAGGCGCATGGGCTGCGCCGGATCGTCGGGGACCTGCCCACCCAGGAATTCGCCCTGCTGCGGCTCCTGCTCGCCGTCGCGCACGACGCACTCGACGGACCACGGGACGTCGAACACTGGGCGGAACTGTGGGCCGACGACGACTGCTTCGCGCCGGTCGGGGCCTACCTCGGTGAGCATCGTGACCGCTTCGACCTCTTCCACGACCGTACGCCGTTCTTCCAGGTGGCCGGACTGCACACGGCGAAGGGCGAGGTCTCGTCCCTGAACCGGATCGTTGCCGACGTGCCCAACGGGGCGCCCTTCTTCAGCTCCCGTATGCCGGCTGTCGACCGGCTGACGTATGCGGAAGCCGCCCGTTGGGTCGTGCACGCGCACGCGTACGACACGTCGGGCATCAAGACCGGTGTCGTGGGCGACGGCCGGGTCAAGGGCGGCCGGGTCTACCCGCTCGGGGTCGGCTGGGCGGGCAATCTGGGAGGCGTTTTCGCCGAAGGGCGCACGCTGCGCGAAACCCTCCTGCTCAACATGGTGGCGCCCGCGGACACCGTCGGCCTCAGCGACTGGGACGCCGGTGACGACCTCCCCGCCTGGCGACGCGATGCATGCGGGCCGGGCGCGGAGCCCGTACGCCGTCCCACCGGCGTCCGCGACCTCTACACCTGGCAGACCCGGCGCCTCCTCCTGCACGCGGACGGCGACGGCGTACACGGCGTGGTGCTCGGCTACGGTGACCCGCTCACCGCCCGCAACAAGCACGGCTGCGAGCCGATGACCGCGTGGCGGCGCAGCAAGACGCAGGAGAAGAAGCACGGCGAGCCGACCGCCTACATGCCCCGCGAGCACGATCCGGCCCGCGCGGCGTGGCGAGGGCTCGCTTCCCTGATTGCCGACCGGGGCGCGCCGGACCAGGGTGCGGAGGCCGCGCCCTACCTGTCGCCCAGGCTCTTCGGGTGGATCTCCCAACTGGTGACGAGCGGCGCGCTGGCCGAGGGCTTCCTGGTCAGGGCGCGGATCGTCGGCGCCCAATACGGGACGCAGCAGTCGGTGATCGACGAGGTCGTCGACGACCACGTGTCCATGGCGGTGGTCCTGCTCCATGAGCGCAAGAGCGAGTATGCGGAGCAGGCGATCAGCGCCGTCACCGACGCCGAGGAGGCCGTCACCGCGCTCGGTGACCTCGCGACGAACCTCGCCCGTGCCGCCGGCACCGACAGCGAGGGGCCCAGGGCCACGGCGCGCGACTCGGGGTTCCACGTGCTGGGCACCCATTACCGGACCTGGCTCGCCGCTCTGGACGGCAGCGCGGACCCGTACGCGGCACGGGCCGAGTGGCAGCGGCAGGTACACCGGATCGTGGGCCGACTCGGGGACGGCCTCATCGACCGGGCCGGCGATGCCGCCTGGCAGGGCCGGGTCATCACAGTCAAGTCGCGTACGGAATGGCTGAACGCCGGCCTCGCCGGCAACTGGTTCCGCTACCGCCTCGACACCTGCCTGGGCCATCCCCGGGACTCCGACCAACCGACGGATACGGGCGGCGAATCAGAAGCCACCGCCGCCGAATCAGAAGCCACCGCCGCCGAGTCAGAAGCCACCGCCGGCGAATCAGAAGCCACCGCCGGCGAATCAGAAGCCACCGTGCCTGCCGCTGCCATGTCTGTCCCGCCCGCTGCCGCACCCGTCACTGAGGGGCACGTATGACGACGACGACCATCATTCCGCTTTCGCCTCGCAAGCGGGTTGAAGAGCTCGCCGGTGAACGCATCGCCGCGTACCAACGCGGATACCTGGCCGACGAGTCGAGCGCCGTCGCGGCTCTCGCCAGGCTGCGCCGAGGCGCCGGGCAGAAGCCGGAGCGGTTGCCCGACCTGTGGAACCTTGTCGACACCTCGCCCCTGCACGTTCCGCGCGAGGACGCTCGTGAGCTGAGCGAGCCCGAGCTCGAACACGCGGAGAACGCCCTCCACACCGCTCTCACCCTGTGGGCGCTGCATCAGCAGTCCCGCCGCGACGCGGGCATGCACCAACGGGGCGGCCGCGGGAAACCACGCGGGGTGGGTGCCGCCGTGCGCCGCATGATGAAGCGTGACGAGATCGACGAGCCGCTGCGCAAGCGGCTGGTCCGGGCCGGAACCGCGCCGGACCTGCCCACCCTCGCGCAGCGCTTGAGGGACATCGTTCTGCTGCTGCGCCGCGAGCAGTTCCCCCTCGACTACGCGCTGCTCGCCGGGCAGCTCTACGCGTGGCAGTGGCCGGACGGTCCCGACCATGTGCGCAGGGAATGGGGACGGTCGTTCCACGCCTGGCAGGGGGAAGAGCCGAGCGACGGCCACGGGCCGGGTGGCGACGAGCCGGCAGGCGACGAACAAGCCGCCGCCGGACTGTAGACACCCGGTAGACGCCCGCCGCTGCTCTTCCGAGCCATCCGCGGAACGGCACCGGCACCAACCCCCGCCTCCGAACAACCGATGTCCCGCCGACCCCGGCAGCATCCACACACCAGCCAGTACGACAAGGACGCCTCGTGAACCGTTTCTACCTCGACGTGCACGCCCTGCAGACCGTCCCACCGAGCAATCTGAACCGCGACGACACCGGTTCCCCGAAGTCGTCGGTGTACGGGGGAGTGCCCCGCGCCCGGGTCTCCAGCCAGGCGTGGAAGAAGGCCACCCGGGACTACTTCGGGGCGAAGAACCTCCTCGACCCCAGCGAACTGGGCGTACGGACCAAGAAGGTCGTCGAGGTGCTCGCCGACCGCATCCGCGAGCACGACGCCTCTGTCACGGAGGCCGACGCCTTGGAGCTGGCGGCCGAGGTCGTCGCCGCCACAGGGCTCAAGATCGAGGTACCCAAACGCAAGAGTTCGAAGAAGGCGGGGGCGGATGATGCCGGAGCCGATGAGGAGACGCGGGAGCGGCCGCCCCAGGCCAAGTACCTGGTCTTCCTCAGCGCACGGCAACTCGACGGACTGGCCCGGTTCGCCGTCGAGGGCGCGGCCGACATCGCAGAGTTCCTGAAGGACAAGGACAACAAGGCCCGGGTGAAGCAGATCGCGGACACCCGTCACTCGGTCGACATCGCGCTGTTCGGACGCATGGTCGCGGACTCGACCGACTTCAGCGTGGACGCGGCCGTGCAGGTCGCCCACGCCATCAGCGTCCACCGCGTGGACAACGAGTCCGACTACTACACGGCGGTCGATGACCACAACAAGGACTCGGAGCCCGGGGCCGGAATGATCGGCACCGTCGACTTCAACTCGGCGACGCTCTACCGCTACGCGGCCCTCGGCATCCACCAACTGGCGGCGAACCTGGGAGAGGGGCTGCGCGAGGACGAGTCGAAGGTCACCCCGGTGAGGCGTGCCGCCGAAGCGTTCGTCCAGGGCTTCGTCGAGTCCCTGCCCACCGGAAAGATCAACACGTTCGGCCACCACACGCTGCCCGACGCCGTCGTCGTCAAGCTGCGGACCACCCGCCCCATCAGCTTCGTCGCGGCGTTCGAGGAGCCGGTACGCGGAGACCTCGGTGGTCACGTGTCCGAGGCATGCGCCCGCCTCGCGGAGTACATCCCGGACGTCGAGCGGGCGTACGGCGACGAGGGCTCCACACTCACGTGGGTGCTTCGCGTCGGCCCGAACACCAGGAAGCTCGCGGACATCGGCACGGAGTCCGCGAGCATCGGCGAACTCGTCGCCTCGGTGGGGCAGGCCGTCGCCGAGCGCCTGGAGAAGCCCGAATGAGCGTGCTGGCCCTGAGGCTGGCGGGCCCCTTGCAGTCCTGGGGTTCGTCTGCCCGCTTCGCCCGTCGCACGACGGAATCGGCGCCGACGAAGAGCGGAGTGATCGGCCTGCTCGCGGCGGCGGCAGGCATCGAACGAGGCGACGACGAGGCAGTGGCTGCCCTCGCGGACGGCCTGCGGTTCGGCGTTCGGATTGACCAACCAGGCAGCCGCGTACGGGATTTCCAGACGGCACACCACGGCGTCACCGGTGCTTCCATGCCCCTGTCCGAGCGCTTCTACCTGGCCGATGCGGTATTCGTTGCGGCGGTTGCGGGCGAAACCGGCTTCCTCACCCGCCTGTACGGGGCCTTGCGGGCTCCCGCGTACCCGCCGTTCCTCGGCCGCCGCTCCTGCCCGCCCGCGCAGCCGGTGGAGCTGGGGCTGCGCGAGGGGGACTCGCTCCAGCAGACGTTGACGGACGAGCCGTGGCAGGCGGCTGCCTGGTACCGCCGCAGGCACCGGGATGAGGCAATGGTGTCCCTCACCGTGCTCCGTGAAGCGGACGAGGACGAGCTCGACGCGGACCACCAGCGCGACCAGCCCCTCAGCTTCGCGGCTGAGCAACGCCGGCACGCTCTGCGCACGGTGGTCAGCAGGACGGTGAACGTTCCCAACCCGGACGTCGTCGGCCAACAGGCCGGGCGGCCTCGCCACGATCCGTTCGACGCCCTGGAGGAGAGCGTCTGATGTTCCTGACCCGCTTCCGTATGAACACGGCGCGCACGGGTGCGCGCCGTCTGCTGTCCTCACCGCAGGTGCTGCACGCGGCCGTCATGGCGTCGTTCCCCGGGCTCCTGCCCACGCAGGCCGCTGCCGCTCCTGATGGCCCCCGGGTGCTGTGGCGCATCGACCAGAACGCGCGGGCCGAGGTGCAGCTGTACGTGGTGAGCCCGGAGAAACCTGATCTGACGCATCTGGTGGAGCAGGCGGGCTGGCCCGCGGCCGCTGATCCTGAGAACCCGGGCTGGCAGACCCGGCCGTACGCTCCGTTCCTCGACCGCCTGGCCCAGGAACAGCGGTGGGCGTTCCGGCTGACAGCCAACCCCGTTCACGACATCCGGCGGAAGCCGGACGAGCCGCGTAAACGCACCGCGCACATCACCCCTGCGCACCAGATGGGGTGGCTTCTCGACCGTCAGGAGCGCTGCGGTTTCCGGGTGGTCGAGAAGCCGCAGAGCGAACGCCTGCTACCGGGAGGGACCACGCATCGCGGTCACGAGCACCACGGCGACCGCTATCGACTGACGGTCGGTGACCGCAGGGGGCTCGCCTTCGACAAGGCGCGTAGCGAGGGGAAGCGGGGAAGCCGCGTCAGCATCGTGACCGTGACGTTCGACGGCCACCTGGAGGTGACCGACCCGGCCGTGATGCGACGCTCCCTCACGCAGGGGATCGGCAAGGCGAAGGCGTACGGCTGCGGCCTGCTGACGCTGGCCCCGCTCGACGGAACGGAATGAACCGGTGGCCACGGTCTCCCAGCGCAACGCCCTTACCCCTCGCCACCTCACCCGCACCGGCGAACGGCTGTCCTTCATCTACCTGGAGCGCTGCGTGGTGCACCGGGACGCGAACGCGATCACTGCCGAGGACGCGGAGGGTACGACGCACATACCCTCCGCGACGATCGGCACGCTGCTCCTGGGCCCCGGCACCCGGATCACGCACCAGGCGATGAGCGTGCTCGGGGAGACCGGTGCCGCCGTGGCCTGGGTCGGTGAACAGGGCGTGCGCTATTACGCGGGTGGCCGCGCCCTGACACGTTCATCAGCACTCGCGGAGGCGCAGGCCGTCCAATGGGCCAACGCACGCAGCCGCCTGTCCGTGGCCCGTGCGATGTACCGGCTGCGCTTCCCGGACGAGGACCCCGAGGGGCTCACCCGCAAGGGGCTCCTCGGCCGCGAGGGCCGCCGGGTGAAGGACTGCTACCGGGCCGAGGCGGCCCGTACGGGCATCCGCTGGCGGGGCCGCAAGTACGTCCCGGGCGACTTCGCCGCCGGCGACGCGGTCAACCAGGCGATCACCGCGGCAGCCCAGTGCATGTACGGAGTGGCCCACGCCGTCGTGTCGTCCCTCGGCTGCAGCCCGGCCCTGGGCTTCGTGCACTCCGGCCACGAGCTCTCCTTCGTCCTGGACATAGCCGACCTGTACAAGACGGAGGTCGGCATCCCTCTGGCCTTCGACGTGGCCGCGGAGAGCGAGGAGGACGTCGCTTCTCGTACCCGGAGGGCTCTGCGCGACCGCATCAACGAGATGTCCCTGCTGGACCGTTGCGTGGACGACATCAAACACCTGCTGCTCGCCGACGGCGCGAACGCGGCCACCGCCTCCGCCTCCGTTGACAGAGACGTGGTCACGCTCCAGAGCGACGGCGGAGTCGAGGTCGCCGCAGGTCGAAACCACGACGGGCCGGATGCCTACGAGGACGAGGAGATGCTCTGGTGACGGTGATCGTGCTCACCAACTGCCCGGCCGGTCTACGTGGCTTCCTCACGCGCTGGCTCCTGGAGATCTCCGCAGGCGTCTTCATCGGCAACCCCTCGGCGAGGGTCCGCGACGTCCTCTGGGCGGAAGTCCAGGAGTACGCGGACCAGGGCCGCGCCCTGCTGGCGCACACCGCCAACACCGAGCAGGGCTTCACCTTCCGGACACACGACCACAAGTGGCACCCGACCGACCACGAGGGCCTGACCCTGATCCGCCGCCCGGCCGAGGGCGCGGCGACGAGGAAGCAGCCGCCGGAGGGCCCGAAACCGGGCTGGAGCAGAGCGGCCAAGAGGCGGCGGTTCGGGAGGGGGTGAGCGCTCGATGTGTAGAAGGTTGTTTTGGGCGTATCGCCGGTTTCGGTGAAAGTGGTGCGGAACGGCTCTCTGGCGCGGTAAAGCCGCAGGCCAGGAAGCCTGCTCCCCGCGCGTGCGGGGATGGCCCCACCAACAAGCAGGCGGCGCCGCAGATCCTCGTCTGCTCCCCGCGCGTGCGGGGATGGCCCCCGCGACCGGCTCGCGGCCGAGAAGCGGGAGCACTGCTCCCCGCGCGTGCGGGGATGGCCCCAGTGGTCGTGCAGGAGCGGGAAGCCGTCACGGCTGCTCCCCGCGCGTGCGGGGATGGCCCCTCGCTGTCCTCGTACGCGGACGTCCGCTTGGCCTGCTCCCCGCGCGTGCGGGGATGGCCCCTCGCTGTCCTCGTACGCGGACGTCCGCTTGGCCTGCTCCCCGCGCGTGCGGGGATGGCCCCGCCGACAGCACGAACGAGATCAGCCGATCGCGCTGCTCCCCGCGCGTGCGGGGATGGCCCCATCACCTTCGGGCGCACCTCGCGGGGCTGGGGCTGCTCCCCGCGCGTGCGGGGATGGCCCCTGGCTCAGGAGCTGCGCCCGCGTCTCCGGCTGCTGCTCCCCGCGCGTGCGGGGATGGTCCCACCGTCGCGACCCGGGTGCGGTTGTGGGAGGGCTGCTCCCCGCACCCCGGGGATCGCCCCCTCACCCCGCCCCCAACGACTCCCCGAACCCCGCAGCCAGTGGCATCCGCAGTCCCAACGGCGGCGGGGCCGCCAGCGCGTCGGTCACCGGGCGGGTGTACCCCCGCCCGAAGAGGGCGCCCCGTACGAAGTCCGAGGCCAGCGCGGTGACTTCCGCGCGGTGTTGGCGTAGCGCGTGGCCGTCGGAGTGGACCTCGAAGCGGCAGGTGTCGCGGTTGGACTTCTTGGCGCGTTCGGCGAGGCGGAAGGACAGTTCCGGGTCGCAGCGCGCGTCGTTGGTGCCGTGGATGAGGAGGACGGGGCGGCCGACGAGGTGTTTGACGGGTTCGGGGGCGGCCGCCGGGTCGCCGGGGAGCCAGGGGGCGAGGGCCAGGACCGCGGTGACCGCCGGGTGGCCGCCGGCGCGGAGGGCGGCGCGGGCGCCCATGCCGTGGCCGGCGAGGCAGACGGGGACGTCGCCGTAGCGGCGTACCGCCTCGTCCACCGCCCACTCGGCGTCGGCCGCGGGGTGGGCGTCGTCCTCGTTCCAGCCGCGGCAGCGGTAGTGCACCACGTGGGCGGCGAGGCCGTCGGTGCGGCCCGCGCGGGCCAGGGCGCGGGCCAGGGGGAGCCGGCGGGCGTAGGAGAGGGAGGAGGGGCGGCGGTGGGAGTGGGGCTCGCCGTCCGGGAGCAGCAGGACCACGCCGCCGACCGTTGTTGCTCCGGCCGCCGCTCCGACGGCCCGTCCCAGCCTTGCCGCAGGCTGGGGGAGTGCGCGCTGTGCCATGGCGTAACAGTGTCAGAAGGAAGGGTGTACGCCACCCGTATTCGCGGTCTCTGTTACGCATCGACCGGTGCGGTCTACGCGCGTAGGCGTTAGAGTGCGTGGATGATGAGCCCCACCCTCCATGTGCCCGGCCGGGATCAGATCCGGCGTGCCCCCAAGGTCCTTCTGCACGACCACCTCGACGGCGGCCTGCGGCCCGGGACGATTCTCGACCTCGCCGCCGCGAGCGGTTACGACGCGCTGCCCGAGAGCGAGCCGGACAAGCTCGGCGTCTGGTTCCGGGAGGCGGCCGACTCCGGTTCGCTGGAGCGGTATCTGGAGACGTTCGCCCACACCTGCGCCGTCATGCAGACCCGCGACGCGCTGTTCCGGGTCGCCGCCGAGTGTGCGGAGGACCTGGCCGCCGACGGTGTCGTCTACGCCGAGGTGCGGTACGCCCCCGAGCAGCACCTGGAGGCCGGGCTGACCCTCGAAGAGGTCGTGGAGGCCGTCAACGAGGGCTTCCGCGAGGGCGAGCGGCGGGCCCGGCAGGACGGGAACCGCATCCGCGTCGGCGCCCTGCTCACCGCGATGCGGCACGCCGCGCGGTCGCTGGAGATCGCCGAGCTCGCCAACCGCTACCGGGACCAGGGCGTCGCCGGCTTCGACATCGCGGGCGCCGAGGCGGGCTTCCCTCCCACCCGGCACCTGGACGCCTTCGAGTACCTCAAGCGCGAGAACAACCACTTCACCATCCACGCGGGCGAGGCATTCGGGCTGCCGTCGATCTGGCAGGCCATCCAGTGGTGCGGCGCCGACCGGCTCGGTCACGGGGTCCGCATCATCGACGACATCGAGGTCGCCGAGGACGGCGGGGTGAAGCTGGGCCGGCTCGCCTCCTACGTACGGGACAAGCGCATCCCGCTGGAGCTCTGCCCGACGTCCAACCTCCAGACGGGGGCGGCCTCCTCGTACGCCGAGCACCCCATCGGGCTGCTGCGCAAGCTGCACTTCCGGGCCACCGTGAACACGGACAACCGGCTGATGAGCGGGACGAGCATGAGCCGGGAATTCGAGAAGCTGACCGAGACGTTCGGATACACGCTCGACGACATGCAGTGGTTCACCGTCAATGCGATGAAATCAGCATTCATTCCTTTCGATGAACGTCTGGCGATGATCAATGACGTCATCAAGCCCGGTTACGCCGAGCTGAAATCCGAGTGGCTTTTTGAGCAGACGGCTGCGACCAGCGTTTCTTCCTCACTCGCGGGCTGATCCGGCCGTACGGAAAACGGCCGGGGATTGTGCACACCGGCCGTTTTTCCGGGGTGGCGGACGTTTGCGGGGAAGGGGCGCGGCTGACTACGTTGCAAAGCCGCTCACATTCCACATCCCCTTCCCCAAGGATGAATGTCATATGAAGCAGTCTGCTGCCAGGACTCTCGGTGTCGCCGCTCTCGGTGCCGCCTTCGCCGCTGCCGCCGCCGGTACCGCCTCGGCCTCCGCGCTGCCGCTCGACGCCGCGAGCAGCGTCCTGCCCGTCGCCGGTGCGGTCGCCGACGCCACGTCGACGCTGCCGGTCCAGGACACCGCCAACCAGCTCCTCGGCACCAGCCAGACGAAGGTCCTGGGCGACGCCACCACCCCCGTCAAGGGCCTCCTCGGCGGCATGCCGACCGGCGGTCTGACCACCAGCGGGATCTCCGCCAACGGTCTGCCGCTCGGCCACTGAGCCGCAGCGCTCGCACACGCCTGTGGGCGGTCACCCGATCCGGGTGACCGCCCACAGGCGTGCGCGTACGGGTTCGGCTGCTACCAGGCCCCCGCCGCCGAGGACCGCCCCTCCTCCTGGGGGAGCAGCACCCACAGCGCCAGGTAGAGCAGGAACTGCGGGCCCGGCAGCAGGCACGAGACCAGGAAGATGATGCGCATGGTCCTCGCGGACGTGCCGAAGCGCCGGGCCAGCGCCGCGCACACTCCGCCGAGCATGCGTCCGTCACGGGGGCGGGCAAGTGCGGCCATGGTGGGCTCCTTCGCGAACCGTTGCGGGGGGAGCGCTCGGTTGTGCTCCCCGTGTCTCCATGGTCGCGCGACGAACGGGGGCAAAGCGTCGCTCTACGGGGCCATCCCGACCCTGGAAATCGTCGGGGTCGAACCCTGAGGGGCCTCGTGGCCGCTCCGCGACACCACCCGCACCCGCCGCTGCTGCCCGCCGTGCCGCCGCAGCCGCGCCCGGCCCGCCGGTACGACCAGGACGTGGGCGAGGGCGACGCCCGCCGTGTTCAGGAACAGCGAGTCGACGTCGACGACCTGACCGGGAACCCCGGTCTGCCCCAGCTCGATGGCCAGCGAGATCAGCGCGCCGGCCGCGACCGTCCGGGCCAGCGAGGACCACGGGGAGACATGGAGCCGGCCCCCGGCCATCGGGAGCAGCACGCCCAGCGGCGCGAGCAGCAGGAGCCCCGCGCCGATCCGGCGGAACGCGGTGGCCGGACCGAGCGACAGGTCGGCCTTGATACCGGCGAACGGTGAGAGGTTGGCGGCGGTCACCCACGGCACGTCCAGCGGGCGGAGACTGAGCCACCCGACGAGCAGCAGATGCGCGAGGAGCAGCGACACCCCGGCCGCGCGGAAGCGGATGACGGCCTGGCCGTCCGTACCTTGACGCACGAAGCCCTAGACGCGGGCGGCGGCGGGATCGGTTCCGTGGGGGGCGGGGAGACCTGCCTCACGGCGACGGTCCCGGGCCGGTACCCGTCCGCGCCGTCCGCGTACGCGGCCCGGCGGACGCCGCCGCCGGCCCGAGGCGCCCTACGACACTCCCACCGTGCTCGGTACGGCCTTCGGGCTGGCCTTCGTCTCCGCCGTGCACAGATAGCCGCGCGCCGGGTACTTCCCCGGGCCGCCCAGCGTCACCGTCTCGCCGGGCACCAACGCCTCGCTCTCCGTGAACGTGCAGACGATCTGGGCCAGCGCCTCGGCCGGCAGGTCCTCCGGCTGCTGGCTGAGCCGCAGCGCGTCCGTCGCGTCGCCCGTGCGGGGTCCGGAGACCCGGAGCGCCTTCGGGACGTCGGTGGAGAAACCCGCCTGCTGCTCGTCGGCCGTGGGGCGGCGGCGCAGTTCGTCCAGCAGCTCGGTGGCGATCCGCAGGCGGTCCGACTTCGCCTCCGCGACCTGCACCGCACGGTCCACCGTCACCAGCTGCGAGGCGCAGACCAGGTAGATCTGTACGGGGATGCCCTGCTCGGCCTGGGCGGCGACGTCCTCGGCAGGCATCGCGCACGGCACCCGGGACGGGGCGGCTCCGGCGTCGACGGGCACCGATGTCGTGCGGATGCCGCAGCCCGCGGCCAGTACGGCACAGAGTGCGGCACCGGCCAGGGCGGCGGCGGGGCGGTGTCCCCGGCGTTCGCTGCGCCTCACGTCGGGTCGTCCTCCTGGTGGTCCGGTATCGGTGCGTCGCGGTCCTCGGCGTCGCGGTCCTCGGCGTCGCGGCTCAGCGCCTCGGCGTCGCGCGGCAGCCGCAGCACGAAGATCGCGCCGTCGCCGTCCGGCGAGTTCCGGGCGGTGATGTCGCCGTTGTGGATGTGCGCGTTCTCCATGGCGATGGAGAGCCCGAGCCCGCTCCCTTCGGAACGCGGCCGGGAGGCGCTGGCCTTGTAGAAGCGGTCGAAGACGTGGGGCAGCACGTCCTCGGGGATGCCGGGGCCGTGGTCGCGGACCTCGATGACCAGCTCCTCGCCCTCGATGCGCACCGAGACCCGTACCGGCGAACCGCCGTGCTTCAGCGCGTTGCCGATCAGGTTGGCCAGGATCACGTCGAGCCGGCGCGGATCGAGGCGGACCATCATGCCGCGCTCGGCGTCCAGGTCCACCGCGTCCAGCCAGGCGCGGGCGTCGATGCAGGCGGTCACCTGGTCGGCGACGTCCACGTCGTCCAGGACCAGCCGGGCGGTGCCCGCGTCGAAGCGGGTCACCTCCATCAGGTTCTCCACCAGGTCGTTGAGGCGCCGGGTCTCGCTCACCACCAGGTGCACGGCGGGCGCGATCATCGGGTCCAGGCTGTCGGCCTCCTCCTCCAGCACCTCGGCGACCGCGGTGATCGCGGTGAGCGGCGTGCGCAGCTCGTGCGACATGTCGGCGACGAAGCGGCGGCTGGCCTCCTCCCGCGCGCTCATGTCCGCGACCTTCTTCTCCAGCGAGCCGGCCGTCTTGTTGAACGTGCGGGACAGGTCGGCCAGTTCATCGGTGCCGGACACCACGAGCCGGGTGTCGAGCTTGCCCTCGCCCAGCTTGCGGGCCGCGTCCCCGAGCCGCTGCACCGGGCGCAGCACGGTCGTCGCCGCGGCCTGGGCGAGCAGGGCCGAGCCGACCAGGGCGAGCGCCGTGGCGATCCCCAGCGACCAGGCCAGGGAGCTGAGGTCCTGGCGCTCCTGGTCGAGCGACTTGAGCATGTAGCCGGTCGGCCCGCCGCCGATGATCCTCGTACCGGCGACGAGGTAGGGCGTACCGCGGATCGAGGTCCGCTGCCAGAACAGGTGGTACTCGTACTTGTTGCCCGCCTTGACCGGCTGCTTCCTGCCGACCTGCTTCTGCAGCGACGGCGGTACGTTGCTGCGCGTGAAGGTGTCCAGGTCGGAGTTGCCGACGATGGGCTTGCCCGGGTCGCGCTCGTCGATCAGGAGCACGCTGTAACCGGGGCTGCTGCTCGCCATCTGCACGGCCGCCGTCTGCAGGTCCTCCTTGGTGGGGCGCAGCGGCAGCGAGGCCGCCCGCGTCTGCATCTCCTGGCGGAAGTCCCCGAGCGCCGCGTCCTGCGTACGCGTCAGTACGGCCTCGCGGTTCAGCCAGTACGCGATTCCGGACGCCGACACCGCGGCGGTCAGCGCGACCAGGGCGAACACGACGACGAGCCGCAGCCGCAGGCTGGTCCAGCGGAGCCCGGCCAGCAGGCTCCGCCGCACAGCCGTGCTCACTGCGGCGAGTCCAGCCGGTATCCCACGCCCCGCACGGTACGGATCAGGGTCGGCGACGACGGTACGTCCTCCACCTTGGCGCGCAGCCGCTGGACGCAGGCGTCCACCAGCCGGGAGTCACCGAGGTAGTCGTGCTCCCAGACCAGGCGCAGCAACTGCTGCCGGGACAGGGCCTGGCCGGGCCGGCGGCTCAGTTCGAGCAGGAGGCGCAGCTCGGTCGGCGTGAGCTGCAGGTCCTCGCCGTTCTTCGTGACGGTCATGGCGGACCGGTCGATCACCACGTTGCCGAACGTCGCGGAGTCGGTCGACTCCCGCTCGCCGCGGCGCAGCACCGCGCGGATACGGGCGTCGAGCACCCGCCCCTGCACCGGCTTGACGACGTAGTCGTCGGCGCCGGACTCAAGACCCACCACGACGTCGATGTCGTCGCTGCGCGCGGTCAGCAGGATGATCGGCAGCTGGTCGGTGCGCCGGATGCGGCGGCACACCTCGAAACCGTCGATCCCGGGCAGCATCACATCCAGCACGACCAGGTCGGGGCGCTGCTCGCGCAGCAGGTTGAGGCCGTCCTCTCCCGTCGCCGCGGTGGCCACACGGTGGCCCTGGCGTGACAGCGAGAGTTCGAGGGCCGTGCGGATGGCGTCGTCGTCCTCGATCAGCAACAGGAAAGGCACTTGGTCATTCTGACCCATGGGGCGCCCCGGTTCGACAGTCGGTCCCCCCCCGGATGCGCGCCCCATACGTCCCTCATGCATCGACAAGCCCCGGTTCGTGCAGTCGCCGGGCCCTGTGACAGGTCTGTGACAGTCGGCGGACACCGCCATGAAACTGCCCCGGCAAGCTCGTTGGCACAAGGAACGGACGGACTCCACCGATGGGGGGCGCGAGATGAACACAACTCACAGCATCAACGCGAGCGCAGTTGTCACGCGTCTCCACGATGTCGGGCGGAGCACCGAGAAGTCCGGCGCCGCAGTGAACGGACGGGGGTGCGTTCGAGGCGCCGGGCGTCAGCACACGTCATTCATGACGGTGGTTGACGCGGGTAGCGGGGGAGGCCCGTACGGGGAGGTCTCGGGGGAGCGGAAGGCACCGGCACGGTCCGAGGACGCCGAAGCGGCGTTCACGGCCTACGTCCGGGAGCGCCGCGCCTCCCTGTACGCCACCGCCTACCACCTGACCGGTGACCGGTTCGAAGCCGAGGACCTGCTGCAGAGCGCCCTCTTCTCGACGTACCGGGCATGGGACCGGATCAGCGACAAGGCGGCGGTCGGCGGTTACCTGCGCCGCACGATGACCAATCTCCACATCAGCGCCTGGCGCAGGCGCAAGCTGAACGAATACCCGACCGAGGAGCTGCCGGAGACGGCGGGCGACACGGACGCGATGCGCGGTACGGAGCTGCGCGCGGTGCTCTGGCAGGCGCTGGCGCGACTGCCGGAACTCCAGCGCACGATGCTGGTCCTGCGGTACTACGAGGGCCGTACGGACCCGGAGATCGCGGCCATCCTCGACATCAGTGTCGGCACGGTGAAGTCGAGCATCTGGCGGTCGCTCCGCCGGCTGCGCGAGGACGAGGTCCTCAGCTTCGGCCGTGACGAGGAGGAGTCCTTCGGCGAGCTGGTGGCCTGAAGGAACGGGGGCGCTGCCGCTTCGGGGGAGGCGGCGGTGTTACGGGGGAGAGAACGGGGGCCCGGGGGATACGGGGGCTGCCGTCGCTTCGGGGGAGGCGGCGGTGTACGTACGGGGGTACGGGGAAGCTGTGGGGCCGGACGGGCCGGGGGGTCCTGTCCGGCCCCGCGGTGCGTTCGGGGGCTCCGCCCCCGGACCCCTGCTCCTCAACCGCCGGAGGGGCTTGCGGTGCCGCCCTGCTCCTCAACCGCCGGAGGGGCTTGCGGTGCCGCCCCGGTCCTCAATCGCCGGAGGGGCTTGCATGAGCAGGTGCGCGGTGGCGGCCCGCCGCTGCCGCTGCGAGGCGGCCCAGGGCCTCCTCCTTGTTGCAGGGGTGGGCGCCCAGCTCCGCCTGGCGGGCCACGATGCGGCGTTCGGCGCGCATCAGGCGCCAGCCCCGCCGGAGCAGGAACGGCACCGACTTGCGGCCCTCGCGCAGGTCGCGCAGGAGGCGGCGGCGGAAGGTCGTCGAGGGGCGGCCGCGCAGGCACAGGGCGTCGGCCAGCAGGCCCAGCGACTGGCAGCGTCCGATGATGTCGGCGGCGAAGATCCCTTCGGCCACGAAGAGCGGGGTGCGCTCGATGTGGAAGGTCTCGTGCCCGGTGCGGGAGCTGGTGGATATGTCGTACACGGGGACGTCGGTGCGGCCGGTGCGGCAGAGCTCGGCGATGGCGGCGACCGCGGCCTCGGCGTCCCAGGACAGGACGGAGTCCCAGTCGATGTCCGTACTGCCGGCGACGAGCGGCAGCGTGGGGTCGCCCGCCTCCTTGTAGAAGTCGTCCAGCCGCAGCACCGGGAGACCGGTGCGGGCGGCCAGGGAGGACTTGCCGGAGCCGGAGGGGCCCGCCAGGAGGACGACTCGGGTCGAAAGCGCTTGGGAACTCACAGGACACGAGTGTGAGGCATTGACCCGCACAGGGGACCCCTGGGTGGTCTTGTTGGTACCGCGCATCACACCTCAACTACGCTGTGCACTCGCTCGATTACTCGGCCGATGGTCCGTTCGGCCCGATCAGGTGGGAAATCCATGGCACGTCACGCACTTTCCAAGTCCCGGCGCCGCACGCTGCTGCGCGCAGGTCTGACCGTCACCGCGGTGGGTGCCGCGCTCGGCGCGGGGGGCGCGGCGGCGCAGGCCGCGCCGCTGCCCGTCGTGCAGGCGACCGGGACCGACACCAGCCTCGGGGACGCCACCGAGGCGGCCGGCGGCGCGGTGACCGGGGCGCTCGGCCAGTCGCTGGACAGCGGGATCGCGCCCGTCACCCACCTGCGGCTCGACCCGCTGGCCGGCACCGGCGTGGACCCGCTGGACAACGCGGTCGGCACCCAGGTCGCCGACTTCAAGCCGCTGTCCACCGCGCTGGTCACCGACCCCGTGACCAGTGGCGGCGCCCTGAAGGACCTGCCCGTGGTGGGCCAGGCCGTGGACGCGCTGCACGGCTGACAGGGAGGCGGCCCGTGCCCCGGAGAACCCTCCGGGGCACGGGCCGCGCCCATGCGTACGTCAGTACGAGGAGCCCGACGCGCCCAGGGCGCCCGTCGGGTGCCAGACCGTCTTGGTCTCCAGGAACGCCGTCAGGCGGTGCGTGCCCGGGTCGGCCGACCAGTCGTGGCCGTCGCCGTCGCCGTCCACAGGCTGTGGACGTGCGACGCGCTTCAGGTTGTCCGCCGCCGCGATCTCCAGCTCCTTCGCCAGCTCCGCGTCCGCGCCCGTCAGGTCGATGCCGTTCACGTCCTGGTGGGCGGCGAGCGGGGCGGCGAGCTCCGCGGTCTTCCCCGACAGGATGTTGACCACACCGCCCGGCAGGTCCGAGGTGGCCAGCACCTCGCCCAGCGACAGGGCGGGCAGCGGAGACTTCGCGGAGGCCACCACGACCGCCGTGTTGCCGGCCGCGATCACCGGGGCGAGCACCGAGACCAGGCCCAGGAACGAGGACTCCTGCGGCGCGAGGACGGTCACCACACCGGTCGGCTCGGGCGTCGAGAGGTTGAAGAACGGGCCCGCGACCGGGTTCGCCCCGCCCACGACCTGGGCGATCTTGTCGGTCCAGCCCGCGTACCAGACCCAGCGGTCCACCGCCGCGTCCACGACGGCCGCCGCCTTGGACTTCGACAGGCCCTCGGCCTCGGCCACCTCGCGTACGAACTGCTCGCGGCGGCCCTCCAGCATCTCCGCGACGCGGTAGAGGATCTGGCCGCGGTTGTACGCGGTCGCGCCCGACCAGCCGCCGAACGCCTTGCGCGCGGCCACGACCGCGTCGCGCGCGTCCTTGCGGGAGGACTGGGGCGCGTTCGCCAGCCACTTGCCCTTCGAGTCCGTCACCTCGTACACCCGGCCGCTCTCGGAGCGGGGGAACTTGCCCCCGACGTACAGCTTGTAGGTCTTGAAGACGCTCAGACGGTTATCGGACATCGAGGTACGCCTCCAGGCCGTGGCGGCCGCCTTCGCGGCCGAAGCCCGACTCCTTGTAACCGCCGAACGGCGAGGTCGGGTCGAACTTGTTGAACGTGTTGGCCCAGACGACGCCCGCCCGGAGCTTGTCGGCGACCGCGAGGATGCGGGAGCCCTTCTCCGTCCAGATCCCCGCCGACAGGCCGTACTGGCTGTTGTTGGCCTTGGCGACCGCCTCGTCCGGGGTGCGGAACGACAGCACGGAGAGCACCGGGCCGAAGATCTCGTCGCGGGCGATCGTGTGCGCCTGGGTGACGTTGGTGAACAGCGTCGGGGCGAACCAGTAGCCCGCCGAGGGCAGTTCGCAGGGGGCCGACCAGCGGTCCGCGCCCTCCGCCTCACCGGTCTCCACGAGCGCGGTGATCCGGGCCAGCTGCTCCGCGGAGTTGATCGCGCCGATGTCGGTGTTCTTGTCCAGCGGGTCGCCGAGGCGCAGCGT
The DNA here is from genome assembly GCF_004795015.1 of Streptomyces sp. A1277. Lineage (GTDB taxonomy): Bacteria > Actinomycetota > Actinomycetes > Streptomycetales > Streptomycetaceae > Streptomyces. The sequence goes on along the minus strand of NZ_SSBI01000017.1, from coordinate 76,319 downwards.
GGACAGCCGGCGCTTGAGGGCGTCCAGCAGCTCGTCCTGGATCGACTCCTGGACCAGGAGCCGCGAGCCCGCGCAGCACACCTGGCCCTGGTTGAAGAAGATGCCGGTGACGATGCCCTCGACGGCCTGGTCGATGGGGGCGTCGTCGAAGACGATGTTGGCGCCCTTGCCGCCCAGTTCGAGCGTGGCCCGCTTGTCCGTGCCCGCGATGCTCCGGGCGATGGCCTTGCCGACGGCGGTCGAGCCGGTGAAGGCGACCTTGTTCACGTCCCCGTGCTCGACGAGCGCCTGGCCCGCGTCCCCGTACCCCGTCAGGATGTTGACGACACCCTTGGGCAGGCCCGCCTGGCGGCAGATGTCCGCGAAGAACAGCGCGGACAGGGGCGTCGTCTCGGCGGGCTTCAGCACCACCGTGTTGCCGGTGGCGAGCGCCGGGGCGATCTTCCAGGCGAGCATCAGGAGCGGGAAGTTCCACGGGATGACCTGGCCGGCCACGCCCAGCGGGCGCGGGTTCGGGCCGTAGCCCGCGTGGTCCAGCTTGTCGGCCCAGCCCGCGTAGTAGAAGAAGTGCGCGGCGACCAGCGGGAGGTCCGCGTCGCGGGTCTCCTTGATCGGCTTGCCGTTGTCCAGGGTCTCCAGGACGGCCAGCTCGCGGCTGCGCTCCTGGATGATCCGGGCGATCCGGAAGAGGTACTTGGCGCGCTCGGAGCCGGGCAGCGCCGACCACTTCTCGAACGCCCGGCGGGCGGCCTTCACGGCCCGGTCCACGTCCTCGGCGCCGGCCCGCGCGACCTCGGACAGCACCTCCTCGCTGCTCGGCGAGACGGTCTTGAAGACCTTGCCGTCGGCCGCGTCGGTGAACTCACCGTCGATGAACAGGCCGTACGAGGGCGCGATGTCGACGACCGACCGCGACTCGGGCGCGGGTGCGTACTCGAATGCAGATGCCATGGGTATCAGTCCACCGTCACGTAATCGGGGCCGGAGTAACGGCCGGTGCTGAGCTTCTGGCGCTGCATCAGCAGGTCGTTCAGCAGGCTGGAGGCGCCGAAGCGGAACCAGTGGTTGTCCAGCCAGTCCTCGCCCGCCGTCTCGTTGACGAGCACGAGGAACTTGATCGCGTCCTTCGAGGTGCGGATGCCGCCGGCCGGCTTCACGCCGATCTGGACGCCGGTCTGCGCGCGGAAGTCGCGCACCGCCTCCAGCATCAGCAGGGTGTTCGCCGGCGTGGCGTTCGTCGCCACCTTGCCGGTCGAGGTCTTGATGAAGTCCGCGCCCGCCAGCATCCCCAGCCAGGAGGCCCGCCGGATGTTGTCGTACGTGGACAGCTCGCCGGTCTCGAAGATGACCTTCAGGCGGGCGTTCCCGCACTCCGCCTTCACGGCGACGATCTCCTCGTACACCTTCAGGTAGCGGCCGGCGAGGAACGCCCCCCGGTCGATCACCATGTCGATCTCGTCGGCCCCGGCGGCCACGGCGTCCCGGACGTCCGCGAGCTTCACGTCCAGCGCGGCGCGCCCGGCGGGGAAGGCCGTCGCCACGGACGCCACCTTCACGCCGGAGCCGGCCAGGGCGGCGACCGCGGTGGCCGCCATGTCGGGGTAGACGCAGACCGCGGCCGTGCGCGGGCTCGTACGGTCGGTGGGATCGGGGTTGACGGCCTTGGCGGCGAGCGCCCGGACCTTGCCGGGGGTGTCCGCGCCTTCCAGCGTCGTCAGGTCGATCATCGAGATGGCGAGGTCGATGGCGTACGCCTTGGCCGTCGTCTTGATCGAACGGGTTCCGAGGGAAGCGGCGCGCGCTTCGAGGCCGACGGCGTCGACGCCGGGCAGCCCGTGCAGGAAGCGGCGCAGCGCACTGTCGGACGCCGTCGCGTCGGCGAATGCGGGGAGGATGGTGGGCATGGTCACCACATGAGCATATCTACGCGCGTAGCGACCTGTACAGCGCCCCAGGTCGTCCGCCCGTTCCGCACCGGCGCATCCGCGTTCCGCGCCCCCGCGCGCGAGCACCGGGCAGCCGCCCCTCACACCCTTCGGCCGCGTCAGGCACAATCGGGCTCATGACGAGCCCCACGCCTCCCACCGAGCCCACCTACGCCGACCGGACCTTCCGGTCGCCCGCCGGGCTGGCCGGCGGCGTCCTGCTGCTCGTGCTCATCTGCTGGATCGGCGGCGACGCCGCCTTCCGCGGCGAGGGCCGGGTGCCGTGGATGGCGCTGGCCGCGCTGCTGACCGTGGTGCCGCTGGTCGTCGCCTTCACGCTGCGCCCGGTGGTGTTCGCCAACGACCGCCGCATCCGGGTCCGCAACCCGTTCCGCACGATCACGCTGCCGTGGACGGACGTCGCCGACGTGCGTGCCAGGTATTCGAGCGAGCTGTTCACCCATGACGGCACGAAGTACCAGCTCTGGGCCGTGCCGGTGTCCCTGCGCCAGCGCAAGAAGGCCGCCCGCCAGCAGTCCCGGCAGGCACTGGACGACCCCTACCGCCGGACCTCCGCCACCGCCGACGTGCGCGACACCGGGGCCCGTACGGCCGCGGCGGACCAGGCCATGGCCGACCTGCGCGAACTCTCCGAACGCGCGGGCGACAAGCCGGTGACCGACGCCCCCGCCAAGTCGGTGCGCTGGGCCTACGAAATCATCGTCCCGGCGGTCGTCGGCGCGGTGCTGCTGGTGGTGCTGGGGGCGCTCGGATGAGGCCGTGGGCCGTTCACAGCCGGCCCCGGCGCTGCGCCTGCAACGCCGGCTGAAGGCGGTTCGCCGCACTCAGCGGGCCATCAGGATCTGCGGCCGGCCGGCCGCGTCGTCGGTGACGGACTCGACGAGGTGGTCGTCGTACGCGGCGAGCCGCCGGCGCCAAAACGACTCGAAGGCGCCCCGACTGCGATGCGCGACTCCTCGGTCTCGCTCGCCCGCTGCCGGACCAGGATCTCCAGGTCGGCGGCCGGCGGGACCGGCGCCACCATGTCCTCACCCGTGCCGGCGCCGGCCGGCGACCCGTACGCCGCGGTGAGTTCCGGGGCGTCCAGACCGGCCGCGGCGCCGATCGCGCTCAGAGGGGCGGGCGCCAGGTCGAGGGAGGGTGCCCGCCGCACGTGGCGGGCCGGCCTGGAGGGAGGGCGCCCGGGCCGGGTACGTATGCGGTGCGGACGCCCTCCCCGCAAGGGGGGCCCCGGCGGGGGAGGGCGCCTTCAGATACCGGCCGCTGCGGACAGGTCCCGCTTGATGTCCGTCAGCAGGGCCGTGGCCCGGGTGCGGGCCGCCGGGAGATCGTCGGGTGCGGCGACCGGGACCACGACCTCCAGGTAGCACTTCAGCTTCGGCTCGGTGCCGCTCGGGCGGACGATCACGCGGGCGCCCGCCAGGCCGTAGCGCAGCCCGTCGGTGGGGGGCAGCCGGTCCGTGCCGAGGGACAGGTCTTCGGCGCTGGTGACGGGCAGGCCCGCCAGCGACGTCGGAGGCTGTCCGCGCAGGCGGCGCATGGCGTCGGCGATGACGGACAGGTCCTCCACCCGGACCGAGAGCTGGTCGGTCGCGTGCAGGCCGTGCTCCAGGGCGAGGTCGTCCAGCAGGTCCGGGAGCGTGCGGCCCTGCTCCTTGAGTACGGAGGCGAGCTCGGCGACGAGCAGCGCGGCCGTGATGCCGTCCTTGTCGCGGACGCCCTCCGGGTCGACGCAGTAGCCGAGCGCCTCCTCGTACCCGTAGCGCAGGCCCTCGACGCGGGCGATCCACTTGAAGCCCGTCAGGGTCTCCTCGTAGCCCAAACCCGCCTTCTCGGCGATCCGGCCGAGGAGCGAGGAGGAGACGATCGACTCGGCGAACACGCCGGTCGCGCCCCGGCGCACGAGGTGGGCGGCGAGCAGCGCGCCGACCTCGTCGCCGCGCAGCATCCGCCAGCCGCCGTCCGTGCCCGGGTCCGGTACGGCGACGGCGCAGCGGTCGGCGTCCGGGTCGTTGGCGATGACGATGTCCGGGTCCGAGCGGCGCGCGGTGGCGAACGCGAGATCCATCGCGCCGGGCTCCTCCGGATTGGGGAAGGCCACGGTGGGGAACGCCGGGTCCGGCTCGGCCTGCTCCGCGACGAGCACCGGGGCGGGGAAGCCGGCCCGGTCGAAGGCGGCGGTGAGCACGGAGGTGCCGACGCCGTGCATCGCCGTGTACACGACGCGAGCGGTACGCGGCGAACCGGCGTCGAGCACGGCGTCCGTACGCGCCAGATACGCGTCCAGCACCTCGTCGCCCAGGGTCTCCCAGCCGTCGCCGGGGCGGGGCACGGTCTCCAGCGGGCCGACCGCTGCGATGGCGGCGGCGATCTCGCCGTCGGCCGGGGGCACGATCTGCGAGCCGTCGCCGAGGTAGACCTTGTATCCGTTGTCGCGCGGCGGGTTGTGGCTGGCGGTCACCTCGACGCCCGCGACGGCGCCCAGGTGCCTTATGGCGTACGCGAGCACGGGGGTGGGAAGCGGGCGGGGCAGCACCGCCGCGCGCAGGCCGGCGCCCGTGATCACGGCCGCCGTGTCCCGGGCGAAGTCGGCGGACTTGTAGCGGGCGTCGTAGCCGATGACGACGAGACCGCCGGCCTGCCCCTGGTCCTTGAGGTACGCGGCGAGACCGGCGGCCGCCCGGATCACCACGGCGCGGTTCATGCGCATGGGGCCGGCGCCCAGCTCGCCCCGGAGCCCGGCGGTGCCGAACTGGAGCGTGCCGGCGAAGCGGGCGGCGAGCTCGTCCACGTCCTCCGCGTCGATGAGCTTGGCCAGCTCGTCGCGGGTCTCGGGGTCGGGGTCCTCGGCGAGCCAGGTGCTGGCGCGGGTGAGGAGGTCCTGCGTCGTCGTCACGGGTCCGCCTTTCGGGGAGGGTGGGGGAGGGGGTGCGATCGGTGCGGTTGCGTTGTGCGGTGGGGGCGGTGCGGGCGGTGGGGGCGGTGCGGGTGCGGTGGGGGGCGGTGCGGGTGCGTTGCGCCTGCGGCGGGCGTGTTCCCCTACCCGCCCCTTCCCGAAACCGGGGCTCCGCCCCGGACCCCGCGCCTCAAGCGCCGGCGGGGCTGGGTGGTGGGGCTCCGTCTCGGGTCCCGCGCCTCAAGCGCCGGCGGGGCTGGGTGGTGGGGCTCCACTCCGGATCCCGCGCTTCGATCGGCGGCGGGAGCGAAATCAAGCCCCTCCGGCGATTGAGGAGCGGGGGTGTGGGGGCAGCGCCCCCACAACGGCCCCTCAGATCCGTTCCAGCACCCGCGCCAGCAGGGACCCCATCCGGGTCGCCGAGTCGCGGCCCGCCTGAAGGACCTCCTCGTGGTTCAGCGGCTCCCCGCTCAGGCCCGCCGCCAGGTTCGTCACCAGGGAGAGGCCCAGGACCTCGGCGCCCGCCTCGCGGGCCGCGATGGCCTCCAGGACCGTGGACATGCCGACGAGGTCGCCGCCCATGACGCGGACCATGTTGATCTCGGCCGGCGTCTCGTAGTGCGGTCCGGGGAACTGCACGTACACGCCCTCTTCGAGCGTGCTGTCGACCTCCTTGCACAGCGCCCGCAGACGCGGCGAGTACAGGTCGGTCAGGTCGACGAAGTTCGCGCCGACGATCGGCGAGGACGCCGTGAGGTTGATGTGGTCGCTGATCAGGACCGGCTGCCCGGGGCGCATCCCCTCGCGCAGACCGCCGCAGCCGTTCGTCAGGACCACGGTCCGGCAGCCCGCCGCGACCGCGGTGCGCACCCCGTGCGCCACGGCGGCGACGCCGTGGCGCTCGTAGAAGTGCGTGCGGCCCAGGAACACCAGGGCGCGCTTGTCGCCGATCAGGTGCGAGCGGACCGTGCCGCCGTGGCCCTCGACGGCGGGCGCGGGGAAGCCGGGGAGCGCGGTCACCGGGAACTCGGCCTCCGGAACGCCGAGCGCGGCGCCGGCGGGCGCCCAGCCGGAGCCCATCACGAGGGCGACGTCGTGGGTCTCGGCCCCGGTCAGCTCGCGCAGGCGGGCGGCGGCGTCGGCGGCGGCGGCGTACGGGTCGCCCTGGATGTGGTCCGGAATAAGTGATGCGTTCACGCGGATGAGGGTAACCGCTGATTCCCTACGCGCGTAGATGCTCCCGTACAGAGTCTCGCCGGGTTCGTTCGTGTGTTCCCACAGTCGGGCCCCGGCCGGGCGCCCAGCCGACCGCGAAAGGGCAGGTCGGGACCGCTCCCACGGCGGCCCGGGCGGCCCCGCGGTCAGCAGGGGCGTTTGCGGAGTTCCATCACGTAATCGTGCGGCGCGCCCGCGGAATCGGCCGCGTCCGCGATCTCGCCCAGGTACCGGGCGGACGGCAGCCCGCCCTCGTACCCGTTGAGCACATAGATCCAGGCCGGCTCCTCGCCGTCCAGGGTGTGCACCCGGATGCGCATGCGGCGGTAGATGTCCAGGCCGACGCCCTCCCAGCGGTCCATGGAGTCCTCGTCCATGGGCGCCAGGTCGTACAGGGCCACGAACACCTGCGAGCGGGGCGCCTCCACCACGGTGGCCAGCGCGCCCTCCCAGCCCATCTGCTCCCCGCCGAAGGTCAGCCGCCAGCCGTTCAGCCAGCCGGTGCCGCGCAGCGGTGAGTGCGGGGCGCGGCGCGTCATCAGCCGCGCGTCGAGGTTGCCGGCGTACGCGGCGTAGAGCGACATGGAACCGAGGGTACGGGAGGTGGCGCCGGGAGCGGCGGTTCCTGTGAGGAAGGCCCCCGCGAGAGGGGGGATGAGGGGGATGGGCCGAGGGGGCGGATTCGCGCCCGTCACGCGTGCGCCGTGCGCCCCGGCGCACGTATGGAGGGCCCCGGGGAGAAGCACCTTGGCGGGTGCGGGACAATGAAGTACGTACTGCATTCCCCCGGGGCGATCCCCCGGACCCCCGGCCGGGGCAGCAGACGGCCGCGGGATGAGAAACGCGAGGCGGACTTTTCGTGACCCGGATCGTGATCATCGGCGGCGGACCCGGCGGGTACGAGGCGGCATTGGTGGGCGCCCAGCTCGGCGCGGAGGTGACCGTCGTCGACTGTGACGGCCTCGGCGGCGCGTCCGTCCTCACCGACTGCGTGCCCTCGAAGACCCTGATCGCGACGGCCGAGGTGATGACCACCTTCGACTCCTCGTACGAGGAGCTGGGCATCATCGTCGCGGACGACACACCGCCCACGGAGCAGGCCGCGCGTGTGGTCGGCGTCGATCTGGGGAAGGTCAACCGGCGCGTGAAGCGCCTGGCGCTCGCCCAGTCCCACGACATCACCGCATCCGTCACCCGCGCCGGCGCCCGCGTGATGCGCGGACGCGGCCGTCTGGAGGGCCTTCAGGCCGCCGACGGCTCCCGGCAGGTCGTCGTCGCGGCGGCCGACGGTACGGAGGAGACGCTCACCGCGGACGCCGTGCTGATCGCGACCGGCGGCCATCCCCGCGAGATCCCCGACGCGCTCCCCGACGGCGAGCGCATCCTGAACTGGACCCAGGTCTACGACCTCGACGAGCTGCCGCAGGAGCTCATCGTCGTCGGCTCGGGTGTCACGGGCGCCGAGTTCGCCGGTGCCTACCAGGCACTCGGCTCGCGCGTCACCCTCGTCTCCTCCCGTGACCGGGTGCTGCCCGGCGAGGACCCGGACGCCGCCGCCGTCCTGGAGGACGTCTTCCGGCGCCGCGGGATGAACGTGATGGCCCGCTCCCGCGCGCAGTCCGCCAAGCGCGTCGGCGACCGGGTCGAGGTGACCCTCGCCGACGGCCGGGTCATCTCCGGCTCGCACTGCCTGATGGCGGTCGGCGCCATCCCCAACACGGCCGGCATGGGCCTGGAGGAGGCCGGCGTCCGGCTCAAGGACTCCGGCCACATCTGGACCGACAAGGTCTCCCGCACCAGCGCCCCCGGCGTCTACGCGGCCGGTGACGTCACCGGCATCTTCGCGCTCGCCTCGGTCGCCGCCATGCAGGGCCGGATCGCGATGTACCACTTCCTGGGCGACGCGGTGGCCCCGCTGAACCTGAAGACCGTCTCCTCGAACGTCTTCACCGACCCGGAGATCGCCACCGTCGGCTACAGCCAGGCCGACGTCGACGCGGGCAAGATCGAGGCCCTGGTCGTCAAGCTTCCGCTGCTGCGCAACCCGCGCGCCAAGATGCAGGGCATCCGGGACGGCTTCGTCAAGATCTTCTGCCGCCCCGGCACCGGCATCGTGGTCGGCGGCTGCGTCGTCGCCCCCCGGGCGAGCGAGCTGATCCACCCCATCTCGATCGCGGTCGACAACAATCTGACGGTCGAGCAGATCGCAAACGCCTTCACTGTGTACCCGTCCCTGTCGGGTTCGATCGCCGAAGTGGCCCGCCAGTTGCACAGCCGTAAGCGCACGGGCGAGGCGTAACCGCCCGGGATACGGGGCCGGGGGCCCGGCGCAGCCCGGCATATCCCGGCAACTCCCGGCAAGTCGGGCGACCCTGCGACCGCCGCCCGATCAGGAGAGGGCAACAAGGTGGCCGCCTATACCACTTGGCGGCCGTCCTTATGTACAACTTCTGCTATTCGGCGCAAACTGCTGAAAACTCTCGTGCGGTCACGTTACTGTCAGTTTCGTGTTCGCTGCAGAACGTCGTCAGTTGATCCTCGAAATGGTGCGTGCCAACGGGGCGGTATCGCTCCGTGAGCTCGCCCGCGTCGTCCAGACCTCCGAAGTGACCGTACGGCGGGACGTGCGGGCACTGGAGGCAGAAGGACTCCTCGACCGCCGACACGGCGGTGCGGTCTTGCCGGGCGGTTTTACGCGGGAGTCCGGCTTTCCGCAGAAATCCCATCTCGCCACCGCGGAGAAAACGGCCATCGCCGACCTGGCCGCCGGCCTCGTCGAAGAGGGCGAGGCCATTGTGGTCGGTGCCGGTACGACCACGCAGGAGCTGGCCCGCCGGCTCGCACGCGTCCCCGGTCTGACCGTCGTCACCAACTCGCTGCTGGTCGCCCAGGCGCTCGCCCATGCCAACCGGGTGGAAGTGGTGATGACCGGCGGCACCCTGCGCGGGTCCAACTACGCCCTGGTGGGCAGTGGGGCCGAGCAGTCCCTCCAGGGGCTGCGGGTCTCGCGCGCGTTCCTGTCCGGGAGCGGGCTCACCGCCGAGCGCGGGCTCTCCACGTCCAACATGCTCTCCGCGAGCGTGGACCGGGCGCTGGTGCAGGCCGCGGCGGAGGTGGTGGTCCTCGCCGACCACACCAAGCTCGGCTCCGACACGATGTTCCAGACCGTGCCGACGGATCTCATCACCCACCTGGTGACGGACGAGCCCGCCGCGCACGACGAGCGGGCGGCGGCGGAGTTGCAGGCGCTGGCCGACCAGGGCGTGCAGATCGCTGTCGCGGGGGCGGGGGCGGGGGCGGCTGCCGCCGCGTCTGCGTCCGGGGCGGCTTCCGTGTCCGGTGACGCCGGTTCGGCGGGGCGGGGCTCGCGGCGCGAGATGCCGTTGCCCGGGCAGCGGCGTACGCACGGGCAGGCGTTGCGGGGGGTGCCGGTGGAGCCAGGGGGTGGGGAGCGGGAGCGGGCTCGGGTGGCGGATCTTCGACGGCGGTAGTCAGGGGCGGTGCGGGTTCGTTGCGGGGGCGCTGCCCCCGGGCCCCCGCTCCTCAATCGCCGGAGGGGCTTGGTTTGGCGCCCGCTCTTCAATCGCCGGAGGGGCTTGGGGGTGTCCGGTGGGGCTCGTCCTTCAGGCCCCGTAGCGTCAGTGTCAGTAGGCGGGCGGCCAGTTCCGGGCCGTCCGGGGACTGTTCGGCGGCCAGGGCGATCGCGTTGGTCAGTTGCATCAGGTCGTCTATGGAGACGTCCGCCCGGACCGAGCCGCTTTCCTGGGCGCGGGTCAGGAGCGCCGAACCCGCCTCGCGCAGCGGCGTATTGCACCGGGCCAGGGCTGAACTCTCGTCCCGGCACGTGGACATGAGCGCCTGGGCCAGGCCCCGGTACTCACCCGCATGAGTGACGATCGCACCCAGCCACTCCACCAGAGCCGCGCACGGCCGCTCCGCCTCGGCCAGTTCGCGGGAGCGGGTGATCAGGGAGGTCACCGCCTCCTGGAAGACCGCGCTCATCAGCGCGTGCCGGGTCGGGAAGTGGCGGTACAGCGTGCCGATGCCCACGCCCGCGCGCCGCGCCACGTCCTCCAGGGACGCGTCGGTGCCGTGTTCCGCGAAGGCGCTGCGGGCCTCCGCCAGCAGCCGGCCGTAGTTGCGGCGCGCGTCGGCACGCATGGGCCGGGCCGGTGTCCCTGCCGTGCTCATCGCCATGGTGCGGTCCTCCCTGTCTCCCGGTCTCCAGGATGCCACCGGCAACCGGCGGTACGGCCCGTCATCGCGGCCCGAATGACCGGCGCCCCGGTCACGTCCATTGACATGACCGGGGCACCGGCGGAGGGGGGTGGCGCGGGGACGGGCCCCGGCGTCAGTCCTTGATCTCGCAGATGGCCGCGCCGGACGAGATCGAGCTGCCGACCTCGGCGGCCAGGCCCTTGACCGTGCCGGAGCGGTGCGCGTTCAGCGGCTGCTCCATCTTCATGGCCTCCAGGACGACGATCAGGTCGCCCTCCTTGACCTCCTGGCCCTCCTCCACGGCGATCTTCACGATCGTGCCCTGCATCGGGGAGGCGAGGGTGTCACCGGAGACGGCGGAGCCGGACTTCTTCGCCGCGCGGCGCTTGGGCTTGGCGCCCGCCGCGAGGCCGGTACGGGCCAGGCTCATGCCGAGCGAGGAGGGCAGCGAGACCTCCAGGCGCTTGCCGCCGACCTCGACGACGACCGTCTCGCGGCCGGACTCGTCGTCCGCGTCCGCATCGGCGGGAGCGGCGAACGGCTTGATCTCGTTGACGAACTCCGTCTCGATCCAGCGGGTGTGGACGCGGAACGGGTCGGCGGTGAACGCCGGGTCCACCACGACCGCGCGGTGGAACGGGATGGCGGTGGCCATGCCCTCGACGTGGAACTCGGCCAGGGCGCGGGCCGCGCGCTGGAGCGCCTGCTCACGCGTCGCACCGGTCACGATGAGCTTCGCCAGCAGCGAGTCCCAGGCGGGGCCGATGACCGAGCCGGACTCCACGCCCGCGTCGAGCCGGACGCCCGGGCCGGACGGCGGGTCGAAGCGGGTGACGGTCCCCGGGGCCGGCAGGAAGCCGCGGCCCGGGTCCTCGCCGTTGATCCGGAACTCGAAGGAGTGACCGCGCCCTGCGGGGTCGTCGTAACCCAGCTCCTCGCCGTCGGCGATGCGGAACATCTCACGGACGAGGTCGATGCCGGAGACCTCCTCGGTCACCGGGTGCTCCACCTGGAGACGGGTGTTGACCTCCAGGAAGGAGATCGTGCCGTCCACGCCCACCAGGAACTCGACCGTGCCGGCGCCGACGTAGCCGGCCTCCTTCAGAATCGCCTTGGACGCCGCGTACAGCTCGGCGTTCTGCTCGTCGGACAGGAAGGGGGCCGGGGCCTCCTCCACGAGCTTCTGGTGGCGGCGCTGGAGCGAGCAGTCACGGGTCGAGACGACGACCACGTTGCCGTGGGTGTCGGCCAGGCACTGGGTCTCCACGTGCCGCGGCTTGTCGAGGTAGCGCTCCACGAAGCACTCCCCGCGCCCGAACGCGGCGACGGCCTCACGGACCGCGGAGTCGTACAGCTCCGGGATCTCCTCCAGGGTGCGCGCGACCTTCAGACCGCGACCGCCACCACCGAAGGCGGCCTTGATCGCGATCGGCAGCCCGTGCTCCTCGGCGAAGGCGACGACCTCGGCGGAGCCCGAGACCGGGTCCGGGGTGCCCGCGACGAGCGGGGCGCCGGCGCGCTGCGCGATGTGCCGGGCGGCGACCTTGTCACCGAGGTCCCGGATGGCGTGCGGCGGCGGGCCGATCCAGGTCAGACCGGCGTCCAGCACGGCCTGGGCGAACTCGGCGTTCTCCGAGAGGAAGCCGTAACCCGGGTGGATCGCGTCCGCCCCGGAGTCCTTGGCAGCCTGGAGCACCTTGGCGATGTCCAGATAGCTGGCCGCCGGGGTGTCACCGCCCAGAGCGAATGCCTCGTCGGCCGCACGCACGTGCAGAGCGTCGCGGTCCGGGTCGGCGTAGACGGCTACGCTCCCGATTCCCGCGTCCCGGCAGGCCCGAGCAACACGGACAGCAATTTCGCCACGGTTGGCGATGAGCACCTTGCGCACGATGGCTCCCTCCTTGAAACAAGCTGAGTTTAGGGACAACCGACACGGTCCTACGACCCGTCCCCAATGGTGAGCTTGCCCACACGGAGTGTGATTCGAGCCATGCTCGAGCCGCGAAATCCCTTGTGCCACCACGGTACGCCGGGTTCTGAAACCGCACAGTAGCGATCAGGTGTGGCCCAGGTCTCTATCGGCACGGGCAGCGACTGACCGTAATTCTTTGTGGAGTTCCCACTAAGGGGTGGGCAATTCTTTGCCCGGCCCACGAAACCCCGGGCGGATGGGGGGCCACCGGGGTTCCGCCGGGCTCTTGTCGTGGCCATTACCCGTTAGTAAGGTCCGCGCTATCGCACGTACTGCAGGTAACAGGGGGTGAGCGTCGTGATGCGCAGGCTGGTGGCTTTCATAGCCGCGCTCGTGCTGGCCGTGGAAGCCGTGGGCGTCGTGATCGTCAACGTGGTCCTGGGCACGGTCGTCGAGAACCAGGACATGTCCCTGGCCGGTACGGACTCCGGCGTCATGTCCAAGGGCACCTGGGTGCTCGGTGGCGTATCCGGCCTGTTCCTGCTCCTGTGCGCCGCGTTCCTCATCCTGACGGGCACCCGCGACCGGGCACCGGGCCGCGTCGCGCGCACCGTGCTCATCTGCTGCGCGGTCGTCCACGGCGTGCTCGGCGCGCTGACGGTCGGGCTCATCGGCTGGGCGGCGTTCGCCTGGATGATGGTGGTGCTCGGGCTGATCGTGCTGAGCCTGGTGGCGTACGGCCCCGCGGGAGCCGGACCGGCCGCCGGGCGGAAGCCCGGGCCCGAGCCGGACCCCGAGCAGCCGGCCGCGCCCGCCCCCGCCTGAGCGAGGCCCCGGGCCTCAGGCCCAGAGCTCGGTGACCGAGATCCCCAGCTCGCCCAGCAGCCGCCGCAGCAACGGCAGCGAAAGACCGATGACGTTGCCCGGGTCGCCCTCGATGGAGTCGACGAACGGCGCCGAGCGCCCGTCCAGCGTGAACGCCCCCGCCACGTGAAGCGGTTCGCCCGAGGCCACGTAGGCGGCGATCTCGGCGTCCGAGGGCTCACCGAAGCGGACCGTGGTCGACGCGGTCCGCGACACCGTCCGCCCGGTCGCGGTGTCCGTCAGGCTGTGCCCGGTCCGCAGCACCCCGGCGCGCCCGCGCATCGACTTCCAGCGGGCGGTGGCCTCCTCGGCGTCGGCCGGCTTGCCGAGCGCCTCGCCGTCGAGTTCGAGCACCGAGTCGCAGCCGATCACCAGGGCGCCGGCCGCTTCCGGCAGCGCCGCCACGACAGCCGCCTTCGCCTCGGCGAGTACGAGGGCGAGTTCGGCGGGGGTGGGGGCGCTCAGGGCGTCCTCGTCGACGCCGCTGACGATCACCTCCGGTGCGAAGCCGGCCTGGCGCAGGAGGCCGAGGCGGGCGGGGGAGGCGGAGGCGAGGACGAGGCGCTGGGCGGTCATGACCGCCATGGTACGGATGCGGGGTGCGCGCGGGCTGCGGGTGCGTTGCGGGGGCGCTGCCCCCGGCCCCCCGCTCCTCAATCGCCGGAGGGGCTTGAACTGCCCGCCGGAGGGGCTTGAACTCCCGCCGGAGGGGCTTGCACTGCCCGCCAAAGGCAGTTACCGCGTGCCCAGGACGAACATCGCGACGACCATGGCAAGGGCCAGGACCAGGCCCGCTCTGCGCATCATGTCCTGGGCGTCGCGGAGCTCTTTGGGCGGCTTGTTCTCGGGGTCGGACCACAGCATGCGTCCGATCCTGCTGCGCGGCCCTCGGGCGGCGCCTGAGTACGCGTACTCAACCGCCGCCCCACGCGTCACCGGCGGCTATGAGGGCCAGTACGTGCGGGCCCAGGCGCGCGGGCCCGGCAGGTGGCGGCCGCGGCGGGCCAGGCGGCTCGGGTGGGACCATCCCGCGGGCGGCTCCGGGGTGCCGGACGACACGGCGGACACCGCCGCGGCACGCGCCTGCACCACCGCGAGGGCGGCGGCCAGCTCCTCCGGGGTCGGGTTGCCCCGTACGACCTTGATCATGGCCAGGACCCTTTCTAGAGGGGGATGTTGCCGTGCTTCTTGGGCGGCAGGGACTCGCGCTTGGTGCGGAGCTGGCGCAGCCCCTTGACCACGTGGGCCCGGGTGTCGGACGGCATGATCACCGCGTCCACGTACCCGCGCTCGGCCGCCACGTACGGGTTGAGGAGCGCGTCCTCGTAGTCCGCGATCAGCTCCGCCCTGGTCGCCTCCTGGTCCTCGGCGGCGGCGATCGTGCGCCGGTGCAGGATGTTGACCGCGCCCTGCGCGCCCATGACGGCGATCTGGGCGGTCGGCCAGGCGACATTGATGTCGGCGCCCAGGTGCTTGGAGCCCATGACGTCGTACGCGCCGCCGAACGCCTTGCGCGTGATCACCGTGATCAGCGGGACGGTCGCCTCCGCGTACGCGTAGATCAGCTTGGCGCCGCGCCGGATGATGCCGCCGTACTCCTGGTCGACGCCCGGCAGGAAGCCCGGCACGTCCACGAACGTCAGCACCGGCACGTTGAACGCGTCGCAGGTGCGGACGAAGCGGGCCGCCTTCTCGCTCGCGTTGATGTCCAGGCAGCCGGCGAACTGCATCGGCTGGTTGGCGACGATGCCGACGGGGTAGCCCTCGACCCGGCCGAAGCCGGTGATGATGTTCGGCGCGAACAGGGCCTGCGTCTCCAGGAACTCGCCGTCGTCCAGCACGTGCTCGATCGCGGTGTGCATGTCGTACGGCTGGTTCGCCGAGTCCGGGATCAGCGTGTCCAGCTCGCGGTCCTCGTCGGTGACCGCGAGGTCCGCCTCCTCCGGGAAGGCCGGGGCCTCCGAGAGGTTGTTCGACGGGAGGTAGGACAGCAGCGACTTGACGTACTCGATGGCGTCCTTCTCGTCGCCCGCCATGTGGTGCGCGACGCCGGAGGTGGTGTTGTGCGTACGGGCGCCGCCCAGCTCCTCGAAGCCGACGTCCTCACCGGTCACCGTCTTGATGACGTCGGGGCCCGTGATGAACATGTGCGAGGTCTGGTCCACCATCACCGTGAAGTCGGTGATCGCGGGGGAGTACACCGCGCCGCCCGCGCACGGGCCGACGATCAGCGAGATCTGCGGGACCACACCCGAGGCGTGCACATTGCGCCGGAAGATCTCCGCGAAGAGACCCAGCGCCGCCACGCCCTCCTGGATACGGGCGCCGCCGCCGTCGTTGATGCCGATGACCGGACAGCCGGTCTTCAGCGCGAAGTCCATCACCTTGACGATCTTCTCACCGTAGACCTCGCCCAGCGAGCCGCCGAAGATGGTGAAGTCCTGCGAATACACGCAGACGGGGCGGCCGTCGACCGTGCCGTAGCCGGTGACGACACCGTCCCCGTACGGCCGGTTCTTCTCGATGCCGAAGTTCGTCGAGCGGTGCCGGGCGAATTCGTCGAGCTCCACGAAGGAACCCTCGTCCAGCAGCAGATCGACGCGCTCGCGTGCGGTCAGCTTGCCCTTCGCGTGCTGCTTCTCGACCGCGCGCGCGGACCCCGCGTGGGTCGCCTCGCCGATGCGGCGCTGCAGGTCCGCGAGCTTGCCCGCGGTGGTGTGGGTGTCGATCTCTTCCGGCTCGGACATCGGGTGGCGGCTCCCTGCCTGGTCACGGGGACGACTGTGCTGCTGATCAGCTGACGAACAGCTACTGAGCCGTAGCGTATCGGCGCGGATACGGTTCGGCAGTGCGTCGTTTGACACACCTAGGGTGGCTTGCATGACACCTTCGGATGCGCCACAGAGCCGTTGGTCGGACCTGGACCGGCCGCCCCTGAACGTCCCCGCGCTGCGCCGCGGACTGCTGCGGCCGGGCGGGCTGTGGACCGCGCTGGACGTGGTGGAGAGCACCGGTTCGACCAACACCGACCTCGCCGCCCGCGCGGCCTCCCTCACCGAGGGCACGGTCCTCGTCGCCGAGGAGCAGACCGCGGGGCGCGGACGCCTGGAGCGCACCTGGACGGCCCCCGCCCGCTCCGGCCTGTTCTTCTCCGTCTACCTGGCCCCGGGCCCCGTCCCCGCCGAGCGGTGGGGCTGGCTGCCCCTGCTCACCGGGGTCGCGGCGGCCACCGGTCTGGCGCGCAGCGCCGGCGTCGACATGGCCCTGAAATGGCCCAACGACCTGCTGGTCACAGTCGGCGGCCAGGAGCGCAAGACCGGCGGCATCCTCGCCGAGCGCGCCGGTGACGGCGTCGTCATCGGCATCGGCCTCAACGTCTCCCTGCGCGCCGACGAGCTCCCCGCCCCCACCGCGGCCTCCCTCGCCCTGGCCGGAGCGGTCTCCACCGACCGCGAGACGCTGCTGCGGGGCGTCCTGCGCTCCCTGGAGCACTGGTACGGGCTGTGGCGCGGCGCGGACGGCGACGCGGCGGCGAGCGGCCTCCAGGAGGCGTACGCGGCCGGCTGCGCGACCCTCGGCCGGACCGTACGGGCCCAGCTGCCCGGCGACCGCACGCTCACCGGCGAGGCGGTGGCCGTCGACGGGGACGGCCGGCTGGTCCTGTCCACCGGCGACGGGCTGCGCGAACCGGTCTCGGCGGGGGACATCGTGCACCTGCGGGGGGCCGGGGGCGGCCTGACCTGAGCGGTCCGGGGCCGGGCGGCGTCGCCCTGAGGACGTGAGGTAGGGCACACCTGCCGTATCGTTGAGGTGATCCACCGACGGACAGATCGGCAGGGCAGTGCGCAGGGAACGGGCAGGAGGCGGCTGGTGACCGTCGACGACACGACCTCCGGCGATGGCGCGCAGCATTCGTCGGACCCCTCGGTCCACGCCACACCGCACCACGAAGTCGACCACACGGCGGAGCCGACCGACGATCCCCTCGCGATCCGGCTGGAACAGCTGATCCTGGGCGCCGACCGGCGCTACACCCCGTTCCAGGCGGCCCGCACCGCCGGCGTCTCCATGGACCTGGCCTCCCGCTTCTGGCGGGCCATGGGCTTCGCCGACATCGGCCAGGCCAAGGCGCTCACCGAGGCCGACGTGCTGGCGCTGCGGCGGCTGTCCGGTCTGGTCGAGGCCGGGCTGCTCAGCGAGCCGATGGCGATCCAGGTGGCCCGGTCGACCGGGCAGACCACCGCCCGGCTGGCCGAATGGCAGATCGACTCGTTCCTGGAGGGCCTCACCGAGCCGCCCGAGCCGGGCATGACCCGTACCGAGGTCACCTACCCGCTGGTCGAACTGCTCCTGCCGGAGCTGGAGGAGTTCCTGGTCTACGTGTGGCGGCGCCAGCTCGCCGCCGCCACCGGCCGGGTCGTGCAGGCGGCCGACGACGAGGAGATGGTCGACCGGCGCCTGGCCGTCGGCTTCGCGGACCTCGTCGGCTTCACCCGGCTGACCCGCCGCCTGGAGGAGGAGGAGCTCGGCGAGCTGGTCGAGTCCTTCGAGACCACCTGCGCCGACCTCGTCGCCGCGCACGGGGGCCGGCTCATCAAGACCCTCGGCGACGAGGTCCTGTTCGCCGCCGACGACGCGGGCACCGCCGCCGAGATCGCGCTGCGCCTCATCGAGGCGATGGCCGCGGACGAGACGATGCCGGCGCTGCGGGTCGGCATCGCCTTCGGCACGGTCACCACCCGGATGGGCGACGTCTTCGGCACCACGGTGAACCTGGCCAGCCGGCTCACCTCGATAGCGCCCAAGGACGCGGTGCTGGTGGACGGCGCGTTCGCCGAGGAGCTGACGCGCACCGGCGACGCCCCGGTCTCGGAGGCGCGGGCGGCTGAGGAGGCCGCGGCGGCGGCCGAGCGGGCCGAGAAGGAGGGCGCGGACGGGGAGCCGGTCCCGGCGCCCAGGTACCGCTTCGGGCTTCAGCCGATGTGGCAGCGCCCGGTACGCGGCCTCGGCGTGGTCGAACCGTGGCTGCTGGCCCGCCGCGGCACCTCCTGACCCGTTCCGGACACCCTTTCGGGGGAGAGCTCTAGGATCCCTTCGGTAACGCTCGTTAACCGACAGGGGTGCAGCCATGACCGTGACGTCCGAGCAGCGGTTCGGGGAGTTCGTCGTCGTACGGGGCCACGAGGGCCTGGAGCACGTCGCCGAGCTGGTCCTCGACCGGCCGAAGGCCATGAACGCGGTGTCCACCGACATGGCCCGCTCGATCGCCGCCGCCTGCGACGCGCTCGCCGCCGACCGGGACGTACGGGTCACCGTCCTCACCTCCAGCCACGAGCGGGCGT
Source organism: Streptomyces sp. A1277 (assembly GCF_004795015.1). Taxonomy (GTDB): domain Bacteria; phylum Actinomycetota; class Actinomycetes; order Streptomycetales; family Streptomycetaceae; genus Streptomyces. Next base: position 57,926 of record NZ_SSBI01000017.1, on the reverse strand, counting down.
TCTGCGTGGGCGCCGACCTCAAGGAGCGCAACTCCTTCACCGACGCCGAGCTGGTGCGCCAGCGGCCCACCGCCCGGGCCGCCTACACCGGTGTGCTGGAGCTGCCGATGCCGACGGTCGCCGCGGTGCACGGCTTCGCCCTCGGCGGCGGTTTCGAGCTGGCCCTGTCCTGCGACCTGGTCGTGGCTGACCCGACCGCCGTGGTGGGCCTGCCCGAGGTGTCCGTCGGCGTCATCCCGGGCGGCGGCGGCACTCAGCTGCTGCCCCGCCGGGTGGGGGCCGCCCGTGCCGCCGAGCTGATCTTCAGCGCCCGCCGGGTGCCGGCCGCCGAGGCGCGGGAGCTGGGCCTGGTCGACGAGCTGGTGGCCGAGGGCGAGGACCGGGCCGAGGCGCTGGCGCTGGCCGGGCGGATCGCCGCAAACTCGCCGGTGGGGCTGCGGGCGGCCAAGCGGGCGCTGCGGCTCGGGCACGGGCTCGACCTGCGGGCGGGCCTGGAGGTCGAGGACTCCGCGTGGCGGTCGGTGGCCTTCTCCGGGGACCGGGCGGAGGGTGTGGCCGCTTTCAACGAGAAGCGGAAGCCGAACTGGCCGGGAGAGTGACCCTGGGTATCCGCCGGTGCCCCGAATGATCACGCTCCGGAGTCGTCGAGTGATCACTTAGGCCATATCGCCTTAAACTGGCGCAATGGGTGGTGACGATGCGCGGCTACGGGCCGTGGTTTCGCTGGCGCAGACGATGGCCGCGGCGCACACCCCCCGGGGGTGCTGGCGAGCGGCCGCCCTGGGGGCCTGCGAGGCGCTGGGCGGCAGCTTCGCCGCGCTCTCGGTCTGGGAGCGCGGGCGCGGGCGGCTGAAGGTCCTGGTCAACGCGGGCGAGCGGGTCGAGGGCGAGGAGGAGTTCCCCGACGAGGAGGTCTACCCCGTCCACCAGTTCCCGGAGATCACCGAGTTCCTGCACGAGCGGTGGGCCGGGGGAGGTGAGCCGGACGCCTGGGTGGAGACCGCCGAGGGGCCGGTGGACGGGGAGTCCGAGCGGGCGGCGGGCCCGGGCGGCGCGCGCGGGTACGGGACCGGCTACTGCCACCAGCGGGTCGCGGCCCTGCGCCGGCGCGGGCGGGGCTGCTGTGTGGTCGCGCCGATCGTGCTGCACGGGCGGGCCTGGGGCGAGCTGTACGTGGCGCGGCCGGTGGGGGCGCCGGTGTTCGGGCGCGCGGACGCCGACTTCGCCACGGTGCTCGCCGCCGTGGTGGCCGCCGGGCTGGCCCAGACCGAGCGGCTGGAGGAGGTGCGCAAGCTCGCCTTCACCGATCCGCTGACCGGCCTCGCCAACCGGCGGGCCGTCGACATGCGGCTGGACGAGGCGGTGGAGCGGCACCGCGCGGACGATGCGGTGGTCAGCCTGCTGGTCTGCGACCTGAACGGGCTGAAGTGGGTCAACGACACCCACGGCCACGCGGTCGGCGACCGGCTGCTGGAACGTTTCGGCTCGGTGCTCTCCCGGTGCGGGGCGATACTGCCCGGCGCGCTGGCGGCCCGGCTCGGCGGCGACGAGTTCTGCCTGCTGGCCGTGGGCCCGGGGGCGGACGAGGTGGTCGCCGTGGCCACCGAGCTCTGCGAGCGGGCGGCCGAGCTGGAGTTCGGCAACGGCGTCGCCTGCGGGATCGCGTCCACCGGTGACCCGATCGGCCCGGTGGTCTCCGCCCGCCGGCTGTTCCGGCTCGCGGACGCGGCCCAGTACCGGGCGAAGGCGGCCCGCTCGGCGCGGCCCGTGGTGGCCGGGCGAGACGGCGAGGTCATCCGGCTGGCCGACTCCCCGCCGAAGTCCCCGCACGACCGCCGCAGGCTGCGCGGCAACCGCCCCGAACTGTGAGCGGGGCCCGGGGCGGCCGTAAGGGGCAACGGTCGTAAGGGGCAACGGCCGTAAGGGGCGACGGCCGTAAGGGGTCAACCCGCCTTCCGCTGGTGACATGAAGGGTTTCAATCCGTACGCTGCTGAATATGGATATGCATACAGTCGTGGTGGGGACGTCCGGTACCACTGCTCAGGACGTCATCGCCGTGGCCCGCGGCAACGCCCGTGTCGAGCTCTCCGCAGCCGCGGTGGGCGCTCTGGCCGCCGCCCGCGAGATCGTGGACGCGCTCGCCGCCAAGCCCGAGCCGGTCTACGGCGTCTCCACCGGCTTCGGTGCCCTGGCCAGCCGCCACATCAGCCCGGAGCTCCGCGCCCGGCTCCAGCGCAACATCGTCCGCTCGCACGCCGCCGGCATGGGCCCGCGCGTCGAGCGCGAGGTCGTCCGGGCGCTGATGTTCCTCCGGCTGAAGACGGTCGCCTCCGGCCACACCGGCGTACGCCCCGAGGTCGCGCAGACCATGGCGGACGTCCTGAACGCCGGGATCACCCCCGTCGTCCACGAGTACGGTTCGCTCGGCTGCTCCGGTGACCTGGCGCCCCTGTCGCACTGCGCGCTGACCCTGATGGGCGAGGGCGACGCGGAGGGCCCCGACGGGACCGTCCGCCCCGCCGGCGAACTCCTCGCCGCTCACGGCATCACCCCGGTCGAGCTGCGCGAGAAGGAGGGCCTCGCCCTCCTCAACGGCACCGACGGCATGCTCGGCATGCTGATCATGGCCCTGGCCGACCTGAAGACCCTCTACACCTCGGCCGACATCACCGCGGCCCTCTCCCTGGAGGCCCTGCTCGGCACCGACAAGGTCCTCGCCCCGGAGCTGCACGCCATCCGCCCGCACCCCGGGCAGGGCGCCAGCGCCGACAACATGCTGCGGGTGCTCGCCGGCTCCGGCCTCACCGGTCACCACCAGGACGACGCGCCGCGCGTCCAGGACGCCTACTCGGTGCGGTGCGCGCCGCAGGTCAACGGGGCGGGCCGGGACACCCTCGCGTACGCCGCGACCGTCGCCGACCGCGAGCTGGCCTCGGCCGTGGACAACCCGGTCGTGCTTCCCGATGGCCGGGTGGAGTCGAACGGCAACTTCCACGGGGCGCCCGTCGCCTACGTGCTGGACTTCCTCGCGATCGTCGCCGCCGACCTCGGCTCGATCGCGGAGCGCCGCACCGACCGGCTGCTGGACAAGAACCGCTCGCACGGGCTGCCGCCGTTCCTCGCCGACGACGCGGGCGTCGACTCCGGCCTGATGATCGCCCAGTACACGCAGGCCGCCCTGGTCAGCGAGATGAAGCGGCTCGCCGTCCCGGCCTCCGCCGACTCCATCCCGTCCTCCGCGATGCAGGAGGACCACGTCTCGATGGGCTGGTCGGCCGCGCGCAAGCTGCGTACCGCCGTCGGCAACCTCGCCCGGATCCTCGCCGTCGAGCTGTACGCGGCGACCCGCGCGGTCGAGCTGCGCGCCCAGCAGGGGCTCACCCCCGCCCCGGCCACGCGCGCGGTCGTCGAGGCGCTGCGGGCCGCGGGTGTCGAGGGCCCCGGCCCGGACCGCTTCCTGTCGCCGGACCTGGCCGCCGCCGACGCCTTCGTGCGGGCGGGCGGACTGGTCGCGGCCGTGGAGCCGGTCACCGGCCCGCTGGCCTGAGCGGGGCGGTTCGGGGAAGCGGCCACCGGAACCGTCCGGCGGCCGCTTCCCCGTCTCGACGCCTCAGAGCGCGGGCTGGCCGGCGCCTCAGATGGCGGGCTGCGGGCTCGTCCGGCGGGAGGAGTACGTCACGAAGCCCGCTCCGATGCCCAGGAAGGCCACCCCGCCGAGCAGGTACGGGGTGGCGTCGATGCCGGTCCCGGTGTCGGCGAGCGTCGCCGGGTCCGCCTCCGCGCCGGTCTGCGCCGCACTGCTGACGGCCCCGCCGGGCGCGGCGCCCGTGTCGTCGGTGGCGTTCGCCGAGGGGACGAACCACAGGGCGCACAGGAGCGTCCCCGCCGCGGTGGCGGTCAGGAGCGGGCGGCGGGTGAAGGTCACGGAATCGGTCCCCTTTGCGACAGCCGTGAGGAAGGCTCGGACCGATGCTAATGAACGCAGCGGGTCGCGGGAAAGGGATGGCGGCCGGGAGCTTAATCTCCGCCTCATGAGCACTTCTGAGTCCTCCGGAACACCCGCCTCCACACGTTTCGTCCGCCTGCGGGTCGACATGGTGGTGGAGATCACCGACCCCGACGCCCTCAGCGGCACCGCCCTGGAGAGCCTGGCCGCCGAGTACGGGGAGCCCGGCGGCGAGGGCGCCGCGGAACGCACGCATGCCGAGGCGGCGGTACGGGAAGACGCAGCGGAGGCCCTCGCCTCGCTGATCGACCCGTTCGACCTGGTAGGCGAGGTGCCCGGGGTCCAGCTGACCCAGGCGTCCTGGAGCAGCGAGAGCACCGACTACGACCCCGACGACCCGGACGTGTGGGAGGACGACGAGGACGGCCCCGTGGACGTCTGGGAGGACGAAGGCGGCCGGGGTACCTCCGGCGTCCCGCACAATGGGGAGGAGGCCGACGGATACGGCGGCACGGAGCGGCGGGTCTGACCAGTGGGAACACGGCCCCGGCCCGCCCGTGGCGGACCGGGGCCGGTCTGCGCCGGGGACGCGGGAACCACCGCTCCCGGCACGGCGTCGATGAGTGGTGTTCCCCACATCTTCGACGGACGTGGAACGGGAGTCCCGTACAGGGGGTTCTTGGAACATTGACGGGGTTTCGCCGGTGGGCGGCCTCGCTCGGGGTTTTCGGGGAATTCGGCAACGATGGAGAAGCGTGTGATGACGGACAGCAAGCGGCGCAAGGGTCTGATGGCCGCGTCCGCACTGCTCGGCGGCGTACTGGTGCTTTCCGCCTGCGACGACGGCGGCGACAAGGGCGGTCCGAGCCCCGAGAGCTCGAAGTCCCAGGCGGCCGACGTCGACAAGGCGGCGGCCCAGGAGACCTCCGAGGCACAGATAGCGATCACGCCCAAGAACGGCGCGACCAACGCGAGCATCAACAACGCCGCGAAGGTCACGGTCACCAAGGGCAAGCTGACCGCCGTCACCATGACGACCGCGGCCGGGGACAGCGTCAAGGGCACCCTCTCCGCCGACGGCACGAGCTGGCAGCCGGACGCCCAGCTGGAGCGCTCCACCACGTACAAGGTCAGCGCGACGGCACAGGACTCCAAGGGCCGCGTGGCCCACGAGAACTCCTCCTTCACCACCGTCTCGCCCGCCAACAGCTTCATCGGGAACTTCACCCCCGAGGACGGCTCCACCGTCGGCGTCGGCATGCCCGTCTCGATCAACTTCAACAAGCCGATCACCGACACCAAGGCCGTCCAGAACGGCATCAAGGTGACGTCCAGCAGCGGCCAGCAGGTCGTCGGCCACTGGTTCAACTCGCAGCGCCTCGACCTGCGCCCCGAGGACTACTGGCAGGCCGGCTCCACCGTCACCCTGAAGCTCTCCCTGGACGGCGTCGAGGGCGCGGACGGCGTCTACGGCGTGCAGCAGAAGACGGTCACCTTCAAGATCGGCCGCAACCAAGTCTCGACGGTGGACGCCAAGACGCACATGATGACCGTCACCCGGGACGGCAAGACGATCAAGACCATCCCGATCTCCGCCGGCTCGCCGGACAACCCGACGTACAACGGCCAGATGGTGATCTCCGAGAAGTACAAGGAGACCCGGATGGACGGCTCGACGGTCGGCTTCACCGACGACGACGGCAAGGGCGAGTACGACATCAAGGACGTGCCGCACGCCATGCGGCTGTCCACGTCGGGCACCTTCATCCACGGCAACTACTGGGGCAAGGGCATCTTCGGCAGTGCCAACACCAGCCACGGCTGCGTCGGGCTCGCCGACGTCAAGGGTGCCGGCGACGCCAGCCAGCCCGCCGCCTGGTTCTACAACAACTCCATGATCGGTGACGTCGTCATCGTGAAGAACTCCCCGGACAAGACGATCCAGCCCTCCAACGGCCTCAACGGCTGGAACCTGAGCTGGGCCGAGTGGACGGCGGGCTCCACCGCCTGACCTCCACCCCGTAGACCGAAACCCCGTACGCCGAAGGCGGCGGCACCGCTCCCTCCGCAGGGACGCCGGTGCCGCCGCCTTCGGCGTACCCGGATTCTCATCCGGCTCTCATGGTGGCCTCAACCCACCATCACAAGCCGTCCTTAGCCTCGCGCCATGTTCTTCACCTACCTCCGGCGCGAGCTGCGCCGCCGCAGAAAGGCGGCGCTCGTCGTCGCCTCCGGGCTCGCCCTCGGTATTGCGCTGGTCATCATCGTCAGCTCGGTCTCCTCAGGCATGAGCAAGGCCCAGGACAAGGTCCTGGAATCGCTGTACGGCCTCGGCACGGACATGACCGTCACCAAGGCGGCCACGGCCCCCAAGTCCGGCTCCACCGGGCGGCCCGAGTTCGAGTTCGACGCCAAGGACAGCGACGACGACGCGACCCAGAGCACGGACCGGGTCATGGTCCAGGGCTTCCAGACCCTGGCGTCAACCACCGTCACCAAGGTCGGCAAGCAGGACGGCGTCGCCGGTGCGGTCGGCGGGCTGAGCCTGTCCGTCATGAAGGTGGACGGCCAGTTCAAGCGCGGCGAGTTCAAGCAGGAGGGCGGCACCGGCCAGGACGGCGGCCGGGGCGGACCCGGCGGCAGCGGCCAGCCGCAGGGCGAGGTCAGGGGCGGCGGCGCCTCCTTCGACGTCAACTCCTACACGGTCTACGGCACCGACGTCACCCAGCAGGACATCGGCCCGCTCACCTCCTCGAAGATCACCTCGGGCCGTACGTTCAAGACGACCGAGACCGACGCGAAGGTGGCCGTGGTCGACTCCGCCTACGCCGAGGAGAAGACCCTCTCCACCGGCAAGACGGTGACCATCCACGGCACCGAGTTCACGATCATCGGCGTCTCGACCGCCGACAGCGGCGACGCGGCCGCCAACCTCTACATCCCGCTCCAGCAGGCGCAGACCCTCTCCGACTCGAAGAACAAGGTCACCACGGTCTACGTCAAGGCCGCGGACTCGCAGAAGATCGACAGCGTCAAGGCGACCATCCAGAAGAACATCACGGGCACCACGGTCACCACGTCCGCCGACCTCGCGGACACCGTCTCCGGCTCCCTGTCCACCGCATCCGACCTGGCCTCCAGCGTCGGCAAGTGGCTCTCCATCGCCGTGCTGATCGCCGCGTTCCTGGTCGCCGGGCTCCTCACCTCCTCCGCCGTCAGCCGCCGCGTACGCGAGTTCGGCACGCTCAAGGCGCTCGGCTGGAAAAGCGGCCGGGTCACCCGCCAGGTCATCGGCGAGGCCCTCGTCAACGGCCTGATGGGCGGCGTCCTCGGCATCGCAGTCGGCCTGGCCGGCGCCTACGCCGTCACCGCTGTCAGCCCCACCCTCACCGCCGAGCTCGGCTCCTCCGGCGGCGGCGGCGGGATGCGCGGCGGCGGCATGATGGGCGGCGGCGGCCCCGGCCGGCAGAGCGCGTCCAAGGCCCTGGACATCGCGCTGACCGCGCCCGTCTCCCTCGCCATCATCCTGGTCGCCGTCGCCCTGGCCGTGGCGGGCGGGCTGATCGCGGGCGCCTTCGGCGGCTGGCGCGCCTCCCGACTGCGCCCGGCCGACGCGCTGCGCCGCGTCGAGTAGCCCACCCCCGTACCCCGTCAGGAGATCACCCATGTACACGCTCCAAGGCGTCACCAAGCAGTACAAGCGCGGCAAGTCCACCGTGCACGCCCTCGCCGGCGTCGACCTCACCGTCGAGGACGGCGGCCGCCTGGTCATCCAGGGCCCCACCGGCGGCGGCAAGTCCACGCTGCTCCAGATGCTCGGCGGGCTGGACCGCCCCACCGCGGGCAGCGTCGAGCTCGACGGCATGGACCTCGCCAAGCTCAGCGAGGCCAAGCTCACCAAGGTGCGCGCCCAGAACATCGGCTTCGTCTTCCAGAGCTTCAACCTCATCCCCACGCTCACCGCCCAGGAGAACGTCGAGACCGCCCTCGTACCGCTGGGCGTCAAGGCGTCCGAGCGGCGCAGAAGAGCCGCCGATGCGCTGGACTCGGTCGGCCTCGGCGAGCGTCTTGGCCATGTGCCCAGCGAGATGTCCGGCGGCCAGCAGCAGCGCGTCGCCATCGCCCGGGCCCTGGTCAAGCAGCCCAAGGTGCTGCTCGCCGACGAGCCCACCGGCAACCTCGACGAGTCCATGCGCGACGAGATCATGGAGGTGCTGGAGACCCTGTGGAAGGAGCACGGGCTCACCTTCATCATGGTCACCCACGACAGCGCCCTCGCCCGCCGCGCCCCGCGCCTGGCCACCATCCGCAAGGGCAAGGTCACCATCACGGAGAACGCCGCGGCCTGACCCGGCCCGCGTCCGCCCCCACCGCCGCCGGCGGGCCCCACGCCCCCGGCGGCGCCGCGTACGCGCCCTCAGGCCCCCCGGGCCCCACGCCCCCGGCGGCGTCGCGTACGCGCCCTCAGGCCGCCCGGGCCCCGGCGGCGGCCCTGCGGTGCGCCAGGAGGTCGCCGCGGCGGACCTGGCGCAGCCCGAGCGGGTCCGTGTACGAGGCGCCCGCCTCGCACGTCCGCGCCGGCGAGGAGCCCGCCCCGTCCCGGCCGCCGGTGCCCGCGCGCAGCCCGTACCAGGGCAGCAGCGGCAGCCGGCTCAGCCCGTAGAGCCAGCGCCGCACCAGCAGGACGGGGCCGGGGCGGCGGGCGTCCGGCAGGCTCACCACCCGTATGCCCATGATCAGCTTGCCCGCGCCCGCGCCGAAGCACGCCGTGAGCACCACCTGGTTGACGAACGACAGCACCAGCACCGGTCCGGCGAGCAGGCCGGCGGCCTCGGGCAGGGTCGCCGTGTCCACGTACGGCCTGACCAGCAGCCCGGCCGTGAGCAGGCAGAGGTAGCAGTCGAGCGCGACGGCCAGGCAGCGGCGCGTCTCACCGGCTCGCGGCGGGGTGCGCGGCCCGGGCCGTGCGGGTCCGCCCCGCCCGCCGTACCCGGGTAAGCCGGGCAGGGCGGGCCCGGCGGGCGCGCGAGGAGCGAGGACGCGGTGCTTCCCCCGTATCGGTGTCATGGACGAATCATGTCTGATGAGTCGTCACCGCGTCCCGGGGTCGGCGCGGAGCGTTCCGCATTACCCCGCGGGTAATCGACGCGTCCCGGCGCCCCGGGCAGCATGGTGTCCACCAGCCGACGAGCACCGCAGAAGACGGAGGGCGAGACCATGACCGCCTACGCGATCGCGCACCTGTACCCCGAAGGACGCCCCAACGAGGAGGTCATCGAGTACATCGACCGCATCCAGGCGACGATGGACCCGTTCGGGGGCCGCTTCCTGGTCCACAACACCCCCGTCGAGGTGGTCGAGGGCGACTGGCCCGGCGCGGTGGTCATGCTGGGCTTCCCCGACATGGACGCGGCGCGCGCCTGGTACGCCACCCCCGCCTACCAGGAGCTGGTACCGCTGCGGGCCCGGAACATGGCGGGCGACCTGGTGTTCGTGGACGGCGTCGGACCGGACTACGACGCGTCCGCTACGGCCGCCGCGATGCGGGCGGCGGCCGGCGGCGCGAAGGCGTAGCGCGGGCACCGCCACCCGCTCGGGTGAAGCGCGGAAACCGGTGCGGGAAGCCCGGCGACCTCGCAGCCGGGTCCACGCCACTGTGAGGTTCACCACTTCGGACGGTTCCCCGGCGCGGCTCCAACCCGGCCATTCCTGCCCGGAACCGGCCTCGCGCAAGGCCGTTGGCCAGGTGCGGGGCCCGTGCGGGCGGGATCACCATGTGGATGGGGCGGGCCATTGTGCCGGGCCACTGGGAGAATCGGTACGCCACAACGGTCCTGTACGCCGCATGCGTGAGCGCGGTAATGCGTGAAGTTCCGGCGACACCCTCAATGGGGAGGGGGACCCTGGCGCCCCTCGGGACGGGGGCGCCCCCGCGTATGAGCCGACCCATGGAAGGTCTTGATCAGATGCCGGCCACCCCTGCCTCCGCCATCCCGCACGCCGCCGAGAACCGCATCATCGAGCCGTTGTACGCCGAGGTCCTCCGCCGCAACCAGGGCGAGAAGGAATTCCACCAGGCGGTACGGGAGGTCCTGGAGACCCTAGGTCCCGTGCTGGCCCAGCGGCCGGAGTTCGTGGACGCCCGGGTCATCGAGCGCATATGCGAGCCGGAGCGCCAGCTCATCTTCCGGGTGCCGTGGTCGGACGACTCGGGCGACATCCACGTCAACCGCGGCTTCCGGGTCGAGTTCTCCAGCCTGCTCGGCCCGTACAAGGGCGGGCTGCGCTTCCACCCTTCGGTCAACCTCGGCATCGTGAAGTTCCTCGGCTTCGAGCAGATCTTCAAGAACGCCCTCACCGGCATGCCCATCGGCGGCGGCAAGGGCGGCGCGGACTTCGACCCGAAGGGCCGCTCGGACGCCGAGATCATGCGGTTCTGCCAGTCGTTCATGACCGAGCTCCACCGCCACCTCGGCGAGTACACCGACGTCCCCGCCGGTGACATCGGTGTCGGCGGCCGCGAGATCGGCTATCTCTTCGGCCAGTACAAGCGGATCACCAACCGCTACGAGTCCGGCGTCCTCACCGGCAAGGGCCTCGGCTGGGGCGGCGCCCTGGTCCGCACCGAGGCGACCGGCTACGGCTGCGTCATGTTCACCGCCGAGATGCTGCGCAGCCGGGGCGAGTCCCTCGAAGGCCAGCGCATCGCCGTCTCCGGCTCCGGAAACGTCGCGATCTACGCCATCGAGAAGGCCCAGCAGCTCGGTGCCACCGTCGTGACGTGCTCGGACTCCGGCGGTTACGTCGTGGACGACAAGGGCATCGACCTCGACCTGCTCAAGGAGATCAAGGAGCAGGGCCGCGGCCGCATCTCCGAGTACGCCGAGCGGCGCGGCGCGCACGTGAAGTACGTCGAGGGCGCCGGCGTCTGGAACGTCCCCGTCGACGCGGCGCTGCCCTGCGCCACCCAGAACGAACTGCACGAGGCCGACGCGCTCACCCTCGTCCGCAACGGCGTCAAGGCGGTCGCCGAGGGCGCCAACATGCCCACCACCCCCGAGGCCGTCCGCGTCTTCCAGGACGCCGGCGTGGCCTTCGCCCCCGGCAAGGCGGCCAACGCGGGCGGTGTGGCCACCAGCGCCCTGGAGATGCAGCAGAACGCCTCGCGCGACTCCTGGACCTTCGCCCACACCGAGCAGCGCCTGGCGGAGATCATGCGCCACATCCACGACTCCTGCTACACCACCGCGGAGAAGTACGGCAGCCCCGGCAACTACGTGGTCGGCGCCAACATCGCCGGCTTCGAACTGGTCGCGGACGCGATGCTGGCGCAGGGGCTGATCTGAGCCGCTGACGCCGCCGATCGGACAGGTCCGGGACCACGCGTCCCGGGCCTCGGGCACCGCGGTGACGTCCAGCGAGGACTGTGACGCCGGTAGCGCCGACAAGCGCGAGGGGCCGGGGGACGTGTCCCCCGGCCCTTCGGCGTACGACCGTGCTCAGCTCTCCGCAGGGGCCACGCCCACCGGGCAGGAGACGCCCGTGCCGCCGATGCCGCAGTAGCCGGCCGGGTTCTTGTCCAGGTACTGCTGGTGGGCCGGCTCGGCGGGCCAGAACGTGCGGTCGTCCGCCGGGAGGATCTCCGTGGTGATCCCGCCGTGGCCGGAGGCCGTCAGGACCTTCTGGTACGCCTCGCGGGAGGCCGCGGCGGCGGCCGCCTGGGCGGGGGAGTGGGTGTAGAGCGCGGAGCGGTACTGGGTGCCCACGTCGTTGCCCTGGCGGAAGCCCTGGGTGGGATCGTGGGACTCCCAGAACAGCTTCAGCAGCTCGGGGTACGTGACGACGGCCGGGTCGTACACGACGCGGACCGCCTCCGTGTGACCGGTCAGGCCCGAGCAGACCTCCTCGTAGGCGGGGTTCTCCGTGTAGCCGCCCTGGTAGCCGACGAGCGTCGTCCAGACCCCGTCCGTCTGCCAGAACTTGCGCTCGGCGCCCCAGAAGCAGCCCAGCGCGAAGTCCGCGACCTCCATGCCCTCCGGGTACGGGCCGAGCAGGCTGTTGCCCAGGACCGTGTGGCGGGACGGGACGGTGAACTCCGGGGCGGGGCGGCCGCGCAGGGCCTCCTCCCGGGTGGGGAGCTGGGGGGTGCGGCGGTGCAGGAACATGCGGGGGCTCCTCCTGGGTCGGCGTGCTGTCCGTACAACGCGCCGGGGCCCCCGCGGATTCCTGTGGCGGCCCGCCCGGCGGCGGGGCGCGTCCGGGAGAGCCGTCAGTGCGGCAGCGTCGCCGGGCTGCCGCCGTTCGCCTCGTAGCCCGCGACCGCCAGCGCCCGGTACACCGTGTACTCGGCGGCCGGGTCCTCGCTCGCCGTCCACGGCAGCGCGCCCACGTGCCCGTCGATGTGGACCAACTGGTGCACCGCCTCCGACCAGCGCTCCATCCGGACCAGGAACAGCACGAGCAGATGGCGCACATGCGCGAGCATCGGATCGTCGGCGCGCGCCGCGTGCACCGCGAACATCGCGCCCCCGACCGCCTTCGTCACCACCTGGCCCTGGTAGAAACCCCGCACGAGATTGACCTCGGGCAGGTGCTCGTACACCGCGAACAGCGGCAGCGCGGCCAGCAGTGAGCCCTGCGGGGCGCGGGCGGCAGCAGCCGTCGCGAAGCGGTCGGCCTCCTCGCGCGAACCGTGCCACCGCTCGCTCCAGAAGTGCAGGGCCGCCATGTGCGCCCCCATGTGCGCCGGCGCGCGGTCGATGATCTTCGCCCAGACCTGGTCGAACTCCTCGCCGGAGTACCCCAGTCCACGGGCGACCGCCAGCTCCACGATGTACGGAACGGGGTCGCCCGGCGCCAGCAGGGCCGCCTCGGCGATCACCGTACGGGCCTCCTCCAGCAGGATCCGGAAGTCGTCCGTGCCCGCCGTGGACGAGCGCCACGCCTGCTGGACCAGGAACTCCGCGTGCACGGCCGCCGCCCCCGCGTCCTTCGGAGCCTCCGCCCGCCACTTGCGCAGCCACGCCCCGCCGACCCCCGGCCGCTGGAGCAGTTCGAGCGAGGCTGCCCCGGCGAACGCCTGTACCCGCTGCCACCGGACCTCGCCCTCCTTCGGCGTCCCCGACAGCAGCTGCGACGCGGCCCGCCACTCCTGCGTGTGCTGGACGACCTCCAGCACGTCCAGCAGATCCTGGTCCGGGCCCGGCGTGCGGACGTCCAGCTCCTCCTGCCGCACGAAGCCGTAGTCCTGCGGGTCCGCCGCGTCGGGGGAGCCGGGCGCCGCCAGTCGGATGCCACCGCGGCGGCGCAGCACGAACGGGCCGATGACGGCGGTCAGCATGCACAGCGCGAGCAGGAACCACAGAATCTCCATGCCCCCATTGTCACCGGACGGCCCGGTGCTCCATGAGCGCCCTCAGGACGAACTACGCTCGGGCCCCATGAGCGACCAGCACAGCTTCGAAACTCTCGCGATCCACGCGGGGAACACCGCCGACCCCCTCACCGGCGCCGTGGTTCCGCCCATTTACCAGGTGTCCACGTACAAGCAGGACGGCGTGGGCGGGCTGCGCGGCGGCTACGAGTACAGCCGCAGCGCCAACCCGACCCGCACCGCCCTGGAGGAGAACCTCGCGGCCCTGGAGGGCGGCCGCACCGGGCTCGCCTTCGCCTCCGGCCTCGCCGCCGAGGACTGCCTGCTCCGTACGCTGCTGGCCCCCGGCGACCACGTGGTCATCCCGAACGACGCCTACGGCGGCACGTTCCGGCTGTTCGCGAAGGTCGCCACGCGCTGGGGCGTGGAGTTCTCCGTCGCCGACACCTCGGACGTGGCGGCCGTGCGGGCGGCGATCACCCCGCGCACCAAGGCGGTCTGGGTGGAGACCCCGTCCAACCCGCTGCTCGGCATCACCGACATCGCGGCCGTCGCCGAGGTCGCCCGCGGCGCCGGCGCGCGCCTCGTCGTCGACAACACCTTCGCCAGCCCCTACCTCCAGCAGCCCCTCGCGCTGGGCGCCGACGTCGTGGTGCACTCCACCACCAAGTACATGGGCGGCCACTCGGACGTCGTCGGCGGTGCGCTCATCGTCAACGACCCCGATCTCGCCGAGGAGCTGACCTTCCACCAGAACGCGATGGGCGGCGTCGCCGGCCCGTTCGACGCCTGGCTGGTGCTGCGCGGCATCAAGACCCTCGCCGTCCGGATGGACCGGCACAGCGAGAACGCCACCAAGGTCGCCGACCTGCTGACCCGCCACCCCAAGGTCACCCACGTCCTCTACCCCGGGCTGCCCGACCACCGGGGCCACGAGGTCGCCGCCAAGCAGATGAAGGCGTTCGGCGGCATGGTGTCCTTCCGCGTCGCGGGCGGCGAGGAGGCGGCGGTCGAGGTCTGCAACCGCGCGAAGCTGTTCACGCTGGGCGAGTCCCTCGGCGGCGTCGAGTCGCTGCTGGAGCACCCGGGCCGGATGACGCACGCCTCGGCGGCCGGCTCCCCGCTGGAGGTCCCCGCCGACCTGGTCCGCCTCTCCGTCGGCATCGAGAACGGCGACGACCTGCTCGCCGACCTCACGCAGGCGCTCGGCTGACCGCGTACGCGTGAGGGGCGGGGCCGGCGCACCGGGACCCGCCCCCTGGGCCGTCAACCCCCGGCGGCCGGGGGCCGTCCGGGCGCCTCAGCCCGACTGGGCGGTCTGGTGCGCGGCCTGCCGTGCCGCCAGCGCGGCGTTGAACCGGGTGAGCAGCGCGCAGAACGTGTCCTGCTCCTCCTCGCTCCACCCGTGCGTCACCTGCGTCATCAACTCCCGCCGCGAGGCGCGGACCTCGTCCAGCCGGGCCTGGCCGCGCGGGGAGAGCTGGAGGACGACCGCGCGGCCGTCCTCCGGATGCGAGGTCCGCTTGACCAGGCCGGTGTCCACCAGCGGCGCGACCTGCCGGGTCACGGTGGACGAGTCGATCCCCATCCCGGCGGCCAGCGCCTTGACGCCCATCGGCCCTTCCCGGTCCAGCCGGTTCAGCAGCAGGTAGGCCGCCCGGTCCATGGAGTTGCGCACCTGGCCCACTCCGCCGAGGCGGGTCTGTTCGGCGCGGCGGGCGAAAACGGCGACCTGGTGCTGGAGGGCGTCGAGAACGTGATCGGATCCCGGGTTTTCCGGGGCTGCGCCCCCGGAAGGAGACGAGGCAGTCGTCATGTCCTGAGGGGGCATGGCCGGGGGCTCTCTTCGTGCGGTGTCGGATGGGTGGGGGACAGAGTACGCGGCCCCGGGGCAACGCGTACCAGCGCTGCACAAACCTGCGGACATCGGCGCAGGACGGCCTCGTAAGCGACGGCCGGCGCCCCGTTCAGCTGCAAGACTTACGGTATGAAATTCCCGTCGCCCGGCCGCTTTCCCCCGCTGATCCTCGACGATGTGCGCGGTGCGCAGAAGATGCTCTGCGGGGTCTCCAAGGTCACCCCGCTGGAGGGCAGCCGCCACCTCTCCGCGCTGGTGGGCGCGCCCGTCCTGTTCAAGTGCGAGAACCTGCAGCGGACCGGTTCGTTCAAACTGCGGGGCGCCTACGTACGCATCTCCGGTCTGACACCGGTCGAACGCGCCGCCGGCGTCGTGGCCGCCAGTGCCGGAAACCATGCGCAGGGTGTCGCGCTCGCGTCTGCGCTGCTCGGCGTACGCTCCACGGTCTTCATGCCGGTCGGCGCACCGCTGCCGAAGGTCGCCGCGACCCGCGAGTACGGGGCCCGGGTGCGGCTGCACGGCACGGTCGTGGACGAGACGCTGGCCGCCGCGCAGGAGTACGCGCGCGAGACCGGCGCGGTCTTCATCCACCCCTTCGACCACGCCGACATCATCGCCGGACAGGGCACGGTGGGCCTGGAGATCCTGGAGCAGTGCCCCGAGGTCCGCACGATCGTCGTCGGGGTCGGCGGCGGCGGGCTCGCGGCCGGGATCGCGGTCGCGGTCAAGGCGGTCCGGCCCGACGTGCGGATCGTCGGCGTGCAGGCGGCCGGTGCCGCCTGCTACCCGCCGTCCCTGGCCGCCGGGCACCCCGTCTCGATCGGCTCGCTCCAGACGATGGCGGACGGCATCAAGGTCGGGCGCCCCGGTGACGTGCCGTTCGGCCTGGTCCAGGACCTGGTGGACGAGGTGCGCACGGTCTCCGAGGACGAGCTGTCCAGCGCCCTGCTGCTCTGCCTGGAGCGGGCCAAGATGGTGGTCGAGCCGGCCGGGGCGAGCCCGGTGGCCGCCCTGCTCAGCGACCCGAAGTCGTTCCACGGGCCGGTGGTGGCGCTGCTCTCCGGCGGCAACGTGGACCCGCTCCTGATGCAGCGCATCCTGACCCACGGCATGGCGGCGGCCGGCCGCTACCTGAGCCTGCGGCTGCGGCTGACGGACCGCCCCGGCGCGCTGGCCACTCTGCTGGGCGTGCTCTCGGTGGCCGACGCCAACGTCCTGGACGTGAGCCACGCCCGTACCGACCCCCGGCTCGGCCTCACCGAGGCGGAGGTGGAGCTGCACCTGGAGACCAAGGGGACCGAGCACTGCGAGGACGTGAAGGCGGCGCTGCGCGAGGCGGGCTACCGGGTGATGGAGTGAGGCTCGCGGCCGTACGGGCCGAACGCTTGTGGGTCGCGATGTATCGCGTTACAGTCCGTGTGCCCGGGTCCGGCGGACGCGCGGCCGGCTTGCGGGTTCACCGGGCGCAGCACCACGGGCGAACCTAGGATCTGTGAGGTAGTCACCCGAACGCACTGGGGGAACCCCTTATGCCAGGCGCCATCTACGCCGAAGGGCTCGTGAAGACCTTCGGAGACGTGACTGCACTCGGCGGCGTCGACCTGGACGTGCCGGAGGGCACCGTCCTCGGACTCCTCGGCCCCAACGGGGCCGGCAAGACGACCGCCGTACGCGTCCTGACGACGCTGCTCAGGCCCGACAGCGGCAGCGCCTTCGTCGCGGGGATCGACGTGCTGAAGAACCCCAACGAGGTACGGCGCTCGATCGGGCTCTCCGGCCAGTTCGCGGCCGTGGACGAATACCTGACCGGCCGCGAGAACCTCCGGATGGTCGGCCAGCTCTACCAGATGAACGGGCGCGCGGCGAAGGCCCGGGCGGGGGAGCTGCTGGAGCGGTTCAACCTGGCCGACGCGGCCGACCGCCCCGCCAAGACGTACTCCGGAGGCATGCGCCGGCGCCTCGACCTCGCCGCCGCCCTCGTCGTCTCCCCGCCGGTCATGTTCATGGACGAGCCGACCACCGGCCTCGACCCGCGCAACCGGCAGCAGCTCTGGGAGGTCATCGAGGAGCTGGTCGCCGGCGGCACGACCCTGCTGCTGACCACGCAGTACCTGGAGGAGGCCGACCACCTCGCCCACGACATCTGCGTGATCGACCACGGCCTGGTCATCGCCCGGGGCACCTCCGACCAGCTCAAGGCCCGCACCGGCGGCGAACGCGTCGAGGTCGTCGTGCACCGGCCCGAACAGATCGAACCGGCCCGCGCCGTCCTCACCCGCCTCGGCAAGGGCGAGACCGCCGTCCTGCCGCACATGCGCAAACTGACCGTCCCGGTCGACGGCGGCGCCAAGCTCCTCGCCGAGGTCATCCGCGAACTCGACGGTGAGGGCGTGGAGATCGACGACATCGGGCTGCGCCGCCCCACCCTCGACGACGTGTTCATCTCCCTCACCGGCCACGCCGCAGAACAGGAGAAGAACGAAGCCGGGACCCCCGAAACGGAGACGGAGAAATGAGCGCCCTCAGCGAAACCGCCCGCACGGGCGCCCCACGGCCGGTCGGCGGCATCGGCCAGTCGGTCCGCGACTCACTGGTCATTGCCCGCAGGAACCTCATTCGCATGAGCCGGATTCCTGAGATGTTGCTCTTCGGGATCATCCAGCCGGTCATGTTCGTGGTGCTGTTCAGCTACGTCTTCGGTGGCTCCCTCGTCGTGGATGGCTCGACGAGCCCCTCCGAGTACCGCGAGTTCCTGATGGCGGGCATCTTCGCCCAGACCGTCACCTTCGCCACGGCCGGCGCGGGCGCCGGGATCGCCGACGACATGCACAAGGGGCTGATCGACCGCTTCAGGTCCCTGCCGATGGCTCGCGGCGCTGTTCTTACCGGGCGAACTGTCGCCGACCTTGTGCAGACCATCATCACGGTCATCGTGCTCGCGATCGTGGCCCTGCTGGTCGGCTGGCGCACGCACACCAACATCGGGGAGGTGCTCGGCGCTTTCTCTCTCCTGCTCCTCCTCGGTTACTCCTTCTCCTGGATCGGCGCGCTGATCGGTCTGTCTGTCCGGACTCCGGAGGCCGCTACCTCGGGCGGCCTGATCTGGCTGTTCCCAGTCACCTTCATCTCGAACGCCTTCGTGCCCACCCAGAACATGGCGAGCTGGCTCCAGCCGATCGCTGAGTGGAATCCGTTCAGTGCGACCGTCCAGGCGTGCCGCGAACTGTTCGGAAACCCTGGCGTCTCGCCCTCTGACGCCTGGCCGATGCAGCACCCGGTGTGGGCTTCCGTCAGCTGGTCGGTGGTGATCATCCTGGTTTTCCGGACCCTAGCCGTACGCAAGTACCGTAGCGCCGCGAACTGAGTCAGTCGGCGGGACACAGAGCGATGTGAATACTGGCAAGAGGTGTGGAGTGGGTCGAGAGCCCCTTTCCGGGCCTTCTGCTCCCAATCCCATCGAGCTGCCACCGATCCTGATGCCCTCGCCCGAGGCTCTTAGCCAGGCGGCTGGCAACGACGTGGTCTACGGCTACTACTCGGTGGCTCAGCAGTATGTGTCACATGCCCTGACCGCATGCCCGAGAGAGGGCGTGCATGCCTGCCCCTACGTGGGTGCTGTAGGCCGGCCCATAGGCGACGAGGATCCTCCTGACTGCCGGGAGGGCCCTCGTCGCTCTGTGCCACGGTGGTAGCGGTGTCACCAACTTGGCTTGCAAGCCGGGTTGGTTAGGCGCGAGGGCCGGCAACCGCCCGCGCGCTTTAGTGCTTGACTAAGCACCAGACCCCCTTCTGTGTAGGGGCGCCGCCCCGCTCTGTGCCGAGGCCGCGAAGCCCGCCCACGCGAGTCTGTTGAAGGTTGCGCAACAGGACTCGACCCGCCGGATGGTCGGCCAGCGCCCCCGGCGAGTCCGCAGCAGGGGGCGCCGACACGACGACGTAGCTGCCGGATCGGGCGGGCAACCATCGCGCAATCCTCGACCGTGGTCATCGAGTGGGAGTCGAAGTCCGCCTGCTGATCCGCTCGTGCGGGCTCTGCGGTCGGGTGTCGTCCGGCATCAGGTCGTGCACTCCTGATACATCGCCTGGTGGTGCGCTTGGCCGGCTCGGCTATCCGCAGCTCGAAGGCGTACGCGTGGACCTCTTCGTACAGGTCCAGCAGTCGGGCCCGGAAGACCTCGTTGTACGGGGCTTTCGAATACTGGATGCCCTGCTTGGCGAGGAAGACGCGGCACTGAAGGGGATCTCGCAGGTCGGAGCGCTACTTATTGGTTTCCGTCTTGCGGTAGTCCGTGTGCTCGTCAGCGTTCTTGCGCTTGGTTGTCTTGTTGGCCGGACGCCGGATGATGTCGTCGTCACCCTCGTCGCGGGGCACGTAAAACCAGCCTTCCTCCGTGTCCGGGTCATAGTGCACGACTGCGTTGTTGTCTTCGAGCATCTTCTTCCAGCTCGCGAGCCGTTTGGTCCTGTTCTCGTCGAGAGGTAGGCCGGCACGCCTGCGTGCCTCGACGCGAAGCATGACGATCGGGTACGGCTGACGGTGCTCCTTCTTAACGGCCCACGGGATAAGCTCGTCGTCCCGTGTGATCCGGCGATCCAGACCTTCGCGGTACCGGAAGTTGCCCCACATGGAGGGGCCGGTGTCGATGCCGTACCTACGCTTATACTCCTCGGTCATCTCCTGGTACGTCCAACCCTCCTCGAACCATCTGATGACCTCATCCTTGTCCTGGATCTTGCGGGCCCCCATGCTCTCTCCTTCCTTGAGTGCGTCACCGCGGGCATATTTCCGGTGGTCCAAACACGCACCACTTACACTCCGATTGTGTCTCGACCCTGTCAACTCTGCACACTTACGACAGTAGCGCCCGCTACAGAATCAAACCGGAGCCCCGATGAAGATCACCGCTTGCGACCTTGACGAGCAGACCCCGGCGAAGACCTACACCATCGCGATTGAGGGTGATGTGCCTGTGGACCTGGATCTCTGCGAGACGCACGCCGCGCCGATCGAGGAGCTGATCCGACAGGTGAAGGTGGCGGGGGGTGTGATCCAGGAAAAGGGCGAGCCGAGACCGGTAGCGCCGAAGCGGGGGGCTGCGCGCAGGGTGGCAGCGAAGAAGGCGGCTCCGGCAAAGCGGGCTGCCTCGAGGGCCCGCCGGGCGCCGAAGATCACGACGCTGGAAGAAATCGAAGCCCAGAAGAGGGCCAGGGGTTGAGGCGGGGCTCGTTGCCCTGCGACAATGAACGACTTACACTCATAGTTACACATGGTGCACGCAAGGAGGCCGTGATAGTGGGACTAGCTGTTCCTCCCCGGCGGAATCTGCGTCAGAGCGTTGTCCGGGTTGCGATCTACTTGCGCGTTTCCACAACTCAGCAGCTCGAAGGCTACGGCCTGAAGGTGCAGGAGGAACAGTGCCGTAGCTGGCTCGCTGCCTACCTCCGTCACGTACCCCACGTCATTGCCGACGTCTATGTGGACGGCGGCGTGTCCGGCAAGCTGGCCAGGCGCGAAGACCTCGACCGTATGACCGACGACATCATGGCCGACGGGGTCGACCTGGTGATCTTCGGTAAGCTGGACCGCATTGGCAGGACGATGAAGAGCATCCATCGCTGGGTCTATGACGTCAGCGACAGGGGCGTCCGGATCGTCACGGCGGATGGCCGCATCGATTCGAACGACGACACGTTCGGCACCCAGCTCTCTCTGCTCGCCTACATGGCCGAGGTCGAGCACGCCTTGATCCTTGAGCGGACCACGGGCGGCCGGATGCAGAAGATCGCGGCCGGTGGTTGGCCGCTGGGCGAGCCCCCCTTCGGCTTGACGCTCGACGAGGTTGGCGAGCCCGCCTTGAATCCGGTCGAGGTCAAACAGGTCGAGGCATTCGCTGACTACGTCCTTGACTCTCCTGAGTCCGTGACGCGCGAGGGGGCAGCTCGCCACCTGAACTCGAAGGGGTATTTGACGCGTCAGGGCAAGCCCTGGGATGGCGGCAACCTCGCGCGCCGGATTCGGGCCAGCCTGAAGGGCTACGTCGAGTTCAACTTCGGCGGCCGGAACGAGGACGGTGAGGAGATCTCCACCGCCTTCCGCATCGACGTGCCCAAGGCCCTGTCGGACGACCGCGCGGAAGCCGTGCTCGCCTGGCTGAAGCGCACCTCCCGTCTGCGGAGCGCGGCAGCCTCCCAGTACATGCTGACCAACCGCCTGATCTCCGTGTGCGGAGCCCACCGGACCGGCGCGTTCGTGGCAGAGGGACGCTCGAAGAACACCGCCGGCCGCTACTACCGGTGCATGGCAGGTAAGCCGGGCGTCCCGCTCGCCGAGCGGCACGCGGACTGCTGGGAGCTTCCGGCCGATGCTGTTGAAGCATGCAGATCGAGAGGAAGCGCAAGGCCCGCAAGAAGAAGATCGCCCTGCTCCTCGCCTCCGTGGAGGACGCCGACCAGGACGACGCCGTGCTCGTCGAGGAGCTGAAAGCAGAGCTGCAAGCCCAGGAGACCGAGCTGGCGGAGGAGAGGGAGGGCGTCGCCGAGTGGCTTGAGGAGGCGGAGGCCCAGGAGGAGCGAGCCCGCAGCCTGCTCACGGCCGTATGGGACATCAACACCGAGCGCGACTTCACCTTCACGCAGAAGTTAGACCTGATTGACCTGCTCGACATCCGCGTGAACATCACCGACAAGGGAGTGCCCCGGCACAAGGGTCTGGTCGACCCGATCACCGAGTGGCACCGCGAGACCGAAACCCCGGTGCCCGCGGAACTGACAGACGAGATGTGGGACAGGGTCAAGGGCATCCTGTCGGGCACGCGCCAGTGGGCGGATGTGCGCGGGGCCTTCGACGTGATGCTGGAGAAGCTCCGCACGGGGAAGCCGTGGAACGAGTACAGCGGGTCCGAGAGGATCTGCGGCCGGGGCTACACGACGCTGTACCGGCGGGTGCACCACTGGCACAGCTCGGGTGAGTACCGGGCCGCCCTGGAGGCACTGGAGGGCTTTGGGGCTGCGCCTGTGCCACCCTCCTACCAGCTCCCTTGCATGTTGGTGACCGGCGCGATGGCCCCCGAGTTCACCGCTTCCGGGGTACGGACGGAGAGGCCGATCAGTGCGTCGATCCAGGTGAACGCGTAGCCGAGCGGGAGACTGGGTCCACGGACACGGAAGAGCCCCGGCCGCACCGAGCGGCCGGAGCTCTTCGCCGTGCTGACCGGTCAGCCGGTGTACGGCTTCGCCGACAGGATCTTCACCGTGGCGGTCTTGCCGTTCGGCAGCTCGTACTCGGCGCTCTCGCCCATCCTCTTGCCGTTCACGCCGGTGCCGAGCGGCGACTGCGGCGAGTACGTCTCGATGTCGCCGCTGGCGTACTCGCGGGAGGCCAGGAGGAAGGTCACCGTGTCGTCGTCATCGCCGTCGAAGGCGATCGTCACGACCATGCCGGGCTCGACCACGCCGTCGTCGGCCGGCGCCTCGCCGACCTTGGCGTGCTCGAGGAGCTGGGTCAGCTGGCGCACCCGGAGCTCCATCTTGCCCTGCTCCTCCTTGGCCGCGTGGTACCCGCCGTTCTCGCGCAGGTCCCCCTCCTCACGGGCCGCCGCGATCTTGACGGCGATCTCCGTGCGCGCGGGACCAGACAGGTACTCCAGCTCGGCCTTGAGCTGGTTGTACGCCTCCTGCGTGAGCCAGGTGACGTTTTCGCTGGTCTGGGTCACAGGGTGCTCCTCGTCGGTACTGGGAATACAAAGCAACGCCCTACCCGGGAAGCATGCGCTCCTACGGGTGGGCGAAACCACGAGCCTAACAATTCACCGGGAAAAGGGGGAGAAGGTAACGGGGCCGACCGAGGAAAGCGCAGGTCAGATCCTGTTAAGTGAGGTTACGACGGGCGCGCTGCGGTCAACGCGGCGCCCCGCCGTCGTCCGTGCAGCCGATGAGCTCGACGGCGGTCGCCCGGGACGTCGTGCGCAGGGTCAGGATGCGGTCGATCCGGCTGCTGTCCCCGTCGAAGCGGAAGTCCTTGCGGGCGACCTCGCCGCTGTCCTCGCGCAGCGCGCGCAGCGTGCAGTAGCCCTGGGCGTCCCGGTCCTTGCGCACCTCAAGGTGCACCTCGACCCTGTCGTCCGAGACCACCTTGAACTTGATCAGCTCGGCGCTGAGGCCCTTTCCGGCCACGTAGCCGTAACCGATCCAGCCGATCACGCCCAGCAGGACGACGCCGAGCACCGCGCCGATGATCTTGAGTTTGCGGTCCGCGCGCTGGTCCGCCGAGCGGCCGTAGCGGTTCTCGGGAAGCGCCTCGCGCACCGCCGTCATGATCGTCCCTCCCGTACCGGGAATCGAGGAATTTTCCACCCCCCGGTTCGGTCACTATAGAAGTTGCACTTCGCGACCAATCACTGAGGATCGAGTCTTGACTGAGCAGCTTCGACTGATGGCCGTACACGCTCACCCCGACGACGAGTCGAGCAAGGGCGCGGCCACCATGGCCAAGTATGTGTCCGAGGGGGTGGACGTGCTGGTCGTGACCTGCACGGGAGGCGAGCGCGGCTCCATCCTCAACCCGAAACTCCAGGGCGACGCGTACATCGAGGAGAACATCCACGAGGTGCGCCGGAAGGAGATGGACGAGGCCCGGGCGATCCTGGGCGTCAAGCAGGAGTGGCTCGGCTTCGTCGACTCGGGACTGCCCGAGGGCGACCCGTTGCCGCCGCTGCCCGAGGGCTGCTTCGCGCTGGAGGACGAGACCGTCGCCGCGGGCCGCCTCGTCGCGAAGATCCGCGCGTTCCGGCCGCAGGTCATCACCACGTACGACGAGAACGGGGGCTACCCGCACCCCGACCACATCATGACCCACACCATCTCGATGATCGCCTTCGAGGGCGCCGCGGACACCGAGAAGTTCCCCGAGGCGGAGTTCGGCCCGGCCTGGACGCCGCAGAAGCTCTACTACAACCAGGGCTTCAACCGGCCGCGCACGGTCGCCCTGCACGAGGCGCTGCTCGCCCGCGGCCTGGAGTCCCCGTACGCGGACTGGCTGGAGCGCTGGAAGGAGTTCGAGCGCGCCGAACGCACGCTGACCACGCACGTTCCGTGCGCGGACTTCTTCGAGATCCGCGACAAGGCGCTGATCGCGCACGCCACGCAGATCGACCCGGAGGGCGGCTGGTTCCGCGTCCCGATGGAGATCCAGCAGGAGGTCTGGCCCACGGAGGAGTACGAGCTGGCGAAGTCCCTCGTCGATACCTCCCTCCCCGAGAGCGACCTCTTCGCGGGCATCCGCGACAATGCCTGATATGTACGCGACTCAGGCACTGACGCACCTCGTCCCGCTCGCCGAGGAACTCGACAAGAACAAGGTGACCC
This sequence comes from Streptomyces sp. A1277, assembly GCF_004795015.1. Lineage (GTDB taxonomy): Bacteria > Actinomycetota > Actinomycetes > Streptomycetales > Streptomycetaceae > Streptomyces. Next base: position 33,385 of record NZ_SSBI01000017.1, on the reverse strand, counting down.
CCGGGGTCCTCGGCTTCATCGTCTTCGCGGCGCTCGCCGTGGGCGTGTGGCTGCTCATGAAGTCGATGAACCGGCACATGGGGCGGGTGGACTTCGAGGAGGGGCCGGGGCCGGCGGAGCCGGCGTCGGAGGAGTCGGCTGAGCCGGTGTCCGCGAAGCGGAAGTAGGCGGGGGCGGGGCGCGCGTCGGGGCGCCCCGTCCGCCGTGTCCTCAAGCGCCGGACGGGCTGGAGGGATGCCCTCAAGCGCCGGGCGGGCTGGAATTCGGCCGGTCTGGTCCTGTTCGTGCGGGTCCGGGGAGGCGCCCTTGAGCGCCGGGCGGGCTTGATCGGCCGGTCCGGGTTTGCCTGTGCGGGCTTGATCAGACCGTTACGCCCATGATCTCCCGGGTCCGGCGGGACGGGATCAGGCCCAGGGACCACGCCTGCCAGCCCGTTTCCAGGTCTGTGCCCCGGTCCAGGATGACGCGGAACGCGTCCGCGCAGTCGTCCACCTTGGGGTCCCGGGACGGGTGGGCGGCGGCGCGGAGGTCCGACAGCTCCTGCTGCGCGACCACCGTGCCCACCTCGATGCCGCCGGGTGAGGCGTACGGCAGCAGCGTGCAGCGCAGGAAGCGGGCCCAGTCGGCGCCCCGCGCGTCGCCGTACGACTCGAAGAGCGTGACCGCCTCGCCGCACAGCTCCAGGGCCTGGGGCGCACGCTGGTTGCCCGCGTCGATCAGTGCCAGCTCCAGGCAGGCCCACGCCTCCCCGTGGGCGACGCCGATGCGCCGGAAGTCGGCGCGGGCGTCGGCCAGCAGCTGTCGGGCGAAACCGGAATTGCGCAGGTTGCCCGTCTGCGCGGCCCGCTGGTCGCGGGTGACGCGCCCCGAGTGGTGCCGGGCGCAGGCAAGACCGTAGACGTCCCGCATCCGCGAGAACATCGTCCGGGCCCGCTCCAGCTGCCGTACGGCCTGCACGGTGTCGCCGGCCTCCTCCAGGGCCTGGCCCAGGTAGTACAGGGTCCACGCCTCGCCGCGCGCGTCCTCGTTGACGCGGTGGCGGCCCAGGGCCGCGTTCAGCTGCTCGGCCGCCGGGCCCGCGTCCCCGGCCAGCAGCCGGGCGCGGGCCAGCTGGGTCATCGCCCACGCCTCGCCCCGCTCGTCACGGGTCCGCCCGTACAGATCGAGGGCGGCGCGCAGCGCGGTCTCGGCCCGCTCCACATCGCCCAGGCGCAGCCGGACCTGGCCCAGCTGGAACCGCGTCCACGCCTCGCCGTGCAGCGACTCGCCCTCGCGGTGCAGGACCAGCGCGGTGTCCAGGAGGGTGACGGCCTCGGCGAGGTTGCCCCGGTCGCGTTCGACCGCGGCCAGTGCGTGCATCGACCAGGCCCGGTCCTCGTCCTGCCCGGCCGACGACTGGAGCTGGATCGCCTCGCGGAGCCGGGCCGCCGCCTCGGTCAGGTTGCCCTGGTGGTGCAGAGTGATGCCGAGCGAGCACAGCGCCAGTGCCGTGCCGGAGTCGTTCTGCGCCTCCCGGTAGAGGCCGACCACCGAGGACAGCGTCGTACGGGCCTTGTCCAGCTCGCCCAGCTGACGGGCGGCGATGCCGGTACGCCACTGCACCGACCGCTCCAGCAGCCCCTGGTCGACCGCCTGGGTCAGCTCGCTTATCTCACCCAGCCGGTACAGGTCGCCGCGCAGCAGGCAGTAGTCGCACAGCGCGCCGAGCAGCGCGAGCACCGCACCCTGGTCGACGCCCTCGGCGTGCCGCAGCGCGGAGGTGATGAAGCTCGACTCGTCGTCCAGCCAGCGCAGCGCCGCGTCCAGCGAGCTGAAGCCGTGCGGGCCGAACTGTCCGGCCCGGGTGGACATCTTGCCGTCCACCATCCGGATCACCGCACCGGCCAGCTCCGCGTAGTTCGTGATCAGCCGCTCCTGTGCGGCCGAGCGCTCGGCCGGCTCCTCCTCGTCGAGCAGCCGGGCCAGGGCGAAGCCGCGCACCAGGTCGTGCAGCCGGTAGCGGGAGCCGCGTACGTGGTCCAGCAGCCCGGCCCCGGACAGGGCCGTCAGCAGCCGGCCGGCCTCCTGCTCGTCGGCGGAGAGCAGGGCCGCGGCCGCCGCCGCGCCCAGGCTCGCCCGGCCGGCCAGGGCGAGCCGCCGCAGCAGCCGCCTGGCCTGCTCGGACTGGTCGGTGTAGCGCAGCCACAGGGCGCGTTCGACGGGCGGCACCGGCCCGTACGCGGCGAGGTCGGCCGCCAGCGTGGCGGCGGTACGCGCCCCGAGCGAGGAGCCCGCGATCCGCAGGGCCAGCGGCAGCCCGCCGCACAGGTCGGTGATCGCCTCGCTCGACGGATAGTCGTACGGGCCCGGCTCCGCCTCCTGCGACACCGCGCGCAGCAGCTCCTCCGCGCCCGCCGGGTCGAGAGCCCCGACCTCCAGCCGGTGCACCCACGCGGGCAGGGCATCGGGCAGGTCGAGCGGCTCGCGGGCGGTCACCAGGACCAGGCTGTCCGAACGCTCCGGGATCAGCGTGGCGACCTGCTCCGCGTCGCTCGCGTCGTCCAGGACGATCGTCACGGCGGTGCCGGTCAGATGCTGGTGGTACAGCTCGCTGAGCCGGCGCACCTGCTGCCCGGCGGAGGAGCTGTCGCGGAACAGCAGCTGCTCGCGGGGCGCGCCCAGCCGGTTCAGCAGATGGAGCAGCGCGTCCCGGGTCGGCAGCGGCGCCTCGCCGTCCGCACCGCCGCGCAGGTCCACCACGCACGCGCCCCGGAACTGGTCCTTCAGATCGTGCGCCGCCCGCACCGCCAGCGTGGTGCGCCCGGCGCCCGGCGGGCCGTGCAGCACGACGACGGTCGGCTTCGTCTCCGTCGAGGCACGGGCCGCGTGCACCCACTGCCCGATGCGGGCCAGTTCGGCCCGCCGCCCCGCGAACCGGGCGCCCGCCTCGGGCAGATGACCGAACGACTGCTCCAGGAGCGAGCGCATCCGGGCGGCCGCGCTGCGGTCCCCGCCGCGCAGGTGGGGCGTACGCGCCTTGGCCGCGGACTTCTTCGCCGGGGTGCGGGTGGCGCCGGCGAGCATGCGCTGCTGGTCGAGGTACGGGCGTATGCCCCGTACCTCCAGCGCCGACAGCCACTGCAGCCGCAGCTGCTCGGGCCCGCCCGGCCGGCCCGCCGCCCCGGCCCGGCGGTGCGCGGCCGGCCATTGCGAGGCGGTGGCCCTGGCGACGGTGGCGGTGGCCCCCGCGACCGCGACGACCGCCCCGGCGCCGAGCGCGAGGCCCGACGCCGTACCGAGCGCCACATCGGCCCCGGCGGCGGCGACGGCGGCGACCCCGGTGACCAGTAACGGCGTCGACAGGGTCGCCCGGTCGAAGCGCTGCCCCGCCCGCTGCCCGTCCGCCGCGTCGAGCGCCTGGACGTACGCCGCGTACTCCTCGGCCGCACCGGCCGCCATGCCGTCGAGAGCGGCCCGCGCACGCGTCAGCAGGACGGCGGAGTCCGTCCGTCCGCCGGTGCGCCGCGCCTCTTCCTCCACGGCCCGTACCAACAGCCGTTCGGCGTCCGCCCGGTGGCTGTCCCGCATCCGCATGTGTCCCCCTCGGTTCTCGTCCGCAGGCCGGCCCGGCGCCCGGCCGCTCCCAGGGCCAGTCTCCTGCCTGCGGCCGGAGGACGACAGGGAGTCTGCGAGACTGCGCCGACACCCGTACGGAGGAATCGGAGCGCAACTCCGCCCCGGCCTACGCGGACGCCGTCACCACCCTCACCGGCGGCGCCGACGGCACGCTGGGCGGAGGGCGTCGGCCTCGAACGCATCGCCGCCGCGGCCCGCGCCCCAGTGCCGCAGGCCGACGAACCGGCAGGCACCAACGGACTACAGACGATGAGGTGACCGGACGTGACAGTTCCCGAGCAGACCGCTGACGTGCGCGGTGAGAGCCGGCGCGAAGGAGCGGGGAAGGGCAGACGGCGCATCCCCCTGCTGCTCGCCCTGGCCGCGGCTGCCTACGCCGTCGACCTGGGCAGCAAACTGCTCGTGGTCGCGCGTCTGGAGCACCACGCCCCGGTCGAGGTGATCGGCACCTGGCTGGAACTGCGGGTGATGCGCAACCCGGGTGCGGCGTTCGGCATGGGCGGAGCGATGACCATCGTCTTCACGCTCATCGCCGCCGCCGTCGCCGTCGTGATCGCTCGCGTGGCAGGCAGGCTGTACAGCGCCCCCTGGGCGGTCGCCCTCGGGCTGCTGCTGGGAGGGGCGCTCGGCAACCTGACCGACCGCCTCTTCCGCTCTCCGGGCGGGCTGCGGGGCGCGGTGGTCGACTTCATCTCGGTGCACGGCTTCAGCGTGATGAACCTGGCGGACTGGGCGATCTCCGCCGGAGCCGCGCTGATCGTCCTGTTCACCTTCTGCGGCTGGGAGCTGGACGGCACCAGGCGAAGGTCCGAAGAAGGCCCGATCCAGCCGTGACCGGTCCTGCGGTTGCGGCGAGCACCGAACCGCGTCCTCCCACGGTGGGCGCGTGAGGTTTCCCGCCAGGGCGCGGGCGCTGTGCGGCACCCCCGCTTGAACCTCTCGGGTCCTTACATGACACCAAGATCGACCGCGATGGAGAAAGGCGCAGTGGCCTTCACCGTGCCGGTGAACATCTCGCCGTCCCTGTAAGCCTTGGTGGCAGGGTCGAGAACATACGTGTAGATGATGGGGACACCCGTGGCGGCCTGTTCGATACGCCAGTAGAACGGGATGCCCGCCTTGGCGTACTGGTCGACCTTCACGACCCTGTCCGTGGTTTCCGAGCCGGGTGACACGACCTCGACAACCAGGAGGACGTGCTCGGGGCGGGTGGGCGTGAGGTCGATGGTGTCAGCCCGGTACACCGTGACGTCCGGGCGGCGGTTGGTGAGGGGGACGTCCTGCAGGCGGACGTCGAAGTCCGTGTCGGCGTTCCAGTCCGGGCCCGCGGCGGCGTCCAGGGCGTTGGCCAGGATGCGGGCCAAGCGATTGTGCCGCTTGGAGGCGGTCGGGCTCACGACGACCATCCCGTCCACGATCTCGATGCCGGCGCACTGTTCCTCGGACCAGGAGTCGTACTGCTCCGCGCTGATCTGCGCGTGCATCCACTCGGGCGCCACCATCTCGGCGGTCATGGTGTACCTCCTTCGAGGAGCCTGAGCAGTTCCGGAACCGTCGAGGCTCAGCCTACTGTCCACCGGTCCGGAGACGCCCGCGTCCGTGAGGTCCCCATGCCGGCGCGGGGCATTGTGAGAGGCTGGCCCGTATGAACCGGTTGGCTGGTGTGACCTCGCCGTATCTGCTTCAGCATGCTGACAATCCGGTCGACTGGTGGCCCTGGTCGCCCGAGGCGTTCGAGGAGGCGCGGCGGCGCGACGTGCCCGTTCTCCTGTCGGTCGGCTACTCGTCCTGCCACTGGTGCCACGTCATGGCGCACGAGTCGTTCGAGGACCAGGACACCGCCGCGTACATGAACGAGCACTTCGTGTCCGTGAAGGTGGACCGCGAGGAGCGGCCCGATGTGGATGCCGTGTACATGGAGGCGGTGCAGGCGGCTACCGGGCAGGGGGGCTGGCCCATGACCGTGTTCCTCACCGCCGATGCCGAACCCTTCTACTTCGGGACGTACTTCCCGCCCGAGTCCCGGCACGGCATGCCGTCGTTCCGGCAGGTGCTCGAAGGGGTGACGGCGGCCTGGAGCGACCGGCGGGACGAGGTCGGGGAGGTGGCCGGGCGGATCGTGCGCGATCTGTCCGAGCGCAGCCTCGCGCACGGCGGTGACGGGCCGCCCGGGGAGGCGGAGCTCGCGCAGGCGCTGCTGGGGCTGACCCGGGAGTACGACGAGAAGCGGGGCGGGTTCGGCGGGGCGCCGAAGTTCCCGCCGTCCATGGCGCTGGAGTTCCTGCTGCGCCACCACGCCCGCACCGGGGCGGACGGGGCGCTGCAGATGGCGGCCGACACCTGCGAGGCGATGGCCAGGGGCGGGATCTACGACCAGCTCGGCGGCGGCTTCGCGCGGTACTCGGTGGACCGCGACTGGGTCGTGCCGCACTTCGAGAAGATGCTTTACGACAACGCGCTGCTGTGCCGCGTCTACGCCCATCTGTGGCGCTCCACCGGGTCGGAGCTCGCCCGGCGGGTGGCGCTGGAGACGGCCGACTTCATGGTCCGCGAACTGCGTACGCCGGAGGGCGGCTTCGCCTCCGCGCTGGACGCCGACAGCGAGGACGCGGCCGGCCGGCACGTCGAGGGCGCGTACTACGTGTGGACGCCGGCGCAGCTGCGCGAGGTGCTGGGCGAGGACGACGCCGCGTTCGCGGCGGAGTACTTCGGGGTGACCGACGAGGGCACCTTCGAGGAGGGTTCCTCGGTGCTCCAGCTGCCCGGCGACCACGACGACCCCCGCGCCGCCGGCGTACGCGAGCGGCTGCTCGCCGCCCGTGGGACGCGCCCGCGCCCCGGACGGGACGACAAGGTGGTCGCCGCCTGGAACGGTCTGGCGATCGCCGCGCTCGCCGAGACGGGCGCCTACTTCGACCGGCCCGACCTCGTCGAGCGCGCCACCGAGGCGGCCGACCTGCTGGTACGGGTCCACATGGGACCCGTCGCCCGGCTGGACCGTACGTCGAAGGACGGGCGCGCCGGGGAGCACGCCGGGGTGCTGGAGGACTACGGCGATGTCGCGGAGGGCTTCCTCGCGCTGGCGGCCGTCACCGGGGAGGGCGCCTGGCTGGAGTTCGCCGGGTTCCTGCTCGACATCGTGCTCCAGCACTTCACGGGCGAGGGCGGCCAGTTGTACGACACGGCGGACGACGCCGAGCAGCTGATCCGCCGCCCCCAGGACCCCACTGACAGCGCCACCCCGGCGGGCTGGACCGCGGCGGCCGGCGCGCTCCTCTCGTATGCCGCGCACACCGGCTCGGAGCCCCACCGCACCGCCGCCGAAGGGGCGCTGGGCGTGGTGAAGGCGCTGGGGCCGCGTGCGCCGCGCTTCATCGGCTGGGGGCTCGCGGTGGCCGAGGCGCTGCTCGACGGGCCGCGCGAGGTGGCGGTCGCCGGGCCGGTCGGCGGCGCGCTGCACCGTACCGCCCTGCTGGGGCGGGCGCCCGGCGCGGTGGTCGCGGCGGGGGAGGCGGGCGGCGCGGAGTTCCCGCTGCTGGCGGACCGGCCGATGACGGACGGCGCGCCGACCGCGTACGTGTGCAGGCACTTCGTCTGCGACGCGCCGACGACCGACCCGCAGACGCTGGCCCGCGTTCTCGGCGGCAGCTGATCGGAGGGCCCGGCCCGGGCGGTGTCTGACCGGCGGGAGCGGGGGCGGTCAGAGGCGCAGGCCGCCCTCCAGCGTGTCCATCGCCTCGTTGATCATGGCCAGGAGGTCGCCCTCCTGGTCGTGCTCGCCCCAGTACAGCGTCACCTCGCGCAGCGCGCCCAGCACCGCGGCGATGAACACCCGGATGCCCAGGTCGTCCGCGCTGCGGCCGGTGCGGTCGGCGAGGACCCGGGCGAGCACCTTCGCCGTGTCCGACATGGTCTCCGTCATCCGGGCGCGGATCGCGGGGATCTCGACCATCAGCCGGGTGCGCTGGCGCAGCTCCTCGTCCTCGGCGCTGAGGAACGAGGACAGCGCCTCCTGCATCATCAGCCGCACGGACTGCAGCGGGGGTTCGCCGGCCGGGCGGCTGCGGAGCGCGGCCTCCATGACCGGGTCGTACTCGTCGGTGAGGACGATGTCCTCCTTGGTCGCGAAGTACCGGAACACCGTGCTCGGCGACACCTCGGCCGCCTCCGCGATCTGCTCGATCGTCGTCGCGTCGTACCCCTGCTCCCCGATGAGGCGGTACGTGGCCTGCCGGATCGCGACCCGGGTCTTGAGCTTCTTGCGCTCGCGCAGCCCCATCGGGGGCTGTGCGTCGGGTGCGGCGAAGGAGGGGATGCGGGAGGTGGCGGCCATGGCCCCCATTGTCAGGCATCGGCCGGGGCAGCGGCCACGTCCGGGGACGGGGTCCGCTCCCGGGGCGCGGCCGTCAGGAACGCCCCGACGAACAGGGCGCTGACCAGGGACGTCGCGGCGATGACCAGGAGCACCAGGCCCATGCCGTGGACGTACGCCGCGTCGGCGGAGTCCGCGAGGTGCCGGGCGCCGAGCCGGGCGGCGACGGCGTGGGCGGCGACGACGGAGTCCCCGGCGGTGTCGGCGGCGGCGGGCGGGAGGCCCGTGGTGTCGAGCCGGCCGGAGTAGGCGCCGGCCAGCAGGCTCCCCAGCAGGGCGATCCCGAGGGCGCTGCCCGTCTGGCGTACGGTCATCAGCAGCCCGGACCCGCTGCCGGCCCGGTCGGCGGGCAGGGCGCCGAGCGCCGCGTCCATGGCGGGCACGACCGCGAAGCCGAAGCCGAGTCCGGCGATGGACAGCCACAGCGCGGTGAATCCGTAGCCGCTGTCGACGGTCGTACGGCTGCCGAGCAGCGCGGCGAATGCGAGCACGACGAGCCCCGCCGACATGGTGGCGCGGGCGCCGAAGCGCTCGGTGACCGGGCTGCCGGCCTTCGCGGCGACGATCAGGCCGCCCATCATCGGCAGCATGCGCAGCCCGGTGCCGAAGGCGTCGTGGCCCAGCACGGCCTGGAGGTAGCCGGGCAGGATGAACATCAGCCCGGCCAGCACGAACATCACCAGCGTCGCGGCGAGCGTGCTCAGCAGGAACGGCCGCTGCCGCAGCAGGGCCAGGTCGAGCATCGGGCGGACGGCCTTGCGTTCCCGTACGACGAGGGCGGCGAGCAGTACCGCGCCGCCGGTCAGTACCGCGAGCACCAGCGGGTCGCCCCAGCCGCGGCCCGGCGCCTCGATGATCGCGTAGATCAGGGCGCCGAGGCCGGCCGCGGTGAGCACGGTGGAGACGGTGTCGACCCTGGGCGCGGCCGGGTCGCGGGTCTCGGGGAGCAGGAACACGCAGGCGGCGATTCCGATACCGACCATCGGTATGTTGACCAGGAAGATCGAGCCCCACCAGAAGTGGTCGAGCAGCCAGCCGCCGAGGATCGGGCCGAGCGGCATGCCGAGCGCGGAGGCGGCCGAGACGATGCCGACGGCCTTGATCCGGTCCTTCGGTTCGCCGAAGAGCGAGGGCAGCACGGCGAGCGCGAGTGGCATGACGAGCGCGCCGCCGACGCCCATCACACCGCGGGCTGCCACGACGGCGGGCACGTCGGTGGCGAGCGCGCCGACGAGCGAGCCGGCCAGGAAGACGCCGAGCCCGGTGATGAGCATCCGGCGGCGGCCGAACCGGTCACCGAGCAGGCCGGCCGGGAGCATCAGGGCGGCGAACACGACGACGTACACATCGGCCATCCACTGCTGTTCGCCCGTGGTGGCGCCGAGATCGCCGGCCATCGTCGGCAGCGCCACGTTGAGGATCGTCATGTCGAAACCGAGCACGAGCATGCTCGCCACGAGCGCACCCAGGGCCCACCAGCGTCGGTTCACGGCCACTCCTTTGATAGTCACCATCAAGTGAGTCACTCACTCAAGTGATAGTAACTCTCAAAAGATTATCGATGTCAACGCGGGGTCCGTCTCCGCGGCGCAGGGGTCGGACCGATATTGGCCCCGAATTGAACGCTAAGGCTGTCCTGGCTCCTCGATCTGCGGTGATGTACCTGGCGTCGCATCTCGGTTCGATCACTGGCGGGATGCGCGGGGCCTCAGGCGCCTGGCGTTCCGGATCATGAGTGTTGAGTACCTGTCAGATGTTCAAGTCGCTCGGTGCGGGCGGTTCGCGCAGGAGCCCTCGCCGCAGGAGCTGGAGGCGTTCTTCCGGCTGGACGAGGCGGCGCTGGAGACATCTGGGACCAAGCGCCGTCCCCGCAACCGCCTCGGCTGGGCTGTGCAGTGGGGCACCGTGCGGATGCTGGGCACGTTCCTGTCTCAGCCGGCGAAGGTACCGCCGGGGGTGGCGGAGTTCGTCGCGGACCAGTTGGGGATCGCCGACCCGTCGTGTCTGTCGGATTATCCGGAGCGGTTGCCGACCCAGCACGAGCACGCTCGGGAGAGCCGATCCCTGCTCAAGGTGAGGGACTTCGAGGAAGGCGAGCTGAGCTGCGGTAGCACATCGCGGGGCGGGTCCGGGTATCCAACGAGGGGCCGCGGGCGCTGTTCGACCGCGGTGTGACCTGGCTGCGGCGGAACCGGTGTCTGCCGCCCGGCGTCACCCAGCTGGCTTCCCTGGTCGCGGAGGTCCGCACCGCGGAACAGGCCCTGATCTATTCGGTGGTCGATTCGCCGGTCAGCGCGGATCTACGGCGTGACCTGATGGGACTGCTGGTGGTGCCCGAGGGGGATGCGGTCTCGGTGCTGGAGCGGTGGCGCACGGTGCCGCGCGAGGTCAGCGGACGGGGGCAGAAGGGCGCGTTGGAGCGGGCGCGGGATGTGCGCGGGCTAGGGGTCGGCGAGCTGGACCTGTGGCGGGTGCCGCCGGTGAAGTTGGCGGAGCTGGCCCGCTTCGGAGTGGGCACCCATGCCCCTCGGCTGCGGAGGCTGGTGGAGCCGCGCCGCACCGCGACGGTGCTGGCCACGGTGCGGCATCTGGAGAACGCCTCGGTGGACGACGCGCTTACCTTGTTCGAGGTGCTGATGTCCACCAAGCTGCTGGCCCGCGCGGCACGCGCGGACGACAAGGCGAAGCTCAAGACGATGCCGAGGCTGCGCAAGGCGGCGGTGACGGTGGCGTGCGCGGTAAGCGTGCTGATGGACACCCCGGTGGAGGAACTGGACCCGGCGGTGCCGGTGAGCGTGGCTCAGGCGTGGGAGCGGATCGAGAAGGTCGTCACCCGCGAGGACCTGGCCAAGGCCCTGGCCGACCTGGCGGAGGTCCTGCCCGAGGGCACCGATGAGGACGCGGAGACCGCTTGCGGGCGCAGTTGCTGGACCGGTACGCCACCGTGCGGCGCTTCACCTCGCTGCTGGCCGACGTCGTGCCCTGGGGCGCGACCAGGGCCGGGGTCGCAGTGCTGGAGGCGCTGCGGGAGCTGCCGAAGGTGCAGGCCCGGCGCAAGCCGGGACCCGAGCACATCGACGCCGGGCTGCTGAGCGACGGGACGTGGCGGCGCCTGGTGCTGGGCGATCCGCCGCTGGCGGTGAGCGGCCTGATCGACAAGCACGCCTGGACGTTCTGCGTCCTGGACGCGCTGTTGACCGCGCTCAAGCGCCGGGACGTCTTCGCGGTGGGGGCGGACGTGTGGGGCGACCCCCGGGCGCGGCTGCTGTCCGGTCCGGCCTGGGCTGTCACCCGGCCCAAGGTACTGACCGCGCTGGAACTGCCCGGCACCGCCGAGGAGCATCCGGGCGAGCTGGAGGTACTGCTGGACGAGATGTACCGGCACGTCGCGGAGAACCTGCCCGGCAACGCGGCCGTCGACATCGTGGACGGCAGGATCAGCCTGGACCGGTTGGAGGCGGACCCGCTGCCGGCCGGCTACCAGGTCGTCCACGACGCGGTGCAGGCGATGATGCCCCGCATCGACTATCCCGAGCTGTTGCTGGAGGTCCACGCCCGCACCGGGATGTACGACGCGATCGAGCACGTCAGCGGCCAGGTCGCCCGCCCCCAGGACCTGGACCTGACACTGACCGCCCTCCTGGTCCACAAGTCGACGAACATCGGCATGGAGCCGGTCATCAAGCCGGGCGAGCGGGCGCTGACCCGCGGCCGGCTGACAGCTGCGGACCACGGCTACTTCCACCTGCCCGGACTGCGCTCGGCCTCGGGTCTGCTGGTCGGCGCGCAGTCCGGGATCGGCATCACGGGGGACTGGGGCGGCGGGCACGTCGCGTCGGCCGACGGGATGCGCTTCACCGTGCCGGTGCGCTCGATTCACACCAGGCCCAACCCGAAATATTTCTCGACCGGGCGCGGAATGATCTGGTCGAACGTGGTCTCAGACCGCTTCATGGGCCTGGGCGGGATCGTGATGCCGGGCACCCTGCGTGACTCGCTGGGCATCCTGGACGCGGTCTTCAACCTGGACGGTCCGGTCCGCCCGGAGATGATCATCACCGATACCGGGTCGGTCAGCGACCTAGTGTTCGGGCTGTTCGCGATCTGCGGCTACCAGTTCTCCCCGCGCATCGCGGACATCTCCGACGCCAGGTTGTGGCGCTTCGACATGGCGGCGGACTACGGACCGCTGGAGCCGGTCTCCCGCCAGCGGGTTCAGGCGGCCCGGATACGCGACCACTGGGAGGACATGCTCCGCGTCGCCGGTTCCCTGACCACCGGTACGGTCCGCGCCTTCGAAATGATCGGCGTGCAGCTGAACATCGGCGAGGGCCGCCACGCGCTGGGCCGCGCGATGTTCTTCGGGCGCCTGGGCGAGGTCCGCCACGCCTACCGGGAGGGGATGGAGAACCAGCTCGGTGCGCTGGGCATGGCGATCAATGCCGTTGTTTTCTGGAACAGCCTCTACATGGACGCAGCCGTCAGAGAGCTGGAGGTCGGCGGGCTGACCGTCTCCCCGGAGATCCGCTCCCGGCTCTCCCCGCTGATCCATGATCATATTAATTTCCACGGTCGGTATCCGATCGTCCGCTCCCACGGCGGCGACGCGCTGCGGCCCCTGCGCGACCCCGGCGCCGCCGAGGACTGAGCTCCTGGGACGGGGGACCAGGGGCCGGCGCCCGCGCCCCCGGCCAGGCGGTAAGGAGCAGTGGCTACACCGCCCTCGTGGCGCCGAGGGCGGTTATACAGCGTGGGGCAGGTCGGCGAGCAGGCTTCGGACGCCGGTGTGGGTGCCGTGCCGCTGGCGGAGGGTGGTGGTCACGCGGTCCAGGTGGTGGTGGACGCGGTGGGAGCCGACCTGTCCGGCGAGGGTCAGGGCCTTGCGCGCTGCGTTGACAGCTCCGGTGACGTCGCCGGTCTGGGCGCGGGCGTCCGCCAGTTCGCTGGCGAAGAGCATCCTGTCGCGAGGATAGCCTTCGGCGTCGTTGACCGTGCGGCCTCCGAGGTAGGGCTCGGCAAGATCGGGGTGGTGGGCGGCGAGCAGGGCCCGGCCGGTCTGCGCGTCGATGGCCGAGGGGCTGAGCCACAGGGTCCACCAGGGTTCTTCGCTGTCGCGGGCCAAGGCCAGGTGGGTACGGGTCTGACCGTCGGCGCGATGCACCGCTTCGGCGTCGCCCATCTGACCGGCCAGGGCGATGCGGCGCATTTCCAGCACTGCCCGCAGGCGCGGGGTCAGGGCTTGCGGCCTGCGGTTCTCCGCGACATCCAGGAGGGTTGAAGCTTCGTGGTACTGGCCGAGCCAGGACTCCTGATAGGCGGCCGAGGCAAGGAGGTTGACGGTGGCGTGGTGAACGCCAGGGGCGTCCGCTGCCTCGCGTGCGAGACGTAAACCGGTCTGGTAGACGCGTTGGGCCTGCGGGTGATGGCCCGCGTCGAAGAGCATCCAGCCGTAGGTCTCCGACATCTCGATGTACGCGGTGTGCAGGCGCACGCCTTCGGTGACCCCGTAGCGGCACTCTGTGATCAGCTTGCCGAGGTTCTGCCAGATCCCGCCTGCCCACAGCAGAGTGGATGCGCTGCCCTCGCTGTCGTCGAGCTCCCGGGCCTGCTGTACGGCGCGCTCGATGGTGGTCGTCAGCTGCGGGGAGACCCGGTCGCCGTCCTGGGCCGCGCGTAGTTGCGGTGCTCCGCTCATCAGCAGGTCCAGGGCCGGCGCGGTGGCGACAGCCCCGGACAACAGGATGAATGAGCGTCGCTGCATGGGGACCTCTCCCTGGGTGTCGCGGAGCAGTTCAGTGGCGGTGGCCTCGTAAGGGTGGTCCAGTGCGCGGTGGCGGCGCGGCCGGGGGCGGTCCCAGCCCAGTAGGGCGGCGGTCAGAGGGCGTCCGGTGTAGTGCGAGAGCACGGCCAGGACGTCGGCTGCGACTTCGGCCGAGGGCCGTCCTCCACGCATCCACGGGTAGCCCGTTTTGAGATGGAGCGGCAACGAGCCGCGCTGCGCGCGGTGCTGGTTGACCCGGGCGAGCAGCTGTTCGGGATTCCACCCGAGTCCTGCCAGTAGTTCGCGGAGCGGGTTGGGTTCTGGCTTGCGGTCCACCGGCTTCCCCCTGCTGCGGGACGGCTCCTGAGGGGACGTTAGCACCGGGATGCGGCCCACCGGCAGGGGGCGATCATGGGCACCAGGTGTAGTTACACCAGGCGGTGTGGGCGCGCGGTGTTCGTGGACTGCACCAGGTCCACCACGCCCACCGCCCCCTCCTCTGTCCAGGCGTCGGCCCGGGGCGCTGTCCTGGGGAGCGTACCGGCCGCTCTTGCTCTGCCCCTGGTGCCCGGCACCCGTCTTTGCGAGTGGTCCGTTGCGTCGCTCCCTGCCATGACGCATGCCTGGCCGTGCCCGCACGGCCTTGACGAGAAGGGTCGAATTGCCATGAACACCATGGGCCGCCTTGCAGAACTGTCCGGTGCCACCGTCACCGTGACCGGAGGGTTCGGGCTGGTCGGAAGCCGCATCGTGCACCGACTCCGCGCGGTGGGAGCCAAGCCGCTGGCGGTGGGCAGACTGGACGCCTACGGATCGAAGGTCTACTCGACCGTGTTCGGGATCTCCCCCGCCGACGCGGACGTGATCGCGGGCGACATCACCGACTCCACGTTGATGGACGACCTCATCTCGCGCAGCGACTACGTCGTCCACGCCGCGGCACTGGCCGACGTTGCCGAGTGCACCCGCAACCCGATGGCCGCGGTGCACGCGAACATCGCCGGCACCCAGACCGTACTGGGCGCCGCGGCGCGACACAGCGGCACCCTCAAGCGGCTGGTCTTCGTCTCCTCGGCCAGCGTCTACGGCTTGGGATCCGGAGCATCGGGCCAGGCGGCACGGTTCAGCGAGGACGACGCACTGAGGCCGGTGTCCGTCTACGCCAACACCAAGGTCTGGGGCGAGCACCAGACCGCCCTGGCCCTGTCCGGCCGGGACGACTCGTATGCGATCGTGCGGTACTTCTCCGTCTACGGCGAACCGCAGGTGGTCAAGGAGAACAGTCACTCGTGGGTGGTCGCCTGGTACGGCATGCGGGCGGCGCTCGGTCTGCCCCTCCAGCTCAACGGAGGTGGCCGCCAGGTCCGTGACTTCGTGCACGTGGACGACATCGCCGATGCCACGCTGCTGGCCGCCGTCGCCCCGCGCGCCCACCAGGCGACGTTCAATGTCGGCACAGGGCGGGCCACCTCCATCCGGGAAGTCGCCGATCTCGTGCGCCGGCACCGCCCCGCAAGCCCGCTCGTCCGCACTCCGATGCCGCAGGGCGACCCGCTCGGCGCGTGCGCCGCGACCACCCGTATGAAGGACGTCCTGGGCTGGGAGCCCGCCGTCGGCATCGAGGACGGCATCCAGCGGTACATGGAGTGGGTGGAGCGCACGCCCGAGGCGATCCCCGACTGGCTGCGCAACCAGCAGGGTGCCTGAGCGATGTCACATCACAGGGGGCCGTCCGAGGCGGGTCATCGTCCACACCGTGGACCACCGCAGGGGGCGGCGCGTTCCGCAGGGAGTGCGCCAGCCTTCCGCGAAGCCGCCGAACCAGGCCCGCAGCCCGGCCGCATCCCGGGTGCGGGCCACCGTCAGCACCGTCCACACCCCCAGGTAGAGCGGTACGAGCACGGCCGGAAGGTGACGCCGGGCCAGGTAGACCCGGTTGCGGGCGTTGGTCCGGTAGAAGACGGCATGCCGGGCGGGCGAGGTACGGGGGTGCTGGAGCAGAAGCCCCGGCTCGTAGACGATCTTCCATCCGGCGTCCAGTGCCCGCCAGGCCATGTCCGTCTCCTCGTGCGAGAAGAAGAACGCGTCAGGCCAGTGGCCGACCTGCTCCAGCATCTTCCCCGACAGCACGTGCGCCCCGCCCAGGAACGTCGTCACCCGCCCACCGCGCATCGGGTCACCGGACCGCAGCCTCGGGACATGACGACGCTGGGTGAACCCGGTCTCGTCCGCGATCCGGAATCCGACGATCCCCAGCTTGAGGTCCGCCTCGTACAGCTGCACGATCCGCTCGAAGTCGGTGTCGGCGACCAGCAGCCCGTCGTCGTCCAGGTCCAGGACCAGATCCATGTCCCGCAAGTGCTCCAGAGCAACGTTCCGCCCGCCGGTCACACCCAGATTCTCGGCGAGTTCCACCGCCTCCACCCAGGACGGCAGCCCCAGGTCCGCAAGGGAGCACCCGTTGCCGACGACCACGGTGCGCGTCGCCGGAGCCGTCTGCGCCCGGACCGAGGACAAGAGCGCGGCCAGCTCCTTGGGCCGCGTCCCCATCGTGAGGATCGCGACACCCAGCGTCATGCCCACCCGAACCGACCTTCCAGGGAAAACAAGAGATGAACTGCGGACCACCGAAGCGTAACGCCACCGCCCTGCACGAACGCGCCGCGAACGGGAGCCTCCCCGCCCACCAGACCATGGACCTGGACACCCTCGACTGGATCGCCGAGAACCGGCCGCCATTCACCAGCGCCCCGCCCCGACTGTCACCCCGGGCCGTGATGCTGACCCCCGACGCCAGCTGGTTCACCGACCCCCAGCAAGCCGGCTCCCTCCACGGCATCGGCCACAACGCCCGGGTCAGCCTCCTCGCCTCGGTGCTCGCCAACGAACACGGCCTCGACCGGGACCACGCCCTGGCCCTGTGCGCCGCCGCGGCCGTCCACGACTGCCGCCGGCGGGGCGACCGGAACGACCCCGGCCACGGGCAACGCGCCGCACAATGGTTCACCGCTCACACCGGCACCGTCACCGCCGCTCTGGACCACCTCGTGCCCCCGGCGGCGCTCGCACGGGCGGCACTGGCCATCAGCCTGCACGACGTGCCCTACGAAGCCTTCACCCCGGAGCAGAACGACGCCTACCGGCAGGCCCCGCACCTCGTCGACCTGCTCAAGGCCGCCGACGCGATGGATCGCTACCGCCTGCCCCTCACCCGATGGTGGCCCGACCCCACCCGGTTACGCATCGCGGTGCCCCCCTGGCTCCATCCACTCGCCTTCGACCTTCTCGTGCGCAGCGAGAGGGCCCGGCTTGAGGGAGCCACACCTCACCAGGCACTCGACCACGCCCGCCAGACCCTCACCCGCGGACAGTAGGGAGCCCCCGCCGTGCACTCCGACTGGGACGACACCCACACCGACCACACCAGACCCCTCACCCGCCAGGCCCCCGCCGCGCTCGCCGAGCGCGAAGGCGACTGGCGCCGACGCCTCCACCAGGAGACCCCCGGCGGCCGACTGCTGGCGCAGAACACCATGACCCAGACCCTGACCAGCGGCGGCCCCATCCACCTCATGCACACCACGACCGCACTCGACGCCATCCGCGCCAGCGGCCAGCTGTACGCGAGCTCCGGCTGTCTGGTCGCCGCGCTCTACTGCGCACCGCTCACCAAGGAACCGGCCGGCCTGCGTCCGCACAACCTGGGCGCGTACCTGCTGGAGACCAAACCGCATACCCGAACCCTGGTCTTCGAGATCACCCCGCACGCCCCGGTACCGGCCAAAGGCGTCGACTACCTCCGGCTGGGCCGCATCCACCTGCGCACCTACCAGCAGCACCGGAGCTTTCTCACCGGAACCGAGGACGAACAGCTCCGTCGGACTGCCCTGGCCAAGATCCGGGCCGCCGCCCCGTTCATGGACCTCCTCCTGGCCAACGCCACCGGGAAGCGAACACCATGCACCACGTTCACCGATCAACTCTCCGCCGCAGTCCAGGACTTCCCCTACCTCGGATACCTCTACTTCGAGGTGCTGTCCGAGTACCTGCTTCTCCACTCCGCCACCGCAGAGACAAAGGTGTACGCGGAGGCCGGGGAGCTGAACAACCGGCTGTACAAGCGTCTGGCGCACTCCGCAGTGAAGGGGATGGACCAGCTGTTCGACCTGTCCCGCTTCCACCCCGGACACGACCGCCTGATGGAGCTGGTCGGCGCGATTGAGCCGGAACTGGCCGCCGGAGCGGCCGAGTACACCAGGGACCGACTGTCCCACCTGTTCGCCGCGATCTCGCTCGACCCATCCCAGGACGCAGAGGCTTTCACCTTTCAAGGCGCGGACTTCGAGGCGCTCGCTGCCGCCGCGCCGCCCCTGCTGGGCCAAGCCATCTTCCGCGAGATGCGGATCTTCGAGCGATACCCCCAGCTCTACCTCGCCTTCGAGCAGGCCAAAGCCCTCGAAGCATGGGACTACTGGAACAGCGAAGGGATCGCGACGCCGTTCAACGGCTTCCTACCCAAGGGAGAGATCGGCATCAACCCGGCCTACCCCAACTCCACGTGCAGGACGTGGGTGGCGGAGACCTGCGAGCGAGGCTTGCTCCACCCGGTCGATGAACTCGACCTGACGCCCGTTCCCCGCCTTGCCGAGCTGGGCATGACCGCCATGCGCAGAGACGCGACGGGCAGAGCCGCCGGGCACTCCCGTCCGGCGATACTCGACTTCTCCGCGCCGTGACATGGCGCACCTGACGTACGGAAACGAACGTTCGCGATACACAAAGATCAACGGGACGTTCCCCCAGGTCGCGACTGTAACGCCTCCCGCGTACGCGCCTATGTCACGCGCTACCCCCTTTGCATTACAGTTCGGGCATGAGAATCGGCGTCGCCCGGGTCGGCGCCCGTGATCAACATCCCGAAGCCCAGCAGGACGCACTCCGCGCGGCTGGCTGCGAGAAGGTCTTCACCGACAAGGCGTCCGGCAAGCTCGCCCGACGCCCCGAACTCGACA
This sequence comes from Streptomyces sp. A1277, assembly GCF_004795015.1. Taxonomy (GTDB): domain Bacteria; phylum Actinomycetota; class Actinomycetes; order Streptomycetales; family Streptomycetaceae; genus Streptomyces. The sequence goes on along the minus strand of NZ_SSBI01000017.1, from coordinate 14,625 downwards.
AGGCCCTCCTCGTCGTCCGCGAGGGTGACCAGCTCGTGGTGACCAAGCTCGACCGGCTCGGCCGCTCTCTGGAGAACCTGATCGAGCTGTCCAAACGACTGGAGGCCGAGGGTGTCGACCTGGTCGTGCTCGACCAGGGCATCGACACCTCCACCGCGGTCGGACGGATGTTTTTCCAGATTCTGGGCGCGGTCGCCGAGTTCGAGCACGCCCTGATGTCCGAGCGCACCGTGGACGGTCTGGAGGCCGCCCGCGCCCGCGGCCGCACCGGCGGCCAGAAGCCCAAACTCGACCCCCGCCAGGTGAAGCTGGCGCGCGAGATGTACGACTCCGGCGACTGCACCGTCCAGCAGATCGCCGACGAGTTCGGCGTCACCCGCCCCACCATCTACCGCCACCTCGACAGGACCGCCACACCGTGATCAATCCTTAGCGTTCAATCCGGAGCGGATATCGGCCTGACCCCGCGCACGCGAAAGGGCCGCGGCTCGGAAGCCGCGGCCCTTTTCGGGGGAGTCCGGAGGTCAGCTGTGGTTGTACGCCACCAGGGAGATGCCGACGTAGTGCACGATGAAGGCGGCCAGGGTCAGCGAGTGGAAGACCTCGTGGAAGCCGAACCAGCGCGGTGACGGGTTCGGCCGCTTGATGCCGTAGATGACGCCGCCAGCGCTGTAGAGGACCCCGCCGACGACGACCAGCACCAGCACCGCGACCCCGCCGGTCCGCATGAAGTCCGGCAGGAAGAAGACCGCCGCCCAGCCCATCGCGATGTAGCAGGGCGTGTAGAGCCAGCGCGGGGCGCCGACCCAGAAGACCCGGAACGCTATGCCGGCGACCGCCGCAGCCCAGACCGCCCACAGGAGCGGGGTGCCGGTGGACTCGGGCAGCAGGAGCAGGGTGAGCGGGGTGTAGGTGCCCGCGATGATCAGGAAGATGTTCGCGTGGTCGAGCCGGCGCAGTACGGCTTCGCCGCGCGGCCCCCACGTACCGCGGTGGTAGACCGCGCTCACGCCGAAGAGCAGGCACGCCGTCACGATGTAGACCGCGCAGGCGACCCGGCCCCGGGTGCTTTCCGAGAGCGCGATGAGGACGATGCCCGCGATCACGACGGCCGGGAACATCCCGGCGTGCAGCCAGCCGCGCATCCGCGGTTTGAGCGGGGCGTCGGCGGGAGTGGCCGGGCGCGGGTCGGCGGAATCGTGTGCGGCGGCGGCAGCAGTCATTCCCGCATCGTACCTACGCCACCGTAGGTACCGGATATGGGTCGGAATCACGTGTCGATGCTCACGTGGGCGGCCCCCTGGACATATGGGCGGAACGGCCGGATGATCAAATGAGTGCGGTCGGCACCGGATGAGCGCCAGGGGAATTCGAAGGGGTTTACGCATCCGGGTCGCAGCCCCCACGGGGCACAAGGGCACCAAACAGAACACACCCTCACCAAGGAGCGATCGTGGCGCGCGACATCGCGGCTCCCCTCACTGTTCCCACCAACCACCAGGAGCTCATCTCCTGGGTGGACGAGATCGCAGCACTCACCGAACCGGACCGGGTGGTCTGGTGCGACGGTTCCGAGGCCGAGTACGAGCGCCTGTGCGGGGAGCTCGTCGCCAAGGGCACGTTCACCGAACTCGACGAGATCAAGCGCCCGAACTCCTACTACGCGGCCTCCGACCCCAGCGACGTCGCCCGCGTCGAGACCCGTACGTTCATCTGCTCAAAGAAGGAGGAGGACGCCGGCCCGACCAACCACTGGAAGGACCCCGCCGAGATGCGGGAGATCTTCGTGGGGGAACAGGGCGTCTTCCGCGGCTCGATGCGCGGCCGGACCATGTACGTCGTGCCCTTCTGCATGGGCCCGCTCGGCTCCCCGCTCTCCGCGATCGGCGTCGAGATCACCGACTCCGCGTACGTCGCCGTCTCCATGCGCACCATGACGCGCATGGGGCAGCCCGTCCTGGACGAGCTCGGCGCGGACGGCTTCTTCGTGAAGGCCGTCCACACGCTCGGCGCGCCGCTGGAGGAGGGCCAGGAGGACGTTCCGTGGCCCTGCAACTCCACCAAGTACATCTCGCACTTCCCCGAGGACCGCGAGATCTGGTCGTACGGCTCCGGCTACGGCGGCAACGCCCTGCTCGGCAAGAAGTGCTACGCCCTGCGCATCGCCTCCGTCATGGCGCGCGACGAGGGCTGGCTCGCCGAGCACATGCTGATCCTCAAGCTGACCCCGCCGCGCGGTGAGTCGAAGTACGTGGCGGCCGCTTTCCCGAGCGCCTGCGGCAAGACGAACCTCGCCATGCTGGAGCCGACGATCTCCGGCTGGACCGTGGAGACCATCGGCGACGACATCGCGTGGATGCGGTTCGGCGAGGACGGCCGGCTGCACGCGATCAACCCCGAGGCCGGCTTCTTCGGCGTCGCGCCCGGCACCGGCGAGCACACCAACGCCAACGCCATGAAGACGATGTGGGGCAACTCCGTCTTCACCAACGTCGCGCTCACCGACGACGGCGACGTCTGGTGGGAGGGCATGACCGAGGAGCCGCCCGCGCACCTCACGGACTGGAAGGGCAACGACTGGACCCCCGCGTCCGACACGCCCGCCGCCCACCCCAACGCCCGCTTCACCGTCCCGGCCGGGCAGTGCCCGATCATCGCGCCCGAGTGGGAGGACCCGAAGGGCGTGCCGATCTCGGCCATCCTCTTCGGCGGCCGCCGCGCCTCCGCCGTCCCGCTGGTCACCGAGTCCTTCAACTGGCAGCACGGTGTCTTCCTCGGCGCCAACGTCGCCTCCGAGAAGACCGCCGCCGCCGAGGGCAGGGTCGGCGAGCTGCGCCGCGACCCGTTCGCCATGCTGCCGTTCTGCGGCTACAACATGGGCGACTACATGAACCACTGGCTGAAGGTCGGCGCGGACAAGCCGGACCAGTCGAAGCTGCCGAAGATCTACTACGTGAACTGGTTCCGCAAGAACGAGGCGGGCAAGTTCGTCTGGCCCGGCTTCGGCGAGAACAGCCGCGTCCTGAAGTGGATCGTCGAGCGCCTGGAGGGCAAGGCGGAGGGCGTCGAGACGCCGATCGGCATCCTTCCCGCCAAGGGCTCGATCGACACCGAGGGCCTGGACCTGTCCGAGGCCGACCTCGACTTCCTGCTCAAGGTCGACAAGGAGGTCTGGCGCGAGGAGGCGGCCCTGGTCCCCGAGCACCTCAACACCTTCGGGGACCACACGCCGAAGGAGCTGTGGGACGAGTACCGCGCGCTGGTCCAGCGCCTGGGCTGAGCCCTCACCGCCCGCCCCGTGACGGCACGACGGCACCCGCCCCCGGAACGCAACGTTCCGGGGGCGGGGGCCGTCGTCGGTGCCTCGACGGCCGACGCTGACGCGCGGAGGCGGAACGTACCAAGGTGGCGCCCGGTCCGCGCGCCTCGACGGCGCGTGGACCGGGGCCGTCAGTGGGCGCCGACCAGCCGCGTGCGGGCGGTGGCGGGCTGCTCGGTGCCGGTGGCGGGCGGGAGCGCCTCGGTGTGGGCGTCCATCCGCTCCGCCGAGAGGATCGCGGCCGCCGTGTCGGCGCGGGAGGCCGCCACCACCAGGGCCCGGCCCGCGAGGGCGTGGGCGCGGCGGTGGAGGGCGGCGGCGGGCGCGTCGCCCAGGCCGGCGTGCCGGGCGGGCGGGGCGCCGCGCAACCGGGCGACCTGTTCGGCGATGCGGTCGCCCGCCTCGCCGAGGCCGAGCTCGTCGGTGACCGCGAGCAGGGCGGCCAGGTGTCCGGCGAGCTGGATGTCCAGCTCCTCCTCGCGGGTGCGGTGCGGGAAGTCGCCGGCGTGGTCGGCCGGTGTGTGGACCGATTTGGTGCGGATCGGTTCGTACATGGATGGCCTCCTGGTGGTGCTGTGAAGACCATCCTAGCTTGGATTGAGTCTAAAGTTGTCCATCATCGAGAAGGGGCCCGCGAGCGGCCGCTCCCGGCCGGTCACACCTGGCTGTAACCGTCCAGGAAGCGCGCGATCCGGCCGATCGCGTCCGTCAGGTCCTCGACCGAGGGCAGCGTCACCACGCGGAAGTGGTCCGGGTCCGGCCAGTTGAACCCCGTCCCCTGCACCACCATGATCTTCTCGGCCCGCAGCAGGTCCAGGACCATCTGCCGGTCGTCCTTGATCTTGTAGACCTTGGGATCGAGCCGGGGGAAGAGGTACAGCGCCCCCTTCGGCTTCACGCAGGTCACGCCCGGGATCTGCGTCAGCAGGTCGTACGCCACATCGCGCTGCTCCAGGATGCGGCCGCCCGGCAGCACCAGGTCGTTGATCGACTGCCGGCCGCCGAGCGCGGTGGCGACGGCGTGCTGCGAGGGCATGTTGGCACACAGCCGCATGTTGGCCAGGATCGTCAGCCCCTCGATGTACGAGGAGGCGTGCGCCTTCGGGCCGCAGACCGCCATCCAGCCCGAGCGGTAACCGGCCACCCGGTAGTTCTTCGACAGCCCGTTGAAGGTGAGCACCATCAGGTCGGGGGCGATCGTCGCGGTGGGGGTGTGGGTGGCACCGTCGTAGAGGATGCGGTCGTAGATCTCGTCGGAGCAGACGACCAGGTTGTGGCGGCGGGCGATCTCCGTCAGGCCGCGCAGCATCTCGTCGTCGTACACCGCACCCGTCGGATTGTTCGGGTTGATGATCACCATCGCCTTGGTGCGGTCGGTGATCTTCCGCTCGATGTCGGCGAGGTCGGGCATCCAGTCCGACTGCTCGTCGCAGCGGTAGTGCACGGCCGTACCGCCCGCCAGCGAGACCGAGGCCGTCCACAGCGGGTAGTCCGGGGCCGGGACCAGCACCTCGTCGCCGTCGTCGAGCAGCGCCTGCATCGACATCTGGATCAGCTCGGAGACGCCGTTGCCCAGGTAGACGTCCTCGACGTCCAGGTCGATGCCCTTGGTCTGGTAGTGCTGCATCACCGCCCGGCGCGCGGACAACAGCCCCTTCGCGTCGCCGTAGCCGTGTGCCCCGGAGAGGTTGCGCAGGATGTCCTCAAGGATCTCCGGCGGGCACTCGAAACCGAACGCGGCGGGGTTGCCGGTGTTGAGCTTGAGGATGCGGTGCCCGGCTGCCTCCAGCCGCATCGCCTCCTCCAGCACGGGGCCGCGGATTTCGTAACAGACGTTGGCGAGCTTCGTGGACTGGATGACCTGCATGTCAGCGAGCTTACGACTGTGTTTCACGGCCCGCCCGGGCTTTCGCCGCCGGTTGACCCGCCCGGGTAGCCGCGCAGGTCGTCCCCGGCTTTCATCGCCATGCGCCCGCCTTCCCACGCCGTCGGAACGCCGGTCGCGGGAGGGGCGGGGCTTGGAATGGGGTGGCCCGGGGCTGTGATGCGGCGCGGCGGGTGAGATGCGCCACGGCGGGGTGGCGGAGGGGCCTGCTCCGGAAGGCGGGCGCCCTCCGGGAGCCGGATCGTGAAGAGGTCCGCCAGCACGCGCGTCACCTCGTCGGCGTCCGCCGGCTCCCGTTCCTCCCGGGCGCCGCCCCCGTGCGGCGTCACCACCACCAGCGTGCCGCCGGACAGGGCCAGGTGGGCGTCCCCGGTGGTGCGCTGCGCTGCGGACGGCCCAGCCGGGGCCGAGCCTGCGGCGGGCCGTGCGGCTGTCACGGGAGGCGGCGGCCCTGGCGGAGGCGGAGGCCGGGTAGCGGTACGGGGCGGGGACCTGCCCCGTACCGGCCACCGGTGGCCCGCGCGTTGTCCCCCGTGCGAGCTACACGCAGGTGTCCACCCAGCGGTGACGCTTTCGGCGCTCCCCGTCCGTAGCGTTCGAGCGGAGCCGCGGCAGGTCGCCGCGGACGCGTCGAAGGGGTTCTCATGAGAGTGGTCTGGCAGCTTCTCGCCGTCGTGGCGGTCTGGGCGATCAGCGGCCAGTGCGTCAGCGCGGTGGACGGGAATCCGTGGCTCACGCTGGTCCTCGGCCTCGTGACCGCGGTGCTCGCCGTCCTGGTCTACGGGTGGGTGGTGGGACGCACCGAGCGGCGTCCGGTCACCGAGCTGGGCCGGGAGGGCGCGGCGGGGGCCGTGGGGCGTGGGGTGCTGATGGGGCTGGGGCTGTTCTGCGCGGTCATCGCGAACATCGCGTTCCTCGGGGACTACGAGGTGGACGGGCTGGGCTCGGTGACGGGCGCGGTGGGGCTCGTCGGCTTCATGGCCGCTGCCGCCGCCACCGAGGAAGTGGTGTTCCGGGGCGTGCTGTTCCGGATCATCGAGGAGCGCGCCGGGACCCTGATCTCGCTGACGCTGACCGGGGTGCTGTTCGGCCTGATGCACCTGGCCAACCCGGAAGCGAGCTTGTGGGGCGCGATCGCCATCGCCATCGAGGCGGGCGGCATGCTCGCCGCCGCGTACGCCGCCACCCGCAATCTGTGGGTGCCCATCGGTGTGCACTTCGGCTGGAACTTCGCCGCCGCCGGCATCTTCAGCACCGAGGTCTCGGGCAACGACACCCCGAAGGGCCTCCTGGACTCGACGGCCTCCGGCTCCCAGCTGGTCACCGGCGGCGACTTCGGGCCCGAAGCGAGCGTGTACGCCGTGCTGTTCGGGGCCCTGCTGACGCTCGCCTTCCTGTGGCTGGCCCACCGGCGCGGCAACCTGGTGCCCCGGCGCGGCCGGCGTACCGCCCAGGCCGAGGCCGCCACTACAGTTCCCCGGTGATCAGTCTTCGGAGCGTGCCGGCCCGGTGGCGGCGGTTGGACACCGCCGTCCGCCGGCCGGCGCTGTGGCAGCGGCTCGACGTCACCGCCCGCGATCTGTCGTTCGGGCTGCTGCTGTTCGCCGTGTCGCTCATCCCCGCCTTTCACCGGCACGGGACGCAGCTCGGCACCGTACCGGGCCGTCCGTTCGACGCGGCGGCCGCGCTGGCCGCCGCCCTGGAGTGCCTTCCGCTCGCCCTGCGGCGCAGGTGGCCCGCGCTCTGCCTGGTGCTGGTGTCGCTGGGTTTCGCCGTCGACCAGTTCCGCGGCTACCACCTGGTCGGTGGCGCCGCGCTGCCCATCGCCGTGATGAGTGCGGGGGCCCATCTGGCCCGCCGCCGGCGCGTCACCGTGTTCGCCCTCACGGCCGCCTACGTGGTGCTGGCGTTCGTCCTGCACCTGCACGGCACCGGCGAACCGGCGGACGAGTTCGTGACGTTCTACCTGGCCCTGGCCCTCGTCTGGGGCGCCGGGGCGTGGCTGCGCGCCACCCGTGCCGCCGAGACCGAACGCCGCCGCCGCCTCGCCGACGACACCCGCACCGCCGAACGCGCCCGCATCGCCCGCGAGTTGCACGACATCGTCACCCACCACGTGACAGCGATGGTCGTCCAGGCCGAGGCGGCCCGCTATCTGACCGCCGCGCCCGACCGGCTCGACCACACCCTGAGCACCGTCACCGACACCGGGCGGCGGGCCATCAACGACCTGCGCCACCTGCTCGACCTGCTCGACCCGGGCCACGGCGCCGAGGCCAGAGCGCCGGCCGTCGGCCGCATCCGCACCCTGGTCGAGCAGACCCGGCGGGCCGGGCAGAGCGTGGACTTCACCGAGCAGGGCACCCCCGCCGAGTCCACCGGAAGCGCCGAACTGGTGGCCTACCGTGTGGTGCAGGAGGCGCTGACCAATGCGCTCAAGTACGCCCACGGCAGCCGGACTTCGGTGCTCGTGCGGCACGGCGGAAGAGAGATCGCGGTGGAGGTCGGCACGGACGGCTCCGGCAGGCGGGCCGAGGTACCGAAGGGCAGCGGGCGGGGGCTGGCCGGGCTGCGCGAGCGGGTCGGCGTCCTCGGCGGCGAGTTCAGCGCGGAGCCCGGGGCGGACGGCGGCTTCGTCGTGCGGGCCCGCATACCCTCGGGGAGCGCGTCGTGACCGCACCGGTCCGGGTCCTCGTCTGCGACGACCAGATCCTCGTCCGCACCGGCCTCGCCACGATCATCGACGCCCAGCCCGACCTGGAGGTGGCGGGCGAGTGCGGGGACGGGCGGACCGCCGTCGAGATGGCGGGCCGGCTGCGCCCGGACGTCGTGGTGATGGACATCCGCATGCCGGTGCTGGACGGCATCGAGGCGACCCGCCTGCTGGCCGGGGCGAGCGTCGAGCGGCCCGCCAAGGTGCTCGTGGTGACCACCTTCAACCTGGACGAGTACGTGTACGAGGCGCTGCGCGCCGGGGCCAGCGGGTTCCTGCTCAAGGACGCCCCGCCCGCCCAGCTGCTGCACGGCATCCGGACCGTGCAGTCGGGCCAGGCGCTGATCGACCCCGAGGTGACGCGCAAACTGGTCGGCCGGTACGCCGCCCGCATCCGCCCCACCGGGTCCACCCCGTCCGACCTCCCGCTGACCCCGCGCGAACTGGAGGTCCTGCGCCTCATCGCGGACGGCTTCTCCAACAGCGAGATCGCGGCGGCGCTCCTGATCAGCCAGGAGACCGTCAAGACGTTCGTCTCCCGCATCCTGGCCAAACTCGGGCTGCGCGACCGCGTCCAGGCCGTCGTCTACGCCTACCGCCAGGGCTTGGTGACCTGAACGCGCGGCCGGAAACCGCCCCTTGTGCGCCCCCTCTCCGTACGCCAACATGCGCATGTCAAAACCGAAGGAATTTCGGTCGCAGAGGCCAGTCGCGCTCTGTTCAGGTCACAAGAGGGGACCCCCACATGAAAAAGCCTCTCGTCGGTGCGCTCTTCGCGGTGCTGCTCCTCGGAGCCGGCATCGCCCCCGCAACCGCGGCCACCGGCCACGCGGCGGCACCGGCAGGCACGGTCGAGGCAACCGCCTCGTCCGGTCACACCGCGCTCCGGACCGAGGCGAAGGCCCGGCCCAAGGCCATCGGCTTCGCCGGGACCGTGGCGCTCAGCAACTGCTCGGGCTCGGTCGTCCGTACGCCCGACTCGCAGCCGGGCGACCCGGCCCTCGTGCTCTCCAACGGGCACTGCCTGGAGACCGGCTTCCCGGCCCCCGGCCAGGTCCTGCTGAACCGGTCCTCCAGCCGCAGCTTCACCCTGCTCAACGCCTCGGGCAGCGGCATCGGCACGGTCCGGGCGAGCAAGATCGCGTACGGGACGATGACGGACACCGACATATCGGTGTACCAGCTCACCTCCACCTACGCCCAGATCGAGAGCACCTACGGCATCAAGGCGCTGGAGCTCAACACCGCGCACCCGGTCAAGGGCACCGCGATCACCGTCGTGTCCGGGTACTGGAAGCGCACCTACAGCTGCAACGTCGACGGGTTCGTCTACCGGCTCAAGGAAGGGGGGTGGACCTGGAAGGACTCGGTCCGCTACACCTCCGCCTGCCAGACCATCGGCGGCACCTCCGGCTCGCCGGTCGTCGACAACGCCACCGGCAAGGTCGTCGCCGTCAACAACACCGGCAACGAGGACGGCCAGCGGTGCACGGACAACAACCCGTGCGAGGTCGACGAGAACGGGAAGGTGACGGTCCGCCAGGGCATCAACTACGCCCAGGAGACCTACGGCATCGCCGCGTGCATCGGCGCCGGCAACGTCTTCGACCTGAACCGCGCGGGGTGCACGCTGCCCAAGCCGTGACCGGCGGTACGTGAGAAGGGGCGGGGCCGCCAGGCCCCGCCCCTTGCCGCGCCGCAGGGTCAGATCCTGCGCCACCGCGCGTTGGCCCAGGAGAACAGGCCGAACGCCGCCAGGCCCACCGCTATGAACGCCAGCAGCCACGGGCCGACCGGCGTGGCGGTGAAGGCCCGCAGCGTGTCGTCCATGCCCTTGGCCTCGCCGGAACGTGCCTTCACCGCCGCCGACACGGCGAAACCTCCCGCGACCGCGAAGACGATCCCCCGGCTGACCCCGCCGAAGACCCCGACGATGTCCACGCCCCGCCGCTCGGTGCGCGTCATCTCGCCCATGCGCAGGTGCTTGTGGAACTTGCGCAGTGCCGCACGGCCCGCGATCCACAGACCCGCGCAGGCCACGCCCACCCCGGCCGCGCCCACCAGCCAGCGGCCGCCCGGCAGGTCCAGGGCCCGGGCCGTGACGTCCTGCGAGCGGGCGTCGCCGCCACCACTGCCGCTGCCCTTGTTGCCGGCGGCGAACATCAGGACCGAGTAGGCCACGAAGGCGTAGAAGACGGCCCGGCCCGCCGAGGCCAGCCGCTTGGTCGCCTTGTCCCCGTCCGGGCCCGCCGCCCCGAACGCGGCCTCGGACAGCCGCCACAGGGCCATGCCCACCACGGCGATGCCCAGGACCCAGAGCATGACCTGGCCGAAGGGCTTCTGCGCGATCTCCGCGAGCGCGCCGCCCCGGTCCGCCTGCTTCTCGTTGCTGCCGCCGAACGCGATGCGCAGGGCGAGGAAGCCGACCAGGAAGTAGATCACCCCACGTGCCACGAACCCCGCACGTCCGCCTGCCTCGACGGCTGTGCTGTTTCCGGCCTGCCGCGCCTTCCCGTGACTCTTCGAGGCTGTCGCAGAGATATTCATGACACCCGGTTGCCCCGGCGGCGGTACGGGAAACTATCGTGCCCCAGCCGCCGCCGCCCCGGCGGACCGCACCGACCGGCCCGCCAGCACCTGCGTGCGCCTGCCGTCCTCGATCACGGAGCGGCCGTCGATCAGCACGTGCGGGATGCCGGACGGCAGGGCGCGCGGCTCCTCGAACGTCGAGCCCGCCGCCACCGTCTCCGGGTCGAAGAGGACCAGGTCGGCGCGGTAGCCCTCGCGGACGTGCCCCCGGTCGGCAAGGCGCAGCCGGGCCGCCGGGCGCGAGGTGAGGTGGGCGACGCACTCCTCCAGCGAGAGGATGCCCAACTCCCTTGCGTAGTGCCCCAGGTAGTGGGGAAAGGTGCCGTACGCGCGGGGGTGCGGTTTGTCGCCCTGGAGGATGCCGTCGCTGCCGCCGGTGTGGACGCGGTGGCGCATGATCTGCCGGACGTTCTCCTCGTGGCCCACGTGCTGGAGGATCGTCGTCCCGAGCCGGTCCTCCACCAGCAGCCGCCGCGCGGTCACCCAGGGCTCCTCGCCGCGCAGACGCGCCGACTCGGCCACCGTACGGCCGACGTACGCGGCGAGCGCGGGCGCGCCGGTGCCGGAGATCTCGATGGTGTCCCACTCGATCGGCACCCCGTGGCAGCCGTCCGAGCCGGTGACCTCCAGGTCGTGGCGGATACGGGCGGCCGTGGCGTCGTCGGCCAGCCGGGCCAGGACCGATTCCGGGCCGCCCTCGCTCGCCCAGCTGGGCAGCATCGCGACCAGGGTCGTGCAGCCGGGGGTGTACGGATAGGTGTCGAGCGAGATGTCGGCGCCCGCGTCGAGCGCGTCGTCCAGGAGGGCGAGCAGATCCGGGGCCCGGCCCTCGTTGACCCCGAAGTTCATGGTGGCGTGGGCCAGGTGCAGGGCGCAGCCGGCGCTGCGGGTGAGCCGCACCATCTCCTCGTACGCCTCCAGCGCGCCGGCGCCGTAGGAGCGGTGGTGCGGGCAGTAGTAGCCGCCGTGTGCGGCCACCACGCGGCACAGGGCGGTGAGTTCGGCGTCGTCCGCGTACATGCCGGGGGTGTAGGTGAGCCCCGAGGACATGCCGACGGCGCCCTCGCGCATGCCCTGGTCCACGAGTTGGCGCATCCGGTCCAGTTCGGCACCGGTGGCGGGCCGGTCCTCCCAGCCGACCGCGTACATCCGGACCGTGCCCTGCGGGATCAGGTAGGCGGCGTTGACGGCGATGCCCTGGCGGTCCAGGCGGTCCAGGTAGCCGCCGACGGTGCGCCAGTCGAAGTCGATGTCCTCGCCGTCGCCGTTCCACCCGGAGATGGAGCGGCGGACCTGGGCGAGCGTGCGGTCGTCCACGGGCGCGTACGACAGGCCGTCCTGGCCGAGGACCTCCAGCGTGACGCCCTGGGCGGCCTTCGCGCTGTGGTCGGGATCCCGCAGGAGGGCCAGGTCGCTGTGGGCGTGCATGTCGATGAAGCCGGGGGACAGGGCGAGGCCGCCGGCGTCCAGGATGCGGGCGGCGGTGGGGCGGGGGCCGGGGGAGTCCTCGCGGTGGATCTCCGCGATGCGGCCGTCGATGACGGCCACGTCGGCACGGTAGGAGGGGGTGGCGGTGCCGTCGATGACGGCCGCGTCGCGGATGACGAGGTCCATGGGGCGTGGGTGCCTTTCGCGGAGCGGAGCCCGGCTCAGAAGAAGGTGCGGATGAAGTCGGTGACCGTGCCGTCCGCCTCAACGAGCGGGATCAGCTGCCACTTGTCGAAGCTCGTGCACGGGTGGGACAGGCCCATCCCCACCCAGTCCCCGACCTCCAGCCGGGCGCCCGGCTCGGTCCGCACCCAGGCGTGCTGGTCCGACAGGCCGCTGACCGAGATCCCCTCGGCCGCCCGCACCGAGCCGTCCCCAGCCGAGCGCACGACCTGCGCCTCGGGCAGGTCCAGGTCGTACGCCGCGTCCCGCTTGCCCGCGTTGAGGAACGCCTGCTCGGCGGTCGGGCGCGACACGACCTGCGCCCACAGCCGGAACGCCGGCTGCAACGCGCCCTCCCCGGGGACCCGGTTGAAGGGGGTGAGATGGCGGTAGTGCCCGTCGTCGTGCGAGACGTACGCCCCCGAGCGCAGCAGCTTGAGTACGGGGGCGGAGAGCCCGGGGATCTCGGCGAACACGTCCGCCACCGCGTCGAACCACGCGCTGCCGCCCGCGCTGATCACGATCGGCTCCCCGGTCCCGAGCCCGGCGAAGCGGCCCGCCGCGTCGAAGTCGGCGGCCAGCGCGACGAGCCGGCGCAGCCAGTCCCGGACCCGCTCACCGGAGGGCTGCGGCACCTCGCCCTCGTACCCCGCCACGCCCACCAGGCGCAGGGTCGAGGTGCCGGCGACCGCGTCGGCCACGGCGGCGCAGTCCGCCTCCGTCCTGGCGCCGGTGCGGGCGCCCTCCCCTGCGCCCAGCTCCACGACGACGTCGACCGGGCGGGAGGCGCCCGCCGCGCGCAGGGCCTCGTCCATCAGCTCCACCCCGCGCACGGAGTCCACGTAGCAGACGAACGCGAAGTCCGGATCGGCGTCCAGCTCGCCCGCGAGCCAGCGCAGCGCGGCGGCGTCCACCAGCTCGTTGGCGAGGAAGATCCGGCCGATCCCGAACGCCCGGTAGACGCGCGCCTGGTGGGGGACGGCCGCCGTGATGCCCCAGGCGCCGTGCTCCAGCTGGCGGGCGAACAGCTGCGGGGACATCGATGTCTTGCCGTGCGGGGCGAACGCGAGGCCGTGGCGCTCGGCGTACGTCTCCAGGAGCGCGAGGTTGTGCTCCACGGACTCGGCGGACAGGGCGAGGACGGGGGTGGTGAACCCGCCGCTGAAGAGGTTGCGGCGCTCGGCGGCCAGGGCGCCGACGGTCAGGCCCCCGGCGTCGGGCGGGAGGCCCTTGAACCGGTGGTCGACCGGTTCGTCGGCGAGAGCGGTCACGTGGGGCGCGGCGGCCATGGGGGTCTCCTCGGTCCGGGTCCGGTCAGCGATGTGATTGCAACATATGCAACACCCATTGCGTATATCGCTCAGGGCTGTCTAACATCCGAGCCGACGCCCGGTCAATGGTGAGTGCCGGTGCCGCCGCCCGAGCCTTGAGGAGCCCCGCGTGTCCGGAACCACGCCCAGGACCGGTACCGACGCCACGACCGCCGACGTCGTGTGCCTCGGCGAGTCCATGGTGACGTTCCTGCCCTCGCGGCCCGGGCGCCTCGCCGACGTGCCGTCCTTCGCCCGGGGGATCGGCGGCGCCGAGTCCAACGTGGCCTGCGCGCTCGCCGCGGCCGGGCACCGGGCCGCCTGGGTGAGCCGGGTCGGGGCGGACGGCTTCGGCGACCACCTGGTCGAGGCGATCGGCGCGTACGGCGTGGACACCTCCTTCGTACGGCGCGATCCGTCGCGGCCGACCGGGATCTACTTCCGCACGGCCACGGACCGGGCCACGGATGTCCACGAGGTGGCGTACTACCGGGCCGGGTCCGCCGCGTCCGCGATGTCGCCGTCGACCGTGCCGTACGAGGGGCTGCCGGCCGGGCGGATCCTGCACGTGTCCGGCATCACGGCCGCGCTCTCCGCGGACTGCCTGGCCCTGCTCCACGAGCTGACCGCCCCGCGGGAGGGGCGGCCCCTGATCTCGTTCGATGTGAACTTCCGGCCGGGGCTGTGGCGGGGGGAGTCCCCCGCGGTGCTGCTCGACCTGGCGCGGCGGGCGGATGTGGTGTTCGTGGGGGAGGACGAGGCGGAGTCGGCGTGGGGTGTGACGGGCTCCGCCGCGATCCGGGAGGCGCTGCCGGAGCCGGGAGTGGTGGTGGTGAAGCGGGGCGCCGACGGCGTGACGGTGTTCTCCCGCCTTACCCCGCCCCTTCCCGAACCGGGGTTCCGCCCCGGACCCCGCGCCTCAAACGCCGGCGAGGCTGACTACCAGCCCGTCCGGCGTTTGAGGACCGGGGGCGCGGGGGCGAAGCCCCCGGTTCGGGAAGGGGCGGGGCGGGGAGACAGCGTCACCCACGTCCCCGCCCTCCGCGTCGACGTCGTCGCCCCCGTCGGCGCCGGCGACGCCTTCGCCGCCGGTTTCCTGTCCGCCACCCTGCGCGGACTCCCCGTCCGCACCCGCGCCCGCCACGGCCACCTGATGGCC
>NZ_SSBI01000016.1 GCF_004795015.1 Streptomyces sp. A1277 | reverse complement strand
TCGCGGGTCCGGCGGCTCGGGACGACGGCGATGTCGTCGAATGCGTATGCCCGGCGGCCGCGCTTGCCGCGCCCGATCTCGATCTCAGTCACGATGATGTGGCCTTTCCCTCTGCGTCTGCGCTGTCCAGTATCCCCGACACGCAGGTGAGGGGCGGTTCCGGGAACCCGGGACCGCCCCTCACCTGCGCTGTCGCGTTACTTCCTGCTGTAGTTCGGCGCCTCGACCGTCATCTGGATGTCGTGCGGGTGGCTCTCCTTGAGGCCCGCCGAGGTGATCCGCACGAAGCGGCCCTTGCTCTCCATCTCGTCCACCGAGGCCGCGCCCACGTACCCCATCGTCTGGCGGAGGCCGCCGACGAGCTGGTGCAGCACGTTGGCGAGCGGGCCGCGGTAGGGCACCTGGCCCTCGATGCCCTCGGGGACGAGCTTGTCGTCGGAGGAGACCTCGGCCTGGAAGTACCGGTCCTTGGAGTAGGAGCGGCCCTGTCCGCGGGACTGCATCGCACCCAGCGAACCCATGCCCCGGTACGACTTGAACTGCTTGCCGTTGATGAAGAGGAGCTCGCCCGGCGACTCCTCGCAGCCCGCGAGGAGCGAGCCCAGCATCACGCTGTCGGCGCCGGCGGCGAGCGCCTTGCCGATGTCGCCGGAGTACTGCAGGCCGCCGTCGCCGATGACCGGGACGCCCGCGGCGCGGGCGGCCAGCGCGGCCTCGTAGATCGCGGTGACCTGCGGGACGCCGATGCCGGCGACCACGCGGGTGGTACAGATCGAGCCGGGTCCGACGCCCACCTTGACGCCGTCCACGCCGGCGTCGATCAGGGCCTGGGCGCCGTCGCGGGTCGCGACGTTGCCGCCGATGACGTCCACGTTCACGGCCGACTTGATCTTGGCCATCCAGTTGAGGGCGTTGCTGTTGTGGCCGTGCGAGGTGTCGACGATCAGGAAGTCCACGCCGGCCTCGGCCAGCGCCTGGGCGCGGTCCAGCGCCTCCGGGCTGGCGCCGACGGCCGCGCCGACGAGCAGGCGTCCCTCGGCGTCCTTGGCCGCGTTCGGGTACTGCTCGGCCTTCTTGAAGTCCTTGACCGTGATGAGGCCCTTGAGGATGCCCGCCTCGTCCACCAGCGGAAGCTTCTCGATCTTGTGGCGGCGCAGCAGCTCCATGGCGTCCACGCCGGAGATGCCGACCCGTCCGGTGACCAGCGGCATCGGGGTCATGACCTCGCGCACCTGGCGCGAGCGGTCCGACTCGAAGGCCATGTCGCGGTTGGTGACGATGCCCAGGAGCTTGCCCGCCGGGTCGGTGACCGGGACGCCGCTGATGCGGAACTTGGCGCAGAGCGCGTCGGCCTCGCCGAGCGTGGCGTCCGGGCCGACCGTGATCGGGTCGGTGACCATGCCGGACTCGGACCGCTTGACCAGGTCGACCTGGTTGACCTGGTCCTCGACCGAGAGGTTGCGGTGCAGCACCCCGACGCCGCCCTGCCGGGCCATGGCGATGGCCATGCGGGCCTCGGTCACCTTGTCCATGGCGGCGGACAGCAGCGGGATGTTCACCCGTACGTTGCGCGAGATGAGCGTCGAGGTGTCGACCGCGTTGGGCAGCACTTCGGATGCGCCCGGCAGCAGCAGCACGTCGTCGTATGTCAGCCCGAGCGTCGCGAATTTCTCGGGCACTCCGTCGACGTTTGCAGTCATGACACCTTCCCCAAATGGCCTTGATCGGTGCGGATGTCCATGCTAACGGGCTCTGGAGGCGTCTCATTCCACGAGCAAGATCACCCGCAGGTTCTGTAGTTTCCTACGGCACGCCGGAGCTCCGGCTCACTGCTCCGCGAGGGCCCGCAGCCGGCTCAGCGCCCGGTGCTGCGCGACCCGGACTGCGCCCGGAGACATGCCCAGCATCTGCCCGGTCTCCTCGGCGGTCAGCCCGACCGCGACTCGCAGAACGAGCAGCTCGCGCTGGTTCTCCGGGAGGTTGGCGAGGAGCTTCTTCGCCCAGGCGGCGTCGCTGCTGAGCAGCGCGCGCTCCTCCGGGCCGAGCGAATCGTCGGGCCGCTCCGGCATCTCGTCGGAGGGCACGGCGGTCGATCCCGGGTGCCGCATCGCGGCGCGCTGGAGATCGGCCACCTTGTGACCGGCGATGGCGAAGACGAAGGCTTCGAAGGGTCTGCCCGTGTCCTTGTACCGCGGCAGCGCCATGAGCACCGCGACGCAGACCTCCTGCGCCAGGTCCTCGACGAAGTGGCGGGCGTCACCGGGCAGCCGGTTCAGCCGGGACCTGCAGTAGCGCAGGGCCAGTGGGTGGACGTGGGCCAGCAGATCGTGGGTGGCCTGCGCGTCGCCCTCGACGGCGCGGTGCACCAGGGCACCGATCACCGTCGTTCCGTCGTCGCGCATCGGACCATGGTGCCCCGGCGCCGCGTCGTCCGCGGCACCGCGTCCGTAGTTGTGCACCGAAGCGTTATGAGCGGGTGCGCCGGAAGTCATGTCCTGCGCCCTCCCCTTCCGCTCGACCGAATCGTTCCCGAGGAACTCCACGTCTCAAGGATGCGGCATCGGCCGGGAAGCGTCACATACCGCCGGAGCGGCGGGCTCCGTCGGCGGGGTACGGCTCACGCCGCACCCCCCGCCCGCCTCTAGCGGACCAGCCCCCAGCGGAAGCCGAGCGCCACCGCGTGGGCCCGGTCCGAGGCGCCGAGCTTCTTGAACAGACGCCGGGCGTGCGTCTTGACCGTGTCCTCGGAGAGGAACAGCTCACGGCCGATCTCCGCGTTGGAGCGGCCGTGGCTCATCCCTTCGAGCACCTGGATCTCACGCGCCGTGAGCGTGGGCGCCGCACCCATCTCGGCCGAGCGCAGCCGGCGCGGGGCGAGCCGCCACGTCGGGTCGGCCAGGGCCTGGGTGACGGTCGCCCGGAGCTCGGCCCGGGAGGCGTCCTTGTGCAGATACCCGCGGGCGCCGGCGGCGACCGCCAGCGCGACGCCGTCCAGGTCCTCGGCGACGGTCAGCATGATGATCCGGGCGCCCGGGTCGGCAGAAAGCAGCCGTCGGACTGTCTCCACCCCCCCGAGGCCGGGCATGCGTACGTCCATGAGAATCAGATCCGAACGGTCGGCGCCCCAGCGGCGGAGGACTTCCTCGCCGTTGGCGGCCGTCGTCACACGCTCGACGCCGGGCACGGTCGCGACCGCGCGACGGAGCGCTTCTCGGGCAAGCGGGGAGTCGTCGCAGACGAGGACGGATGTCATGACCGCCCTCCGCAGCTGATGCGCGTCACCTTGAGCCTCCAGGCTGTTACAAGTCGTCACCTGTGCGGTTGACGCTCTCGGACATCTGCCCGATCGCTCTTTCTGCCAACCGCCTCCGCACTCTCAACGACGGTCACTCGAAAGAGTTACGGGTTGGAAGACCGAGTTCGGCACTCTACGTGAGGAAGCGCACACGGAGCAGAACGCCACGGGGTCGTCCAGCCGTCAACCGAAACTTTTGGTGAGCGAATGCCCCATTTAGCGGGATTTCTTCCCTTTTGCTGGTGTCTGTGGCTAGATTCGCAATCAGTCATATTTACATCTACTAACACCGCAGATGTACGATCTTGTACACGGTCATCGACGAGTACCCACCCACAACGCATCCGGTCCACGACGAACGACAACGACGTTTCCGACTCAGCACGGTTTCGAGGGGACAAGCAATGGCCGATTTCTCCCGCCTTCCCGGACCCAACGCCGACCTGTGGGACTGGCAGCTGCTGGCAGCCTGCCGCGGGGTCGACAGCTCGCTGTTCTTCCACCCCGAGGGGGAACGCGGGGCCGCCCGCAGCGCCCGCGAGACCTCCGCGAAAGAGGTCTGCATGCGGTGCCCGGTACGCGCCGAGTGCGCCGCCCACGCGCTGGCGGTACGCGAGCCCTACGGGGTGTGGGGCGGACTGACCGAGGACGAGCGCGAGGAGCTCATGGGACGGGCCCGCAACCGCCTGATCTCGGCGGCGGCTCCCTCGACCCCGCCCGGACACAGCTGAACCCGCACCCGCCGCACACCAAAACAGAAACGTTTCTTCACCCGCCCGTGCCGCCTGTGCCACCCGTGCCGCCCGTGCCGCCCGCGCCGGCCCCTCACCGAGCAGGCGCACCGGTCAGCGGGCCGCCGCCAGGGACAGCTGGTCCAGGGTCGCCGCCACGGCCGGGACCCGCGCCAGGTCGGGCAGGGTCAGCGCGACGATCTCGCGCTCGATGGCCGGCTCCACCGTGACGGTCCTGGCCCCCCTCGGGCGCACCGACTCGATCGCCAGCGCCGGCAGCACGGCGACGCCCAGGCCCGCGCCGACCAGGCCGATCACCGCCGGGTAGTCGTCGGTGGCGAAGTCGATGCGCGGGGTGAAGCCGGACTCCTCGCACACCTCCACGAGCTGCGTGCGGCACCGGGGGCAGCCGGCGATCCAGGACTCCCCGGCGAGTTCGGCGATGCCCACCTCGTCCCGGTCCGCCAGCGCGTGCCCCTCGGGGAGGAGGCCGGTCAGCCGGTCGGTGAGCAGCGGGCGCACCACCAGGTCGTCCCACTCGGCGCCCGGTTCGCCGTACCGGAAGGCGAGCGCGATGTCGCAGTCGCCGTCGCGCAGCATCTCCACCGACCGGGGCGGCTCCGCCTCGACCAGGGAGACCTGGGTGCCGGGGTGCGCGGCCCGCAGTGCGGCGAGGGCGCCCGGGACCAGGGACGAGCTGCCGCTGGGGAACGACACCAGGCGGACCCGGCCGGCCCGCAGCCCGGCGATGGCGGCGACCTCCTCCTCGGCGGCGGTGAGCCCGGCGAGGATGCCGGACGCATGCCGCACGAGCGCCTCGCCCGCCTGCGTCAGCCGCATCTCGCGGCCCGTGCGGATGAGCAGCGTGGTGCCCGCCGAGGACTCCAGGGCCTTCATCTGCTGGCTGACCGCGGGCTGGGTGCAGCCCAGCTCACGGGCGGCGGCGGAGAACGAGCCGGTGGTGGACACGGCGCGCAGGACGCGGAGGTGGCGGGCTTCGATCACGCATCAATCATAAGAGACGCTTGGGTCGACAGCGAATTATTCACATGCGCCTTTGAGGTGGTACTGGTTAGCGTTCGGGTATGACCGCGATGACTGTGCTGACCGTGAACGCCGGGCGTCCCACGGCGGCGTCCTACACCGATGCCCCGGGCGGCCTGACCGGGATCGACAAGCGCCCCGTCGAGGGGCCGGTGTGGGTGGACGACCCCGGGCCCAAGGGCGAGGGCGGCAGCGGTCTCGCCGGGGACGCGGTCTGCGACGTGCGCCACCACGGCGGCTCCGACCAGGCGGTCTACGCCTTCGCCCGCGAGGAGCTCGACGCGTGGGAACGGGAGCTGGGACGCCCGCTGGCCAACGGCTCGTTCGGCGAGAACCTGACCACGGCCGGGATCGGGGTCAGCGGTGCGCTGATCGGCGAGCGCTGGCGGATCGGGGCCGACCTGGTCCTGGAGGTCACCTCCGGCCGGATTCCGTGCCGTACGTTCGCGGGCCACCTCGGCGAGGCGCGCTGGGTCAAGCGGTTCACGCGTGCGGCGGCCCCGGGGGCGTACCTCCGGGTCGTCACGCCGGGCTCCGCGCGGGCCGGGGACCCGGTCGAGATCGTGCACCGGCCGGACCACGAGGTGACGGTGGATCTCCAGTTCCGGGCCGTGACGACCCGGCGCGACCTGCTGCCGCTGCTGCTGCCGGCGGGCGAGGCGCTGCACCCCGAAGCGCTGCGCAGTGCGCGCGCCTACGAGGCGGAGCTCGCCGCGCCGTGAGTGCGGGCGGGACGCCGAGAGCGCCGCGGAACGCGGATTTCCGGATGCTCTAACGTGCCGCGTATGACGACTGCACTGATTACGGGCGCGACCGCGGGCATCGGGGCGGCCTTCGCGCGGCGGCTCGCGGCGGACGGGCACAACCTCGTGCTGGTGGCCCGCGACACCGGCCGGCTGCGGGAGCAGGCCACCGAACTGCACGACCGGCACGGCATCGAGGCCGAGGTGCTGACCGCGGACCTGTCCGGGGAGAAGGGGATCGGCGCGGTCGAGGAACGGCTCGGTGACCGCGTGCAGCCGGTCGATCTCCTGGTCAACAACGCCGGGTTCGGCAACAAGGGCCGCTTCCTCGACGTCCCGATGGCCGACGAGCTGACCATGCTGAAGGTGCACTGCGAGGCGGTCCTGCGGCTGACCTCGGCGGCGGTCGCCGGGATGAAGGAGCGCGGCAGGGGCGGGATCGTCAACGTGGCCTCGGTCGCGGCGTTCTTGCCGCGCGGTACGTACGGGGCGTCCAAGGCGTGGGTCGTGCAGTTCACCCAGGGTGCGGCGCGGGACCTGGCCGGTTCGGGCGTGCGGCTGATGGCGCTCTGCCCCGGCTTCGTACGGACGGAGTTCCACCAGCGGGCCGGGATGGGCACCGGCAACATCCCCGGCTGGATGTGGCTCGACGCGGACAAGCTGGTGAGCGCCGCGCTCGCCGATCTGGCGCGCGGGAAGTCGCTGTCGGTCCCGGACCCGCGCTACAAGGTCCTGATGGGGGCGGTGAAGCTGGCTCCGCGCGGCCTGCTCGGCGGGATCACCTCGCGGACGGGCCGCAAGTACGGGCCGCAGTAGGGCCCGTGGACCCCGATGCCGCCCGGCTCATGAATCCTCCGGGAGACGGAGTACGGCTGCGGTGCCGTCCTGCCAGGTCACCTGGATCACGTGGGGGCTCTGGACGCGGATGTCCGCGAGGGTGGCGACGGGGTCCGGGTCCGCTTCCCCGGTGAGGGAGGCGAGGGCCACGAAGAGGGATGCGGGCCCCGCGGTGGCGCCGTCGACGGCGAGGATCTCGGACGCGTCACCGAACATGGTCGATCCGCCGGGGAGCCGGCGGACCCCGCCCGCGTAGCCGTGGACGGGGTGGAGCTGGGCGGTGACCGTCCGGTCGCACCGGGCCCAGCCCGTCTGGCGTACCGGGGTGCCGTCGGGGGCGCCGGTGACCAGGTGCGCGCGGATCTCCGCCCGGCCGTGGACGAGGGTGGCGGAAACGACGCGGATGCCGGGGTGCGGGGTGTGCGCGGAGGCGGCCCGGTCGGGTCCCAGGCCGAGGGGTTCGGCGGTGAGGCGGCGGGTGGGTGCGCCGTCGAGGATCAGCGCGAAGTGGTTGTCGCGCTCCGGGTCGCCGCCGGTGGGGCCGGTGCGGGTGGAGTACGCGAAGCGTGCGTAGCCGGGGTCCTCGTCGTCGCCGACGTGGTTCGAGCCGTGGTTGTGGAGGCGGACCAGGCCGTCCGCCGCGGTGGACTGGAGGAGCATGCCGGTCGGGCCGAGGGCGGTCGCGGCGTCCTTCGTCTCGGCGGGAAGCGGCTCCTCATCGGCCGTCCAGACCGGGTGGTCCGGGGGCATCAGCAGTCCGAGGAAGCCCTTCGAGGCCCAGTACGGGGAGCCCGGCCCCGAGTACGACTGGATCATCGGCTCGTAGGGGTGGTGCCAGCCGAGGGTGAGGAGGCCGTCCTCGCCGGTGGCGCCGCGGTCCAGGAAGTAGCGGAGGGTTCCCGAGGCGAGGCGGCGGGTCGCGCCCGGGGTGAGCGGGGTGTGGCCGGTCAGCGCGCCGAGCCAGGGGGCGCCCGCGGCGGCGAAGCGGTAGGTGAGGGATCGGCCGTACGGCATGGGGGCCCCGTCCGCGCCGAACATACGGGTGTAGTCGTCGAGTTGGCGGTGCAGCCGGGGGCCGTAGCGGTCCAGGAGGTCCCGGTCGCCCGCGAGATGGGCGTGCAGGACGGGGTAGAAGTGCATCGCCCAGGCGTTGTAGTGGTCGAAGGAGCGGTTCGGGCCGTCGCTGTACCAGCCCTCGCCCAGGTACCAGTCCTCGATGCGTTCCAGCGCGCGGTCGATGGTCCGCCGTGCCCGGTCGGTCTCGATGCCCGCGTCCTGGAGGAAGCCCGCGACGGTGAGCCCGAAGAGCCACCAGTTGTTGTTGACCGGGGACGGGCCGAGCGCGGGGAGCAGCCAGTGGACGGCGCGCTGCCGCGTGCTGTCGTCGAGGCTGTCCCAGAGCCAGGGGCGGGTGAGGCGCAGACCGAGGGCGACGGAGGCGGATTCGACCACGGCCTGGTGGGTGTCGGCCATCTGCGGCCAGGCGTCGGGGCTACCCGCCGGGTCCGACGTGCCGGCGGCGAGCCCTTCGGCGTACCGGCCGAGGTGGCCGTGCGGGTCCTCGCCCCGCGCTCCGGCGACCCGCAGCGCGGCGAGCAGCCAGGTGCGGGCGTAGCCTTCGAGGCCGTCGGAGCGGGGTCCGGACGCGCTGGGGCGGGGGCCGGGGAGGTCGATGAGGCCGTGGCGGGGCGAGGCGTAGGGGCGTACCGCGAGCAGCAGCTGATCGGCCGTCTGCTCCCAATGGGCACGGGTGCGGCCCGGGTACGGACTCGTCGTGGGCATGATGCTCCCCTGGAGGCGGACTTCGGCGTCGCCCGAAATCTTGAACCGTGGATTGATCGAACGTCAATGAGAAAGTGCCGAATGATCGAAACTTCCGCCAATCGATCAAACTGCACTAGGGTCCTGGGTGCGGGGCAGCCCGCGAGCCCGGCCTGACCCGAACCAGAGACCCTGAGGTCCGGCCGGCCGGGCGGGCCATCACATCGCGAACCGCAAGGGGGCCGCCACCGTGCGCGAGAGTGCCGCTGAACGTCACGACCGACTTCTGACCCTGGTACGGGAACGCGGCTCGGCCCGCGTCTCGGATCTCGCCGGCCAGCTGGGGGTCTCCCCCGTCACGGTGCGCCGCGACGTCGAGGCGCTGGCCGAGCGCGGGCTGCTCGACCGGGTCCACGGTTCGGTCTCCTGGCCCCGCAACGGCCCGGCCGGCAGCGCGCCCGACCCGGGCGCGGGCCCGGTGATCGGGCTGATCGCCCCCTCGGCGACGTACTACTTCGCCGAGGTCATCCGCGGTGCGCACGAGGCCGCGGACCGCGCCGGGGCCCGTCTCGTCCTGCGGATCTCCGACTACCGCCCCGAGGGGGACAGGGCGCGCGCCGAGGGGCTGCTCGCCTCCGGGGCCGAGGGGCTGCTCATCGCCCCGGCCTGGCGGGGAACCGAGGACCAGGCCGCGTACGGGGACTGGATGGCCCGGCTGCCGGCGCCCGCCGTGCTGCTGGAGCGCACCCCCGCGCCGGGATCACCCCTCGACGGCCTGGACCGGGTCTGCTCCGACCACCGGCACGGGGTGCTCCTGGCCGTGCGCCACCTGGTCGAGCTGGGCCACCGGACCCCGTTGCTCGTCGCCCGCGCCGACAGCCCGACCGCGCTCGCGGTGCGGTCCGGCTACGAGGACGCGCTGGCCGCGCTGGGCCCGGCCGACGCACCGGCGATGATCGGGACGTCCGGCCCCGACGTCGACCCGGCCCGCTTCGAGGAGGCGGTGCAGGAGGTGCGCGATGCGGTGGTCTCCGGCGGGGTCACGGCCGCGCTGGTGCACAACGACGTCGACGCGATCCACCTGGTCCAGCGCCTGTCCGAGCTGGGCGTACGCGTCCCCGAGGACCTGGCCGTGATCGCGTACGACGACGAGGTGGCCGCCCTGGGCGACATCCCGCTCACCGCGGTCAGCCCGCCCAAGCGTCATATCGGGCGGTACGCCACGGAGTTGCTGGTCAGCCGCATCGGTCCCGCCCGGGACGAGGACGAGCCCGGCCGGCACCTGGCGCTGCTGCCGCGGCTGCGGGTGCGGGCATCGACCATTCGATAACTTTCTGATCTTTTCTCGATCAATCAATCTTTCGCTCTTGACTTCGGACATTGCTGGGCCAAGGATCACGCCCAACGTCAATGTCGCCGCTGATTCAGGAGCTTCGCCGTGAACCGCAGTTGGAGCAGAACGACTCTTTCCATAGACGGGGGCGGCACGGGCACCGCCGACAAGCCCGTGACCATCACCTTCTGGGGCTGGGCCAAGGGCACCAAGGAGGTCGTGGACGCGTTCAACGCCTCGCACGAGAACATCCGGGTGAAGTTCGAGGAGACCCCGTCCGGCAACGCCGGCGGCTACGCCAAGATCTCCACCGCGATCAAGGCGGGCAACGCCCCCGACCTGGTCTCCGTCGAGTACCCGACGCTCCCCGAGTACGTCGGCCAGGGCGGGTTCCAGGACATCAGCGAGTACCTGGGCGACGACGTGAAGAAGAAGTTCCTCCCGCAGGCGATCGAGCAGACGACGCTCGGCGGCAAGAGCTGGGCCGTCCCCTTCGACGCCGCACCGCAGGCATCGTCCCCTTCGACGCCGCACCGCAGGCATCGTCCCCTTCGACGCCGCACCGCAGGCATTCTTCTACCGCAAGGACCGGTTCACCAAGTACGGCGTCGACGTCCCCAAGACCTGGGACGAGTTCAAGGCCGCCGAGAAGATCAAGAAGGCCGACTCCAAGGCCCGCATCGGCACCTTCTTCCCCGACGACCCGACCACCTTCGAGGCGATGGTCTGGCAGGCCGGCGCCCAGTGGTTCAAGGCCGACGGCGACACCTGGAAGGTCGACACCTCCGACGCCGCCACCACCAAGGTCGCCGACTACTGGCAGGGTCTGGTCAAGGACGGCCTGGTCCGCGCCGACGCCTCCTTCTCCCCCGCCTGGACCAACTCCCTGAAGACCGGCGGTACCATCGGCTACCTCGGCGCCTCCTGGGGCGGCGGCGTCCTCGGCGGGACGCTGCCCGAGCAGAGCGGCAAGTGGGCGGTGGCCCCCATCCCGACGTGGGACGGCAAGCCCGCCGGCGGCATGCTCGGCGGCACCACCTTCGCCGTGCCGAAGAACAGCGAGAAGGCCGCGGCGGCCGTCGAGTCCGCCACCTGGATGACCACCACGGAGGACGGCATCGAGGCCCGCATCTCAACACCCACAGCGAGCCCGGCTTCTACCCGCTCGTGGTCACCGGGTCCCTCCTCGCCGTCATCCCCCTGATCGTCGCCTTCGTCTCCCTGCAGCGGCACTGGAAGGCCGGGCTCACCGCCGGCAGCGTCAAGTAGCCCCACCGCGTACCCAAGGGAGCCATTCACCACCATGCAGCCCACCCCTGACCACCGGCCGTCGGTCCTGCTCGCGATGGGCCCCGGCATCTGCGAGCGCCTGTTCGAACCGCGCCACCGCACCCGGCTCGCGGCCCTCGCCCGTACGGACCCCGCGCTCGTCGCCCACGACCTGGCGCACCCGGCCCCACCCGTCGCGGCCGCCCTGGCCGAGGCCGAAGTCCTCTTCACCTGCTGGGGGGCGACCCCCCTCACCCCGCGGGTCCTGGCCGCCGCGCCCCGGCTGAAGGCGGTCGTCCACGCGGCGGGCTCGGTCAAGCACCACATCACGGACGCCTGCTGGGAGCGCGGTCTGACCGTCTCGTCGGCGGCCGGGGCCAACGCCCTGCCCGTGGCCGAGTACACCCTCGCCACGATCCTGCTCGCCAACAAGCGCGTCCTGCGCTCCGCCCACGTCTACCGCGAGGTCCGCGGCGACCACGACTGGCGCGCCGAGCTGGACGGGGCGGGCAACTACCGCCGTACGGTGGGCATCGTCGGCGCCTCCCGCATCGGCCGCCGCGTCATCGAACTGCTCCGCCCCTTCGACCTGCACGTCCTTCTGTACGACCCCTTCGTGAGGGCCGACGAAGCCGCGCGGCTGGGCGTCGAACCGGTCGCCCTGGACGAGCTGTGCTCCCGCGCCGACGTCGTCTCGGTGCACGCCCCGCAGCTCCCCGAGACCCACCACATGATCGGCGCCCGCCGGCTGTCGCTGATGCGCACCGGGGCGACGCTGATCAACACGGCCCGCGGCTCCCTGGTCGACGAGGCGGCGCTGCTGCGGGAGCTGGTTCCGGGCCGCCTGCACGCCGTACTGGACGTGACGGACCCCGGACTCCCGCCGGCCGACTCCCCGTTGTACGACCTGCCGAACGTGCTCCTCACCCCGCATGTGGCGGGCTCCCTCGGCAACGAGCTGCACCGCATGACGGACCAGGCGCTGGACGAGCTGGAGCGGTACGCGCAGGGCCGCCCGTTCGCGGACCCGGTGCACCCGGCGGAGCTCGGCCGCTCCGCGTAGCGTCCCGCACGAACGGCAAGGCCCGGCACCCCTCACGGGGGTGCCGGGCCTTTCGCTTACGCGCTAGTGGGAGTGCCCGTGGCCGTGACCGGCCTCCGGCTCCTCCTCGGCCGGCTTCTCGACGACCAGGGTCTCGGTCGTGAGCAGCAGCGACGCGATGGACGCGGCGTTCTCCAGGGCGGAGCGGGTGACCTTGACCGGGTCGATGACGCCGGCCTTCACCAGGTCGCCGTACTCGCCGGTCGCGGCGTTGAAGCCCTGGCCCTTGTCGAGCTCGGCGACCTTGGAGGTGATGACGTAGCCCTCAAGACCCGCGTTCTCGGCGATCCAGCGCAGCGGCTCGACGGCGGCGCGGCGGACGACCGCGACACCGGTGGCCTCGTCGCCGGTCTTGTCGAGGTTGCCCTCCAGGACCTTGACGGCGTGGACCAGGGCGGAGCCACCACCGGAGACGATGCCCTCCTCGACCGCGGCGCGGGTCGCGGAGATGGCGTCCTCCAGACGGTGCTTCTTCTCCTTGAGCTCCACCTCGGTGGCGGCACCGACGCGGATCACGCAGACACCGCCGGCCAGCTTCGCCAGGCGCTCCTGGAGCTTCTCGCGGTCCCAGTCGGAGTCCGTGGCCTCGATCTCGGCCTTGATCTGGTTGACGCGGCCGGCGACCTCGTCGGACTTGCCGCCACCGTCGACGATGGTGGTGTCGTCCTTGGAGACGGTCACGCGGCGGGCGGTGCCCAGCACGTCCAGACCGGCCTGGTCGAGCTTGAGGCCGACCTCCTCGGCGATGACGGTCGCACCGGTGAGGGTGGCGATGTCGCCGAGCATGGCCTTGCGGCGGTCACCGAAGCCGGGGGCCTTCACGGCGACGGCGTTGAACGTGCCGCGGATCTTGTTGACGACCAGGGTCGACAGGGCCTCGCCCTCGACGTCCTCGGCGATGATCAGCAGCGGCTTGGAGCCACCGGCCTGGATGACCTTCTCCAGGAGCGGCAGCAGCTCCTGGATCGAGCCGATCTTGCCCTGGTGGATCAGGATGTACGGGTCGTCGAGGACGGCCTCCATACGCTCCTGGTCGGTCACCATGTAGGGGGACAGGTAGCCCTTGTCGAAGGCCATGCCCTCGGTGAAGTCGAGGTCCAGACCGAAGGTGTTGGACTCCTCGACGGTGATGACACCGTCCTTGCCGACCTTGTCCATCGCGTCCGCGATGAGCTCGCCGACCTGGGCGTCCTGCGCGGAGAGCGCGGCGACGGCGGCGATGTCGGACTTGTCGTCGATCGGGCGGGCGGTCGCGAGGAGCTCCTCGGACACGGCCTTGACCGCGGCGTCGATGCCCTTCTTCAGGGCGGCCGGGGAAGCGCCGGCGGCGACGTTGCGCAGGCCCTCGCGGACGAGCGCCTGGGCGAGGACGGTGGCGGTGGTCGTACCGTCACCGGCCACGTCGTTGGTCTTGGTCGCCACCTCCTTCACCAGCTGGGCGCCGAGGTTCTCGTACGGGTCGTCCAGCTCGACCTCGCGCGCGATGGTGACACCGTCGTTGGTGATGGTGGGGGCACCGAACTTCTTGTCGATGACGACGTTGCGGCCCTTGGGGCCGATCGTCACCTTCACCGTGTCGGCAAGCTTGTTGACGCCGCGCTCGAGGGCGCGACGGGCGTCCTCGTCGAACTTCAGGATCTTCGCCATGGAGCTGAACTGTCCTCTCAAAAACAAGCACTGCGCCCCTCGCCGCCCGGCTGGTTATCTCGCAGGGGGCCAGGGGCGCAGAACAGAAGCAAACGTGGGTGAATTACTTCTCGATGATCGCGAGCACGTCGCGAGCCGAGAGGACGAGGTACTCCTCGCCGTTGTACTTCACCTCGGTGCCGCCGTACTTGCTGTACAGCACGACATCGCCGGTCTTGACGTCGAGCGGCAGGCGCTCGCCGTTCTCGAAGCGGCCCGGGCCCACGGCCAGGACGACGCCCTCCTGGGGCTTCTCCTTGGCGGTGTCCGGGATAACCAGGCCGGAGGCCGTGGTCTGCTCGGCGTCGAGCGGCTGGACCACAATGCGGTCCTCGAGCGGCTTGATCGCAACCTTG
The DNA here is from genome assembly GCF_004795015.1 of Streptomyces sp. A1277. Classification (GTDB taxonomy): domain Bacteria; phylum Actinomycetota; class Actinomycetes; order Streptomycetales; family Streptomycetaceae; genus Streptomyces. The sequence continues at coordinate 124,717 of NZ_SSBI01000016.1, read as the reverse complement.
GAGCTGGCGGTCGACACGATCCGGTCTCCCCCTTCGGAGATCTCACGGGGTTTAACAGTCTTTGGTGTGGCGACCAGGTGAGCCCGTCGTCGCGGGTGCCGGACCTGCCGGTCGCACAGTACTGCTGGCACTCTCCAATGGGGAGTGCCAGCACTGAGACTATGACCGCGATTAGCACTCGGTCAAGCGGAGTGCCAATTCACGCCCCTCGTGGCGGAACCGTGGGCCCGCTTCTCACACGTAGTCCTCCAGCCGGGCCACGGCGTACCCCTTGTCCGTGATGACCTTCATGACGGACCGGATCAGGTCGGGCATGCTGCCCTTCCAGTCCTTCTTGCCCCGGAAGTGGGTGAGGATGATGTCGCCGGGGTGCAGGTCGAGGTCCTCCTCGCGCCACTCCATGTGGTCGGGGAACGCCTCCTCCGCCCAGAGCGGCACGGCGGTGATGCCGCAGGACTTGGCGATCTTCAGGGTGTCGGTGTTGTAGTTGCCGTACGGCGGCCGGAAGAGCCGGGGCCGCTTGCCGAACTGCTTCTCGATGATCTCCTGCTGGTCGCAGATCTCGCGCTTCTGCTCCTCGTAGGACAGGCCCGGCATGTAGCGGTGGTTGAGCGTGTGGTTGTTGAGCGTGACCCCGCGCGCCTGGGCGTCCTTGAAGTACGTGTAGTCGTCGCGCACCAGGTAGTCGCTGAGGAAGGCGCTGTACGGGATGTTCAGCTCCGACATCATCTTCAGCAGCTCGGGGTCCTTGTCGTCGCCGTCGTCCATGGTCAGGAAGACGACCTTGTCCTTGGTGGGGACCGTGGTGAAGACCGGCGGCAGCGAGTCGTCCTGGCCCTCGACCTCGAAGCCCTTGCGGGTCGTGATGTGCGGCTTCCGGGCGGGCGGTACGGGCGCGGCGAGCGGCGTGCTCGCCAGGCCCCACTTCTTGGCGGCGACCGCGCGGGCGGCCTGGGCGAGCCTGGCCCGCTCCGCCTGCGCCGCGCGGGTGCCGAGCGCCCCGGCCGCCGGCTCCGCCTGCGCGCCCGCCTGCCCGGCCTGGAGCTTCGCCCCGGAGCCGGCCCCCGAGTCGCCGGTCCCGGCCGCGCAGCCGGAGCCGGCGGCGGCGACCAGGAGCGCGGCGAGGACCGCGTAGCCCGGCCGGCGCCGCAGGCGGCCCCGTCCCCGTCGCGCCCGCTGCTGTCCGCCCGTCACCGCACCCGGCCCGCGCCCATTCATGGCCAATTTGTCCTTTTGTCGTACTGGCTGCATGGCGCCGCATATTGCCAGGACGTGCAAGGGCGTCGGGTCCGACACCGCCGCCGGGTCCGCGCGGTCCCCCGGGTGGCTCACACGGGGGCGGCCGAACGCGTCACGCGAGGTCCGTCAGCTCCTCCGCGTACACCTGGGAGAGCGGCTGAGGGCCCACGTACTGCTGGCAGTTGCACTGGCCCGACTCGAAGCGGACGGGCTTCTTCTGCTCGTCCCAGGCGGTCGGCACCTCGACCCGCTCGTGGCACTTGCCCTGCTTGTCGTGCTTGGCCAGGTGGTGCGTGCAGCCGCAGACGGGCTCGGGCGGCTTGTTGGCGGCCTCGACCGCGAGCCGTTCCTGCCGGCCGGCCTCCAGCAGCTCCATCCGGCGGCTGTGCCGGTTGCGCAGCGCGGTGCGGACGTTGTCGGCGAGCCAGCCGAAGCCGCCCGTCCAGAAGATGATGAGCACCCACCAGTACCACTCCATGAAACGCCCTCCCCCTGCATCACTGTGTACACGCCAAGAATAGGGCGCCGGGTGGACCGCCGGCGGACCCCGGACTCATCGGCCGGGCGCCACCGGCCCCAGCGACTCGAAGCGCCAGCGGTGCACCGCCCGGGTGATCAGGTCCGCGCCCGGCTCGGGCAGCTCCGGCAGGTCGTCGCCGTACGCCCCGTCCCACCAGGTGATGACCAGGACCCGGTCCTGGGGGGCGCGCAGGAGTTCGCTGCGCAGCGGGGGCCGGGGCAGCTCGGCGGCGCGGGCGCGGGCCCACTCCAGGAGCTCGGCGCCCCGGCCCTCGGTGGCGCGGGCCTCCCACATCAGGGCGGTGGCGGGGGCGCTCATGAGTAGAGGTTGTCCTTGCTGACCTCGTGGACGTGGTCGTGGGTGTGGGCGCCCGGGACGTGGGTCTCGGTGACCGGCAGCGAGGAGTCGGCGGACAGCTCCAGGTCGGAGGCGGGGCGGTTGCGGGCCACCATCTCGGCGCCGAGCGCGGCGACCATCGCGCCGTTGTCGGTGCACAGCTTGGGGCGCGGCACGCGCAGCCGGATGCCCGCCTTCTCGCACCGCTCCTGGGCGAGCGCCCGCAGCCGGGAGTTGGCCGCGACGCCGCCGCCGATCATCAGGTGGTCGACGCCCTCGTCCTTGCAGGCGCGGACGGCCTTGCGGGTGAGTACGTCCACCACGGCCTCCTGGAAGGACGCGGCCACGTCCCGTACGGGCACCTCCTCGCCGGCCGCGCGCTTCGCCTCGATCCAGCGGGCGACGGAGGTCTTCAGGCCGGAGAAGGAGAAGTCGTACGCGGGGTCGCGGGAGCCGGTCAGGCCGCGCGGGAAGGCGATGGCGGCCGGGTCGCCCTCCTTGGCGAGCCGGTCGATGACCGGGCCGCCGGGGAAGCCGAGGTCCAGCACCCGGGCGATCTTGTCGAACGCCTCGCCGGCCGCGTCGTCGATGGTCGCGCCGAGCGGCCGCACGTCGTTGGTGATGTCGGGCGCGAGGAGCAGCGAGGAGTGCCCGCCGCTGACCAGGAGCGCCATGGTGGGCTCGGGCAGCGGCCCGTGCTCCAGCTGGTCCACGCAGATGTGCGAGGCGAGGTGGTTGACCCCGTACAGCGGCTTGTTCAGCGCGTACGCGTACGCCTTGGCGGCCGAGACGCCGACGAGCAGGGCGCCCGCGAGGCCGGGTCCGGCGGTGACGGCGATGCCGTCGAGGTCCCGGCCGCTGACGCCGGCCTCCTTCAGGGCGCGCTCGATGGTGGGGACCATCGCCTCCAGGTGCGCGCGGGAGGCGATCTCCGGGACGACGCCGCCGAAGCGGGCGTGCGTGTCGACGCTGGACGCGACGGCGTCCGCGAGGAGCGTCGTGCCCCGGACGATGCCGACCCCGGTTTCGTCGCAGGAGGTCTCGATGCCGAGTACGAGCGGTTCGTCAGCCATCAGTCAGTCTCTGTTTCTTGTACGTCTTCGTGTACGTGGAGGCGCATGACGAGTGCGTCGATGTTGCCCGGCTGGTAGTAGCCGCGGCGGAAGCCGATCGGTTCGAAGCCGAAGCGTTCGTACAGCTTCTGGGCCCGGGTGTTGTCGACGCGGACCTCCAGCAGCACCTCGGCGCACTCGAAGGCCGTGGCGTGCTTGAGCAGGTCGGTCAGCAGCTCGGAGCCGAGCCCGCCGCCCCAGTGGTCGCGGGTGACGCCGATCGTCTGGACGTCGGCGAGGTCACCGGCGGCGGCGAGGCCCGCGTACCCGACGATCCGCCCGGTGGCCGGGTCCTCGGCGACGACGTAGCGGCGGGTGGCCACCGGCCCCCGCGCGTGCGCCAGCTCGGACCAGAACATGGCGGCCGACCAGGCGTCGTCCGGGAACAGTTCGTGTTCGAGGTCCAGTACCGGGTCGATGTCCCACCAGCGCATCTCGCGCAGCACTGCGGTCGTGGCGGTCACTTCGGGGTGACCACCTTGTAGTTCTTCGGGACCTGCGCGTCGGGCCTGCGGAGGTAGAGGGGCTGCGGCGGAAGCAGCTCGGCGCCGGCCGCGAGGCGTTCGGCGGCGAGGCCGGCGAGCGCGCCCGCCGCGAGGTGTTCGGGGCCGCGCGCGTCCGGGAAGGCGTCGGGGTAGAGCACCGCGCCCGCGCCGACGACGGGGAGGCCCGCGAGCCGGTCCGCGATGTCGGCGGGCCGGTCGACGGAGGGGCCCTCGGTCCGGGTGCGGGCGTCCTCGTACCGTGCCCAGTAGACCTCCTTGCGGCGGGCGTCCGTGGCGACGGCGAACGGCCCTTTCAGCCCGGCCTGCCCGGCGGCGTACGCGAGGCCGTCCAGGGTGCACAGCCCGTGCACCGGTACGGACAGCACCGAGCCGAACGTCGCGGCCGTCACCAGGCCGACCCGCAGCCCGGTGTACGGTCCCGGGCCGACGCCGACGACGACGTCCGTCACGGCGCCGAGTTCCAGCCCGGCGTCCGCGAGGACCCGGTCGACGGCGGGCAGCAGCAGCTCCCCGTGCCTGCGGGCGTCGACCTGGGCGGACTCGGCGACGACGCGGGTCCCGTCGTGCAGGGCGACGGTGACGGCGGGGGTGGCGGTATCCATTGCGAGCAAGAGCACGCAAACAGCCTACGGCTCCGGCGCGGTCCGCCCCGCGCCCCGTCCGGCTTCCCGTTCCGGGCGATCCCGGCTGCTACCGTCACCGGGTATACGCGGAGTACGTGTAAACGCTTGTACGACTTACCGCACGCGACGTGCGGCACACGACTCGCGGAACGCGACCTACGGAACACGACGGCGAAAGAGGCACGCACGGTGGCAAGGGGCAGCTCGGGAATCGTGGCCGCGCTCACCGCGGCGGCCGTCGCGGTGGTCGGCTTCCTGGCCTACCAGGCATCCGCCGACGTACCGGCCGATCTGAGCGCGAAGCCGAAGGCGTCCAGCAGCGCGTCGGCGCCGGCCGGCGCCGGTCACGCCAAGCCGAAGCCGAAGAAGGACCCGCTCGCGGTTCCCGCCGCCTCCGGCACCGGGATGCGCGTCGTGTACGCGCTGGCCGACCGCCGGGTGTGGCTGGTGGACGCGACGGGCAAGGCGTCGCGGACGTTCAAGGTGATGCCGAGCGCGGTCTCCGCCGTGCCGGGCACCTACACGGTGACCTCGCGCTCGGGCAGCGTGAAGGGGTCCGACGGCGTGCCGATCGAGCACGTGGTGCGGTTCGCCTCGGTGAACGATGTGGCGATCGGCTTCAGCGCGGCCCAGGACGGCTCGATGGAGGAGCCGGACCCGACGCTGAAGGCCGGGGGCGTGCGGATGAGCCGCGAGGACGGCGATGCGATGTGGACGTTCGCGACGGTGAGCGTGAAGGTGGTCGTGGTCCCGTAGCCCGGTCCGCCGGACCGTCGCGGTGTCCTCAATCGCCGGACGGGCTGGATTTCGCCGCCCGGCTCGGGGATGCGGCCCGTCCGGATTTCGCCGCCCGTTCCGGCTCCGCCGGTCGCGGCGCCGGCTGCGCTCGCGGAGGCGTGGATACCGCGTTCGCCGCCGCTCCCGCGGCCAGCAGGGTGCTCATCGATACCGCGCGCGGCGGCTGCGCTTCATGCGGGGATGCCGGCATGGACGCCTCCTGGAACTTCGGTGGAAGGCATGGTTAGGCAGACCTAACCTGCTCTCGTCCTCCATAGCACCATGCCTGCCCCGTCCGGCGCAACACTTTACCGACACCGCGTCGGAAACAACGGGTCCCGCTCAGGCCCAGGGCGCCCAGGACTCATTGCGCAGCCCCGCCCACCGGGCGCCCACGCCCAACAGCGTCACCGAGCGCCGCTCGTCGTCCGTGTCGCCGACCGCGCGGTCGATGAGCACCTGGAGCCGGTCGTCGGACAGCTCCTCGACCTTGCCGTCGCCCCACTCCACGACGACCACCGACTCCGGCAGCGACACGTCGAGGTCCAGGTCCTCCATCTCGTCCAGACCGCCGCCCAGCCGGTACGCGTCGACGTGGACCAGCGCCGGACCGTCCCCGAGCGGCGGGTGGACGCGGGCGATCACGAAGGTGGGCGACGTCACCGCGCCCCGCACCCCCAGCCCCTCGCCGAGCCCCCGGGTCAGGGTCGTCTTGCCGGCGCCCAGCTCACCGGTGAGCATCACGAGGTCGCCTGGGCGCAGCACGGAGGCGAGCCGGCGGCCAAGGGCCCGCATCTGTTCGGGGGCGTCGACCGCCAGCTTCACGGTGACGGCGGAGGGGGTGTTCTCGTACGCGGCGGCGCCACCGGCCGCCGGGCTGTTCTGCGCTGCTTCCATGGCCGGAAACGATACGGCCCCGGCCGTCAGGATTCCGGTACGGCGCCCGCGCGCACCAGCAGGTCGGCGAGGCGGTCGGTCACCGTTTCCGGATGCTCCAGCATGACCAGGTGGCCGGCGTCCGGGACGATGACCACCTCCGCGTCGGGCAGCCGGTCCGCGATGGCCTCGCTGTGCGAGCTGGGCGTCACGAGGTCCTTGTCGCCGGCCAGGATGAGGACCGGGAGAGCGCGGAAGAGGGGCAGGGTCGCGCTCTGGTCGTGTTCGGCGAAGGCGGGGTAGAACTCGGCGACCACGTCGATCGGGGTGGCCTCGATGAGCCGCTCGGCGAACCGGGCGACCGCCGGGTCCACGTCCCGCGAGCCGAACGAGTACCGCTTGATGAGCCCGGCGAACAGGTCCGCGGTCGCCCGCCGCCCCCGCTCCACCAGCTCCGCCTGCGAGCCGAGCGCCCTCAGCACCCCGGGCAGCACCCGCCGCACCGCGTTGACGCCCGCGACCGGCAGGCCGAAGCTGACCTCGTCGAGCTTCCCGCTCGACGTACCGACGAACGCGACGGCGGCGACCCGGTCGCGGATGAGTTCCGGGTACTGCTCGGCCAGCGCCATGATCGTCATCCCGCCCATGGAGTGGCCGACCAGGACGAGCGGGCCCTCGGGGGCGGCCGCGTCGATGACGGCCTTGAGGTCGCGGCCGAGCTGGTCGATGCCGACGGGCACCCCGCCGCCGGCCCTCGCCTGGGCGCGGCCGCGCTCGGAGCGGCCGTGGCTGCGCTGGTCCCAGTGGACGGTGCGCACGATGCCGCGCAGGGCGGCCCGCTGGAAGTGCCAGGAGTCCTGGCCGAGGCAGTAGCCGTGGCTGAAGACGACCGTGACGGGGGCGGGTGCCTTGCGTCCGAAGAGCCGCCGGCGCCGGGAGCCGGCGTCGGCGGACGCCGAGGCGCTGCCGTCGTGGCCCGGCGCGTCGACCTCGTCGACCTCGTCGACCTCGTAATACAGCTCGGTGCCGTCGTCGGCCGTGGCCCGGCCCGGCCGCCCGCGCAGCGAGCCGTACGGTCCGGTGGCGTCCAGGGCCAGCCGGGCGCGCTTGCGCATGGACCGGCCGACCGTCAGCCGCTCCACCGCGACCCCGGCCGCCGCCCCGGCGGCGATCACGCCTATGGCGGCGCCGGCGACGCCCGCCCGGCGCCAGCCGGCCGCCGAAGCGGCCGTCGCCACCGCGTCACCCGTGCTGATCTCGCTCACCGTGCCGCGCTCCTCGTCGGTCGTGTCGGTCTGTCCCGGCCCGAGCCGGGCCCGTCTCGGACGTGTTCAGATCGTGCCTGAGCCGGTCTGTCCTCCCGAGCCGGGCCCGTCTCGGACGTGTTCAGATCGTGCCTGGGCCGGTCTGTCCTCCCGAGCCGGGCCCGTCTCGGACGCATTCAGACCGTGCCTGGTCAGGGGCGCTTCCCCGGTCAGGACCCGGCCGACGCACCGTCCGTCGTCCCGGCGCCCCGGTGGACGCGCGGCACCCGGCCGCCGATCCGGGTGACGATCTCGTACGCGATCGTGCCGGCCGCCTCGGCCCAGTCCTCGGCGCTCGGCTCGCCCCGGTCGCCCGGACCGAACAGCACCGCGTCGCTGCCGACCGCCACCTCGTCGCCGTCGAGGTCCACGACGAACTGGTCCATGGCCACCCGGCCCGCGATCGTCCGCCGCACCCCGCCGACCAGAACCGGGCCCCGGCCCGACGCGTGGCGCGGGATGCCGTCGGCGTATCCGAGGGGCACCAGGCCGAGCGTGGTCTCGGCGGTCGTCGTGTAGTGGTGGCCGTAGCTGATGCCGTGGCCGGCCGGTACGTGCTTGACCAGGGCGACGGACGCGGCGAGCGTCATGACGGGGCGCAGCCCGAAGTCGGCGGCGGTGCCCAGTTCGGGGCCGGGCGAGATGCCGTACATGGCGATCCCGGTGCGCACGAGGTCGAAGTGGGACTCGGGGAGCGTGAGGGTGGCCGGGGAGTTGGCGATGTGCCGCACCTCGGGCTCGACGCCGGCCTTCTCGGCGTACGCCACCATGTCGCGGAAGGTGTCCAGCTGGGCGGTGATCGAGGGGTGGCCCGGCTCGTCGGCGCAGGCGAAGTGGGACCACAGGCCGGTGACGCGGGCGGTGCCCGCCTGCTCGGCGGTGCGGGCGGCGGCGACCAGTTCCGGCCAGTCGGCGGGCTGGCAGCCGGCCCGGCCGAGGCCGGTGTCGGCCTTGAGGTGGACACGGGCCGGCCGGCCCGCCTCCGCGGCGGCGGCGGTGGCCTCGCGCAGCGCCCACAGGCCGCTCACCGACACGTCGATGCCGGCCTCGATCGCCTCGCGCCAGGGCCCGCCCGGTGTCCACAGCCAGCACATCATCGGGGCTTCGAGGCCGGCCGCGCGCAGGGCCAGGGCTTCCTGCGGGGTGGCGGTGCCCAGCCAGGTGGCGCCGGCCTCCAGCGCGGCGCGCGCGCAGGGGATCGCGCCGTGCCCGTAGGCGTCGGCCTTGACCACGGCCATGAGGTGCGCGCCGGACGCCCGGGCACGCAGAACGCGCACGTTGGCGCGGAGTGCGGCGAGATCGATCTCGGCACGGGCTCTCAGGGGCGCTGTCTCGTTCATATCGCGCCCAGTGTCTCAGAGCTGTGCCGTCCGGCGGCCGTGGCGGGGCGTGCCGAACCGGTGCACGGGCTGGTCAGCCGTGGTGCAACTCGTGCTCCAGGTGTTCGGCCAGGACCGGTACGTGGCTGTGCGGGACGTCCTTGACCGCCGTGACGAGCGTCACCGGGCCGCCCTCGCGGACCAGCCCCACCAGCTCGTCCACGGCCGCCGCGTGCACCGGGTCGGCGAGTTCGGCGCGGTAGCGGTCCACGAAGGAGTCGTAGCGGGTCTCGGAGCGGTCCTCGTGGTACCAGGAGCGCAGCTCGTCCGAGGGGGTGAGGTCTTTCAGCCAGCGGTCGATCGCGGCCCGCTCCTTGGAGACCCCGCGCGGCCACAGCCGGTCGACCAGGACACGAGTGCCGTCGCCGTCCTCCGCGGGGTCGTACACCCGGCGTACGCGCACCTCGTCGCTGCTGCTCACGGCCGACCGCCTCTCGGGTGCGGATGCTGCCTCCAGGATCGCTCAGGCCCGGACGTCCCGCCAGGCCGCGGGGATCGCCTCGGCGACGTCCAGCGCGGCGAGCGGGGAGCCGTCCGCCGCGCGGCGGGCCGCGAGGCCGTGCAGGTAGGCCCCGGCGGACGCGGCGTCGAGCGGGGCGAGGCCGGCGGCGAGCAGGGAGCCGGTCAGGCCGGAGAGCACGTCGCCGCTGCCGGCGGTGGCCAGCCACGAGGTGCCCGTCGGGTTGACCCGGACCGGGGTGTGCGGGGTGTCGGTGGCGATCAGGGTGGTCGAGCCCTTGAGCAGGACCGTGGCGCCGAACCGCTCGGCCAGGGCGCGCACGGCGGCGAGCCACCCGGCCTCGACCTCCTCGCGGGGGACGCCGAGCAGCGCCGCGGCCTCCCCGGCGTGCGGGGTGAGGACGGTGGGCGCGGTGCGGGCCCGGACCACGTCGGCGTCCAGCAGCCGCAGCCCGTCCGCGTCGACCAGCACCGGCACCTCGGCGGCCAGCACGTCGGCGACGGCCGCCACGGCCTCCGTCCCGTCGCCGAGCCCGGGCCCGACGACCCACGCCTGCACCCGCCCGGCCTGCGAGGGGCGGCCCGCGTGGACCAGGACCTCCGGATGCCGGGCGATGACGGCCTCGCCGCCGGGGCCCGCGTAACGCACGGCCCCCGCCCCGCCGCGCAGCGCCCCGGAGACGGCCAGCACGGCGGCGCCCGGGTAGCGGGTCGATCCGGCGGCGATGCCGACGACGCCGCGCCGGTACTTGTCGCTCTCGGCGGCGGGCACGGGCAGCAGGTCCGCCACGTCCGCGTACTGAAGGGCCTCCAGGTCGGGCACGTCGGGGAGTTCGGCGCCGAGCCCGATGTCCACGAGGCGCAGCGCACCGGCCCGTTCGGCGGCCGGGTCCACGAGCAGCGCCGGTTTGTACGCCCCGAAGGTGACCGTCGCGTCCGCGCGCACCGCGTCGCCGGGCACCTCCCCGGTGTCCGCCTCGACGCCGCTGGGCAGGTCGACGGCGATGACGGGGGCGCCGTGCGCGGTGTACCGCTCGACCAGCTCGGCCGCCTCGGGCCGCAGTCCGCCGCGTCCGCCGATGCCGGTGATGGCGTCCACGACGAGGTCGATGCGCCCGGCCCAGTCCTGGTGGGTGGTGCTGTCCCCGCCGTCCACGACGCGCCCGCCCGCCGCGCGCAGGGCCGCGCTGCCGCCCTCGTGGGCCCGGCCGGGGACGGCCCGTACGGCCACCACGCCCGCGCCGCGCCGGGCGAGCCGGGCGCCGGCGTACAGGGCGTCGCCCCCGTTGTCGCCGGTGCCGACGAGGAGGACGACGCGGGAGCCGTAGACCCGTCCGGCGCGGCGCAGCAGATCGGCGCAGGCGGCGGCGAGCCCGGCGGCGGCGCGCTGCATCAGCGCCCCTTCGGGGAGCCGGGCCATGAGGGCCTGCTCGGCGGCCCGGACGGTCTCAACGCTGTAGGCGGTACGCATGCCCCCAACGTACGCAGGAATGGCCGGGGACGCGCCACGCAAGGGTCCTATCCCTCCGCGATCACCACCGCCGAGGCGATCCCGGCGTCATGACTGAGCGACACGTGCCAGTGCTCCACGCCCAGTTCGGCGGCGCGGGCGGCGACCGTGCCGCGTACTCGCAGCCTCGGCCGGCCGCTGTCCTCGACGTACACCTCGGCGTCCGTCCACAGCAGTCCCGCGGGCGCGCCGAGCGCCTTGGCCAGGGCTTCCTTGGCCGCGAACCGGGCGGCCAGCGAGGCGATGCCGCGCCGCTCGCCGTCGGGCAACAGCAGTTCCTCCTCCACGAAGAGGCGCGCGGCCAGCAGCGGCGTGCGCCGCATCGCCGCGTCGAACCGTTCGATCTCCGCCACGTCGATCCCGACCCCGATGATCACGTACCCGCCCTCATTCCCGACCGCCGGTTCACTCCACCGTGACGGACTTCGCCAGGTTGCGCGGCTGGTCGACCTCGTTGCCGCGGGCCGTCGCCAGTTCGCAGGCGAAGACCTGCAACGGCACGGTGGCGACCAGCGGCTGAAGCAGCGTAGGCGTTGCCGGAATCCGGATGAGGTGGTCGGCGTACGGGACGACCTCGTCGTCGCCCTCCTCGGCGATGACGACGGTACGGGCGCCGCGGGCCCGGATCTCCTGGATGTTCGACACGATCTTGCCGTGCAGCACCGAGCGCCCGGCCGGGGACGGCACCACGACGACGACCGGGAGCCCGTCCTCGATGAGCGCGATCGGCCCGTGCTTGAGCTCTCCTGCGGCGAACCCCTCGGCGTGCATGTACGCGAGTTCCTTCAGCTTCAGCGCGCCCTCCAGGGCGACCGGGTAGCCGACGTGCCGGCCGAGGAAGAGCACGGTGTCGTGGGAGGCCAGCGACCGGGCCAGCTCCCGGACCGGTTCCATGGTCTCCAGGACGCGGTCGACCGAGCCGGAGATCTCGGAGAGCTGCCGGATGACGGTCCGGATCTCGTCGCCCCACTTGGTGCCGCGCACCTGGCCGAGGTAGAGGGCGACGAGGTAGCAGGCGACGAGCTGGGTCAGGAACGCCTTGGTGGAGGCGACGGCGACCTCGGGCCCGGCGTGCGTGTAGAGGACGGCGTCGGACTCGCGGGGAATGGTGGAGCCGTTGGTGTTGCAGATGGCGAGCACCTTCGCGCCCTGCTCGCGGGCGTGCCGCAGGGCCATCAGGGTGTCCATCGTCTCGCCCGACTGGGAGATGGCGACGACCAGGGTGTGCGGGTCCAGGATCGGGTCGCGGTAGCGGAACTCGCTGGCCAGCTCGGTCTCGCAGGGGATGCGGGTCCAGTGCTCGATGGCGTACTTGGCGATCATCCCGGCGTGGAAGGCGGTCCCGCAGGCGACGATCACCACCTTGTCGACCTCGCGCAGCTCGCCGCGCGTGATGCGCACCTCGTCCAGGTGGAGGGTGCCCTCGGGGTCGATGCGGCCGAGGAGGGTGTCGGTGACGGCCTTGGGCTGCTCGGCGATCTCCTTGAGCATGAAGGAGGCGTACCCGCCCTTCTCGGCGGCCGAGGCGTCCCAGTCCACGTGGTACGCGCGCACCTCGGCGGGCTCCCCGTCGAACCCGGTGACGGTGACGCCCTCCCGGCGCAGCTCCACGACCTGGTCCTGGCCGAGTTCGATCGCGGACCGGGTGTGCGCGATGAACGCGGCGACGTCGGAGGCGAGGAACGCCTCGTCCTCCCCCACCCCGACGACGAGCGGCGAGTTGCGCCGGGCGCCGACCACGACGTCGGGCGCGTCCGCGAAGACCGCGACGAGCGTGAACGCCCCTTCGAGGCGCCGGCACACCTGCCGCATCGCCTCGGCCGGCTCCCCGCTCTGGCTGTACGCCTCGGCGAGGAGGTGGGCGACGACCTCGGTGTCGGTCTCGGAGAGCAGGTCGTGGCCGCGCTCGCCGAGTTCGGCGCGCAGGGCCGCGAAGTTCTCGATGATCCCGTTGTGGACGACGGCGACGCGGCCCGCGTTGTCGAGGTGCGGGTGCGCGTTGACGTCGGTGGGCCCGCCGTGGGTGGCCCACCGGGTGTGCCCGATCCCGGCGCTGCCGGCCGGCAGCGGGCGCTCGCTCAGCGCCTTCTCCAGGTTGACGAGCTTCCCGGCCTTCTTGGCGGCGGCCAGCCCGCCGTCGGCGAGGACGGCGATGCCGGCGGAGTCGTACCCCCGGTACTCCAGCCGCTTGAGGCCCGCGACGACGACGTCCTGCGCCGACTGCCCACCGACGTAACCCACGATTCCGCACATAGTGGTCCTTTCCTGGTCACCAGCCCCTGTTCTTCGCATAGTCGCAGAAGTGATCCCCATTTCAAGCCCAACGGAGCCCGCCGGCCCAGCGAGCCCGCCGGCCCAGCGCGCCCGTCGGCCCGTCGAGCCCGCACCGGCCGCTTCAAGCCCGTCCGGCGATTGAGGACAAGGCGCCGCCGAAGGTGGCGCGCCCTCAGCCGGCCCGCACGGCCTCCGCCACCGCACCGCTCCCCGCAGCCCCCGGCGCCTCCGGCGCCCCCGGCGCCCCCCGCTTCCCCTTCACGAGCAGCAGCACCGCCACCCCCGCGACGATCCCCACCGCACCGGCCACCACGGCCGCCACGTTCAGCCCCGAGGCGAACGCCGCCCGCAGCGCGTGCTCCGGCACCCCGGCCGCGCGCAGCCCGGCCGCGCCGCCGCCCGCGAGCGCGTGGGACTCGCCGTCGCCCACGCTCTCCCCCATCCGGGAGGTCAGCACCGTCCCGAGGACGGCCACCCCGAAGGCGTATCCGAGCTGACGGAAGGTGTTGACCGCGCCGCCCGCCATGCCGGCCCGCTCCGGCGGCACCGCCGCGAGCGCCGCGCCCGCGATGGCCGGCGACACCAGCCCCGTACCGATGCCCGCGACCACCAGGCCCGGTATCAGCGCGGGCCACGAGGAGCCCGCGCCGAGCACGGCCTGACCGAGCGTGCCGGCGCCGGTGAGGGCGAGCCCGATGCCGATGGTCAGGCGCGGCTGCGCCCCGTGCAGCAGCCGGCCGCCGGCGGCGGCCACCACGAACGCGGTGGCGGCCAGCGGCAGGACCGCCAGACCGCCCTGGACCGGGCTGAGCCCGAGGACCGTCTGCAACCAGATCGAGGTGTACGGCAGCACGCCGAAGGCCGCCAGGTTGAACGCGAGGGACCCGGCCATCACGCCGGTGAAGGCGGAGGTCCGGAACAGCGAGAGGTCCAGCAGCGGGTGGGGGACACGCAGCTCCACCAGGACGAAGCAGAGCAGGGCGAGCGCGGCGATCCCGAAGGTGGCGAGCGTCTGCCCGGACGTCCAGCCGACGCTGCCCGCCCGTACGACGGCGTACGTCGCCGCCCCCGCGAACACCGCGAACGCCGCGGTCCCCGCCCAGTCGGTCCGCCGGTCGCGCGCGCCGTGCGACTCGGGCACGGTCCTGAGGGTCAGCCAGATGGCGGCCACGCTGACCGGCAGGTTCACGAAGAAGATCCAGCGCCAGCCGGGCCCCTCGGTCAGCAGCCCGCCGACCACCGGCCCGATCGCGGCGGCGCCCCCGCTGACCGCACCCCACAGCCCGAGCGCCACGGACCGGTCCTTGCCCTGGTACACCGAGGCGAGCAGCGGCAGCGTCGTCGCGAACATCGCGGCCGCGCCCACCCCCTGCACCCCGCGCGCGGCGACCAGCGCGGTCGGCGACGAGGCGAGCCCGCAGGCCAGCGAGGCGACGGCGAACAGCACGACGCCCGCGACATGGACCCGGCGCCGCCCGAGCCGGTCGGCCGCGGCACCGATGCCGAGCAGCAGCGCGGCGAGCGCGAGCGCGTAGCCGTCGATGACCCATTGCAGGTCGGAGAGCGACGCGCCCAGCGCCCGCGCCATGTCGGGCAGTGCCACGATGACGATCGTGACGTCCAGCAGCAGCATGAACGTCCCCAGACAGACCGCGGTGAGCGGCCCCCACTTACGCATGTCCTTGGTCCTTCTCCCTGTACGGCTTCGGTGCGGCCCGTACGGCTTCGGTGCGGCCGGCGGCCACCCCCGTACGATCGGACGACCGCGTACGGAATCCCCAGCCAGCGACACCCCGGCGCCGGAATCCGACATGAAAGGGACCTGAAGCAGTGGAATCACCCACCCGGGGCGACGCCCTCGACCTGCGCATCCTGCACGCGCTGGAGCTGGACGCCCGCGCCCCCTTCAGCCGGATCGCCGCCGCGCTCGGGGTCTCCGACCAGACGGTGGCGCGCCGGTTCCGCAGGCTGCGGACGGAGGGCGGCCTGCGGGTGGTGGGGGTGCGGTGCGCGGCCTCGGAGGAGTCGTTCGAGCACTGGCTGCTGCGGGTGCGCTGCGCCCCCGAGGGCGCGATGGCCATCGCGGAGGCCCTGGCCAAACGCCCCGACACCTCGTGGATCGGGCTGACCTCGGGCGGTACGGAGGTGACGTGCACGGCCAACGTCCGCAGCCGGGGCGACGCCGACGACCTGCTCCTCGGCAAGCTCCCGCGCACCCCGCACATCGTGGACATCCGCGCCCACCAGCTCCTGCACCGCTTCTACGGCGGCCCGGCCGGCTGGCTCCACAAGAGCGGCGCCCTGACCCCCGAGGAGACCGCCGCCCTCGCCCCGCCCCCCGCCTCCGCCCCGCCGGGCCCGGCCGTCATCACCGCCGACGACGAACCCCTGGTCGCCGCACTGGAACGGGACGGCCGCGCCACCTACCCCGAGCTCCAGCGCGCGACGGGCCTCTCCGAATCCGCGGTCAAGCGCCGCATGGCCCGGCTCACCGCCTCCGGCGCGCTGTACGTGGACGTGGAGTTCGACTCCGGCCACCTGGGCTTCCGCAACGCCACCATGCTGTGCGTCACCGCCGCACCCCGCGCCCTGCACACGGTGGGCGAAGCACTCGCGACCGACCCCGAGGTGGCCTACGCGGCGGCCACCACGGGCCCGTCCAACCTGATGGCGGTCGTGATCACCCGCGACCCGGCCCACCTCTACCGCTACCTCAGCGCACGCCTGGGCCGGCTCGACGGCGTCGAACACGTGGAGTCGATGCCGCTGCTGCGCCGCGTGAAGCAGCTGACGTACCGGCCGTTCCGGGGGTAGCGGGCGCTGTCGAGCCGACCCTCCGAGTCCGGCCGACCGGCGGTGAAGTAGGAATGCTTCATACTTTGAGCCACTACGACTTCATGGAGGACCAGTGGCCTTCACCGGACGCGGCCGCGAGCTGCGCATCCTCGGATCGTGGCTGGAGCGCGTCGCCTCCGGCGCGGGCGGCAGCGCCGGACAGGCGCTGGTCGTCAAGGGGCGGCGACGTGTCGGCAAGACGCGGCTCGTGCAGGAGTTCTGCGCCCGGTCGGGCCGGCCGTACGTCTTCTTCCAGGCGACCCGCAGCCAGCCGGCGCCCCTCGCCCGGCGGGCTCTGTTCGACGCGGTCGCCGGTGGTCAGGGGATGCGGGACCACGGTGCGGCACTGGGACACGCGTCCGCCCCCGAGGACTGGGGCGGACGCTGGCCGCCGTCAGCGCCGCCCTGCCCTGCGACGAGCCGGTGATCCTCGTCCTCGACGAGGTCCCGTGGCTGTCCGAGGCGGACGGCGGCTTCGGCGCGGCGCTCAAGACGGCCTGGGACATGCACCTGTCCGCCAAGCCGGTGCTCCTGCTGCTACTCGGCTCCGACCTCGCCATGATGGACCGGCTGACTTCGTACGACCACCCGTTCTACGGCCGGGCCGGCCAGTACACCGTGGGGCCGCTCAGCCCGGCCGACGTACAGGACTCCACCGGTCTGGACGCGGGGGCGGCGCTGGACGCCTACCTCGTCACCGGGGGCTTCCCCGAGGTGGTCACCGGCTGGCATACCGGCGAGCCCGTCGCCGCGTATCTCGACCGCCAGTTGGAGGACCCGTCGTCGGTCCTGCTCACCACGGGCGAGCGGTCGCTCGCGGCGGAGTTCCCCGCACGTCTCCAAGCGGGCCGGGTGCTCCGGGCGATCGGCTCCGGCGAGCGCACGTTCTCCGGCATCGCCGCGAGCACGGGAGGCGCAGACGGGCGCGCGCTGGCACACGGCACGCTCGCCCCGATACTGAACGAACTCACGGAGGCCAAACGAATCGTGGCCACCGACGTCCCGCTCTCCACCCAGCCGGCCCTCAAGCTCAAGCGCTACCGCATCGCCGACACGTATCTGCGCTTCTGGCTGGCCCACCTGGAAGACGCCGTCGCCCAGGCGGAGAGGGGCAGGGGCGAGATCTCGGCCGCACGCATCCAGCGTTCCTGGCCCTCGTGGCGGAGCCGCGCGGTGGAGCCGGTGATCAGGGAGTCCCTGGCGCGCCGAGTCCCCGATGATCTCTTCCCCGAGGCCGTGGAGGTCGGCGGCTGGTGGAACCGGCAGAACAACCCCGAGGTCGACCTCATCGGCGCCGACGCGGCCCCGGTCGCGGGCCGCGTCTGCTTCGTCGGCTCGGTGAAATGGCGCGACGAGACTCCGTTCGGGGCACGCGACCTCGCGGAACTCGTCGCCTCCGCGCAGCAGGTCCCAGGTGCCCAGGACGCTCCCCTGATCGCGGTCGGCCGCGTCCCCCCGACGGACACGGCGGCGAAGGACCTGGCCGCGCACTGGGGCCCGGAGGACGTCATCGCGGGGTGGCGCTGAGTACATACACGCGAAGGACCTGCGGCGCGGGTGTGCGCGGCAGGTCCTTCGTGAGCGGTGGTGCCGGTGTCAGTTGTCCGATGCGTACGAGACGAAGTCGGCCCAGGCGGCCGGGGTGAAGCCGAGTTCCGGGCCGGGGATGTTCTTCGAGTCGCGGACGTGGATGGTGGCGGGGGCTGCGGCCACCTCTACGCACGAAGGTCCATCGTTCGAGCTGTGACTGCTCTTGAACCAGGTCAAGTCGGACGTGCTCCCGGCCGAGGACTTGGCACTCATGTCTCTCCCAGCAGTTTTTCGATGAAGGCCCGCGACAGCCGCGGCGTGAGCGCTTGCGCCCTGATCATGCCGTACCGCATCTCAAGGATCTGAACCTCCCTGGGATTGCTGATCAGCCGACTGGTGAGCTGCACCTCGTTGAGCCCGACAGCCGTGCCGTCCTTCAGCTTAAGCACACGGTGCGAGCCCGCCAGCCCCGAGTGCTCCTCCGTCTCTGTCGGCATGATCTGGATCTCGACGTGACGCAACGCCCCCAGCTCAAGCAAGCGTTCGAGTTGGCGCCTCAGCACGGCCCTCCCCCCGATCGGCCGCCGAAGCGTTGTCTCCTCCTGGACGAAGGTCAGCAGAGGTACGGGACGGCGGTCCAGAACTGACTGCCGGGCCATGCGCGCGGCCACCAGGCGCTCGAATTGGTCCTCGGCGTAAGCCGGACGCCGCTCCCTGTACAGGGCGCGGGCATACTCCTCGGTCTGAAGGAGGCCGTTGATCACATCGGTGTCGTACGCGCCCATCTCCACGGCGTTGGCCTCCAACTTGGCCAGGTCCCGGACCTTCTTCGGGTACCGCGCCTCCGCCACGTCCTGCTTCATCGCGGCGATCTTGCCCTCCGCCCCGACCGCCTTGTCCACCCTGTCCAGGAACTCCGGCTTCGGGATCCGGACACCCGACTCCACCTTGTAGACCATGTTCTCGCCGTAGCCGATCAGCTCGCCCAGCTGCGCCGCACGTAAACCGGCCGCCTCCCGCCAGACCCGGATCTGCCGCCCGACCGCCGCGACCACCGCTTGTGAATCGTCCTCGGGCTCAGGGCCCCAGTCCTGGTCGCCCGCAATGTCGTTCACGCTCACCCGCCACCCGCCTCCAGCCACCCAGATCCTGTACGCACCGGACAGCCCCGTACAACCGCTGGACAGTCACCGTCCGTACACGCGTCACTGCTGTTCAGCGTAGACACGTGCGGCCACGCTGAGTGACGTGAACCGAGAAATCACCCATCCGCGAACCCGCAGCGGCCAGTTCGTCGTCCAGCTCTCCGCCACCCGCCGGGGCGCCCGGCTCGCCCGGCTGCTGGCGACTGAGCAGCTCCGCTCCTGGGGGCTCCCTCTCGACGCCGCCCCTCTCGTCGTCGCCGAACTGGCGGCCAATGCCGTGCTGCACGGATACGTGCCGGGGCGGGACTTCCGCGTCCAGCTGACCGTCGAGGAGGACACGCTGCGCATCGAGGTGACGGACGCGCGCGGCGAGCAAGCGCCGTGCCTCCAGGCGCAGAGCGAGGTGTCGGAGTCCGGGCGCGGACTACTGCTGGTCCAGGCGCTTGCCACCCGCTGGGGCGTCGAACGCGGACCTTTCCCCCGCAAGACCGTCTGGGCGGAGATCGCGCTCACCGGATCGTGACAGCCGCGACCCGATGGACGGCGACCCGGCCGGCCGCGACCCGGTGGTCCACGACGTAAAGGCTTTAAAGGACCTCTGGGAAAGAAACCCACCCAACCCACCCGACCCGGGCGGACCTGAGCAGGCCCCGTGCGCCCACGCGCGCCCGTCACCCGCACGGGTGAGGTTGCCCAACTGGGCTGGATATGACCCCGATTGCCTGGCATATGCTCGCCCAGCCAGACGTCAGAAACGTGACAGCCCCCGCCGGGACAGCAATCCCTGGCGAGGGCCTCACCACCGAGGAAGCAGAACCCTTCCCGATGGATACACCGCAGGTTATCGCGCCCCCGCGCGCCCCGTCCCGGGGCATCGTGCACCAAAACGTGCGCCACACCACCCACTTCACCGTCATCGGCAACCACCTCGCCCAGCACAGCGAACTCTCGCTCGTCGCGATCGGCCTGGCCACGCACATCCAGTCGCTGCCCGCCGGGGCGAAGGTCGGCGTCAAGTGCCTGACCGAACGCTTCCCCGAGAGCGAGACCCGCATCGCCGGGGCCCTGCGCGAACTGGAGGAACACGGCTACCTCACGCGCGAGCGCGAGCGCCTTCCCAACGGCCGGGTCGTCACCCGCACGACCTCGTACAACCAGCCGCGCGCCGCCGTACGCCCGGCCTCACGGGCACCCGTACGGACGCCGGTTCCGCACCCCGCTCCCCCCGCTCCCCCCGAAGCCGTCGCTCCCCCCGCAGCCGTCGCACCGCTCCCGCCCCGGCCCGAACCGCCCGCGAAGCGCCCGCCCCTCCCCCGGCCGCAGGCCCCTCACCCCGAGCTGTACCGGGCGGCGCGCGCCCTGCTCCTCGGGCTGCGGCGAGAGGCGGCCGAGATCGTGCTGCACGAAGGCGACATCGCCGCGCTCACCCCCGCCGTCGCCGCCTGGCTCGAACGCGACGTCACACCCGCCGCCATCGCGAGGGCGCTGACGAGTGCCCTCCCCGCCCCGCTGAAGTGCCCCGCGAGACTCCTCGCGCACCGGCTGACCACCGGCCTTCCGGCGCCGCTCCCGGCCGCCGAACGAGCCGGGACTCACGACGCCATACAGAACTGCGACGGCTGCGACCGGGGGTTCCGGGCACCGGAGCCCGGGTACTGCGCCGACTGCCGTGGGGCGTTGCCCACTACGGCGTAGCCGCCGCGTCCGGCGACACAGCCGTCCGCCGACTCGGTGCGGGATCGGGACGGTGTACGGCGATGAGTTCGGCCCGCCCGAGGAGTCACCCCTTGCGTTGTCACCCATTCACCGGGAGAAGATCACTCATGACTCAACTGCTGCGGGTCCAGAACTTCACCGTCTCCGCGGACGGCGTCGCCGCCGGCGAGGACCAGACCCTGGAGCGGCCCTTCGGCCATGTCGATCCGGGGCAGATGTTCGCCTGGGCCGGGGCGACGGCGAGCTGGCCGGGCCGGACCGACCCGGGCGGGAGCCGGGGCCTGGACGACTACATGACGCGGGACTTCTCGCACAACATCGGTGCCGAGATCATGGGCCGCAACAAGTTCGGCCCGCAGCGCGGGCCCTGGGAGGACCACGAGTGGCAGGGCTGGTGGGGCGGCGAACCGCCGTTCCACACGCCGGTGTTCGTCCTGACCCACCACAAGCGCCCCTCGTTCACGCTCTCCGACACCACGTTCCACTTCGTGGACGGTGAGCCCGCCGAGGTCCTGGCGCAGGCCCGGGAGGCGGCGCAGGGCAAGGACGTACGCCTCGGCGGCGGGGTCACGACCGTCAGGGAGTTCCTGGACGCCGACCTCGTCGACACCCTGCACGTGGCGGTGTCCCCGGTGAAGCTGGGGTCGGGCCTGCGGCTCTGGGACTCGCCGGACGATCTGCGCGACCGCTTCCACCTGGACGTCGTACCGAGCCCGAGCGGGGTGGCGCACCACCTGTTCTGGCGGAAGTGAGCCCGTACGCCGCTCAGTGGTAGGCGTGGACCACGGCGTGGCCCTTGCCGCGGCCGATCATCCACCGGTTGACCGGTGTCGTGATCACGAAGGCGAGGGCCAGGGAGCCGGCGAGCGCGCCCCAGAAGAGGGCGTCGGCCAGGCCCGCGTCCATGGCGCCGGGGATCGTCACCATGACGGTGTTGTCGATGACCTCCATGACGGCGATCGACAGGGTGTCGGCGGCCAGGGCCACCTTCAGGGCCCGGCGCAGGGGCACGCCTGCCCGCAGGACCCCGCGCATGGTCAGCGCGTAGCCGAAGACGAAGGCCAGGACGATGGAGAGGGCCACGGTGGCCCCGTTGTGCAGGCCGGCCGCCGTGCCGATCACCATGCCGAGGATCTCGCCGATGGCGCAGCCGGTGAGGCAGTGCAGAGTCGCCTGTGCCGCCATCCGCCAGGACGCGTGGCCGCCGGGGCCGGGGGCGGTGTGGTGGTCGGCGTGGTGGTCGTGGGCGCCGTGCGCGTGGGCGTGTTCGTGGTCCATCGTGCGCTCCCTCCGTCGTGCCGTACGGGACGGGTATCCACGGGCGCCCCGCCCCGCACGACTGAACCATATACCCGGCGGGGGTATTCCCTCCCGGGCCGAACCGGCGCTGCAATCCGGCGCTGCAACCCAGCATTGCAACCCAGCATTGCATGATCATGCGAGATGATGCATAATCTTCCCATGTCCAAGGTCCTCACCTCCCTGCCCGCCGGCGAACGCGTCGGCATCGCCTTCTCGGGCGGCCTCGACACCTCGGTCGCGGTCGCCTGGATGCGTGACAAGGGCGCCGTCCCGTGCACCTACACCGCCGACATCGGCCAGTACGACGAGCCCGACATCGCCTCGGTGCCGGGCCGCGCCAAGGCGTACGGCGCCGAGCTCGCCCGCCTGGTCGACTGCCGCGCCGCGCTCGTCGAGGAGGGCCTGGCCGCGCTGACGTGCGGGGCCTTCCACATCCGTTCGGGGGGCAGGGCGTACTTCAACACCACGCCGCTGGGCCGCGCGGTCACGGGCACGCTCCTGGTCCGGGCGATGCTTGAGGACGACGTGCAGATCTGGGGCGACGGCTCCACGTTCAAGGGCAACGACATCGAGCGGTTCTACCGCTACGGCCTGCTGGCCAACCCGCACCTGCGGATCTACAAGCCCTGGCTGGACGCGGACTTCGTGACGGAGCTCGGCGGGCGCAAGGAGATGTCGGAGTGGCTGGTCGCCCATGACCTGCCGTACCGCGACAGCACGGAGAAGGCGTACTCCACCGACGCCAACATCTGGGGCGCCACCCACGAGGCCAAGACCCTGGAGCACCTGAACACCGGGGTGGAGAACGTCGAGCCGATCATGGGCGTGCGGTTCTGGGACCCGTCGGTCGAGATCGAGACCGAGGACGTCACGATCGGCTTCGACCAGGGCCGGCCGGTCACGATCAACGGCGAGAAGTTCGAGACCGCCGTCGACCTGGTGATGAAGGCGAACGCCATCGGCGGCCGCCACGGCATGGGCATGTCCGACCAGATCGAGAACCGGATCATCGAGGCCAAGAGCCGGGGCATCTACGAGGCCCCCGGCATGGCCCTGCTGCACGCCGCGTACGAGCGCCTGGTCAACGCCATCCACAACGAGGACACCCTCGCCCAGTACCACAACGAGGGCCGCCGCCTCGGCCGGCTGATGTACGAGGGCCGCTGGCTGGACCCGCAGGCGCTGATGGTCCGCGAGTCGATCCAGCGCTGGGTCGGTACGGCCGTCACCGGCGAGGTCACCCTGCGGCTGCGGCGCGGCGAGGACTACTCGATCCTCGACACCACGGGCCCGGCGTTCAGCTACCACCCGGACAAGCTGTCCATGGAGCGCACCGAGGACTCCGCGTTCGGCCCGGTCGACCGCATCGGCCAGCTCACCATGCGCAACCTCGACATCGCCGACTCCCGCGCCAAGCTGGAGCAGTACGCGGGCCTCGGCATGATCGGCAACGCCAACCCGGCCATCGGCGCGGCCCAGGCCGCCGCGACCGGCCTGATCGGCTCCCTCCCCGAGGGCGGCGCCCAGGCCATCGCCTCCCGGGGCGAGGTCTCCGACGCGGACGAGATGCTGGACCGCGCGGCGATGGAGTCCGGGACGGACTAGGACGGCGGCGAGAAGGACAAGGCCGGCCGGGCACCCCTCGGGGCGCCCGGCCGGCCTTCGTCGTGGGCCCGCCCGGGGCCCCGTACTCCCCCACGTGACCGACCCCACCCCCCACTCCGTTCGAACTCCCGCGACAATGAACCTGTGATCACTTCGCCGACACGGAGCACGAACCGACGCGCCGAGCACGCCGCGACGCCGTACGTCGACCTCTCCCGGGCGGAGTGGAGCGCGCTGCGCGACAAGACGCCCCTGCCGCTGACCGCAGAGGAGGTGGAGCGGCTGCGGGGGCTCGGGGACGTCATCGACCTCGACGAGGTGCGGGACGTCTATCTGCCGCTCTCCCGGCTCCTCAACCTGTACGTGCAGGCCACCTCCGGGCTGCGCGGCGCCCTGAACACCTTCCTCGGGGACGCGGGCAACGGGCAGGGCGCGCAGCGCGGGACGCCGTTCGTCATAGGGGTCGCGGGCAGTGTCGCCGTGGGCAAGTCCACCAGCGCCCGCATCCTCCAGGCGCTGCTGGCCCGGTGGCCGGAGCACCCGAGGGTGGAGCTGGTGACCACCGACGGCTTCCTGCTCCCGATGAAGGAGCTCCACGCGCGCGGCCTCATGTCGCGCAAGGGGTTCCCGGAGTCGTACGACCGGCGCGCCCTGACCCGTTTCGTCGCCGACATCAAGGCCGGCAAGGACGAGGTCACCGCGCCCGTCTACTCGCACCTGATCTACGACATCGTGCCCGGCGAGCGGCTCACCGTGCGGCGTCCGGACATCCTGATCGTCGAGGGGCTGAACGTCCTCCAGCCGGCCCTGCCCGGCAAGGACGGCCGCACCCGGGTGGGGCTCGCCGACTACTTCGACTTCAGCGTGTACGTGGACGCCCGGCCGGAGGACATCGAGACCTGGTACCTCAACCGCTTCCGCAAGCTGCGCGCGACGGCGTTCCAGGACCCGTCCTCGTACTTCCGCAAGTACACGCAGGTCTCCGAGGCGGAGGCGTTGGAGTACGCGGCCACCATGTGGCGGACCATCAACCGGCCGAACCTCGTGGAGAACGTCGCTCCGACGCGTGGACGTGCCACGCTGGTGCTGCGCAAGGGGCCCGACCACAAGGTCCAGCGGCTGTCCCTGCGCAAGCTCTGAGCCGTTCGAGCCGCCCGAGCCTCCACGAGGAGCGTTGTGCTGCATCTGCGCGTGATCGTGCCCGCCGACCGCACGGACGAGGTGACCGGGCTGCTGGAGCGGACCGCCGGAACCGCCCACCTCGTGGTGCTGCCCGGGGTCGCGCGCGACCCCGCCGGTGACGTGGTGCTGTGCGACGTCGCGCGCGAGGCGGGCGACGAGCTGATCGGGGCCCTGCGGCGGCTCGGGGTCGACCGTTACGGGGCGGTCACCGTCGAGAACCTGGACCTCACGCTCTCCGCGCGCGCCGAAGAGGCCGAGAAGGCGGCGCCGGGCGAGGGCGCGGACGCGGTGCTGTGGGAGGAGCTGTCCGAGGCGACCCACGAGGAGTCCACGTTCAGCGTCACCTACCTGGCGTTCCTCGCCGTCGCGACGATGCTCGCGGCCTGCGGTGTGATGCTCGACAACTCGATCCTGATCGTGGGCGCGATGGCGGTCGGTCCGGAGTTCGGGCCGCTGGCCGGGATCTCCACCGCCCTGGTGCAGCGCGCCCCGCACCTGGTGTGGCGCTCGCTGTCGGCGCTCGTCGGCGGTTTCGCGGCTGCCATGGTGCTGACGTCCGGGTTCTCCTGGCTGATGGACCTCTTCGGGCTGTTCGAGCAGGGCATGATCGAGGCCGACCGGCCCAACACCGCGTTCGTCTGGCAGCCGGACTGGCTGTCGTTCGTCGTCGCGTTCCTCGCGGGCATCGCCGGCACGCTCTCGCTGACCTCGGCGAAGTCCGGGGCGCTGATCGGGGTCGCCATCTCGGTGACCACCGTGCCGGCCGCCGCCAACGCGGCGGTGGCCTTCAGCTACAGCGACTACGCCCAGATGTCCGGCTCCGCGCGCCAGCTCCTGGAGAACCTCGGCGGCATCGTGTTCGCGGGCACCCTGACGCTGATCACCCAGAAGGCGCTGTGGCGCGCCGCCCAGCGCAGGCAGCGCGCCCAGGAGCCCCCGGCGGCGGCCGAGGGGAACGGCTGAGGCGGGTGGGCGGCGAGCCTTCGCGGCGCCACCGCCCACCCGGCCCCGGACCACCCCAGCGCCCACCCGGCCCCGGACCACCCCAGCGCCCACCCGGCCCCGGACTACCCCAGCGCCGACTTCACGACGTCCGCCAGCTGCCCGGCCACCGCGCGGGCCTGCTCGATGTCGGCCGCCTCGACCATGACCCGTACCAGCGGCTCCGTGCCCGAGGGGCGCAGCAGCACGCGGCCGGTCGCGCCTAGCTCGCGCTCGGCCTCGGCGACGGCCGCGGCCACCTCCTGCGAGGTGTGCACGCGGGACTTGTCGACGTCCGGGACGTTGACGAGGACCTGCGGCAGGCGCTCCATCACCCCGGCCAGCTCCGCCAGCGGGCGGCCCGTCGCGGCGACGCGGGCCGCCAGCATCAGGCCGGTCAGCGTGCCGTCGCCGGTCGTGGCGTGGTCCAGGACGATGACGTGGCCGGACTGCTCGCCGCCCAGCGCGTAGCCCTCGGCCTTCATGGACTCCAGGACGTAGCGGTCGCCGACGGCGGTCTGGACGAGCTGGATGCCCTCGCGCTCCATGGCGATCTTGAAGCCGAGGTTCGACATCACGGTGCCGACGACGGTGTTCCCGCGCAGCTGCCCGGCCTCGCGCATGGCGAGGGCCAGCACGGCCAGGATCTGGTCGCCGTCGACCTCCTCGCCCGCCGCGTCCACGGCCAGGCAGCGGTCGGCGTCGCCGTCGTGCGCGATGCCGAGGTCGGCGCCGTGCTCGACGACGGCGGCGCGCAGCAGCGCCAGGTGTGTGGAGCCGCAGCCGTCGTTGATGTTCAGGCCGTCCGGCTCGGCGCCGATCGTGACGACCTCGGCCCCGGCGCGGGCGAATGCCTCGGGCGAGACGCGGGCGGCGGCGCCGTGGGCCTCGTCCAGGACGACCTTCAGGCCGTCGAGCCGGTTGGGCAGGACGCCGATGAGGTGGGCGACGTAACGGTCGAAGCCCTCGGTGTAGTCGGTGACGCGGCCGACGCCGGAGCCGGTCGGGCGGGACCACGGCTCGCCGGTGCGGTGCTGCTCGTAGACCGTCTCGATGCGGTCCTCCAGCTCGTCGGCCAGCTTGTGGCCGCCGCGCGCGAAGAACTTGACACCGTTGTCCGGCATGGCGTTGTGGCTGGCCGAGAGCATGACCCCGATGTCGGCGCCCAGCGCGCCGGTGAGGTAGGCCACGGCCGGGGTCGGCAGCACGCCGACGCGCAGGACGTCGACGCCCGCGCTGGCGAGGCCGGCCACGACGGCGGCCTCCAGGAACTCGCCGGAGGCTCGTGGGTCGCGGCCCACCACGGCCGTCGCCCGATGGCCCTCGAAGGTGCCCGCCTCGGCCAGTACGTGCGCCGCGGCCACCGAGAGGCCGAGCGCGAGCTCGGCCGTCAGGTCCGCATTGGCGACACCGCGCACGCCGTCCGTGCCGAAGAGTCGTCCCACTGGTGTCCTCCGAAAGTGCTCCGAAACGCATAGTTCAGATCAAGCAACCAACAAGCCTATGAACGCCTTATGTCGTTATATGCCCGAGGATGTCGATAAACGAACGCCCCGGCAGCACGAGGTGTGCCGCCGGGGCGAACGTATAACGCGGGTGAGCAGGCGGTTTAGCGCTTGCTGTACTGCGGGGCCTTGCGGGCCTTCTTGAGACCGGCCTTCTTGCGCTCGACCGCACGGTCGTCGCGGGAGAGGAAGCCGGCCTTCTTCAGCGTGGCGCGGTTGTTGTCCACGTCCGCCTCGTTCAGCGCACGGGCCACACCGAGGCGCAGGGCGCCGGCCTGACCCGAGACGCCGCCACCCGAGATGCGGGCGATGACGTCGTAGCGGCCGTCGAGCTCGAGCACCTTGAAGGGCTCGTTGACTTCCTGCTGGTGCACCTTGTTCGGGAAGTAGCCCTCAAGGGTGCGGCCGTTGATCTTCCACTTGCCGGTGCCCGGAACGATCCGGACGCGGGCGATGGCGTTCTTGCGACGGCCAAGGCCGGCGGCGGGCTGCGGGTCGCCGAAGCGGCCGGCGAGCGACTCGGAGGTGTACTCACCCTCGACGGGGACCTCCGACTCGAAGGTGGTCACCTCGGCGAAGGTCTCCTCGCCCTCGGTGCCCACAGGCTCGTCGGTGGTCGTCTCAACAGTGGTCTCGGCCACGATTCTCCTCAGATCTTTCTTTACGTCTTTGGGGGGAGGCCGGAACTACTGCGCGACCTGGGTGATCTCGTACGGGACCGGCTGCTGCGCAGCGTGCGGGTGCTGGTCGCCCGCGTAGACCTTCAGCTTCGAGATCATCTGGCGGCCCAGGGAGTTCTTGGGGATCATGCCCTTGATGGCCTTCTCGACGGCCTTCTCGGGGTTCTTCGAGAGGAGCTCGTCGTAGCGCACGGAGCGCAGACCACCCGGGAACCCGGAGTGGCGGTACGCCATCTTCTGGGTCTTCTTGTTGCCCGACAGGTGCACCTTGTCGGCGTTGATGATGATGACGAAGTCGCCCATGTCCATGTGGGGGGCGTAGATCGCCTTGTGCTTGCCTCGGAGGAGGTTCGCAGCCGTGGTGGCCAGACGGCCCAGGACGATGTCCTGCGCGTCGATGATGTGCCACTGGCGAGTGACATCGCCGGGCTTGGGGCTGTACGTACGCACTTCGTAGCCTTCGCTTCTTCAGTGGATGGGGTCCATACACACGACACCTCTGAAGCGATCATGCAGCTGGGGCTCACAATGCCGGGGACGATGCCCGTATGCGAGCCACTGGTAACTGCTCCAGAGAACCTACGCAAGGGTCGCTCGCGTGAGAACGGTGCGGCCGATACGTATAACAATCCTCGACAGTACCCGCCGCGCCCCGGACGGGTCAAAACGCGGGGCCGGGCCCTGGGGCGGGCGCCACCTCGGGGGCTCGCCCCGGTCCGAGCGGAGGGTTCCGTCCTCAATCGCCGGACGGGCTTGACAGCACGCCCCGCCCCCGCGTCACCGCGCCCGCTCCACCCGCCGCTCGTCCCACACCGGCTCCGGCGTCTCCCGTACGACCCCGTCCGAACCGAAGACCAGGAACCGGTCGAAGCCCTTCGCGAACCACCGGTCGTGCGTGACGGCCAGCACCGTGCCGTCGTACGCCTCCAGACCGTCCTGCAACGCCTCGGCCGATTCCAGGTCCAGGTTGTCCGTCGGCTCGTCCAGCAGCAGCGCTGTCGTGCCGGACAGCTCCAGGAGCAGGATCTGCAACCGGGCCTGCTGGCCGCCGGACAGCTTCTCGAACGGCTGGTCGCCCTGCCGCTCCAGCTCGTAGCGCCGCAGCACGGACATCGCCGCGCCCCGGTCCTTGGCGTGCTCCGTCCACAGGATGTCGACCAGCGTGCGGCCCAGCAGCTCCGGGTGCGCGTGGGTCTGCGCGAAGTGGCCGGGCACCACCCGCGCGCCGAGCTTCCACTCCCCCGTGTGCGCGACCGGCTCGCCCGCCAGCAGCCGCAGGAAGTGGGACTTCCCCGAACCGTTGGAGCCGAGGACCGCGACCCGCTCCCCGTAGTAGATCTCCAGGTCGAACGGGGCCATCAGGCCGGTCAGCTCCAGGTTCACGCAGGTCACCGCCCGCACCCCGGTCCGGCCGCCGCGCAGCCGCATCCGGATGTCCTGCTCGCGCGGCGGCTCCGGCGGCGGGCCCGCCTCCTCGAACTTCTTGAAGCGGGTCTGCATCGCGTGGTAGCGGCTCGCCATGTCGGGGCTGTTCGCCGCCTGCTGCCGCAGCCGCAGCACGAGCGCCTTCAGCCGCTTGTGCTCCTCCTCCCAGCGCCGCAGCAGCTCCTCGAAGCGCGCGAACCGCTCCTTGCGGGCCTGGTGGTACGTGTCGAAGCCGCCCCCGTGCACCCATACGTCGCTGCCGGCCGGGCCCGGCTCCACGCTGACGATCTTCTGCGCCGCCCGGGACAGCAGCTCGCGGTCGTGCGAGACGAAGAGGACCGTCTTACGGGTCTCCTTCAGCCTCTCCTCCAGCCACCGCTTGCCCGGCACGTCCAGATAGTTGTCCGGCTCGTCCAGCAGCAGCACCTCGTCGGGCCCGCGCAGCAGCGCCTCCAGGACCAGCCGCTTCTGCTCACCGCCGGACAGCGTGCGCACCTCACGCCACTGCGCCTTCTCGTACGGGATGCCGAGCGCGGCCATCGTGCACATGTCCCAGAGCGTCTCGGCCTCGTACCCCCGCACCTCCGCCCAGTCGCTCAGCGCCTGCGCGTACGCCATCTGCGCGGCCTCGTCGTCCACGGTGAGGATGCGCTCCTCGGCCCGGTCGACGGCGAGCGCGGCCTCCCGGATACGCGGCTGCGCGACGGAGACCAGCAGGTCGCGGACCGTACGCTCGTCGCGCACCGACCCGACGAACTGCCGCATCACGCCGAGCCCGCCGCTCACCGAGACCGAGCCGCCGTGCGGCTGGAGCTCCCCGGCGAGCAGCCGCAGCAACGTGGTCTTGCCGGCGCCGTTCGCCCCGACGAGGGCGACCACGGCACCGTCGGCCACCCGGAACGAAGCATCGCCGAGCAGCACCCGCCCGTCCGGTAGGTAGTACTCAAGATGGCCTGCTTCGAGATGTCCCATGCACAGCATTGTCACGGGCCGCGAAGCAATGGCCCAACCGGTTTGCGGGCCGTCTAGGATGCGCGGCATGAGCTTTGGGCAAGGGGGGCCCTCCTGGGGGCCGGCGGGACCGGCGGGGCCGGGGAACAACGGGACTCCGGACTGGGAGGCACTGGCCGAGGCGTCCGAGTCGCGCGCCAGGCGGAAGAAGTGGCTGCTGATCGGCGGAGGCGCCCTGGCCACCGCCGCGGTCGCCGCGATCGTGGCGACCGCGGTCATCACCGCCAACAGCAACCACTCCGACGGGGCCGCCGGCAAGCACGCCGGCGAACTGCCCTCGGCGAGCGCGCTGCCCAGCGAGACCACCGAGCCCGAGCCGTCCTTCTCCTCGGTGGCGCCACCGCCCCCGCCGGACCCCAAGGACTACATATCCGACGCGAAGAAGGACCGGCTGCCCGTCACCGTCAACGCCTTCTACCCCGGCAAGACCCTCACCTCAGGCGACCGCGTCTACGCCAAGGGCGCCACCCACAGCACCACCCGGTGCGCCACCACCACACAGGGCGCGCTCGGCTCGATCCTCACCGCCAACGGCTGCGACCAGGTCATCCGCGCCACGTACAGCCGCAACGGCGTGGCGGTCACCGTCGGCATCGCCGTCTTCAAGACGGAGGCGCAGGCCAAGAAGACCGCCCAGCAGGCCAGCGGCGGCCTCGCCTCGCTGAGCGGGTCGGGCGTCCCCGTCTTCTGCCGCGACGGCGCGATCTGCCGCCGCACCGCCAACTCCTACGGCAGGTACGCCTACTTCACGGTCGGCGGCTTCACCAGCGGCAAGAACGTCACCAAGGGCGACAAGGACGTGTACGCCACCGGCGACGACCTGACGAACTTCACCTTCCGCCAGATCCGCCACCGCGGCGAGGTCCAGGCATCGGCCGCCGCGGACATCACCACGACCTGACCCTCCCGGCTCAGCAGCAGCCCGCCCCCGGCAGGGTCCGCACATTGCGGGCCTCCACCGCCCGCGCCGCCAGCAACTCGTCGGCCGGGTACGCCACTTCCTCCAGCGTCAGCCCGTGCGGGCGCACCACGTGCACCCCCGGGTCGCGCACCCCCGCCGCCAGCACCTCGGCCGGCCACGGGTCGGGGCGGCGCCCGTCGCCCACGAACAGCATCGCCCCCACCAGGGCGCGCACCATGTTGTGGCAGAAGGCGTCGGCCTGCACGGTCCCGGTGATGACCCCGGACGCCTCGTCCCGTACCCAACTCAGCTTCTGCAGCGTCCGGATGGTCGTCGCGCCCTCGCGCTTCTTGCAGTACGCGGCGAAGTCGTGCTCCCCGGTCATGCGCGCCGCCGCGGCGTTCATCGCGGCCACGTCCAACGGCCGGTCGTGCCACAGCACATGGCCCCGCACCAGCGGGTCCACCCCGCCCGGCCGGTCCGCCACCCGGTACGCGTACCGGCGCCACAGGGCCGAGAACCGGGCGTTGAACCCGGCCGGCGCCTCCGCGACACGCCACACCCGCACATCGGGCGCCATCCGCCCGGCCAGCCGCCGCAGCAGCTTCTCCGCGTGCTCGGCCCACACCTCGGCCGGCAGGTCCACATGGGCCACCTGACCGCGGGCGTGCACCCCGGCATCGGTGCGCCCGGCCACCGTCAGGTCGTACGTGCGCGAGGAACGGGTCACGGTCCGCAGCGCATCCTCGATCTCCCCCTGGACCGTCCGCCGTGCGGTCTGCTTCGCCCAGCCCGAGAAGTCCTTGCCGTCATAGGCCAGGTCCAGCCGCACCCGTACGAAGCCGGGCTCCACCTCGTCACTCACCAGCGCATCCTCTCAAGATCCCGCACAGCCGAACGGGCCCGCACCGCCCCGAAGGGTGATGCGGACCCGTTCAGTGGTTCCGGAACGCTCAGGCGTCCTTCGCGTCCTTCGCGTCCTCGACGGACTCGACGGACTCGACGGACTCGACCGGGGTCTCGTCCTTCTTGGCCGCGTCTTCCTTGACCGCACGCTTGGTGGCGGCCTCGGCCTCACCGGTGGCCTGCTGCGCCACGGTCAGCGCCTCGACCAGCTCGATGACGGCCATCGGGGCGTTGTCGCCACGGCGGTTGCCGATCTTGGTGATGCGGGTGTAACCACCGGGGCGGTTCTCGTACCGCGGGGCGATCTCGGTGAAGAGCGTGTGGACGACGCCCTTGTCCGTGATCGACTGCAGCACCAGGCGACGGTTGTGGATGTCGCCCTTCTTCGCCTTGGTGATGAAACGCTCCGCGACCGGACGCAGGCGGCGGGCCTTGGCCTCGGTCGTGGTGATGCGGCCGTGCTCGAACAGCGACTTCGCGAGGTTGTTGAGAAGAAGCTTCTCGTGCGCGGCGCTGCCGCCCAGACGGGCACCCTTGGCGGGCTTCGGCATGGGTTTTCTCCTTGTGTGCTGCACCGGCCGTATCAGGTACCGGTGTCAGTTCCCGCGCGACGGTCGCCACGCGGAAGTCTTCCTTTCAAGCCCGTCCGGCGATTGAGGACGAAGCCCTCGACCCGGGGTCCGGGCTCAGTACTGCTCGGTCTCCACGAACCCGGCGTCCGCGTCGTCGTCGGCGCCGAAGGCGTCCGCGGCGGCGGTCGGGTCGAAGCCGGGAGGCGAGTCCTTCAGCGCCAGGCCCATACCGGCCAGCTTCGCCTTGACCTCGTCGATCGACTTCGCACCGAAGTTGCGGATGTCGAGCAGGTCCGCCTCGGAGCGGGCCACCAGCTCGCCCACCGAGTGGATGCCCTCGCGCTTGAGGCAGTTGTACGAGCGGACCGTGAGCTCCAGCTCCTCGATCGGCAGCGCCAGGTCGGCCGCGAGCGCGGCGTCCGTCGGCGACGGGCCCATGTCGATGCCCTCGGCGTCGATGTTGAGCTCGCGCGCCAGACCGAACAGCTCGACCAGGGTCTTACCGGCCGACGCCATGGCGTCACGGGGACGCATGGCCTGCTTGGTCTCGACGTCGACGATCAGCTTGTCGAAGTCGGTGCGCTGCTCGACACGGGTCGCCTCGACCTTGTACGTGACCTTGAGCACCGGCGAGTAGATGGAGTCGACCGGGATGCGGCCGATCTCCTGGCCGACCTGCTTGTTCTGGACGGCGGAGACGTAGCCGCGACCGCGCTCGACGGTCAGCTCCATCTCCAGCTTGCCCTTGCCGTTCAGCGTGGCCAGGACCAGGTCCGGGTTGTGCACCTCGACACCGGCCGGCGGGGCGATGTCCGCGGCGGTGACCAGGCCGGGGCCCTGCTTGCGCAGGTACATCACGACCGGCTCGTCGTGCTCCGAGGAGACGACCAGCTGCTTGATGTTGAGGATGAGGTCGGTCACGTCCTCCTTGACGCCCGGCACGGTGGTGAACTCGTGCAGGACACCGTCGATGCGGATGCTGGTGACAGCGGCACCCGGGATCGAGGAGAGGAGCGTGCGGCGCAGGGAGTTGCCGAGCGTGTAGCCGAAGCCGGGCTCCAGCGGCTCGATGACGAAGCGCGAGCGGAATTCGTCGACGACCTCTTCGGTCAGCGACGGACGCTGAGCGATCAGCATGATGTGAATCCTTCAGTCGTGGGCGCCCACTATTTGACACCCGACAGATGAAACAAGGATACGGGCGGTACACCCCCGCAGGGGGCGTACCGCCCGTACCCACGCTCCTGCCGTACGGCCGTCACCGGCCGTGACGGATCAGACGCGGCGACGCTTCGGCGGACGGCAGCCGTTGTGCGGCGTCGGGGTGACGTCCTGGATCGAACCGACCTCCAGGCCCGTGGCCTGGAGCGAGCGGATCGCGGTCTCGCGGCCGGAGCCCGGACCCTTCACGAAGACGTCGACCTTGCGCATGCCGTGCTCCTGCGCGCGGCGGGCGGCCGACTCGGCGGCCATCTGCGCGGCGAAGGGGGTGGACTTGCGCGAGCCCTTGAAGCCGACGTGGCCGGCGGAGGCCCAGGAGATCACGTTGCCCGAGGGGTCCGTGATCGAGACGATGGTGTTGTTGAACGTGCTCTTGATGTGCGCGTGGCCGTGAGCGACGTTCTTCTTTTCCTTGCGACGCACCTTCTTGGCTGCGCCCTGACGACCCTTGGGGGGCATGTCTTGACTCCAGATGGAGAGGGGAGGTGATCGGTCCTACAGCGAAGACCGCTGGTTGCTGCGCCTGTCCGGAGGTCCGGACGCGCGCAGTGCGTCCGCTGAGGACTACTTCTTGCCCGGCTTCTTCTTGCCGGCGATCGCGCGACGCGGACCCTTGCGGGTACGAGCGTTGGTGCTGGTGCGCTGGCCGTGGACCGGCAGACCGCGGCGGTGACGCAGACCCTGGTAGCAGCCGATCTCGACCTTGCGGCGGATGTCGGCCTGGATCTCGCGGCGGAGGTCACCCTCGGTGCGGAGGTTGGCGTCCACGTACTCGCGGATCTTGACCAGGTCCTCTTCGGCCAGGTCACGAACGCGGGTGTTCGGGTTCACGCCGGCGGCGGCGAGGATCTCCTTGGACCGGGTGCGCCCGATACCGAAGACGTAGGTGAGGGCAACCTCCACGCGCTTTTCGCGCGGGATGTCAACACCTGAAACGCGTGCCATTCAATGGCTCCAGTTGTCATTTCGGGGGTCTTCCGCAGAACCACTCCCGACCGCCGACCCCTCGCTGGGAGAGGTGGTACGTCCGGGTCCCCGGCCCCCGCCGGAGGTGTCGTCAGCCGTGGCTTGGACGGGCTCTGCGTATGTACGTATTACGTGCGTCGCGCGAAGAACTGCGAGATGCAGGGGGTCGTGCGTCAGCCCTGGCGCTGCTTGTGGCGCAGGTTGTCGCAGATGACCATGACCCGGCCGTGACGGCGGATCACCTTGCACTTGTCGCAGATCTTCTTGACGCTCGGCTTGACCTTCATGGGATGTCAGGTTCTCCGGGTCAGTGCCAACGCCGCGCCGAGGCGGGCGGCGGCAAGATCTACTTGTACCGGTAGACGATCCGGCCACGCGTCAGGTCGTACGGAGACAGCTCCACGACGACCCGGTCATCCGGGAGGATGCGGATGTAGTGCATACGCATCTTGCCGGAGATGTGCGCGAGGACCTTGTGACCGTTCTGGAGCTCCACCTTGAACATGGCGTTCGGGAGGGACTCGATCACGGTGCCCTCAATTTCGATGGCACCTTGCTTCTTGGCCACGCTTCGCCTTTCGAATCGGCTACCTTGATCGTCTCTCATCCTCCGCATGCGGACACACGGATGCACGAGAGCCGACGAGTCAGTCTACGTCAGCGGACTCCAAAAGACGAATCCGTCAAGTTTGCCCACCCCGGGAGATCCTTAGACCTCCGGGCCCGGACCAATCAGCCTAGGGGGTCGGGCGCCGCCTCCACGCCGTACTGAGCCAGCTTCTCGCGGCCGCAGTCCGGGGCGGTGAGGACCAGCGGGCCCTGCTCCGTGAGGGCGATCGAGTGCTCCCAGTGCGAGGACCAGGTGCCGTCCGTCGTGATGACCGTCCACTCGTCCTCCAGCACCTCCGTGTGGGGCGTACCGAGGGACACCATGGGCTCGATGGCCAGGCAGACGCCCGGGACCAGCTTGATGCCCTTGCCGCGCTTGCGGGAGACGTAGTTCAGCAGGTGCGGGTCCATGTGCATCTCGGTGCCGATGCCGTGCCCGCCGTAGTCCTCGATGATCCCGTACTTGCCGGTCGCGGGGCGGGGCTGGCGGCGGATGTAGGACTCGATCGCCTTGGAGATGTCGGCCAGGCGGTTGTTCACCTTCATCGCGGCGATGCCGGCCCACATCGACTCCTCCGTCACCCGGGACAGCTCGATCAGCTCCGGAGCGTGACCCGTGCCGACGAAGGCCGTGTACGCGGCGTCGCCGTGCCAGCCGTCCACGATCGCGCCGGCGTCGATGGAGATGACGTCGCCGTCCTTGAGGACCGTCTTGTCGTCCGGGATGCCGTGGACGACGACCTCGTTGACCGAGGTGCAGATGGTCGCGGGGAACCCGCCGTACCCGAGGAAGTTCGACTTCGCCCCGTGGTCGGCGATCACCTTGCGGGCGACCTGGTCCAGGTCCCGGGTGGTGGCGCCGGGCACCGCCGCCTCACGGGTGGCCGCGTGGATGGCAGCGACCACCAGCCCCGCCTCGCGCATCTTCGCGATCTGCTCGGGGGTCTTGATCTGCACCATGCTGCGGCGCCTTTCGGGTGGGGACGGTGACGGGAGCGGGTAATCCACGATACGGCGGAACGGGGGCAAGCAGTCGGCCGCGGCGCCCCAAGGACGCCGCGGCCGACTTCACTGCGAGTACTACACGTGCGCGAGCTCAGCCCTCGTCGGACTTCTTCAGCGCCTCCATGGCCCGGTCGGTCACCTCGGTGACCTTGCCGAGCGCGGAGATGGTGACCACCAGGTCCTGGGACCGGTAGTAGTCGATGATCGGCTCGGTCTGCGTGTGGTAGACCTCCAGCCGGGTACGCACCGTCTCCTCGCTGTCGTCCTCGCGCTGGTACAGCTCGCCGCCGCAGGTGTCGCAGACACCCTCGGTCTTGGGCGGGTTGTACGTCGCGTGGAAGACGTGCGCGCTGTCGTTGCGGCAGATGCGGCGACCCGCGATCCGCTTCACGACCTCGTCCTCGGGGACCTCCAGGTCGAGCACGGCGTCCAGCTTCACGCCCTCGTCCTTGAGCATCACATCCAGGGCTTCGGCCTGGCCCACGTTGCGCGGGAAGCCGTCGAGCAGGAAGCCGTTGACCGCGTCCGGCTGGGACATGCGGTCCTTGGCCATCCCGATCGTCACCTCGTCCGGCACCAGCTGCCCCGCGTCCATGTAGGCGCGGGCCTGCTTGCCAAGGTCAGTGCCCTGGCTGATGTTGGCGCGGAAGAGGTCGCCCGTTGAGATGTGCGGAATCGACAGGTTCTTGGCAAGGTACGCAGCCTGCGTTCCCTTGCCGGCACCCGGCGGGCCGACGAGGACGATTCGCATCAGCGGAGGAACCCTTCGTAATTGCGCTGCTGGAGCTGACTCTCGATCTGCTTCACGGTCTCCAGACCCACACCCACGATGATGAGGATGCTCGTCCCGCCGAACGGGAAGTTCTGGTTAGCGCCACCGAAGCCTGCCAACGCCATCGTCGGCACCAGAGCGATCAGACCCAGGTACAGCGAGCCCGGCCAAGTGATCCTGTTGAGCACGTAGCTCAGGTACTCGGCAGTAGGTCGACCAGCCCGGATACCCGGGATGAAGCCACCATACTTCTTCATGTTGTCGGCCACTTCCTCGGGGTTGAACGAAATCGCCACGTAGAAGAAGGCGAAGAAGACGATCAACAGGAAGTAGGCGGTGATGTAGTACGGGTGGTCGCCCTTGACGAAGTGGTCCTGGATCCAGAGCGCCCAGCCCGCCTTGGAGTTGGAGAACTGGACGATCAGGGCCGGGATGTAGAGCAGCGACGAAGCGAAGATGACGGGGATCACGCCCGCCTGGTTCACCTTGAGCGGGATGTAGGTGGACGTACCACCGTAGGAGCGGCGCCCGATCATGCGCTTCGCGTACTGCACCGGGATGCGGCGCTGGGCCTGCTCGACGAAGACGACGAGGGCCACCATCACGAAGCCGATGAGGATGACGGTGCCGAACTCGATCCAGCCGTCCGCGAGCTTGCCGCTCGTCTTGATGTTCCAGAGGGCGGACGGGAAGCTGGCGGCGATCGAGATGAACATCAGGATCGACATGCCGTTGCCGATGCCGCGGTCGGTGATGAGCTCACCGAGCCACATGACGGCCGCGGTGCCGGCGGTCATCGTGACGACCATCACGACGGTCGTGAACATCGACTGGTTCGGGACGATCTGGTCGGCGACGGGGCAGCCGCTGAAGAGCGCGCCGCTGCGGGCGGTGGCCACCAGGCCGGTGCCCTGGAGGATGGCGAGCGCGACCGTCAGATAACGCGTGTACTGCGTGATCTTGGTCTGGCCGGACTGCCCCTCCTTCTTGAGCGCCTCGAGTCGGGGGATGACCACGGTCAGCAGCTGGAGAATGATGCTGGCCGTGATGTACGGCATGATGCCGAGCGCGAAGATCGTGATCTGCAGCAGCGCACCACCGCTGAACATGTTCACCAGGCCGAAGAGGCTGTTGTTGCCCTTGGTTGCCTGATCAACACAGGTCTGGACGTTCTCGTAGCTCACTCCCGGTACCGGGATGTGGGCCCCGAGCCGGTAGAGCACGATGATGCCGAGTGTGAAGAACAGCTTCTTGCGCAGGTCGGGCGTCTTGAACGCCCGGGCGAAGCCGGTGAGCACGGTGCCTCCTGCGACCCCCGCGCAGAGCGTAGAGGTGACGGTCTTGAGGATCGACGGATACGTAACAGTCAAAGGTCCCCGGGCGCGTGCGCCCAGGGGTTACCACAGCGACGGACGCCACCTTACCGGCGTACATGCCCCCCTAGGAACGACCAACCGGGGATGCCCCATATGAGAGGGCATCCCCGGTCGGATGTTCAGGCCACCGATGTGTCCGAGTTGTCTCAGACGAGCTCGGTGACGGTGCCGCCGGCGGCGGCGATCTTCTCCTTGGCGGAGCCGGAGACGGCGTCAACCGAAACCTGCAGCGCCACGGAGATCTCGCCCTGTCCGAGGACCTTGACGAGGTGGTTGTTGCGCACGGCACCCTTGGCGACCAGGTCGGCCACCGTGACCTCTCCACCCTCGGGGTAGAGCGTCGCGAGCTTGTCCAGGTTCACGACCTGGTACTCCGTGCGGAACGGGTTCTTGAAGCCCTTGAGCTTCGGGAGACGCATGTGGAGGGGCATCTGCCCACCCTCGAAGCGCTCCGGAACCTGGTAACGGGCCTTGGTGCCCTTGGTACCACGACCAGCGGTCTTACCCTTGGACGCCTCACCACGACCCACACGGGTCTTGGCGGTCTTGGCGCCCGGGGCAGGCCGGAGGTCATGCGCCTTCAGCGGCTTGTTCTCCGCCATGTCAGTCGACCTCCTCAACCGTCACGAGGTGGCGGACGGTGTGCACCATGCCGCGGAACTCGGGGCGGTCCTCCTTGACAACCACGTCGTGCAGGCGCTTGAGCCCGAGCGAACGCAGGGTGTCGCGGTGGTTCTGCTTGCTGCCGATGTACGACTTCGTCTGCGTGATCTTGAGGCGAGCCATTACGCACCCGCTCCCGCACGCGCACGAAGCAGAGCCGCGGGGGCGACGTCCTCGAGGGGCAGACCGCGGCGGGCCGCGATCTCCTCGGGACGCTGCAGGCCCTGGAGGGCCGCCACGGTCGCGTGCACGATGTTGATCGGGTTCGAGGACCCGAGCGACTTCGACAGGATGTCGTGAACGCCGGCGCACTCGAGAACGGCGCGCACCGGGCCACCGGCGATCACACCGGTACCGGGGGAAGCCGGCTTGAGCAGGACGACGCCCGCAGCCTTCTCGCCCTGGATCGGGTGAGGGATGGTGCCCTGGATGCGGGGGACCTTGAAGAAGTTCTTCTTGGCCTCTTCCACACCCTTGGCAATGGCCGCGGGAACTTCCTTGGCCTTGCCGTAACCGACACCGACGGTGCCGTCACCATCGCCCACCACGACCAGCGCGGTGAAGCTGAAGCGACGACCACCCTTCACAACCTTGGCGACACGGTTGATCGCGACGACACGCTCGACGTACGCGGTCTTCTCGGCGGCGGCAGCGCCGCCGTCACGGCCCTTCCGGTCCCGCCGCTCGCCGCCACCGGCACCGCTTCCGCGGCGCTGGGGTCCAGCCATTGGATTTACCTCTCTCTGTTACGTCCGCTGTGCGTAGGAACCGGGGCTAGAACTTCAGCCCGGCTTCACGGGCGGCGTCAGCCAGAGCGGCAATCCGCCCGGCGTACTGGTTACCACCGCGGTCAAACACGACGGCCTCGACGCCTGCGGCCTTGGCACGCTCGGCGACCAGGGCGCCGACCTGCTTGGCCTGGCTGCTCTTGTCGCCCTCGCCACCACGGATGGAGACGTCCAGGGTCGACGCCGACGCGAGCGTGTGGCCCGCGATGTCGTCGATGACCTGAGCCACCATGTGGCGGTTGGACCGCGTCACGACCAAGCGCGGACGCTCCGGCGAACCGGAGATGTGCTTGCGGACGCGGATGTGGCGACGCTTGAGAGCGGCACGCTTGTACGCGTCGCCCTTGGCGATCTTCACGCCGTATGCCATCGCTACTTACCAGCCTTTCCGACCTTGCGGCGGATGACCTCGCCGGCGTACTTGACGCCCTTGGCCTTGTACGGGTCAGGCTTCCGCAGCTTGCGGATCTTGGCCGCGGTCTCGCCGACCTTCTGCTTGTCGATGCCCTCGACGGTGAACTTCGTGGGGGTCTCCACCTTGAAGGTGATGCCCTCCGGGGCCTCGATCAGGATCGGGTGGCTGTAGCCCAGGGCGAACTCCAGGTTGGAGCCCTTCGCCTGGACGCGGTAACCGACACCACTGATCTCGAGCGCCTTGATGTATCCCTGGGTCACACCGGTGATCATGTTCGCCACCAGCGTGCGGGACAGGCCGTGCAGGGCCTTGTTCTGACGCTCGTCGTTCGGGCGGACGACGTTCAGAACGCCGTCCTCACCCTTGGTGACCTCGATCGGCGCGGCAACGGTGTGCGTGAGGGTGCCCTTGGGGCCCTTCACCGCGACCGTACGGCCATCGATGGTGACGTCCACACCGGCGGGAACCTGGATGGGGAGCTTGCCGATTCGCGACATGAGCTATTCCTCCGTTCCCGACTACCAGACGTAGGCGAGGACTTCCCCACCTACGCCCTTCTTCTGAGCCTGCTGGCCGGTCAGGAGACCGTGGGACGTGGAGATGATCGCCACGCCCAGGCCGCCGAGGACCTTCGGCAGGTTGGTGGACTTTGCGTAGACACGCAGACCCGGCTTCGAGATTCGCTTGATGCCGGCGATCGAGCGCTCGCGGTTCGGGCCGAACTTCAGCTCGAGGACGAGGTTCTTGCCGACCTCGGCGTCCTCGACCTTCCAGCCCGTGATGAAGCCCTCCTGCTGGAGGATCTCCGCGATGTGCGACTTGATCTTGCTGTGCGGCATCGTGACGTCGTCGTGATACGCCGAGTTCGCGTTACGCAGACGCGTGAGCATGTCTGCGATGGGATCAGTCATGGTCATGAGTTGGCCTTCGGCCTCTCTCGCCGGGGTTTCCTGTATGCGCCATCCCTCTCCCCGCTCAGAGGCGGGACGGGTGCGGTGCGGGGACCTACGGCGTAGTAAGTCGGTCTTGGACGGCAGGCGCCCAACCCTGCAAGCCTACGGCATGCGGGGCCGGACTCCTGCCGACCAGATGCTTACCGAGAGTCTCCGGGTGATTCCCAACGCCCAAGGGGCGAAGGAGAATTACCAGGAGCTCTTGGTCACGCCCGGCAGCTCGCCACGGTGAGCCATCTCACGAAGGCACACACGGCACAGGCCGAACTTGCGGTAGACGGAGTGGGGCCGGCCGCAGCGCTGGCAGCGGGTGTACCCGCGGACGCCGAACTTCGGCTTACGGGCGGCCTTAGCGATCAGAGCCTTCTTCGCCACGGTCAGTTCTCCTTGAACGGGAAGCCGAGGTGACGAAGGAGGGCACGACCCTCGTCGTCATTGGTCGCCGTGGTGACCACGGTGATGTCCATGCCCCGGACCCGGTCGATCTTGTCCTGGTCGATCTCGTGGAACATGACCTGCTCCGTGAGACCGAAGGTGTAGTTGCCACGGCCGTCGAACTGCTTGGGCGACAGGCCACGGAAGTCACGGATACGCGGCAGCGCGAGCGACAGCGTACGGTCCAGGAACTCCCACATGCGGTCACCGCGGAGGGTGACGTGGCAGCCGATCGGCTGCCCCTCGCGCAGCTTGAACTGCGCGATCGACTTGCGGGCCTTGGTGACGGCCGGCTTCTGACCGGTGATCGTGGTGAGGTCGCGCACGGCGCCGTCGATCAGCTTGGAGTCGCGGGCGGCGTCGCCCACACCCATGTTGACCACGATCTTGACCAGACCGGGGATCTGCATGACGTTCTCGTAGGAGAACTCCTCACGCAGCTTGCCGGCGATTTCCTCGCGGTAGCGCGTCTTGAGACGCGGCGCGGTGGTGGTAGTCATCAGATGTCCTCACCGGTGCGCTTGGCAACACGGATCTTGTTGCCCTCGTCGTCAAAGCGGTAGCCGACGCGAGTAACGACCTTCTTGCCGTCCTTCTCAACAACCAGCTGCACGTTGCTGACGTGGACGGGCGCCTCGGTCGTCACAATGCCACCGGTCTGCGAACCGCGAGCGGTCTGGCCGGCCTTGGTGTGCTTCTTGACCCGGTTGACACCCTCGACGAGGACGCGGTCCTGAGCGGGGTAGGCAACGATGACCTTGCCCTGCTTGCCCTTGTCCTTACCGGTGATGACCTGAACCAGGTCGCCCTTCTTGATCTTCATGCTTACAGCACCTCCGGCGCGAGCGAGATGATCTTCATGAACTTCTTCTCGCGCAGCTCACGGCCCACCGGGCCGAAGATACGGGTGCCGCGGGGGTCGCCGTCGTTCTTCAGAATGACGGCGGCGTTCTCGTCGAAGCGGATGTACGAGCCATCCTGACGACGACGCTCCTTGACGGTGCGAACGATGACGGCCTTGACGACGTCACCCTTCTTCACGTTGCCACCGGGGATCGCGTCCTTGACGGTGGCGACGATGACGTCACCGATGCCCGCGTAGCGGCGACCCGAGCCACCGAGAACACGGATGGTGAGAATTTCCTTCGCACCCGTGTTGTCGGCGACACGCAGTCGCGACTCCTGCTGGATCACGTCTATCTCCTGATCGTCTGCCGGTTCCCGGCAGGGGCCCCGTTGCGGGAGCCCCTGCCGAGCCTGGCGGAACTGACCTGAGGGGAAGCCCCCTCAGGAATTACTTGGCCTTCTCGAGGATCTCGACGATGCGCCACCGCTTGGTGGCGGACAGCGGCCGGGTCTCCATCAGGAGGACGCGGTCGCCGACACCGGCGGAGTTCTGCTCGTCGTGGGCCTTGAGCTTGTTCGTACGGCGGATGACCTTGCCGTACAGCGCGTGCTTGACGCGGTCCTCGACGGCGACGACGACGGTCTTGTCCATCTTGTCGCTGACGACGAGGCCCTCGCGGGTCTTGCGGAAGCCGCGCTCGGTCTTGGTCTCAGTCACAGTGTTCTCGCTCATCAGACGCTCTCCACCGTCTCGATGCCCAGCTCGCGCTCGCGCATCAGGGTGTAGATCCGGGCGATGTCCTTACGGACGGACTTGAGCCGGCCGTGGTTCTCGAGCTGTCCGGTCGCCGCCTGGAAGCGGAGGTTGAACAGCTCTTCCTTGGCCTCGCGGAGCTTGTTGAGGAGCTCCTCGTTGCCCAGCTCGCGCAGCTCGGACGCCTTGGTACCGGCCGACATCACGACTCACCTGCCTCGCGCCGAACGATCCGGCACTTCATCGGAAGCTTGTGAGCAGCGCGGGTGAGCGCCTCACGAGCAATCTTCTCGTTCGGGTAGGACAGCTCGAACATCACCCGACCCGGCTTGAC
Source organism: Streptomyces sp. A1277 (assembly GCF_004795015.1). Classification (GTDB taxonomy): domain Bacteria; phylum Actinomycetota; class Actinomycetes; order Streptomycetales; family Streptomycetaceae; genus Streptomyces. Next base: position 81,369 of record NZ_SSBI01000016.1, on the reverse strand, counting down.
GTTCGCGATCCACCACTCGGGAGAACCCTTACCGGAACCCATGCGGGTCTCGGCCGGCTTCTTCGTCAGGGGACGGTCCGGGTAGATGTTGATCCAGACCTTGCCGCCACGCTTGATGTGACGGGTCATCGCGATACGAGCGGACTCGATCTGACGGTTCGTCACGTACGCCGGGGTCAGCGCCTGGATGCCGTACTCGCCGAACGCAACCTGCGTGCCACCCTTGGACATACCGCTGCGCTTCGGGTGGTGCTGCTTGCGGTGCTTGACCCTACGGGGGATCAGCATTTCGGTCAGGCCTCCGTTCCGGTGCTCTCAGCAGCCGGAGCAGCGGCGGGCGCCTCGGCCTTGGGGGCCTCGGCGGCCGGAGCCGACTGCTGCGGCTTGCGGCCGCGTCCGCCACGCTCGCCACCGCGGCCACCGCGGCCGGCCGGGCGGTCAGCGCCGCCACGGGCCGGGCGGTTGCCCGCACGGGCAGCAGCGTTCTCGGCGCGGACCTCGGCGATGTTCTTGACGTCGCCCTTGTAGATCCAGACCTTCACGCCGATGCGGCCGAAGGTCGTCTTGGCCTCGAAGAAGCCGTAGTCGACGTTCGCGCGGAGCGTGTGCAGGGGCACACGGCCCTCGCGGTAGAACTCCGAGCGGGACATCTCGGCGCCGCCGAGGCGACCGCCGCACTGGACCTTGATGCCCTTGGCGCCGGCCTTCATCGTGCTCTGCATGCTCTTGCGCATGGCACGACGGAAGGAGACGCGGGAGGAGAGCTGCTCGGCGACGGCCTGGGCCACCAGCTGAGCGTCCACCTCGGGGTTCTTGACCTCGAGGATGTTCAGCTGGACCTGCTTGCCGGTCAGCTTCTCCAGCTCGCCGCGGATGCGGTCGGCCTCGGCGCCGCGGCGGCCGATGACGATGCCCGGGCGTGCGGTGTGGATGTCAACGCGGACGCGGTCGCGGGTGCGCTCGATCTCCACCTTGGAGATGCCGGCCCGCTCCATGCCCTTCGTCATCATGCGACGAATGGCGACGTCTTCCTTGACGTAGTCCTTGTACAGCTTGTCGGCGTACCAGCGGGACTTGAAGTCCGTGGTGATGCCGAGCCGGAACCCGTGCGGGTTTACCTTCTGGCCCATTACCGGGTTCCTTCCTTGCTGCTGACGACCACGGTGATGTGGCTGGTCCGCTTACGGATCCGGTAGGCACGGCCCTGAGCACGCGGACGGAACCGCTTCAGGGTCGGGCCCTCGTCCACGTACGCCTCGCTGATGACCAGCGAAGAGGCGTCGGTGTGGTCGTAGTTGTGTGCAGCGTTGGCGATGGCGCTGTCCAGCACCTTGCCAACCGGCACGCTCGCGGCCTGCGGGGCGAAACGCAGGACCGCCTGAGCCTCCGTGGCATCCATGCCACGGATGAGGTCCACCACGCGGCGGGCCTTCATGGGCGTGACGCGGATGTACCGCGCCTGGGCCCTGGCTTCCATGGTTGTCCCTTCGGTGTAAGTCATAGTCAGGTCACCCCGCGTTAGCGGCGCTTCGACTTCCGGTCGTCCTTGACGTGGCCGCGGAAGGTGCGAGTCGGCGAGAACTCGCCGAGCTTGTGGCCGACCATCGACTCGGTGACGAACACCGGGACGTGGATCTTGCCGTTGTGCACCGCGATGGTGTGACCCAGCATGGCCGGGACGATCATCGAGCGACGGGACCAGGTCTTGATGACGTTCTTGGTGCCTGCCTCGTTCTGTACGTCCACCTTCTTGGCGAGGTGGCCGTCGACGAAGGGCCCCTTCTTGAGACTGCGCGGCATCTAAACCCGCTCCTAGCGCTTCTTGTTCGTCTTGCGGCGGCGGACGATGTACTTGTTCGACGCCTTCTTGGGCGAACGAGTACGACCTTCCTTCTTACCCCACGGCGAAACCGGGTGACGGCCACCGGAGGTCTTACCCTCACCACCACCGTGCGGGTGGTCGACCGGGTTCATGACGACACCACGGACGGTCGGGCGGACGCCCTTCCACCGCATGCGGCCGGCCTTGCCCCAGTTGATGTTCGACTGCTCGGCGTTGCCGACCTCGCCGATGGTGGCGCGGCAGCGGGCGTCGACCAGGCGGATCTCACCCGACGGCATACGAAGGTGGGCCATGGTGCCCTCCTTCGCCAGCAGCTGCACGGAGGCACCCGCGGAACGGGCGAACTTCGCGCCGCCGCCGGGCCGCAGCTCGATGGCGTGGATGGTCGTACCGACCGGGATGTTGCGCAGCGCCAGGTTGTTGCCGGGCTTGATGTCGGCGGCCGGGCCGTTCTCGACACGGTCGCCCTGCGTCAGGCCACGCGGCGCGATGATGTAGCGCTTCTCGCCGTCCGCGTAGTGCAGGAGCGCGATGCGCGCGGTGCGGTTGGGGTCGTACTCGATGTGCGCGACCTTGGCCGGCACGCCGTCCTTGTCGTGACGACGGAAGTCGATCACGCGGTAGGCGCGCTTGTGGCCACCGCCCTGGTGGCGAACGGTCACACGACCGGCGTTGTTACGGCCGCCCTTGCTGTGCAGGGGGCGGACCAGCGACTTCTCCGGCGTGGACCGCGTGATCTCGACAAAGTCGGCGACGCTGGAGCCACGACGGCCCGGGGTCGTCGGCTTGTACTTGCGGATACCCATTTCTCAGTCCTCGTCCGATTCCGGACGACTCGGCCTCACTAGGAGGTCGGGCCGCCGAAGATGTCGATACGGTCGCCCTCAGCGAGGGTCACGATGGCGCGCTTGGTGTCAGCGCGCTTGCCGAAACCGGTCTTGGTGCGCTTGCGCTTACCCTGCCGGTTGATCGTGTTGACCCCGGTGACCTTGACCGAGAAGACCGCTTCCACGGCCTGCTTGATCTGGGTCTTGTTGGAGCCGGGCGCGACGATGAACGTGTACTTGTTCTCGTCGAGCAGCGCGTAGCTCTTCTCCGAGACAACCGGCTTGACGAGAACGTCGCGCGGGTCGGAGTAGGTCTTGCTGGTAACGGTCGCCTCGCTCATCAGGCGTCGCTCCCTTCGGTCTCAGCGGTCTGGGGGCCAGACACGAAGGACTCGAAGGCGGCCTGGGTGAAGACCACGTCGTCAGAGACGATCACGTCGTACGTGTTCAGCTGGCCCGGCTCCAGGATGTGCACCTGGGGCAGGTTGCGTGCGGAGAGCCACGCGGCCTCGTCGTTGCGGTCGACGACCAGGAGCACGTTCTTGCGCTCCGAGATCTTGCCGAACAGCGACTTGGCGGCCTTCGTGGAGACTCCACCCTCGACCACGCCGGTGACGACGTGGATGCGGGAGTGACGCGCCCGGTCGGAGAGGGCACCGCGCAGGGCGGCGGCCTTCATCTTCTTCGGGGTGCGCTGCGAGTAGTCACGCGGCTGCGGGCCGTGGACGACGCCACCGCCGACGAACTGCGGCGCACGGGTCGAGCCCTGGCGCGCGCGGCCGGTGCCCTTCTGGCGGTACGGCTTGCGCCCACCACCGCGGACCTCGCCACGGTTCTTGGTCTTGTGCGTGCCCTGACGGGCAGCTGCCAGCTGTGCGACGACGACCTGGTGGATCAGCGGGACGCTGGTCTTGGCGTCGAAGATCTCCGCGGGGAGCTCGACGGTACCGGCCTTGTCGCCTGCCGGCGAAAGGATGTCAATGGTGCTCATTACCTCAAGCCCCCTTGGCCGCGGTACGGACCAGGACGAGGCCGCCGTTCGGACCGGGGACCGCGCCCTTGATGAGCAGCAGGCCCTTCTCCGCGTCGACCGCGTGGATGGTCAGGTTCTGGGTGGTGACGCGCTCGTTACCCATCCGACCGGCCATGCGCATGCCCTTGAAGACACGCCCAGGGGTGGCGCAGCCACCGATCGAACCGGGGGAGCGGTGCTTGCGCTGGACGCCGTGACCGGCACCGAGGCCCTTGAAGTTGTGACGCTTCATGACACCGGCGAAGCCCTTGCCCTTGCTCTTGCCCGTGACGTCGACCTTGACGCCGGACTCGAACACCTGGGCGGTGATCTCCTGGCCGAGCGTGTACTCGCCGGCGTCAGGGGTGCGGAGCTCCACCAGGTGGCGGCGCGGGGTCACGTCGGCCTTGGCGAAGTGGCCCTTGAGGGGCTTGTTCACCTTGCGCGGGTCGATCTCGCCGAAGGCGATCTGGACCGACTCGTAGCCGTCGCTGTCGTTGGTGCGGACCTGGGTCACGACGCAGGGCCCGGCCTTGACGACGGTCACCGGGACAACCCGGTTGTTCTCGTCCCAGACCTGGGTCATGCCGAGCTTCTCGCCCAGGACGCCCTTAATGTTCTTAGCCATCTCGCGCGTCACCTCAGAGCTTGATCTCGATGTCGACGCCCGCCGGCAGGTCGAGGCGCATGAGCGAGTCAACCGTCTTCGGCGTGGGGTCGAGGATGTCGATGAGGCGCTTGTGCGTGCGCATCTCGAAGTGCTCGCGCGAGTCCTTGTACTTGTGCGGCGACTTGATGACGCAGTACACGTTCTTCTCAGTGGGCAGCGGCACCGGGCCCGCGACCGACGCACCAGTGCGGGTCACCGTCTCGACGATCTTCTTCGCCGAGGAGTCGATGACCTCGTGGTCGTAGGCCTTGAGCCGGATGCGGATCTTCTGTCCCGCCATGGCTACTAGTAGTCCTGTCTCTCGTTAACGCTCTGGAACCCGAGGTTCTGGTAACTCCGCCTCCGACCCACGCGGTCGGGCGTGTCGCATCCCCTCTACGTAGAAGTCCCGAAGGATTTCCCAACCAAGGGGGTGCGGGCCAAAGACCGCGCTGCCGGGGGTGAAACCCCACCGGGCGCCTGGCCGGTGCCCCACTTACGCTTCCCGAAAGATTCCCGTACGTCCGGCCCGCATGGGGCCGACGAGTACTGTGGGACTCGCTTCCGGTCCTCCCGGCGGGAGGCGCGCAGCATTGACACTCAACCGAGCAACCTGGCCAGTGTGCCACACGGGCTGCGAGCCTGGCCAATCGGACGGAGGATCTTACCCCTCCCGAGTGGCTGCTCAAACGCGGGCGCGTCCCGGCCGGCCCCTGGGGCCCCGGCCCGTCCCCCGTTATTCGGTCGTACGCGCGTGCTCCCCGCCCCGCAGTTTCGGGCCGGGTACGGCAACGGAAGCCGGAGCCGAAACGGCCGGGGCTTCCCCGGTGGCCGGAGCCGAAACCGTGGGATCCTCCCAGGCAGCCCATGCCGAAACCGCCGGCTCTTCCCAAGCGGCCGAGGCGGTAACCGCCCGCGTCGCGGCGGCGCTCCCCGGGGCGCGCGTCCACCTCGTGGGCTCCCGGCGCATGGGCTGCGCACGCCCCGGCGCGGACCTGGACCTGGTGGCGGCGCTGCCCGACGCCTCGGGCGTACGGGGCCGACTCGCCGCCGCCTTCCCGGAGGCTCGGGGCCTGCGCGAGGTCACGGGCGCCCGGGTCCCTGGGCTGCGCTGGTACGTGGACGGCCTGCGAGTGGACCTGGTCACCGTGGCGACGGGAGCCATACCCCCGGCCGAGGCGGTGGCCCGGCGGGCGGAGCTGGACGAGGCGGCGGCGGTCGCGCTGAGCGCGGTGAGCGACGCGGAGGCGGTTCTCACGGCGGCGGAGCCGCATCGGGAGGCGTTCACCGGGCTCGCCCGAGAGGTCATCGGCGGAGCTGTTCCGGGCGTGGGAGATCCTGAACGCGGCCCCGGACACGCTCCGCGCCCCGCCCCCGCAGGCGCACCGGCTGGCGGAGATCGGGGCGGAGGTCCTACACGGCCTCACGGGCGCATCGCTGACGCCCGCACTTGGGGGCAAAGCATGACGGAGGTGGTCGGCGAAGTGCCGCAACAGCAGTGAATCGCGCATAGCGGGGCGGCGCTTCGTGGTGCCGGGCCGTGGGGGCAGGTGGGTGATCAGGTCCGCCTGCCCCCACGTGTGCGTCCGGGGACGGGGTCAGAGCAGGGCGTAGCCCAGGATGCCCTCGGCGTCCTGGCCCTCGCAGGTGTTCGAGTTGGAGTCGAAGTGCTCCAGCGGGCCATTGGTCCGGCAGCGGCGTACCAGTTTGGTCTGCACGTTGGCGGGCTTCGCCGAGTAGATCCAGCCGAGCCGGGTCACATATGTCTTCCCCTCGCAGTTGACGTCGGGAGAGGTGAAGGTGTCCTTGGCGTTCTGGCACATGTAGAGAGGGCGGGTTCCCGCGACCGGGGTCGTGTAGAGCCTGCCGAGGCTGCCCTCCGAGTGGTACCCGTCGGCTTCGAGGACGTTCCACGTGGTGCTCATGTGCTCGCTGCCCAGGTATCTCACCAGGTTTCTGGTCGGGGCCGTGACGCTCGGCTCACCGGTGCAGCGGATTTCCACGCCCCACTGACCGAAGCCGCTGGGCAGTTGGAGCATGTGGTACGGGCCCGCGATGACCCGGCACTGGCTGGACGCGAATCCCATGCCCGCGGCCTGGTAGTACGCGCTGTCGAAGGCGTAGCCGTACGCGAGGTTGTCCGGCCCTGAGCCGATACCGATGAATTTCAGGTCCACCGGACCGACTGCGGTGGTGGCCGCTGCCGACGGGGTGATGGTGGCGGCCAACAGCGCGCCGACGAGCAGAGCTGAACTGGCGATGCGACGAAGAAGTCCCACAGTGACGCCTCTCTCGAGTTTCCGTAACCGATGAGTGCGGTGGCGGCATGGAGGTGCTGTGAAGTACGCACATTCCGACCAGCCACTCAGGTTGCCGCTAACTGCGCGCTCCGGAGGGGAAGTTCAGCTAGGGAGAGGTGTTGTGATATTCACATCATCCGCACGTTTCGATGGGCTGCGGGGCGGTCGGGAATGCGGTCGGTGAACCGGTCGCCCTGACAGGGGTGTGTGTCCTGCTGAAGAAACGCATGTCGCCACCGGCTGGATCTGTCCGGCCGGCAACCGAAGCGATCCGGCCATTCGCCTCGATCCGGTCACCTGCCGTGCACCGGGGTGGAAGTCTCCCCGAAGCCCGGAATCAGCCGGTCCACGACCAGGAGAACCACGTCCGTGCAGTCGTCCTGGCCGACGGCCAGACCTGGGACTGCAACGGCAACGCCAACCAGCACTGGACGACGCCGACCTGAGCCACCGCCGGCCACCAACGCACCCGTGCCGCCCGGTGCGAGCGGTCGCCACGGTGCCGTGACGCGGGTGGTGCCGGGGCGCGGGTGGTGCCGGAGTGCCGGTGCCACCCGCGCCCGCGTTCTGCGACTGCGGACGATTGATCCGGCGCTAGCAGTCGGCGGCGTACGAAACGAACCCCGCCCACGCGGCCTCGCCGAAGGCGAGCTGCGGCACGGACAGGTCCTTCGAGTCACGGACGTGCACGGCGCCCGGGGCAGCCGCGATCTCGACGCAGTCGTTGGGGTTGCTGCTGTCGCTGTAGCTGCTCTTGAACCACCGCAGCTCAGAGGGCCCCCCGGCAGTTGGCCTGTGGGTCATGTCTCTCCCCGCACTTGCTCGATGAAGGCCAGGGACTCCTCCGGCGTCAGAGCCCGAGCCCGGATGATGCCAAACCCTAGCTCAAGGATACGAAGCTGCTTGGGGTGAGCAATGGGCCTGCCTGCGAGCTCATCGTCTGCGCGGCCAACTGCCGACCCGTCGGTGAACTTCAGGACTTGGATGCGCCCGCCCGTCCCTGGGTGATCCCACCGGGAGGTCGGCATCACCTGGATGTCCACGAATGGCAGCTCGCCCAACCGCAGCAGGTTGTCGAGCTGCCGACGCCACACTGCCACGCCCCCGACCGGGCGGCGCAGCGAGGACTCTTCCTGGACAAAGCTGAGTTCGGGTGCAGGCACTCGGTCGAAGATGGACTGCCGGGCCACACGTCCGGCTACGGCTCGCTCCAGCTCGTCCGGAGAGAGGACGGGACGCCTCGTACCGATGAGGGCCCTGGCATACTCCTCCGTCTGCAAGAGGCCGTGCAGGTTGTGGCTGCCGTACGCCGACAGCTCAACCGCCTTCGCCTCCAGCTTCGCCAGGTCCCGCACCTTCTTCGGGTACCGCACAGCCGCCAGGTCCTGCTTCATCGCGGCGATCTTCCCGCCCGCCCCGCACACCGCGTCCGCCTTGTCCAGGAACTCCGGGCGGGGGATGCGCCGGCCGCCCTCCACCTTGTAGATCAGGTTCTCGCCGTACCCCATCGCGGCCCCCAGCTCGGCGGCCGTCAGGCCCGCCGCCTCGCGCCACGCCCTGATCTGGCGGCCCACGGCGGCGATCACCGCGACGCCCGACTCGTCGTCGGGGTCGACGTCCCAGCCAGGTTCGTCCGCCCCGGCGTCGGCCTGCCACTCCGTACCGACCTCGTCCACACTCATCCGTGCCCCGCTTCCGCGCCGCGTGCCGTTCTTCCTCAACCCTCTACGACCCCCGGTCGTCACCCCGTACAGCAGGGACAACGCTGGACAAGCCGGGGACAATGACCGTACGTAAGCACGGAGTCACTGTTCACGGTACGCACGCGCGGGCACCCTGAGTGACGTGTATCGAGAAATCACCCGAGCCGAACGTTCCGCTCCCGCCCGGCAGTTCGCCGTGCAGCTCTCCCCCACGCGCCGGGGCGCACGGCTCGCGCGGCTGCTCACGACGGCGCATCTGGGCAGCTGGGGGCTCCCCACCGAATCGGCGGCGCACATCGTGGCGGAGCTGGCCGCCAACGCCGCCGCGCACGGCCGCGTGCCGGGCCGGGACTTCCGGCTCAGCCTCACCGCGAGTGACACGTCGCTGCGGATCGAACTGACCGACACCCGGGGCGGGAATACCGACGTGCTCCGCCTGGGCCGATGAACTCCCGCCGGCTGTACGAGCGGCACGGCTTCGTGACCGAGCGGGAGGACCCGGTGGACGTGTGCATGATCCGGCGGACCGCGACCGCCTCGTAGACCCGTAGAAAACCGAAGGGCCCCGCCCCACCGCGTGAACGGTGGGACGGGGCCCTTCTTGGTGCTCTGTGCGGAGCTACCAGGTCAGACGAACAAGTGATTACTTGTTGATCTTGGTGACCTGGCCGGCGCCCACGGTCCGGCCACCCTCACGGATGGCGAACTTCAGGCCCTCCTCCATGGCGACCGGCTGGATCAGCTGGACCGACATGACGGTGTTGTCGCCCGGCATGACCATCTCGGTGCCCTCGGGGAGGGTCACGACGCCGGTCACGTCCGTGGTACGGAAGTAGAACTGCGGGCGGTAGTTGTTGAAGAAGGGGGTGTGACGGCCACCCTCGTCCTTCGACAGGATGTAGGCCTGGGCCTCGAACTCGGTGTGCGGCGTGACCGAACCGGGCTTGATGATGACCTGGCCGCGCTCGACGTCCTCGCGCTTGATGCCACGGAGGAGCAGACCGACGTTCTCACCGGCCTGGCCCTCGTCGAGCAGCTTGCGGAACATCTCGATGCCGGTGACCGTGGTGGTGGTCTTCTCCTGCTTGATGCCCACGATGTCAACGGTCTCGTTGACCTTGAGGACACCACGCTCGATGCGGCCGGTGACGACGGTGCCACGACCGGTGATCGTGAAGACGTCCTCGATCGGCATCAGGAACGGCTTGTCGACGTCGCGCTCGGGCTGCGGGATGTTCTCGTCCACGGCCTTCATGAGCTCGAGGACGGTGTTGCCCCACTCCTTGTCGCCCTCGAGCGCCTTGAGCGCCGAGACCTTGACGACCGGCAGGTCGTCGCCCGGGAACTCGTACTCGGAGAGCAGCTCGCGGACCTCGAGCTCGACGAGCTCCAGGATCTCCTCGTCGTCCACCATGTCGGCCTTGTTCAGCGCGACGACGATGTACGGCACGCCGACCTGGCGGGCCAGGAGCACGTGCTCCTTGGTCTGCGGCATCGGGCCGTCGGTGGCGGCGACCACGAGGATGGCACCGTCCATCTGCGCGGCACCGGTGATCATGTTCTTGATGTAGTCCGCGTGACCCGGGCAGTCGACGTGAGCGTAGTGACGCTGCTCCGTCTGGTACTCGACGTGCGCGATGGAGATGGTGATACCGCGCTGGCGCTCCTCGGGAGCCTTGTCGATCTGGTCGAAGGCCGAGGCCTCGTTCAGGTCCGGGTACGCGTCGTGCAGCACCTTGGTAATGGCGGCCGTGAGGGTCGTCTTACCGTGGTCGATGTGACCGATGGTGCCGATGTTGACGTGCGGCTTAGTCCGCTCGAACTTCGCCTTCGCCACTGGGTCCTCCTGTGGAGTGGTTCTGTACGCCTTGCTTCATCGGCGCCAGGTGATCTTTGCTGGGATGCCGGCCCCCGGGGGCATTCTCCGCGAAGTGTGAACTCCGCGACGAATGCCCCACGGGCTCCGGTGACAAGCCTAAAGCGTGAGCTCGGGAGAGTTACTCGCCCTTGGCCTTCGCGATGATCTCCTCGGCGACGTTCCGCGGAACCTCGGCGTAGGAGTCGAACTGCATCGAGTAGCTTGCGCGACCCGAGGTCTTGCTGCGGAGGTCTCCGACGTAGCCGAACATCTCCGAGAGGGGCACGAGGCCCTTCACGACGCGAGCGCCGCTGCGCTCCTCCATGGCCTGGATCTGGCCACGGCGGGAGTTGAGGTCGCCGATGACATCGCCCATGTAGTCCTCGGGCGTGGTGACCTCGACGGCCATCATCGGCTCCAGGAGCACGGGGGACGCCTTGCGGGCACCCTCCTTGAACGCCTGCGAACCGGCGATCTTGAAGGCGAGCTCCGAGGAGTCGACCTCGTGGTAACCACCGTCGAGAAGGATGACGCGGACGCCGACCATCTCGTAACCGGCCAGGATGCCGAACTGCATGGCTTCCTGGGCACCCGCGTCCACCGAGGGGATGTACTCACGGGGGATGCGGCCACCGGTGACCTTGTTGACGAACTCGTAGGACGCGTCGCCGCCCTCGAGGGGCTCGATGGCGATCTGCACCTTCGCGAACTGGCCGGTACCACCAGTCTGCTTCTTGTGCGTGTAGTCGATGCGCTCGACGGCCTTGCGGATCGTCTCGCGGTACGCGACCTGCGGCTTGCCGACGTTCGCCTCGACGCGGAACTCGCGCTTCATGCGGTCGACGAGCACCTCGAGGTGAAGCTCGCCCATACCACCGATGATGGTCTGGCCGGTCTCCTCGTCGGAGTGCACCTGGAAGGACGGGTCCTCCTCGGAGAGGCGCTGGATGGCGACGCCCAGCTTCTCCTGGTCGCCCTTGGACTTGGGCTCGATGGCGACCTGAATGACCGGCGCCGGGAAGTCCATGGACTCCAGGATGACCGGGTTCTTCTCGTCGCAAAGCGTCTCACCGGTGGTGGTCTGCTTCAGGCCCATGACGGCGATGATGTCGCCCGCGCCCACCGAGTCGATCTCCTCACGCTTGTTCGCGTGCATGCGGTAGATCTTGCCGATGCGCTCCTTCTTGCCCTTGACGGAGTTCAGCACCGCGGTGCCGGCGTCCAGGCGACCGGAGTAGATCCGGACGAAGGTGAGCTTGCCGAGGTGCGGGTCGCTCGCGATCTTGAACGCCAGCGCGGACAACGGCTCGTCGTCCGACGGCTTGCGCTTGATCACGGTCTCGGCGTCCTTGGGGTCGTGGCCCTCGATGGCCTCGACGTCCAGGGGGGAAGGCAGGTAGCGGACGACCGCGTCGAGCAGGGGCTGGACGCCCTTGTTCTTGAACGCCGTGCCACAGAACACCGGGGTGATGGTGACGGAGTCGCTGCTGCCGGAGGCCAGGGTGATACGGCGGATCGCCTCGTGCAGCTGGTCCTGGGTGGGCTCGGTGCCCTCCAGGTACAGCTCCATCATGGCGTCGTCGTTCTCGGCCACGGCCTCAAGGAGCTTGCCGCGCCATTCGTCGGCGGCCTCCTTGAGGTTGTCCGGGATGTCGACGACGTTGTACATCTCGCCCTTGGCGGCCTCTTCGGGGTACACGAAGGCCTTCATCGACACGAGGTCGACGACACCCGTGAAGTCGGCCTCCGCGCCGATCGGCAGCTGCATGACGATCGGGGTCGCACCGAGGCGGTCCACGATCATGTTGACGCAGCGGAAGAAGTCGGCGCCGGTGCGGTCGAGCTTGTTGACGAAGCAGATGCGCGGCACGCCGTAGCGGTCCGCCTGACGCCAGACGGTCTCGGACTGCGGCTCGACGCCGGCCACACCGTCGAACACGGTGACGGCGCCGTCGAGGACGCGGAGCGAACGCTCCACCTCGACGGTGAAGTCGACGTGACCCGGGGTGTCGATGATGTTGATGGTGTGGTCAACATCGTTGAGCGGCCAGTGGCAGGTCGTCGCGGCGGACGTGATGGTGATGCCGCGCTCCTGCTCCTGCTCCATCCAGTCCATCGTGGCGGCGCCGTCGTGGACCTCGCCGATCTTGTACGAAACGCCGGTGTAGAACAGGATCCGCTCAGTGGTGGTCGTCTTGCCCGCGTCGATGTGGGCCATGATCCCAATGTTGCGGACCTTGGCCAGGTCAAGCGAAGTGGTGGCCATAAGGCTCAGTCTTCTCTCGGTCTCGATGGGGGTAGCGACTACCAGCGGTAGTGCGCGAAGGCCTTGTTGGACTCGGCCATCTTGTGGGTGTCCTCACGCTTCTTGACGGCAGCGCCAAGACCGTTCGAGGCATCCAGCAGCTCGTTCATGAGCCGCTCGGTCATCGTCTTCTCGCGACGGGCGCGGGAGTAGCCGACGACCCAGCGCAGCGCGAGGGTGGCGGCGCGACCGGGCTTGACCTCGATCGGCACCTGGTAGGTGGCGCCACCGACACGGCGGGACTTGACCTCGAGCGAGGGCTTGACGTTCTCCAGCGCGCGCTTCAGCGTGATGACCGGGTCGGCGCCGGTCTTCTCGCGAAGACCCTCCATGGCGCCGTACACGATCCGCTCGGCGGTGGAACGCTTGCCGTCGAGCAGGATCTTGTTGATCAGCGACGTGACAAGAGGAGAGTTGTAGACCGGGTCGATGATGACCGGGCGCTTCGGGGCGGGGCCCTTACGAGGCATTCTTACTTCTCCTTCTTGGCGCCGTAGCGGCTGCGGGCCTGCTTGCGGTTCTTGACACCCTGGGTGTCGAGCGAGCCGCGGATGATCTTGTAACGAACACCCGGCAGGTCCTTCACACGGCCACCACGCACGAGCACGATGGAGTGCTCCTGCAGGTTGTGTCCCTCACCCGGGATGTAGGCCGTGACCTCGATACCAGAGGTCAGACGCACACGCGCGACCTTCCGGAGCGCGGAGTTCGGCTTCTTCGGGGTGGTCGTGAACACACGCGTGCAGACGCCGCGGCGCTGGGGCGAACCGTCCAGTGCGGGCGTCTTGTTCTTCTCGACCTTGTCCTGCCGGCCCTTCCGGACCAGCTGCTGGATCGTAGGCACTACTTCTCCGGTTTCTGTGTGCCGTCGGTGAAACTAACCTGGAACATCGCCGACCCACGCGGTCGGGTGTGTCGAATCCCGCAGGCTTCTGCCGCAAGGCATGAAGAGCACGGATCACGGTGGCCAAAGACAGGCTCGCCATGCGGTTGAGGACACGCACACGAACCCAGGCACACCCCAGGCACAAGGTCTGAGCGTACCTACCTCACGGACTTGGGTCAAAACAAATGCTGTCCACCCCGGCCCGCCGCCCCGTCCGCCCGGCTTGTCCCGACCCGTACGGATGCCGAACAACCCCGTAAGAACGCCCCCAGGGCCCATACGGCCCCCGCGCACGCCCTCCGGCCCTCGCAGACGGCACCCGCCCATCGTAGCCGGTGTGACACATCAGACACCGAAGGGCGGCCACCCCGCGTACGGGATGACCGCCCTCCGGTCGTATCAAGCGACTCGCTTACTGGTTGTACGGACCGTAGTCGTAGTCCTCCAGCGGGACGGCCTGGCCGGAGCCCGTGCCGAACGGCGAGTAGTCGATGTCGTCGTAGCCGACGGCCGAGTACATCGCGGCCTTAGCCTCCTCGGTCGGCTCGACCCGGATGTTGCGGTAGCGGGACAGGCCCGTACCGGCCGGGATGAGCTTACCGATGATGACGTTCTCCTTGAGGCCGATCAGGGAGTCGGACTTGGCGTTGATCGCCGCGTCCGTCAGGACCCTGGTCGTCTCCTGGAAGGAGGCCGCGGACAGCCACGACTCCGTCGCCAGCGACGCCTTGGTGATACCCATCAGCTGCGGACGGCCGGAGGCGGGGTGACCGCCCTCGGTGACCACACGACGGTTCTCGGTCTCGAACTTCGAGCGCTCGACGAGCTCGCCCGGCAGCAGTTCCGCGTCGCCGGACTCGATGATCGTCACGCGGCGGAGCATCTGCCGGATGATGATCTCGATGTGCTTGTCGTGGATCGACACGCCCTGCGAGTTGTAGACCTTCTGGACCTCGCCGACCAGGTGCACCTGGACCGCGCGCTGGCCGAGGATGCGGAGCACGTCGTGCGGGTTGGTGGCACCCACGGTGAGCTTCTGGCCCACCTCGACGTGGTCGCCCTCGCCGACCAGCAGACGGGCGCGCTTGGAGATCGGGAAGGGGATCTCGTCGCTGCCGTCGTCCGGCGTGACCACGAGCTTCTTGGTCTTCTCGGTCTCCTCGATCCGGACCCGGCCCGCGGACTCCGAGATCGGGGCGACGCCCTTGGGCGTACGGGCTTCGAAGAGCTCGACGACTCGGGGCAGACCCTGGGTGATGTCGTCACCGGCCACACCACCGGTGTGGAAGGTACGCATCGTCAGCTGGGTGCCGGGCTCACCGATGGACTGGGCGGCGATGATGCCGACCGCCTCACCGATGTCGACCAGCTTGCCGGTGGCGAGCGAGCGTCCGTAGCAGAAGGCACAGGTGCCGACCGCGGACTCACAGGTCAGGACCGAGCGGGTCTTGACCTCCTCGACGCCGGCGCCCACCAGGGCGTCGATCAGGACGTCACCGAGGTCGACGTTGGCAGGCGCGATGACCTTGCCGTCCACGACGACGTCCTCGGCGAGCATGCGGGCGTAGACCGAGGTCTCGACGTCCTCCGTCTTGCGGAGCACGCCGTCGGCGCCCTTGACGGCGATCTTCAGCTTGAGGCCGCGGTCGGTGCCGCAGTCCTCCTCGCGGATGATCACGTCCTGCGAGACGTCCACCAGACGACGGGTCAGGTAACCCGAGTCGGCGGTACGCAGGGCGGTGTCCGCCAGACCCTTACGGGCACCGTGCGTGGAGATGAAGTACTCCAGAACGGTCAGGCCCTCACGGAAGGACGCCTTGATGGGACGCGGGATCGTCTCGTTCTTGGCGTTGGACACCAGACCACGCATACCGGCGATCTGACGCATCTGCATCATGTTTCCTCGGGCACCCGAGTCAACCATCATGAAGATGGGGTTCGTCTTGGGGAAGTTCTCGTTCATGGCCTCGGCAACCTCGTGGGTCGCCTTGGTCCAGATCGCGATGAGCTCCTGCGTGCGCTCGTCCTTGGTGATCAGACCGCGCTCGTACTGCTTCTGGACCTTCTCGTCCTGCTCCTCGTAGCCCTTGACGATGGCCTTCTTGGCCTCGGGCACGACGACGTCGGAGATGGCCACGGTGACGCCCGAACGGGTCGCCCAGTGGAAGCCGGCCGCCTTCAGGTTGTCGAGCGTCGCCGCCACGATGACCTTGGGGTAGCGCTCGGCGAGGTCGTTGACGATCTCGGAGAGCTGCTTCTTGCCGACCGAGTAGTCGACGAACGGGTAGTCCTCGGGCAGCAGCTCGTTGAAGAGCGCGCGGCCCAGGCTCGTGCGCAGCCGGAAGGTGTCGCCCGGCTGGTACTCGGGTTCGCCCTCCTCGGCGACCGGCGGCACCCAGCCACGCGGCGGGATGGTGCCCACCGGGAAGCGGATGTCGACGGACGACTGGAGCGCCAGCTCGCCGGCGTCGAACGCCATGATCGCCTCGGCCGTGGAGCCGAACGCGCGGCCCTCGCCCTTGGTGTCACGGAGCTCGCCGTCGGTGGTCAGGAAGAACAGGCCCAGCACCATGTCCTGGGTCGGCATGGTGACGGGACGACCGTCGGCCGGCTTCAGGATGTTGTTCGAGGACAGCATCAGGATGCGGGCCTCGGCCTGCGCCTCCGCGGACAGCGGCAGGTGCACGGCCATCTGGTCACCGTCGAAGTCCGCGTTGAACGCGGTGCAGACGAGCGGGTGGATCTGGATGGCCTTGCCCTCGACCAGCTGCGGCTCGAAAGCCTGGATGCCGAGGCGGTGCAGCGTGGGTGCACGGTTCAGCAGCACCGGGTGCTCGGCGATGACCTCTTCGAGGACGTCGTACACCACGGTGCGGCCGCGCTCGACCATGCGCTTGGCCGACTTGATGTTCTGCGCGTGGTTCAGGTCGACCAGGCGCTTCATCACGAACGGCTTGAACAGCTCCAGCGCCATCGCCTTCGGCAGACCGCACTGGTGCAGCTTGAGCTGCGGGCCGACGACGATCACGGAACGCGCGGAGTAGTCCACACGCTTACCGAGCAGGTTCTGGCGGAAGCGACCCTGCTTGCCCTTCAGCATGTCGCTGAGGGACTTCAGGGGACGGTTGCCGGGGCCGGTGACCGGGCGACCGCGACGACCGTTGTCGAAGAGGGCGTCCACGGCCTCCTGGAGCATGCGCTTCTCGTTGTTCACGATGATCTCGGGCGCGCCGAGGTCGAGAAGCCGCTTCAGGCGGTTGTTGCGGTTGATCACGCGGCGGTACAGGTCGTTCAGGTCGGAGGTCGCGAAGCGGCCACCGTCCAGCTGCACCATCGGACGCAGGTCCGGCGGGATGACCGGCACGCAGTCGAGCACCATGCCCTTGGGCTTGTTGCTGGTCTGCAGGAACGCGGAGACGACCTTGAGGCGCTTGAGCGCACGGGTCTTCTTCTGGCCCTTGCCGGTACGGATGATCTCGCGGAGGCGCTCGGCCTCCTCGTCCAGGTCGAAGGACTCCAGCCGCTTCTGCAGCGCGGCGGCGCCCATGCAGCCGTCGAAGTACGTGCCGAAGCGGTCACGCAGCTCGCGGTAGAGCAGCTCGTCGCCCTCCAGGTCCTGGACCTTGAGGTTCTTGAAGCGGCTCCACACCTCGTCGAGGCGGTCGATCTCGCGCTGCGCACGGTCGCGCAGCTGCTTCATCTCGCGCTCGGCACCCTCGCGCACCTTGCGGCGCACGTCGGCCTTGGCGCCCTCGGCCTCCAGCTCGGCCAGGTCGGTCTCGAGCTTCTTGGCGCGGTTCTCCAGGTCGGAGTCGCGGCGGTTCTCGATCTGCTGGCGCTCGACGGAGACGTGCGCCTCCAGCGACGGGAGGTCGCGGGTGCGGCGCTCCTCGTCCACGAACGTGATCATGTACGCGGCGAAGTAGATGACCTTCTCAAGGTCCTTCGGCGCGAGGTCCAGCAGGTAGCCCAGGCGCGACGGGACGCCCTTGAAGTACCAGATGTGGGTGACGGGAGCGGCGAGCTCGATGTGGCCCATGCGCTCGCGGCGCACCTTGGCGCGCGTGACCTCGACGCCACAGCGCTCACAGATGATGCCCTTGAAGCGGACACGCTTGTACTTGCCGCAGTAGCACTCCCAGTCCCGGGTCGGACCGAAGATCTTCTCGCAGAAGAGTCCGTCCTTTTCGGGCTTGAGGGTGCGGTAGTTGATGGTCTCCGGCTTCTTGACCTCGCCGTGGGACCAGGTCCGGATGTCGTCCGCGGTGGCAAGGCCGATCCGCAGCTCGTCGAAGAAGTTGACGTCGAGCACTTGTCGTCAATCCCTCTTTCGGGGGTTCGAGCCCCCTCGCGTGAAAGCGAGAAATCGGGGCACTTCAGCAATGGTCTGAACGGGTCCGGGGAGAGCCGGCCGGATCACGGAGATCCGGCCGGCCAACCCGTCAGACCTCTTCGACGCTGCTCGGCTCGCGCCGGGACAGGTCGATACCGAGCTCCTCCGCCGCGCGGAAGACGTCCTCGTCCGTGTCGCGCATCTCGATGGACATGCCGTCCGAGGACAGCACCTCCACGTTGAGGCAGAGCGACTGCATTTCCTTGATGAGCACCTTGAAGGACTCGGGAATGCCCGGCTCGGGGATGTTCTCGCCCTTGACGATCGCCTCGTAGACCTTCACGCGGCCGGTGACGTCGTCGGACTTGATCGTCAGCAGTTCCTGGAGGGCGTATGCGGCGCCGTAAGCCTCAAGGGCCCACACCTCCATCTCGCCGAATCGCTGCCCACCGAACTGCGCCTTACCACCCAGCGGCTGCTGCGTGATCATGGAGTACGGGCCGGTCGAGCGGGCGTGGAGCTTGTCGTCGACCAGGTGGTGCAGCTTGAGGATGTACATGAACCCGACCGAGACCGGGTCCGGGAATGGCTCGCCGGAGCGGCCGTCGAACAGCTTGGCCTTGCCGGAGGGCTGCACCAGGCGGTCGCCGTCGCGGTTGGGGATCGTGGCCTCGAAGAGACCGGAGATCTCGTCCTCGCGCGCACCGTCGAAGACGGGCGTGGCGACGTTGGTGCCCGGGGCGACCTGGTCGGCGCCGATGGCCTGCAGGCGCTTGGCCCACTCGTCACCGAGGCCGGAGACGTCCCAGCCGCGGCTGGCGAGCCAGCCGAGGTGGATCTCCAGGACCTGTCCCGGGTTCATTCGGGACGGGACGCCCAGCGGGTTGAGGATGATGTCGACCGGGGTGCCGTCCTCCAGGAACGGCATGTCCTCGATCGGGAGGATCTTCGAGATGACGCCCTTGTTGCCGTGACGGCCGGCGAGCTTGTCACCGTCGGTGATCTTGCGCTTCTGCGCGACGTAGACGCGGACCAGCTGGTTCACGCCCGGCGGCAGCTCGTCGCCCTCTTCGCGGTCGAAGACGCGGACGCCGATGACCTTGCCGATCTCACCGTGCGGCACCTTCAGCGAGGTGTCGCGCACCTCGCGCGCCTTCTCACCGAAGATCGCGCGGAGCAGGCGCTCCTCGGGGGTCAGCTCGGTCTCACCCTTGGGCGTGACCTTGCCGACGAGGATGTCGCCGGCGACGACCTCGGCACCGATACGGATGATGCCGCGCTCGTCGAGGTCGGCGAGGACCTCCTCGGAGACGTTCGGGATGTCCCGGGTGATCTCCTCGGGGCCGAGCTTGGTGTCACGGGCGTCGACCTCGTGCTCCTCGATGTGGATCGAGGAGAGGACGTCGTCCTGCACGAGGCGCTGCGACAGGATGATCGCGTCCTCGTAGTTGTGACCCTCCCACGGCATGAACGCCACGAGCAGGTTCTTGCCGAGCGCCATCTCACCGTTCTCGGTGGCCGGACCGTCGGCGAGCACCTGGCCCTCGATGACCCGGTCGCCCTCGGAGACGACGACCTTCTGGTTGACCGAGGTGCCCTGGTTGGAGCGCATGAACTTGGCGATGCGGTACGTGGTGTACGTGCCGTCGTCGTTGGTCACGGTGATGTAGTCCGCGGAGACCTCCTGGACCACACCGTCCTTCTCGGCCTTCAGCACGTCACCGGCGTCGGTGGCGCAGCGGTACTCCATGCCGGTGCCCACGAGCGGGGCCTCGGACTTGATGAGGGGCACGGCCTGGCGCATCATGTTCGCGCCCATGAGGGCACGGTTGGCGTCGTCGTGCTCCAGGAACGGGATCATCGCGGTGGCGACGGACACCATCTGGCGCGGCGAGACGTCCATGTAGTCGACCTCGGTGCCGGGCACGTAGTCGACCTCACCGCCGCGGCGGCGGACCAGGACGCGGGGCTCGGTGAAGCGCAGCTCGTCGGAGAGCGTCGCGTTCGCCTGGGCGATGACGAAACGGTCTTCCTCGTCGGCCGTGATGTAGTCGACCTCGTCGGTGACCTGGCCGTCGACGACCTTGCGGTACGGCGTCTCGATGAAGCCGAACGCGTTGACGCGACCGTACGAGGCCAGCGAACCGATCAGACCGATGTTCGGGCCTTCGGGGGTCTCGATCGGGCACATGCGTCCGTAGTGGGACGGGTGCACGTCGCGGACCTCGAAGCCGGCCCGCTCACGGGAGAGACCACCCGGACCGAGCGCCGACAGACGGCGCTTGTGGGTGAGACCCGACAGCGGGTTGTTCTGGTCCATGAACTGCGACAGCTGGCTGGTGCCGAAGAACTCCTTGATGGAGGCGACGACCGGCCGGATGTTGATCAGGGTCTGCGGCGTGATCGCCTCGACGTCCTGGGTCGTCATGCGCTCGCGCACGACGCGCTCCATGCGGGCCAGACCCGTACGGACCTGGTTCTGGATGAGCTCGCCGACGTTGCGCAGGCGGCGGTTGCCGAAGTGGTCGATGTCGTCGGTCTCGACGACGATCGAACGGCCGGACTCGCCCACCGTCTCGGTCTCACCGGCGTGCAGCTTGACCAGGTACTTGATGGTCGCGATGACGTCGTCGGTGGTGAGCACGCCGGCGTCCAGCGGCTCGTCGGCGCCGAGCTTCTTGTTCACCTTGTAGCGGCCGACCTTCGCGAGGTCGTAGCGCTTCGGGTTGAAGTAGAGGTTCTCGAGCAGCGTCTGAGCGGCCTCGCGGGTGGGCGGCTCGCCCGGGCGGAGCTTGCGGTAGATGTCGAGCAGCGCGTCGTCCTGGCCCTGGGTGTGGTCCTTCTCCAGGGTGGCGCGCATGGACTCGTACTCGCCGAACTCCTCGAGGATCTGCTCGGTGCTCCAGCCGAGAGCCTTCAGGAGGACGGTGACGGACTGCTTGCGCTTGCGGTCGATGCGGACACCGACCATGTCGCGCTTGTCGATCTCCATCTCCAGCCAGGCACCCCGGGAGGGGATGATCTTGGCGGAGAAGATGTCCTTGTCGGACGTCTTGTCGATCGAGGAGTCGAAGTAGACACCCGGCGAGCGGACCAGCTGCGACACGACGACACGCTCGGTGCCGTTGATGACGAAGGTGCCCTTGTTGGTCATGAGCGGGAAGTCGCCCATGAAGACCGTCTGGGACTTGATCTCGCCGGTCTCGTTGTTGGTGAACTCGGCCGTGACGAAGAGCGGGGCGGCGAACGTGAAGTCGCGCTCCTTGCACTCGTCGATCGAGTTCTTCGGGGGCTCGAAGCGGTGGTCGCGGAACGTAAGCGACATCGACCCGGAGAAGTCCTCGATCGGTGAGATCTCCTCGAAGATCTCCTCCAGGCCGGACTTGGTGGGGACGTCTTGTCCACTGTCCAGAGCAGCCTCGACGCGAGCCTTCCAGGCGGCATTGCCGAGGAGCCAGTCAAAGCTCTCGGTCTGCAGCGCGAGGAGGTTCGGAACCTCGAGGGGCTCCTTGATCTTTGCAAAAGAGATGCGCAGCGGGGCGGTGCTGGCGCCGTTGTTCGTATTCGCGGTCGAGGCGTTGCGCGAGGCGGCCAAGAGGGGGTCCTTCCGAGGGCTCGGACTCACTACGCGCGTACCGGTCCCAAACTGGACATGTGGACATATATCCCAGTTCAGGGATGCTCGGTCCACGGTGCACAAGATGGGTATGCCCCTGGTGACGGGCAGGAGGCAGCTAACAGGCAGCGCAAAGGGTCAGTGTAGCCAAGTGGCACACTGATGTCCAGTCGGGGTTTTCAGAGACCCACGTTGCCTCAACAGCTGTTCTCAACACCTATGTCTAGCCCTGCGCGAGGTGCGCTCTTCTTTACTGCCCGCTTCACCATCGATCCATGCCTCGGATCCGGATCGATTCGGCGACGCGCCTTGAGAATTGCGCGCCTCGTGCGGTTCGTCAAGGCCCCCTCGGCCCGGCCGGCCTCCGAGGCCCGCGGACGCCGCCCCTCGGCGGAGCTCGCGTACCCCCGCGAGAGGCGCACGGCGAAGATCACCATACTCGTCAACGCGGGAAGGGCAAGGCACCCGCCGCGGATACGCCGAAAGGCGACCACCCGGATGGGTGATCGCCTTTCGCGATGTGACTCCGCGCCTCGCGGCACGGTGGTCCTGAGGAGTCAGAGGACTCGCAGGGTCACTTGACCTCGACGGAGGCGCCGGCGCCCTTGAGGGACTCGGCGGCCTTGTCAGCGGCGTCCTTGGCGACCTTCTCGAGGACGGGCTTCGGGGCGCCGTCGACGAGGTCCTTGGCCTCCTTCAGGCCGAGGGAGGTCAGCTCGCGCACGACCTTGATGACCTGGATCTTCTTGTCACCGGCGGCGGTGAGGATGACGTCGAACTCGTCCTTCTCCTCCTCGACCGGGGCGGCCGGGCCGGCCTGGCCGGGGCCCGCGACGGCGACGGCCGCGGCGGCGGTGACGTCGAACTTCTCCTCGAATGCCTTCACGAACTCGGAGAGCTCGATGAGGGTGAGCTCCTCGAACTGGGCGAGCAGGTCTTCCTGGCTGAGCTTCGCCATGACAGGCGTCCTTCCACTATTCGGCAGGTGCCGGATGTATATGTCGGCGGGCGTACGTGGGGCCCGCTGGACCGCTGAGCGAAATTACTCGGCGGCCTCGGCGGGAGCCGGCGTACCGGCACCGCCCTGCTCCTCCAGCTTGACGCGAAGCGCTTCCGCGGTGCGGACGAACTTCGACGGCAGCGCCTGGAAGAGCTGCGCAGCCTGAGTCTGCTTGCCCTTCATGGCACCGGCCAGCTTGGCGAGCAGAACCTCGCGGGACTCGAGGTCCGCGAGCTGCTTGATCTCATCGGCGGACAGCGCCTTACCGTCAAGGACACCGCCCTTGATGATGAGGTTGGGGTTGTCCTTGGCGAAGTCACGAAGACCCTTCGCCGACTCCACCGGGTCACCGGTGACGAAGGCAACCGCCGTCGGGCCTGCGAACAGGTCGTCCAGCGTGTCGATCCCGGCCTCGTTGGCCGCAATCTTGGTCAGCGTGTTCTTCACCACGGCGTACTGGGCGTTCTCACCGAGCGAACGGCGCAGCTGCTTGAGCTGTGCCACGGTGAGACCCCGGTACTCGGTCAGCACGGCGGCGCTCGAGCTGCGGAACTGGTCCGCGAGCTCGGCTACCGCTGCAGCCTTGTCGGGCCTTGCCATAGCGTCGGCCTCCTTCCGGGTGATGAGGACCGCTCAAAAGGGCCCGGAAAGACGAAACGCCCCGGCGCAGGCGCCAGGGCGTAGCTCGACCGAAACGAAGTCCGGGAGCTATCCACAGTCACCTGCGCAGGTCGTCCGCATCAACGGAGCCTTCGGTTGCTCGAATCCGTCACGGATTCAAGTCAACGACCAGCGGTCTTTGGCTTCTGCGAAAGAGTACGCGACCGGGGTCGCGCCGGGCAAATCCGTCCCGCTTCGGGTGGGCCGGGGAGGTTTGAACCCGCCGGAACCAGGTTACGAGGCCGCTCCCGAGGAGGCCCCCTGCTGCTGCTTCATCAGCTCGGCGAAGTCGACGGTCTGGTCGGCCGGCGGGCGCTCGACCGAGACCTTGGTGCCGTAGTCGCTGTAGAACACCGTCGAGTTCAGCTCGCCGGTCTTCATCGCGCCGCGCTCGGTCTTCTTCACCAGCAGGTCGTTGTCGTCGACCCAGATGTCGACGGTCTCCGTGGTGATCCCGGAATCGGCCAGCTGCTTCTTGAGGGCGGCCAGCTCGTCGGCGTCGAGGTGGCCGTTCTCGGCGGTCAGGTCGGCGACGTCCACCGTGCCCGAGTAGTGCGTGGCCGAGACGCCGCGAACGTCCTCCTGGCCGACCTTCTTCACGTCGCCGGAGGCCAGCAGCGACTTCACCCCCTGGTCCGGGGTGGTGTTCTGCATCTGTTCCTTCAGCGCCGCCCCGGAGGCGCCGCCCAGCTGGGCGAGGTCGTCGTAGCTGTAGCTGATCCAGCGCTTGCCGCCGGTCTGCTGGGACATGGCCTCACCCATGTCCACCATGTACCCGTCCTTGAAGTAGCGGGCCTCCATCGTGTCGCCGCCGCCGATCTTCTTTATGATGTCCGCATCGGAACTGGTATTCGTGATCTTCATGGAGCCGGTGATCCCGTCGGACCAGTCCATGACGCCGGACTGCTTCATGGACACCGTGCTGCTCATGGTGGTGTCGCCCTCGATCCGGGCCGAGTGCGCCTGGCCGGTCTTCTTCTGCACGGCGATCAGCGCGGCGACCGGGTTCGCCTTCGCCACGGAGCCGGCCTTGCTGCCGCTCCCGGCCTTGCCCCCGTCGTCCGATCCGCCGCAGGCCGCGACCGACGTCAGCGCCGCCACCACGGCCACGGACAACCCCACGCGCCGCACGGTATTGCTCTCCATCTGCGATTCCACCCCTCGTTCGGCTCTCGGTGACCCCACGCCAACGCAGGGCACCGACAGCCATGTCCACGTACGAATGAGGACGGGCCCCGCACCTCGAAAGGTTGCGGGGCCCGTCCCATGTCACACGTGACGCGGCGGTCGTACGAGCGCGAGGGCTCAGACGGCGGCCGGGTCCTCCTCGACGAGGAGGTTACGGGTGCGGTTGGAGTCCAGCGGGATGCCGGGGCCCATCGTGGTCGCCAGGGCGGCCTTCTTGATGTAGCGGCCCTTGGCGGCGGACGGCTTCAGACGGAGGACCTCTTCCAGCGCCGCTGCGTAGTTCTCCACCAGCTTGGTCTCGTCGAAGGAGACCTTGCCGATGATGAAGTGCAGGTTCGAGTGCTTGTCGACGCGGAACTCGATCTTGCCGCCCTTGATGTCGTTGACAGCCTTCACGACGTCGGGGGTGACGGTGCCGGTCTTCGGGTTCGGCATCAGACCACGCGGACCGAGCACGCGGCCGAGACGGCCGACCTTGCCCATGAGGTCCGGGGTCGCGACGACGGCGTCGAAGTCCAGACGGCCCTTCGCCACCTCGTCGATGAGCTCGTCCGAGCCGACGATGTCGGCTCCGGCGGCTTCCGCGGCCGCAGCACGGTCACCGGTCGCGAAGACCAGGACCCGGGCGGTCTTGCCGGTGCCGTGCGGGAGGTTCACGGTGCCGCGGACCATCTGGTCGGCCTTGCGCGGGTCGACACCCAGGCGGAAGGCGACCTCGACGGTGCCGTCGAACTTCGTGGAGGCGGTCTCCTTGGCGAGACGGACGGCCTCGAGCGGGGCGTACAGGCGCTCCCGGTCGATCTTGGCGTCCGCAGCGCGGAGGTTCTTGCTGCGCTTCACTTCTACTCCTGATGGTTTCAGAGTGTGGAGTCGTGGTGCGGACCAGCGCTTGGTCCTACCACTGAGGGGGTGGGGCTGAATCAGCCTTCGACCGTGATGCCCATGGAACGGGCGGTGCCGGCGATGATCTTCGACGCGGCGTCGAGGTCATTGGCGTTCAGGTCGGGGAGCTTCGTCGTGGCGATCTCGCGGACCTGGTCGGCCGTCAGCTTGGCGACCTTGGTCTTGTGCGGCTCGCCGGAGCCCTTGTCCACACCCGCGGCCTTGAGGATCAGCTTGGCGGCCGGCGGAGTCTTGGTGATGAAGGTGAAGGAGCGGTCCTCGTAGACCGTGATCTCCACCGGCACGACCATGCCACGCTGCGACTCGGTCGCTGCGTTGTAGGCCTTGCAGAACTCCATGATGTTGACGCCGTGCTGGCCCAGCGCGGGGCCGACCGGCGGGGCCGGGTTGGCCGCACCGGCGTTGATCTGGAGCTTGATAAGCCCCGTGACCTTCTTCTTCTTGGGAGGCATGTGCTCTCTCCGGGTCCTAGTGAGAGTTTTCGCCGTCATCCGGTCATCCGGATGCAGGCATACCGCACAACGATAACGGGTATAGCTGCGCGACCAAAAACCAAGCAGGTCAGACCCGCTGTGACAGCCGGTCTGACCTGCTCGGTAGGCATGTGTCCAGAAGCTGGCGGATAACCGCTAGTTCTTCTGGATCTGGTCGAAGCTGAGCTCGACCGGGGTCTCGCGACCGAAGATCTCGACGAGGCCCTTGACCTTCTTCGAGTCGGCGTTGATCTCGTTGATCGTCGCCTGCAGCGTCGCGAACGGGCCGTCGGTGACGGTGACCGAGTCGCCCACCTCGAAGTCCAGGACCTGGACCTCGACCTTGCGGGACGGAGCCGGCTTGCCCTCGGCCTCGGCGGCCTCGCGGGCGGCCTTCTCCTCGGCCTCCGGGGCGAGCATCTTGACGATCTCGTCCAGGGTCAGCGGGTACGGGTCGTAGGCGTTGCCCACGAAGCCGGTGACGCCGGGGGTGTTGCGGACGACGCCCCAGGACTCGTTCGTCAGGTCCATGCGCACCAGGACGTAGCCCGGGAGCTTGTTCTGGCGGACGTTCTTGCGCTCGCCGTTCTTGATCTGGACGATTTCCTCCTCAGGCACCTCGGCCTGATAGATGAACTCCTCCACGTTCAGCGAGACGGCGCGCTGCTCCAGGTTGGCCTTCACACGCTTCTCGTAACCGGCGTACGTGTGGATGACGTACCACTCGCCCGGCAGGCCGCGGAGCTCCTCGCGCAGGGCGGTGACCGGGTCGACGGGCTCGGCCGGCTCGGCCTCCTCCTCGACGGCGGCGTCGGCGTCCGCGGTCTCCTCGGCGTCCGCGTCCGCGGTCTCCTCGGCGTCGTCCTCGGGGGCCTCGTCGGCGGCACCGGCCTCGGGGGCCTCGTCGGCAGCTTCGGCCTGCTCCGGCTCCTCGGCGTCCGCCGCCTCGACGATGTCGAGCTCGTCCTCGGCGGACTCGACGGCGCCCGCGGTCGGCTCGACGGCGTCGTTCAGGTTCGGGTCAGACACGGTGGCTGCTTCTTCCTGGATACAAATGGGTGGAACATGCGAAAGGGGCGCCCATGAGGCGCCCTCCGCGTGGATCAGCCGAAGACGTACTTGATGACCCGCGCGAAGCCCAAGTCAATCACGGTTACGAGACCAATCATGACGACCACGAACACGATCACCACGGTGGTGTACGTCGTCAGCTGGTTGCGCGTCGGCCAGACGACCTTGCGCAGCTCGGCGATGATCTGGCGGTAGAAGAGCGCGAGACGGCCCAGAGGGCCCTTCTTGCCGCGCTTGCCGCCCTTCCGGGTCTTCTTCGACTCGGGGACTTCGTCCTCGGCATCAGGCATGTCGATGGAGCCCACGGCGTCCGTCACGCTTCTCACCTGATTCCGGGTCGTGGCCGTGCCGCGCCCGGTGGAGCCGCACGGCGGTGCAGTGAAGTACGTACATGCGCACACATCCTGGCGAAGGAGTGTGTAGCAGGGCCGGAGGGACTTGAACCCCCAACCGCTGGTTTTGGAGACCAGTGCTCTACCAATTGAGCTACGACCCTTTGTGGTTTCCACCAACCTACCGCATGTCTCCGGTTGCCCCGGATGCAGGAGCGGTGCGGCTGGTGAAGGCCAACGACAGGTGAGTGTACGTGCTCGGCGGCCCGGCGTCGAACAGACTGCTCCTGACCGCTCCACGCCTCTTCGTGTCCGGATGCTGTCCGAGTGCTGTCCGGTCCCTGAAACCCCTGTGCCGGCGCGGAAAACGGTCTGCGAGCATGGGGGCATGAGCGCTGCTACTTCTCCGTCCGAGAGCCGGGTCTCCGCCCGCATCGGTGCCATCTCCGAGTCCGCCACCCTCGCCGTCGACGCCAAGGCCAAGGCCCTCAAGGCCGCCGGCCGTCCGGTGATCGGCTTCGGTGCCGGCGAGCCCGACTTCCCGACCCCCGGCTACATCGTCGACGCCGCGGTCGAGGCGTGCCGCAACCCGAAGTACCACCGCTACACCCCGGCCGGCGGGCTCCCCGAGCTCAAGGCCGCCATCGCGGAGAAGACGCTGCGCGACTCCGGATACGAGGTCGACGCCTCCCAGATCCTGGTCACCAACGGCGGCAAGCAGGCCATCTACGAGGCATTCGCCGCGATCCTCGACCCGGGCGACGAGGTCATCGTGCCGGCGCCGTACTGGACCACCTACCCCGAGTCGATCCGCCTGGCCGGCGGCGTCCCGGTGGAGGTCGTGGCCGACGAGACCACCGGCTACCGGGTCTCCGTCGAGCAGCTGGAGGCGGCCCGTACCGAGCGTACGAAGGTCGTCCTGTTCGTGTCGCCGTCCAACCCGACCGGCGCGGTCTACAGCGAGGCGGACGCCGAGGCGATCGGCCGCTGGGCCGTCGAGCACGGCCTGTGGGTCATGACCGACGAGATCTACGAGCACCTGGTCTACGGGGACGCGAAGTTCACCTCGCTGCCCGCGATCGTGCCCGAGCTGCGCGACAAGTGCATCGTGGTCAACGGCGTCGCCAAGACGTACGCGATGACCGGCTGGCGCGTGGGGTGGATCATCGGCCCGAAGGACGTCGTGAAGGCCGCGACCAATCTCCAGTCGCACGCCACGTCCAACGTCGCCAACGTCTCCCAGGCCGCCGCACTGGCCGCCGTCTCGGGGGACCTGGAGGCGGTCGCCGAGATGCGCACCGCCTTCGACCGGCGCCGCAAGACCATCGTGCGGATGCTCAACGACATCGACGGCGTGTTCTGCCCGGAGCCCGAGGGCGCGTTCTACGCGTACCCCTCGGTGAAGGAGCTGCTCGGCAAGGAGATCCGCGGCAAGCGCCCGGCGACCTCGGTGGAGCTGGCGGCGCTGATCCTGGACGAGGCCGAGGTGGCGGTCGTCCCGGGCGAGGCATTCGGCACGCCGGGCTACCTGCGCCTGTCCTACGCGCTGGGCGACGACGACCTCACCGAGGGCGTCTCGCGCATCCAGAAGCTGCTGGGCGAGGCGAAGGCGTAGTCTCCGCCCCGATCCCGTGAGCGACCCCCGGCCCCGGCCGGGGGTCGCTTTCGCGTTCGAGGGGCAACTCGATGGGGAAAGCGGCTACCGCGACGCCCCGTCCGTGCGGCAGGATCTTGGAATGGAGCGTGATGTACGTCTGTTGCCCAAGGCCCACCTGCACCTGCACTTCACCGGGTCGATGCGGCCCACGACGCTGCTGGAGCTCGCCGACAAGTACGGCGTTCGGCTGCCCGAGGCCCTGACCGGAGGAGAGCCCCCCAAGCTGCGTGCGACGGACGAGCGCGGCTGGTTCCGTTTCCAGCGGCTGTACGACATCGCCCGGTCCTGCCTGCGGACCCCCGAGGACATCCAGCGTCTCGTGCACGAGTCCGCCCAGGAGGACGTGGCGGACGGTTCCGGCTGGCTGGAGATCCAGGTCGACCCCACCTCGTACGCGCCCCTGCTCGGCGGGCTGATTCCGGCGATCGAGATCATCCTGGACGCGGTGGACAGCGCCTCGCGCGCGACCGGGCTGCCGATCCGCGTGGTGATCGCGGCGAACCGGATGAAGCACCCGCTGGACGCCAGGACCCTCGCGCGGCTCGCCGTGCGGTACGCGGACCGGGGCGTCGTCGGTTTCGGGCTCTCCAACGACGAGCGGCGCGGCATGGCCCGTGACTTCGACCGGGCCTTCGCCATCGCCCGGGAGGGCGGTCTGCTGGCCGCCCCGCACGGGGGCGAACTGTCGGGCCCGGCCAGCGTCCGGGACTGCCTGGACGACCTCGACGCCTCCCGGGTCGGGCACGGCGTGCGGGCCGCCGAGGACCCCCGGCTGCTGCGAAGGCTGGCGGAGAGCGGGGTGACCTGCGAGGTGTGCCCGGCGTCGAATGTGGCGCTCGGTGTCTACGAGAAGCCGGCCGACGTGCCCCTGCGCACGCTCTTCGACGCCGGTGTGCCGATGGCGCTCGGCGCCGACGACCCGCTGCTCTTCGGCTCCCGGCTGGCCGCGCAGTACGACCTGGTGCGCCGCCACCACTCCTTCACCGACGAGGAGCTGGCCGAGCTGGCCCGCCAGTCGGTACGGGGCTCCTCGGCGCCCGGGCCGGTGCGCGCGGAGCTGCTGGCGGGCGTCGACGACTGGCTGGCGAAGCCCGCGGCCTGAGGCTCCGGAGCCCGGCCCCGGCTACTGGCCGAGGCCGCGCAGCAGGGTCCGGGCGAGGGACGCGGCGAAGGCGTCGAGCGACTGGGGCGGTTCGCCGGTCTCCGTGGCGTCGTAGGCGAAGGCCCGCTGGGCGCAGGCCCCCATCAGCAGGGAGGCGGCCGCGTAGGTGTCGGCGTCGGCCGGTACCCGGCCCGCGGTCTGTTCGGCCCGCAGATAGGTGGCCACGCCGCGGATGGGCAGGTGGGGCCCTGTGCCCAGCTCGCGCATGGCCGCGTCGTGGCGTTCCTTGAGCCTCGGTTCGGCGTACAGGGACGCGGCGATCGGGAAGCTCTGCTCGTAGAACAGGGCGGCCTGGCGGGCGATGGCGGTGAGGTTCTCCTCGACCGAGCGCTCTCCCGCGCCCGGGTCGGCGATGAGCTTGCGCAGGTCGACCTTGGGGAGCCGTTCCTGCAGGACGACCACGAAGAGCTCTTCCTTGCTGAGGAAGTGCTTGTAGAGCGCGGCCTCCGAGCAGCCGGCCGCCTTGGCGATCTCCTTGGTGGTGGTCCGGGCCAGGCCCTTGGTGTGCATGAGCTGGTGGGCGGCGTCGATGAGGCGGGCGCGGGCCGGCTTCTGCTCCATGTGCGCTCCAACGAGGCTTGACGGGTGGGTGAGTACCCACTCACTCTAGGGGTGAGTGAATACTTACCCACCCAGGAGGGGCATGCCATGAAGCTCACGGTGTTCGGTGCGACGGGCGGTATCGGGCAGGAGATCGTCCGCCAGGCGGTGGCGGCGGGGCACGAGGTGACGGCGGTGGTCCGCGATCCCGCACGGCTCGCGGTGCCCCTCTCGGACGTCACGGTGCACACCGCGGCCCGGATCGACGACCCGGAGGCGCTGCGCGAGGCGGTGGCGGGCCGCGACGCGGTCCTCTCCGGCCTCGGGTCCAGGGGCCGCAGGGCCGACGGGATCGCCGAGCGGCTGACCCGCGCCGTGCTGACGGCCATGGAGGCGGAGGGCACCCGGCGCCTGCTCGTGGTCAGCGCCGCCCCGGTCGCCCCGAAGCCCGCCGACGACCCGCTGCTCGACCGGTTGGTGCGCTCGGTGATCGGCGCGGTCCTCAAGGAGGTGTACGCGGATCTCACCGCGATGGAGGCGGCGTTGGCGGCCTCCGCCACCGACTGGACGTCGGTGCGCCCGCCGAAGCTGACGAACGGCCCGCTGACGGGCACCTACCGGACGGTCGTCGGCGGCAATCCGCGCAGCGGCCGGTCCATCTCCCGGGCCGACGTGGCGCACGCGATGCTGGCGCTGACCGACGACCCGGCGACGGTGAAGCAGGGCGTCGGCGTGGCGTACTGAGCGCCGCGCCCGCAGCCCCTACAGGCTCACGCCCACGGTCACCGGTTCGTTGACGAGGGTGACGCCGAAGGCCGCGTGGACCCCGGCGACGACCTCACGGGCCAGGGCCAGCAGGTCTTCGGTGGTGGCCGCGCCCCGGTTGGTGAGGGCGAGCGTGTGCTTGGTGGAGATACGGGCGGGCCCGGTGCCGTAGCCCTTGGTGAAGCCGGCCCGGTCGATGAGCCAGGCCGCGGAGGTCTTGGTGCGGCCCTCGCCGGCCGGGAAGGCGGGGGGCGTCACGCCGGGGCCGAGCCGGTCCGCGACCCGGGCCAGGAAGGCGTCGAACTCGGCCTGGTCCAGGATCGGGTTGGTGAAGAAGGACCCGGCCGACCAGGTGTCGTGGTCCTCGGGGTCGAGCACCATGCCCTTGCCGGCGCGCAGCCGCAGCACGGTTTCGCGGGCGGCGGCCGCGGGAACGCGTTCGCCCTCCTCGACGCCCATGGCACGCGCGGTTTCGGGGTACTTCAGCGGCGCGGACAGGCCGCCGGACTCCTCCAGGCCGAAGCGGACGCGCAGCACCGCGTACCGGTCGGGTTCGGCTTTGAAGCGGCTGTGCCGGTAGGAGAACGCGCACTCGGAGTTCGGGAGGGTGACGGTCTCGCGGGTCCGCCGGTCGTAGGCGACGACCTCCGTGATGGTGGACGACACCTCCTGCCCGTACGCGCCGACGTTCTGGATGGGGGTGGCGCCGGCCGAGCCGGGGATTCCGGCCAGGCATTCGAGGCCCGCGAGGCCGGCGTCCACGGTGCGGGCGACGGCGTCGGTCCAGGTCTCGCCCGCGGCCAGTTCGAGGGAGGCGCCGTCGAGCACGAAGCCCTTGGTGGCGATGCGCAGGGCGGTGCCCTCGAAGCCCTTGTCCCCGATGACCAGGTTGCTGCCGCCACCGATGATCAGGAGCGGGGTGCCGCTGTCGTCGGCCTCCCGCACGGCCTCGACCACCTCGGCGTCCGTCGTGGCGGTCAGGAGGCGGGTGGCGGGGCCGCCGAGCCGGAAGGTGGTCAGGGGGGCGAGGGGCGCGTCGTGGAGTTCCTGCACGGGGACAAGAGTACGGTCCGTGGCCCCGCCGCTCGGGCGGGGCCACGGACCGTACCGGGTGTGTGGCCGGCTCAGGCGGGTACGGAGACCGGCTCCTCGGCCGGCTCCGGGGCCCGCACCGTCTCCGTGGCCGGTTCGGGCGTCCCGGCGGCGCGGCGGCCCGGGATCATCAGGGCGACGAGCGCGGCCAGGGCGACCACTGCGGAGCCGATCCAGACCGCCGGGACCGTCCCGTCGGTGAAGGACTGCGCGGAGCCGATGCCGCCCTGCGAGGAGAAGACGGTGGCGAGCACGGCGACCCCGAGGGCGCCGCCGACCTCGCGCAGGGCGTTGTTGGCGCCGGAGGCGATGCCCTGTTCGCCGGGGCGGACGCTGGACATGACCAGGCTGGCGGCGGGGGCGAAGTACAGGGCCATGCCGATGCCGCCGGTGATCAGTCCGGGCAGCTGCGAGACGTAGGAGGCGTCCGGGGCGATGGCCATGGCGAACAGGCCGAGGCCGGCCGCCTGGAGGGCGAGACCCGTCACGACCACCGGGCGGCCGCCGAACCGGTCGGAGAGCATTCCGGCGACGGGCGCCACGAGCATCGGCATCCCGGTCCAGGGCAGCATCCGCAGTCCGGCCTCGGTGGGCGAGTAGCCCAGGACCCCCTGGAGGTACTGGCTGAGCAGGAAGATCGAGCCGAACATCCCGAGGTACATCAGCATGCTGGAGACGTTGATCCCGAAGAAGCCGCGGTCGCGGAAGAGGCGCATGGGCAGCATCGGCTTCTTGGCGCGGAAGCCGTGGTGGATGAAGCCGCCGATCAGCGCGGTGCCGGCGATGAGGGAGGTCAGGACCGTGGGGCTGGTCCAGCCGTCGGAGTTGGCGTTGACGAGGCCGTAGACGACGCCGAAGAGTCCGCCGCTGACCAGAAGGGTGCCGGGGATGTCGAGCCGGGCGCCGGGGGCGTAGGACTCCGCCAGGCGGAAGCGGGCGAGCGGCAGCAGGAGCAGGCCGATCGGCACGTTGAGCCAGAAGATCCACTGCCAGGAGATGTGCTCGGTGAGGCTGCCGCCGATCAGCGGTCCGCTGGCCACGGCGAGGCCGGTCGCGGCGCTGAAGATGCCCAGCGCCATGCCCCGGCGGGCGGGTTCCACGGCGGCCGTGAGCAGGGTGAGCGTGAGCGGCATCATGATCGCGGCGCCGACGCCCTGGACCGCGCGGAAGGCGATGAGTTCGTTGATCCCGGGCGAGAGGGCGGCCGCGGCTGACGCGCCGGTGAAGACGGTGAGTCCGGCGAGGAAGAGCCGGCGGCGGCCGAAGCGGTCACCGAGGGCGGCACCGAACATCAGCAGGACCGCGAAGGTGAGCGTGTAGGCGTTGACCGTCCACTCCAGCTCCTCCATCTCTCCGCCGAGGCTTTCGCGGATGGACGGCAGGGCGGTGGTGACGACGAGGTTGTCGAGGGCCGCCATGAATCCGGCGACGCTGGTGATGACGAGGGCCCAGGCCGCTCCCGCGCGGCCTGTCGTGTGCTGGTTCACTGCTCCCCCTGGAGGGTTAGTTATTCATTACTAACTTCTTCGGGCAGAAAACCGGGCCGAACCCGGGTCGCACTGTTTCAGGTGACCGGCCGGGCCGAGGCGTAGAAACCGGACCACATCCGGTGACCGGCCGGGAAGCCGAGCGCAGTCAGGGTGTTGGCGAGCATGCCGTACGCGAGGAAGGTGGTGGCCTCGTCCACATCGGCGCCGAGCGCGAGGTTGACCGAGTCGAAGAGATCCACCCAGCCGGCCCGCACCGACTCGCCGAACCCACGGTCGCCGGCCGCCTCCGCGGCGGCGACGGCCGCGTACACCTGCATCTGCATCAGCAGCTTGTCGGGGTCGTCGGCGATCAGCCGCTGGTAGGCCCTCGCCATGGAGTGGAGCGCCTCTTCGCCCTCCAGCCCCTCGGCCGCCTCCGCGAAGACCTTCCGGGTCTCCGCGAAGCAGCGCTCGGAGGCCGCGAGGAACATCGCCTCCTTGTTGGGGAAGAGGCGGAAGAGGTACGGCTGCGAGACACCCACGCGCTTGGCGATCGCCTCGGTGGACGTGGCGCTGTACCCACCGCGGGCGAACTCGGTGATCGCCGCCCGGATGACGCTCTCGCGTCGCTCATCTGCACTCATCCTTGCCATGCCGATAAGTTAGTACTCAATCACTAACTTAGTCAAGCGGGCCGGCGAACCTGGATTCGAGTAAGGGGCACGGCCCCATGGACCGTGCCCCTTACATC
This sequence comes from Streptomyces sp. A1277, assembly GCF_004795015.1. Taxonomy (GTDB): domain Bacteria; phylum Actinomycetota; class Actinomycetes; order Streptomycetales; family Streptomycetaceae; genus Streptomyces. Next base: position 46,974 of record NZ_SSBI01000016.1, on the reverse strand, counting down.
GCCACTCTCGTGGTCTCAGGCGAGCTGCACCACGGCCCGGGACATGCCCAGCACCTTCTTGCCGTCGCTCATGACCGTCAGGTCGACGCGCACCCGCCGGCCGTCCAGCAGGGCGCCCACCTTGCCGCTGACCTCGATCAGCGCGCCCTTGTCGTCGTCCGGCACCACGACGGGCTTGGTGAACCGCACGCCGTACTCGACGACCGAGCCCGGGTCGCCGGCCCAGTCCGTGACCACCCGGGCCGCCTCCGCCATCGTGAACATGCCGTGCGCGATCACATCGGGCAGCCCGACCTCGCGCGCGAAGCGCTCGTTCCAGTGGATCGGGTTGAAGTCGCCCGAGGCGCCCGCGTACTGCACGAGCGTGGCCCGGGTCACCGGGAAGGACCGCGCCGGCAGCTCCGTGCCGACCTCGACCGTCTCGTAACTCACCTTCGCCGTCATCACACCTCCTCGGCGGCGCGCGCCACCAGCTTCGTCCACGCGGTCACGACGTGCTCACCGGACTCGTCGTGGACCTCGCCGCGGACGTCCAGGATGTCGTTGCCCGCCATGGACTTCACGGCCTCGATCGTCGAGGTGACCGTCAGCCGGTCCCCCGCGCGCACCGGCCGCGTGTAGGCGAACTTCTGGTCCCCGTGCACCACCCGGCTGTAGTCCAGGCCCAGCTGCGGGTCCTCGATGACCTGGCCGGCGGCCTTGAAGGTGATCGAGAACACAAAGGTCGGCGGCGCGATCACATCGCTGTGGCCGAGTGCCTCGGCGGCCTCGGGGTCGGTGTACGCGGGGTGGGCGTCGCCCACGGCCTCGGCGAACTCGCGGATCTTCTCCCGTCCGACCTCGTACGGCGCGGTGGGCGGGTAGGTCCGCCCCACGAAGGACTGGTCGAGCGCCATGAGCTCGCAACCTCCTGATGAAAGACGACTGGGCCGACGTGCAGCCCCATTCAAAGCCACACCCGCACAACGACACGAGGCCGCCCCCAGAGGGGACGGCCTCGTGTACGAGCCTGTTTCAGCGCGTTTCGCGGTGCGCGGTGTGCGAGTTGCAGCGCGGGCAGTGCTTCTTCATCTCAAGACGGTCCGGGTTGTTACGCCGGTTCTTCTTGGTGATGTAGTTCCGCTCCTTGCACTCCACGCAGGCCAGCGTGATCTTCGGGCGGACGTCGGTGGCAGCCACGTGAGTGCTCCTTGGACGGACGATGGACGGATGAACGCAAAAAAGAGTAGCCGATCGAAGGACCGACCCCACAATCGGCTACTGTTAGTAGCGGTGACCGGACTTGAACCGGTGACACAGCGATTATGAGCCGCTTGCTCTACCGACTGAGCTACACCGCTTTGATGACGAGTCCCCCCGCCGAAGCGGGGTTTCCCGATCACCAGAGCCCCAATGCGGAATCGAACCGCAGACCTTCTCCTTACCATGGAGACGCTCTACCGACTGAGCTATTGGGGCGAGCGATGAAGACATTACACGCTCGGTCGCCGATCGCCCAAATCCGTTTCGCAGCCCCGGGCCGACCCCGCCCCGTACCCCGCTCCGGCCGTTCGTACGCCGCTGATCAGCAAGGCCGCACCGGTACGACTATTGCGCTCCTCCGCGAACGGGGCCGGGCGCGCGCCTAGGCTCTATTCACTCTGCGTGATCTTGCCCGCTTCCCAGGAGCCCGATGCCCGACAGCCGGCCGCGGCAGCCCGACGACCACGCGGCCGACGCCGCCGGCTCCCCGCTGACGCTCTGCGGCGCCCGTCTCGCCGACGGCCGCGTCGTGGACGTACGGCTCTGCGGCGGCCGCATCGAGGCCGTCGGCACCGCCGGCAGCCTCTCCTCCCCCGGCGCCCGGCTGGACCTGCGCGGCCACCTGCTGCTCCCCGCCCCCGCCGAACCCCACGCCCACAGCGACACCGCCCTCACGGCCGGCGGCACCGGCCCCGCCTCCCAGCACCCCGACGCCATCCAGCGGCGCGCCACCGAGGCCGCGCTGCTCCAGCTCGGCCACGGCGCGACGGCCCTGCGCTCGCACGTACGGATCGGCGGCATACAGGGCCTGGCGGCGCTCGAAGCCGTCCTCCAGGCCCGGCGCTCCCTGCGGGGCCTCGTCGACCTGGCCCCGGTCGCCGTGCCCCGGCTGCTCACCGGCGTCGCCGGCGCGGGCGATCTGGCCATGCTCCGCGACGCGGTGAAGATGGGCGCCGGCGCGGTCGGCGGCTGCCCGGACCTCGATCCGGACCCGACCGGGTACGCGGAAGCAGTCCTGGAGGTGGCCGCCGAACACGGCTGCCCCGTCGATCTGCACACGGACGGCGACGACCCCGTCCGGCTCGCCCGGCTCGCCGCGATGGCGGGCGGCATGCGCCAGAAGGTCACCCTCGGCCCCTGCGCCGGCCTCGCCCGCCTCCCCGGCGGCGCGGCCGCCCGCGCCGCCGCTCAGCTGGCCACCGCCGGGGTGGGCGTGACCTGCCTCCCGCAGGGCGGCTGCTGCGGCACGGAGGGTCGGGGCACCGCCCCCGTACGGCTGCTGCGCGAGGCCGGGGTGCGGGTCGCGGCGGGGAGCGGGGCGCTGCGCGACCCGGCCAATCCGGTGGGGCGCGGCGACCCGCTGGAGGCCGCCTTCCTGCTGGCCTCGCAGAGCGGGCTGCGCCCCGAGGACGCCTACGCGGCGGTCTCCGCCGACGCCAGGCGTGTGATGGGGCTCCCCGAGGTCCGCGTCGAGGCGGGCTTCCCCGCCGAGCTGCTCGCCGTACGCGGGGAAGGGCTCGCCGGGGCGCTGTCGCTGGCGTACAGCCGGATCGTGGTGCACCGGGGCCGGGTCGTGGCCCGGACCAGCGCGGTGCGCGAGTACTGCGACTCGGAGGCGGACGGCGGGCCCGGGCTGCCGCGCCAGGGACGGCCGGAATCGACCGGCGGGCCGTGAGCGGGGCGGCGCGCTCCGGCGTACCGTCGATTCCATGCGCATTGTCATCGCAGGTGGACATGGTCAGATCGCGCTGCGGCTGGAGCGGCTGCTCGCTGCACGCGGGGATGAGGCGGCCGGCATCATCCGCAAGCCCGGACAGGCCGAGGACCTCCGGGCGGCGGGCGCCGAGCCGGTGGTGCTGGATCTGGAATCGGCCACGGTGGAGGAGGCCGCCGAGGTGCTGCGGGGCGCCGACGCGGCGGTCTTCGCGGCCGGCGCGGGCCCGAACAGCGGCACGGAGCGCAAGGACACCGTGGACCGGGGCGCGGCCGTGCTGTTCGCGGACGCGGCGGAGCGGGCGGGGGTGCGGCGCTACGTCGTGGTCTCGTCCATGGGCGCGGACCCGGACCACCCCGGCGACGAGGTGTTCGACGTCTACCTCCGGGCCAAGGGCGCGGCGGACGCGGACGTACGGGCCAGGTCCGGGCTCGACTGGACGATCCTCAGGCCCGGCATGCTCACCAATGACGCGGGCACCGGGCAGGTCCTGCTCGCCGCGTCGACGGGCCGGGGCCCGGTGCCGCGCGACGACGTGGCGGCGGTGCTCATGGAGCTGCTGGACACACCGGCCACGGCGGGGCTGACCCTCGAACTGATCTCGGGCAACGTGCCGCTGACGGTCGCGGTGAAGGACGTCGCCGGGAACTGACCGGGCACGCGGACCGGCCGGGGCGGCGCTCCGGCCGGTCCGCCGCGTTCAGCCGCGTTCAGCCGCGTTCACCCGCGGGGCGCCGGACGCACGGTGATGCCGTGCCGCTCCAGCAGGGCAGCGGTGACTCCGTCCCCGGGCCGCAGCTCGCCGGTGAACGTACCGTCATGAATCGCGCCCCGCCCGCAGGAAGGGCTGCGGGGCATGAGCAGCGCCTCGGTGCAGCCGGTCCGCCGCGCCGCCTCCAGCGCCCGCCGGGCACCGTCCACGAACGCCTCGGTCACGTCGTGCCCGGTGTCGTCCAGGACGCGGGCCCGGCCGTCCAGCACGTCGCGCCCGTCGCCGCCGACGATCTCGGCGGGGCGGCGGGGCGTGGGCAGGCCGGCGGCGGTCTCGGGGCAGAAGGCGACAGCCCTGCGGTCGCCGATCGCAACGGCCACCGGCTCCGATTCCTTGCTCCGGCCGTCGAAGCGGCAGGGCACGCCCCGCAGGCAGGCACTGACGAGTACGGAATCCACGCTCACCCTTCTTCTCACCGGACAACAGAGAAGGCCCCCGTCCGGAGACAGGGGCCTTGCTTTGTGGCGGCGCCAGGGTTCGAACCTGGGTAGGCTGAGCCGGCAGATTTACAGTCTGCTCCCTTTGGCCACTCGGGCACACCGCCAAGGGATGCTGCCGTGGGACCCGCTTTGCGGCGGTGCTCCGTGGCAACGACGTAAACGATACCTGATGACCGGGGGTGCTACGCCACCGGATTGACCAGCGGCCCCGGCGGGCGCGGGTGGCTAGGCTTTGCCGGGTGGCAGGGGCCCCGCACTTCCCGGAGGCCCTGCGGCCGCTTCGTACGCACATCCTTTCCAGCACCCCCGATCCAAGGAGCCACACGTCATGGCCGACTCCAGTTTCGACATCGTCTCGAAGGTCGAGCGGCAGGAGGTCGACAACGCCCTCAACCAGGCCGCCAAGGAGATTTCCCAGCGCTACGACTTCAAGGGCACGGATGCCTCGATCGCCTGGTCCGGCGAGAAGATCCTGATGCAGGCGAACGGCGAGGAGCGGGTCAAGGCCATCCTCGACATCTTCCAGTCCAAGCTGATCAAGCGCGGCATCTCGCTGAAGTCGCTGGACGCCGGTGAGCCGCAGCTGTCCGGCAAGGAGTACAAGCTCTTCGCCTCGATCGAGGAGGGCATCTCCCAGGAGAACGCCAAGAAGGTCGCGAAGATCGTCCGCGACGAGGGCCCGAAGGGCGTCAAGGCGCAGGTCCAGGGCGACGAGCTGCGGGTCACCTCGAAGAGCCGGGACGACCTCCAGGCCGTTCAGGCGCTGCTGAAGGCGCAGGACTTCGACTTCGACGTGCAGTTCACGAACTACCGGTAGGACGCCGTGGTCCGGGTGCGGAAGCTCTCGTTCCGCGCCCGGACTGCATGTCCGAATACCGCCGGTCGCGGCGGTTCGGGCGCAGCAGACTGGTCCGTGACGGCCGGCGTTCCGGCCGGCCGTACGGACGAGGAGAGGGACGAGTCATGACCATGTACGCGACGGTCGACAGCCCGCTGGGTGAACTGCTGCTGGTCGGGGAAGAGGCCCCGGGGGCGACGGGCATCGCGCTCGTCTCGCTCTCCCTGCCCGGCCAGAAGGGCGCGGCGGTCGTCCAGGACGGGTGGGGGTACGCGCCCTCGGCGTTCGCGCCGGTCGCCGCCCAGTTGCGGGAGTACTTCGAGGGGCGCAGGACGCGCTTCGACCTGGTGTACGCCGAGGGCCGGGGCACCGGCTTCCAGCGCCGGGTCTGGTCCGCGCTGGACGCCGTCCCGTACGGGGAGACGGTGTCCTACGGGCAGATCGCCGAGCGGGTCGGCGCGAGCGGGGCCGGGGTGCGGGCCGTGGGTACGGCGATCGGGCGCAATCCGCTGCTGGTCGTGCGGCCGTGCCATCGGGTGATCGGTGCGGACGGGGCGCTGCGCGGGTACGCGGGCGGGCTGGAGAGCAAGGAGCGGCTTCTGGGGCTTGAGGGCGCCCTGGCCGCGCGCTGATGGAGGGGCTGTTCCCGAGGCCGCGTGCGGTGGTCGCGCCGGGGGCGGTGCATGTGCCGGACTGGCTGTCGCCCGAGCGGCAGCGGCAGTTGGTGGTGGCGTGCCGCCAGTGGGCGCGGGGGCCGGTTCCGTTGCGGCACACGGCGTTGCCGGGCGGCGGGGTGATGTCGGTGCGGACGGTGTGCCTGGGCTGGCACTGGCAGCCGTACCGCTATGCGCGTACGGCGGACGATGTGAACGGCGCGCGGGTCGCCCCGTTCCCGGGCTGGCTCGCGGAGCTGGGGCGGGAGGCGGTGGCGGAGGCGTACGGGCCGGGGAGTCCCGCTGCGGCGTACGAGCCGGATGCCGCGCTGGTCAACTTCTACGACGGCACGGCCCGGATGGGCATGCACCAGGACAACGAGGAGCGGTCCGGGGCGCCCGTGGTGTCGTTCAGCATCGGCGACACGTGTGTCTTCCGCTTCGGCAACACGGAGGGCCGGGGGCGGCCGTACACGGACGTGGAGCTGGCCTCCGGGGACCTGTTCGTGTTCGGCGGGCCTTCGCGGCGCGCGTTCCACGGGGTGCCGTCGGTCCGGCCGGGCACCGCCCCTCCCGGTACGGGGATGAGCGGTGGCCGGCTCAATGTGACGTTGCGTGAGACGGGGTTGGGGCGGCCTTCGGAGTAGTCGTCAGCGGCGTTGTCGGGAGTTGCCGAAGAGCAGCCGGTAGGCGATCAGCAGGACCAGTGAGCCGCCGATGGCCGCTATCCAGGTCGCGGGGTCGAAGAAGTCCTTGGAGATCTCGCGGTCCAGGAAGCGCGACGAGATCCAGCCACCGAGGAAGGCGCCGACGATCCCTATGAGGGTGGTGCCCAGCACGCCGCCGGGGTCCCGCCCCGGGAGCAGGACTTTGGCGATGACGCCGGCGACAAGCCCAAGGATGATCCAGCCGATAATGGTCATGCGTGCGAACCTACCCGTCACTCGGTCTTGGAAGCCAAGACGCCCAGGACGGGCGGGCGGTTGCGCGGCGGGCCTGTCGGCCCTGTGGTGGTTACCAGCCGGCGAACTGCTCGTCGGTGCGGACGATCTCCCTGCCGAAGGGCATCAGGGACACCGGGATGAGCTTGAAGTTGGCGATGCCCAGGGGGATGCCGATGATCGTGATGCACAGGGCGATGCCGGTGGTGATGTGACCGAGCGCCAGCCACCAGCCGGCGAGAACCAGCCAGAGCACGTTGCCGACGCACGAGGGGCCGCCCGCGTCCTTGCGGTCGACGACCCGGTACCCGAAGGGCCACAGGGCGTAGACGCCGATGCGGAAGGCGGCCAGGCCGAACGGGATGCCGATGATCGTGATGCAGAGCAGGAGTCCCGCGAGCAGGTAGCCGAGGAACATCCAGAAGCCGCACAGGACCAGCCAGATGACGTTCAGAATGGTTTTCACGGGCGAGGACCTGCCATCTGCTCGAGTCGGGCGATGCGCTCCGCCATCGGCGGGTGGGTCGAGAACATCTTGGACAGCCCCTGTCCGGCGCGGAACGGATTCGCGATCATCATGTGGCTCGCGGTCTCGATCCTCGGCTCCGGGGGCAGCGGGAGCTGCTGGGTGCCGGTCTCCAGCTTCCGCAGGGCGCCGGCCAGGGCCAGCGGGTCGCCGGTCAGCCGGGCGCCCGCGGCATCCGCCTCGTACTCCCGGGAACGGCTGACGGCCAATTGGATCACGGATGCGGCGAGCGGGCCAAGGATCGTGATCAGCAGCATGCCGAGGAGGCCGGGGCCCTCGTCGTCGTTTGAGCGGCCGACCGGGATCAGCCAGGCGAAGTTGACCAGGAACATCACGACGGAGGCCAGCGCGCCGGCGACGGACGAGATGAGGATGTCGCGGTTGTAGACATGGCTGAGCTCGTGGCCCAGGACGCCGCGCAGCTCCCGCTCGTCGAGGAGCTGGAGGATGCCCTCGGTGCAGCAGACCGCCGCGTTGCGCGGGTTGCGGCCGGTCGCGAAGGCGTTGGGTGCCTGGGTCGGGGAGATGTAGAGCCGGGGCATGGGACGGCGGGCCGAGGTGGAGAGCTCGCGGACGATGCGGTAGAGCTGGGGCGCCTCGAACTCGCTCACCGGGCGGGCCCGCATGGCCCGCAGCGCCAGCTTGTCGCTGTTCCAGTACGCGTAGGCGTTGGTGCCGACGGCTACCAGGAGCGCGACGATCAGTCCCGTACGGCCGAAGAAGCCGCCGATGACGATGATGAGTGCGGACAGGCCCCCGAGGAGTACGGCGGTTTTCAGCCCGTTGTGCCGGCGGTGCACGCTACGCCCTCCAAATCGTGCAGCAGGGGAGCCCTTGCTGGGTGGGGCTCCACCCCCAGTGGAGCCTCCCGTACTGGTCAACGCGAGGCGAGGGAAGCTAGTTCCCTTGTGCGCGGGGGCGGGCGGCCCCGCCCGTCCCCGCATGCGGGCGTCGGGGGCGTGCTGGTCCGTACGGGTGGGGGCGCCGCGTGCTCAGCGCTGGGCGGGGAGCTTCGCGAGCTCCACGACCTGCGGGTCGGGCTCGACCTCGCTGGTGCAGTGGGCACAGCGGGAGGCGATGGCCGGGATCTCGGTGTAGCAGCGGGGGCAGTCGCGCAGGGCGGCCTTGATGTCGACCGCTTCCTGGTGCTTCTTGGCCATGAAGCGGTCCTGGACCTTGGACATCGGCATGACGACACCGAAGTAGAGGACCGAGGCGGTGATGAGGAAGGCGATCGCGGCGCTGATGAAGAGGCCGTAGGGGAACGTCACCCCGTCGAACTTGAACTCGGCCTTGCTGAAGTCGCCGGTGCCGCGGGTGATGATGCCGATCATCGGGACGATGAAGGCGTTGCTGAATCCGGTGACGACCGCGGTGAACGCGGCTCCGACGGCGAGACCGACCGCCATGGAGATGACGTTCCCGCGCAGGATGAAGTCCTTGAACCCGCTCAGCACTGCTCTGGCTCCTCTGTGGTGATGTGAAGGTCGTACGCGCCCGTGCGCGGGCATGACCCTGCCCTGTGCGGGCTGGTGGGGGCAAGCCGATCTTGTACCCGTCAGAACAGGTTGACGGCGGCGAACCTGAGGACGGTCTGCGGGGCGCCCGACAGGACGATGCCGGCGGCGGCGGTGAGCACGATCGCGGCGGTGAGAGGTGCCGGGGTGCGGTGCCGGGTGGCGGGCGCGGGCTGCCGCGTACCGTCCTCCGGCTCGGGCGCGCGGAACAGGGCGGCGGTCCACTGGAGGTAGTAGTACAGCGCGACGACGACGTTCACGGCCATGACGACGGCGAGCCAGCCCAGTCCGGCGTCGACGGCCGCGGAGAAGACCGTGACCTTGGCGAACAGGCCGATGATGCCCGGCGGCAGCCCGGCCAGGCAGAGCAGGAAGAAGGCCAGCGCGAGGGCGGCGAGCGGCCGGGTCGCGTACAGGCCCCGGTAGTCGGTGAGGCGGTTGCCGGGGTGGGTACGGGCGACGAGGGCGGCCACCGCGAACGCGCCGAGGTTCACGACGGCGTACATCAGGGCGTACGCGACGGTGGAGCCGATCCGGCGGTCCCCGGCGTACGCGGCGGCGGCGATCGGCACCAGGAGGTAGCCGGCCTGGGCGACGGAGGACCAGGCGAGCAGGCGTACGGCGCTGCGGGCGCGGGTGGCGCTCTGGCGGAGCGCGGCGACGTTGCCGACGGTCATGGTGAGCGCGGCGAGTACGGCGAGGGCGGGGCCCCAGACGTCCGCGTACGCCGGGAAGGCGATCACGGTGACGAGGATGAGGCCGGTGAAGCCGACCGCCTTGCCGACGACCGAGAGGTAGGCGGCGATCGGCAGCGGTGCGCCGACGTAGGTGTCGGGGACCCAGAAGTGGAAGGGCGCGGCGGCCGTCTTGAAGGCGAAGCCGACGAGGGTCAGGGCGACGCCCGCCCCGGCGAGGGTGGAGAGCCGGGGGTCGACGTGGTCGAGGCGGGCGGCCAGGTCGGTGAGGTGGAGGGTGCCGGTGGCCGCGTACACGAAGCTGACGCCGAGGAGCATCACGGCGGTGGCGGTCACGGAGGACAGGAAGAACTTCAGCGCGGCCTCGGAGGAGCGCCGGTCGCCGCGCTTGATGCCGACGAGGGCGAAGGCGGGCAGCGAGGCGACTTCGAGGGCGATGACGAGCGTGGCGAGGTCGCGGGCGGCGGGCAGGAGCGCGGCGCCGGCGGCGGACGACAGCAGCAGGAACCAGAATTCGCCGGCCGGGAGCTTGCGGGTGTCACCGATGGAGAGCAGGGCGGTGAGCAGGGCGCCGCCGAGGACGAGGGCCTGGATGACCAGGGTGAAGTGGTCGGCGGTGTAGCTGCACGCGTGGCTGCCGGTGGTGAGGCAGAAGGTGGAGCGGTCGCCTTCGTGGAGCGGGATGATCAGGGCCAGTCCGGCGACGAGACCGGCGACGGCTCCGTAGCCGAGGAGCGGTTTGCGGGCCTCGGGGACGAAGAGGTCGGCGACCAGGACGGCGACTGCGACGGCCGCGACGGCGACCGGGGGCGCGAGGGCGAGCCAGTCGACGGACTGGACGAGGCTGCCGGCGCTCTCGGCCGCTGTGTGGACGAGGCTGCCGGCGCTCTCGGCCGCCGTCTGGGTGAGGCCGGCGGTTGGGGCCGCGGTGGTCACGACTTGCCTCCTGCGAGGAGCTTCTGCACGGCCGGGTCGGTGAGGCCGAGGAGGACGGCGGGCCAGAGGCCGGCGAGGACGGTGAGGGCCGCGAGGGGGGTCCAGGCGGCGAATTCGTAGCTCTGCACGTCGGCGATCGGCTGCGGTTCGTCGCGGGTGGCGCCCATGCAGACGCGGCGGACCACGATCAGGAGGTAGGCGGCGGTGAGCAGGGTGCCGAACGCGGCGACGGACATGAAGGTCAGGAAGGCGGGCCTGCTGAGCCCTTCGGCGGGGTCGAACGCGCCGAACAGGGCGAGCATCTCGCCCCAGAAGCCGGCGAGTCCGGGCAGGCCGAGGGAGGCGATCGCGGCGAACGCGAGGAGGCCGCCGAGGCGGGGGGCGCGGCCGTAGAGGGCGGCGCCGGTGGCTCCGGCGAGGGTGTCGAGGTCGGCGGTGCCGTGCCGGTCCTTGACCGCGCCGACCAGGAAGAACAGCAGGCCGGTGATGAGTCCGTGGGCGATGTTGGCGAAGAGCGCGCCGTTGACGCCGGTGGGGGTCATGCTCGCGATGCCGAGGAGGACGAAGCCCATGTGGCCCACGGAGGAGTACGCGATGAGCCGCTTCAGGTCGCCCTTGGAGCCGGGTCGGGCGAGCGCCAGGCAGGCGAGCGACCCGTAGATGATCCCGGCGACGGCGAAGGCCGCGAGGTAGGGGGCGAAGGTGTGCATGCCGTCGGGGGCGACGGGGAGCAGGATCCGGACGAACCCGTACGTGCCCATCTTCAGCAGGACGCCCGCGAGGAGGACCGAGCCGACCGTCGGGGCGGCGGTGTGGGCGTCGGGGAGCCAGCTGTGCAGCGGCCACATCGGGGTCTTCACGGCGAGGCCGATGCCGATCGCGAGAACGGCGATGACCTGCACGGATGAGGTGAGCCCGCGGCCGTTGTCAGTGGCGAGTGCCACCATGTCGAAGGTGCCGCTCTTCAGTCCGATGAGGAGCAGGCCCAGCAGCATGACGACCGAGCCGAGGAGTGTGTAGAGGATGAACTTCCAGGCAGCCGCCTGCCTCTGCGCACCGCCCCAGCGGGCGATGAGGAAGTACATCGGGATGAGCACCATCTCGAACGCCAGGAAGAACAGGATCAGGTCGAGGACGGCGAAGGTGGCGAGGGTGCCGGACTCCAGGACGAGGATCAGCGCGACGAATGCCTTCGGGGAGGGGCCGGCGGGCATCTTGAAGTAGCTGTAGAGCGCGCAGAGGAAGGTCAGCAGCGCGGTCAGTACGAGCAGGGGGAGCGAAATGCCGTCGATGCCGAGGTGGATGCGCACGTCCAGCGCCGGGATCCAGCTGATGTCGGTGGTGGCCTGCATCTTCGACGGGTGGTCGTGGTCGAAGCCGGCGGCCAGCACGAGCGTCGCCAGGAGGATGACACCGGTGACGGTCACGCCGTGGCGGAGCACGGCCTGGTCGGGGCTGCGGCCCTTCAGCCCGGGCGGGGCCGGGAGCAGGGCGGCGACGGCGCCGATGAGCGGGGCGGCGACGACGAACGCAAGAAGGAACTGCATCACGGATGCGCTGATATCGATCACGGCTCAGGACCCCGCGTTGACGTTGGCGAAGACGACGGCGGCGACCGCCAGGACCAGGGAACCGGCGAGCAGTGCGCTGAGGTAGGTCTGCACGTTGCCGGTCTGGGCGCGGCGGACGGCGGTGCCGAACCAGCGTGCGCCGGTGGCGGAGCCGCGTACGTAGGTGTCGACCACCTCGCGGTCCAGGAAGCGGACGAGGCGCGCCGCCGCTTGGACGGGGCGGACGAACAGCGCCGCGTACAGGGCGTCCAGGTGGAAGCCGGTGGCCGCGTGGCGGTGGAGGGGGCCGAGCAGCAGGCGGCCGGGGTCGGCGGGGTCGGGGGCGTCACCGGCTGTGCCGTAGGCGGCGGTGCGGACCTCGATGGCCTCGATCTCGACGAGTGCGGGTTCCGCGTCGGGGTGGGCGACGACCGAGCCCATGGGGACGCGGGCGGCGAGTGCGGTGGTGTGGCGCCAGGCCCCGTAGGTGACGAGGCCGCCGACGAGGCCGACGCCGGTGGAGAGCACGGCGGTGGTCAGGGACGGGATGAGGCGGTGGCCGTCGAACCAGTCGCCGATCACGCCGATGCTCAGCCCGAGCGCGATGGTCGGTACGGCCAGCACCCACAGGACGGCGGTCATGGCGACGGGCTGCCGGCCGTGGTCGGGGGCCTCGGCGCCCCGGCCCCGGAAGGCGAGGAGCCAGAGCCGGGTGGCGTAGGCGGCGGTGAGCACGGCGGCCAGGAGCCCGGCGACGAGGATCGTCCAGCCGGCGGCGGCCGGGGCGACGTGCCGGTGGCCGAGCGCGGTCCGCTCGGCGGCGACGAGGACGGCTTCCTTGGAGAAGAAGCCGGCGAACGGGGGGATGGCGGCCAGCGCGAGGAGGGCGACGGTCATCGTCCAGTAGGCGTCCGGGATGCGCTGGGTCAGGCCGCTCATCCGGGACATGGCGGCCAGTGAGTTGGTGCCTGCGGCGTGGATGACGACGCCGGCGGCGAGGAAGAGGACCGCTTTGAACGCACCGTGGGAGATGAGGTGGAAGACGGCGGCCCCGCGGTCGCCGACGGCCAGGGCGCCGGACATGTAGCCGAGCTGGCCGATGGTCGAGTAGGCGAGGACGCGCTTGATGTCGTCCTGGGCGAGCGCGGCGAGCCCGGAGCCGATCATCGTGACGGCCGCCATCACGGCGAGGACGACGAGGGCGGCGCCGGATGCCGCGAAGACGGGGAGGAGCCGGGCCACGAAGTAGATGCCGGCGGCGACCATCGTCGCCGCGTGGATCAGCGCGGAGACGGGGGTGGGGCCGGCCATGGCGTCGGGCAGCCAGGTGTGCAGGGGGAACTGCGCGGACTTGCCCGCGACCCCGGCGAGCAGGAGGAGCGCGATGAGGGTGGGGTGGTCGAGGCCGTCGTGGGCGACGGCGCCGAGGATGCCGGTGATGCGGAAGGTGCCGGTGTCGGCGGCGAGGGCGAACAGGCCGATGAGGAAGGGGACGTCACCGAGCTTGGTGACCAGGAACGCCTTGAGGGAGGCGGCGCGGGCCTCGGGCGTCTCCCAGTAGTGGCCGACCAGGAAGTAGGAGCAGATGCCCATGACCTCCCAGCCGACCAGGAGCACCATCAGGTCGCCGGAGTAGACGACGAGCAGCATCGCGGAGGTGAAGAGGGAGACCAGGGCCGCGTACGAGGCGTAGCGGGGGTCGTCGCGCAGGTAGGCGGTCGAGTAGATCTGCACGCAGCTCGCGACGAGGGCGACCAGCACGGCGACGAGGACGGCGAAGCCGTCGAGGTGCAGCGCGAGGTCGATCGGGACGGAGCCGGTGGGGGTGAGCTGGGTCGCCGCGTCGATGGCCCGGCCGCCGCCCTGGCGTGCGGCGACGACGGCCGCGAGGACGAGGGAGGCGAGGGAGGGCAGGACGGCGAGCGGCCGGACGTAGCCGGGCGCGGTGCGGCCGGTGAGGAGACCGGCGGCGGCGCCCAGGAACGGGAGGAGGGGGACGAGGACGGCGAGGGTCGTGGTGGTCACGCGGTGGCCTCTGCCTTCTTTGCCTTCCCTGCCGCAGCAGTGGCCTGGTCTTCGGGGCGGGCGGCGCCCGCGGGGTCGTCGTCCTCGTCGTCGCCGGCCGGGACCGTTTCGGCCTCGTCGGTCTCGGCGGTGTCGCGGAGGCGGTCGATGTCGGAGGTGCCGCGGTTGCGGTACACGGCGAGGACGATCGCCAGGCCGATGCCGATCTCCGCCGCCGCGATGGCGATGGTGAACAGGGCGAGGGCCTGGCCGGAGTGCAGGGTGTCGCGGAGCCAGACGTCGAAGGCGACCAGGTTGAGGTTGACGGCGTTGAGCATCAGCTCGACGGACATCAGGACGAGGATCGCGTTGCGGCGGGCGAGGACTCCGTACAGCCCGGTGCAGAAGAGGAGGGCGGCGAGCACGGCGGGATAGGCGAGGTGCATCAGCTGTTGTCCTCTCGGTGCGTGGTGGCCCGGGGCTCGGCCGCGCGGCTCGTGGTGGCCCGGGGCTCGGCCTGGTGGCCCTTGGTGGCCCGGGGCTCGGCCTGGTGGCCCTTGCGGGAGAGGACGATCGCGCCGACGAGGGCGACGAGCAGCAGGACGGAGAGTACTTCGAAGGGGAGCACCCAGTTCCGGAAGAGGAAGGAGCCGGTGGCCTCGGTGGATCCCTGGGCGGGCCCGTCGAGCTCGATCCAGGTGGTACGGAAGGCGTCCACGACGACCCAGACGAGGGTGCCGGCCGCGGCGACGGCCACCGCCAGGGCGGCCCAGCGGTTCTCCGAATCGGCGTCCGGGGAGCGGCCGATGGGGGCCCGCGTGAGCATCAGGCCGAACAGGAGGAGGACGATGACGGAACCCACGTAGATCAGTACCTGCACCCAGGCGATGAACTCCGCCGTCAGCAGGAGGTATTCGACGGCGAGGCCGCCGAGCGCCACGATCAGCCAGAGGGCGGCGTGCACCAGCTGCCTGGTCGTGACGGTCACCAGGGCCGCGCCGAGGGTGGCGATGCCGACGAGGACGAAGGCGATCTCGACCCCGGTCGGGGAGAGGAAGCCGGGGGCCGCCGAGGCGGCCGCGAGAGCGGTGCTCATGCCTCGCCCTCCTCTGCCTCTGCGGCGGCTTCCTGTGCCTGCTGTGCCTCTTGTGTCTGCTGTTCCTGCTGGGCGCGGAGTTTGTCGGCCGTCTTGCGGGCGGCGGCGATCTCCTTCGGTTCCTCGGCGCGCGGGTCGAGCGCGGGCGGCTCGGGGACCGTCCACATCCACTCGCGGAGCTTGTCGCGCTCGTGGGTGAGTTCGAGGATGTCCGTCTCCGCGTACTCGAACTCCGGCGACCAGAACAGCGCGTCGAACGGGCACACCTCGATGCAGATGCCGCAGTACATGCAGAGCGAGAAGTCGATCGCGAAGCGGTCCAGTACGTTGCGGCTGCGCTCGCGGCCGCCCGGAGCCGCGGCGGGCACGGTCTCCTTGTGGGAGTCGATGTAGATGCACCAGTCCGGGCACTCGCGGGCACAGAGCATGCAGACCGTGCAGTTCTCCTCGAACAGCGCGATGACGCCCCGGGAGCGGGGCGGGAGTTCGGGCTGCACGTCCGGGTACTGGGCGGTGACGGTCTTCCTCGTCATCGTCCGCAGGGTGACGGCGAGGCCCTTGGCCAGACCTGAGCCGGGGATCGGGGGCACTAGTTGATCGCCACCTTCACGATGCCGGTGAGCGCGATCTGCGCGAGAGCGAGCGGGATGAGTGTGGTCCAGGCGAGCTTCTGCAACTGGTCCTCGCGCAGACGCGGGTAGCTCACGCGCAGCCAGATCACGACGAACGCGAGGATGCCGGTCTTCAGCAGGGTCCAGACCCAGCCGAGTCCGTCGGCGCCCATCGGGCCGTGCCAGCCGCCGAGAAACAGGACGGTGGTCAGCCCGCACAGCACGACGATGCCCGCGTACTCGGCGAGCAGGAACAGCGCGAAGCGCAGGCCCGTGTACTCGGTGTACGCGCCGAAGATGATCTCCGAGTCGGCGACCGGCATGTCGAACGGCGGGCGCTGGAGTTCGGCGAGCCCGGCCACGAAGAAGACCAGGGCGCCGATGATCTGCCAGGGCAGCCACCACCACTCGAACGCGTCGAGGATGCCGGGCAGGGAGACCGTGCCGGCCGCCATCGCCACGGAGGCGGCGGCGAGCAGCATCGGCAGCTCGTAGGCGAGCAGTTGGGCGGCGGTGCGGAGGCCGCCGAGCAAGGAGAACTTGTTGGCCGACGCCCAGCCGGCCATCAGTGAGCCGAGTACGCCGACGCCCATCACCGCGAGCACGAAGAAGATGCCGGCGTCGACGACCTGGCCGACCGCGCCCTCCCCCGGGCCGACCGGGATCGCGACCAGCACGAGCAGGTACGGGAGCAGCGCGACGGCCGGCGCGAGGCGGAAGACCTTGCGGTCGGCGCCGGCCGGGACGATGTCTTCCTTCTGCGCGAACTTCACGCCGTCCGCGACGAGCTGGGCCCAGCCGTGGAAGCCGCCGGCGTACATCGGGCCCAGGCGGCCCTGCATGTGGGCCATCACCTTGTGTTCGGTCTGGCCGACGACGAGGGGGAGGACCATGAAGACCGCGAAGACGATGACGATGCGGAGGGCGACGTCCAGTGCGTCGTTCACTCGGGATCGCCTCCGGTGGGGGTGTCGTCGGTCGCGGAGTTGGTGTCGGGTGCGGGTGCGGGGTCGGGTGCGGATCTGGTGTTGGGCTCGGTGTCGGGTGCGGGGGCGGTGGGGGGTGCGGGGGCGGTGTCGGGAGCGGTGTCGGGTGCGGGAGCGCTCGGGGGTTCGCTGCGCTGGGCTTCTCCCCTACCCGCCCCTTCCCGAACCGGGGGCTCCGCCCCCGGGCCCCCGCTCCTCAAACGCCGGAGGGGCTGGGAAGGGGGCTGGGACGCGTCGCCGGCCTCCGGAGACTCGTCGAACGCCGGGCGGGCGTTGTGCCACGGCGCGTCCGACGCCGTGTCCGGCACCGCACCCGCCTCCGCACCCGCACCCGCACCCGCACCCGCACCCGGGATCTTCGGAGCCTCGGGGGTCTCCGCGCCCGCACCCGATGCCTGCGGAGCCTCCGGGGCCTGCGGGGCCTGCGGGGCCTGCGGAGCCTCCGGGGTCTCCGACGCCCCCGCCCCCCGCTGGCTCGCCGAACCCTGCGACGCGCTGCGACTGCGGCGCGGCGGGGCAGCCGGGCTGCTCGGGGTCGCCTCGCCCGCGGTGCGGCTCCGGCGCGGCGGAGCAGCCGGTGCGCCGCCCTGCTCAGCCACCCCCGACGCCTCCGACGCCCCCGACGCCCCCGGTGTCGTCGGCGTCGTCGGCGTCGCCTCGCCCGCCGTGCGGGTCCGGCGCGGGGGGCGGTCGCCCGCGGCCCTCGCCGTGCGGGCGGGGCGGGTGGGGGCCGGGGGGAGCTGGCCCTTGAGGGGGCCCCACTCGTTGGGGTCGGGGACGCCCGGGGGGAGCATCGTGCGGCGCTTCGGGCCGCCGTGTTCCGACTCGCCCGGCTCCTTCGCGCCGGGCCATGCCTTCGCCACGCGGGCGGCCAGGACGAAGTCCTTGCGCAGGGGGTGGCCCTCGAAGCCCTCGGGCAGCAGGAGCGGGACGAGGTGCGGGTGGCCCTCGAAGCCGATGCCGAACATCTCGTGCGTCTCACGCTCGTGCCAGGCGGCTCCGGCGTAGACGCCGATCGCGGTCGGCAGGACGGGGGCCTCGTGCGGGACGGTCGTGCGGAGTAGTAGGCGCCGTACGCCGGAGCCCGGCTCCGGGAGCGCGGCGACGTGCGCGCAGACGCGGAAGCCGGTGCCCTGCTCGTCCACCGCGCTCAGCCAGTCGAAGTAGGTGCAGCCGAGTCCGTCGCGCGCCGTTTCCAGGGCGGTGATCCACGAGGCGGGCGGGACGTCGACGGTCAGCAGGTCGTATGCCTGCTCGGCCGCGGCGTCGTCGCCGAAGAGTTCCGTGACGGAACCGGGGAGGCCGTCGTAGGCGTCGGAGGCGGTCACTTGTCCTCGGCCTTCCCGGGAACGGCCGGCGGGGCCACCAGGCCGCTGCGCAGGGCGGCCGTGGAGGGGCGGGCGCCTGCGGCCGTCGCGTAGCGCTCGCCCAGCGACTCGCGGGCGATCTTCTCCTGGAGCTTCAGGATGCCCTGGAGCAGGGCCTCGGGCCGGGGCGGGCAGCCGGGTACGTAGACGTCGACGGGGATGATCTGGTCGACGCCCTTGGTCACGGAGTACGAGTCCCAGTACGGGCCGCCGCAGTTGGAGCAGGCGCCGAAGGAGATGACGTACTTGGGCTCGGGCATCTGCTCGTACAGGCGCTTGACCGCCGGGGCCATCTTGTCCGTCACCGTGCCGGAGACGATCATGAGGTCGGCCTGGCGGGGTCCGGGCGCGAACGGGATGACGCCGAGCCGGATGAAGTCGTGGCGGGCCATGGACGCGGCGATGAATTCGATGGCGCAGCAGGCGAGTCCGAAGTTGAAGACCCAGAGGCTGTAGCGGCGGCCCCAGTTGAGGACCACCTTCATCGGCTCCGGTGCGAGCCGGGACAGGACGCCCAGGCGCTTGGGTTCCGGGAGGAACGTGGGTACGGCGGCGGGTTCGGCCCCCGCGTCGGCGGACGACGGGCTCGTCACGTCCATTCGAGGACGCCCTTCTTCCATGCGTAGAGCAGTCCCACGGCCAGGAAACCGAGGAAGATGAACATTTCCACGAGCGTCGTCGCGCCGTATCCGGGTGCGGCGAAGACGGTCGCCCAGGGGAAGAGGAAGATCGAGTCGACGGCGAAGATCACGTACAGGAAGGCGTAGACGTAGTAGCGGACCTGGGTGTGCGCCCAGCCCTCCCCCACGGGGTCCACGCCGCACTCGTACGCGAGGAGCTTCTCCGGCGTCGGGACCACCGGGCGCAGCAGCCGGCCGGCCCCGAAGGCGACCGCGACGAACAGGACGCCGACCACGGCGAGCAGTCCGACGACCGAGTAGCTGTGGAAGTAGTCCGACGCGAGCACGGCCGGCGCCGTTCCCGGCGGATGTGCCACGTTCGGAAGTTCCGACGGACCCGGCAGGTACGCCACGTCCGGAAGGTCCGACGGACCCGGCAGGTACGCCACGTCCGGAAGGTCCGACGGACCCGGCAGGTACGCCGCGCCCGGAAGGTCCGTCACGTCGGCCACGTCCGCCCCCTCGCTCCCTCTAACCGTTCGACGATCTGTACGCACGGGAGTCTAGGCCCTGTAAAGGACGGGTAAGCAGTTGCGTCGGGCAACGGATGGGGTGGGGCGGGAGACGGTGGGGATATCCCTACTTCGCCTCACCCACGAGCCCCATGGCATCCGCAGGTCGCGCCCGGCAGGCTGGTCGTATGACCATGAGCCCCCAGGTGCCCTCCCACGAAGGGCCGCCCCCCGTCCGCTTCGCCTTCGGCCGGTGGACGTGGAAGGAGGTCGCACACCTCCTCGCCAACCTTCCGATGGCGATCGTCGGATTTGTTTACACGGTGTTGATGATCAGCATCGGCGTGGGCCTCGCGGTCACCGTGGTCGGGCTGCCGCTGCTGGCCGCCGGGCTGCAGGGTGCCCGGTTGATCGGGCGGGCCGAGCGGGGCCGGGCGCGCAAGCTGCTGGGGGTCCGGGTCGAGGAGCCGAGTCCGGTGGCCCGGGGCCGCCGGGAGGAGGGGTTCTTCGCCTGGCTGTGGTCGAGCCTGATGGACCCGGTGGCCTGGCGGGCGGCGCTGTACTCGTTCATGCGGCTGCCGTGGGGCATCCTCACCTTCGTGGTGACGCTCCTGTGCCTCGTGCTGTGGCCGGCGCTCCCCTATACGTCGCGGTTCCTGGCCAACGCGGACCGGGCCATGGTGCGCGGGCTGCTCTCCCCCTCCGACGACCTCGAACGCCGCATCGCCGAACTGGAGTCGGACCGGGGCGTGGTGGTCGACACGGCCGCCGCCGACCTGCGCCGCATCGAGCGCGACCTGCACGACGGGGCGCAGGCCCGGCTCGTCGCCCTCGCCATGGGTCTCGGCCTCGCCAAGGAGAAGCTGGCCGACGACCCGGAGGCCGCGGCCCGCATGGTCGACGAGGCGCACGGCGAGGTCAAGGTCGCCCTCCAGGAGCTGCGCGACCTGGCCCGCGGCATCCACCCGGCCGTCCTCACCGACCGCGGCCTGGACGCCGCCCTGTCCGCCATCGCCTCCCGGTGCACCGTCCCGGTCACCGTGCGGGTGGACCTGACGTCCCGGCCCGCGCAGGCCATCGAGGGCATCGCGTACTTCACCGTCTCCGAACTCCTGCAGAACGTCAGCAAGCACAGCGGGGCCCGTACGGCGTCCGTGGACGTGTGGCGCTCGGGCGACCGGCTGCTGCTCCAAGTCGGCGACGACGGGCGGGGCGGGGCCTCGATGAACGGCGGTACGGGGATGGCGGGGCTCGCGGAGCGGCTGGACGCCGTCGACGGGGCCTTCGTCCTGGACTCCCCCGCCGGCGGCCCGACGACCGTCACCGCCGAGCTGCCCTGGCGCGACCGGGAGAGCGAGAGGAGCGCGTCCGGCGGGCACGCTCCGGGGCCCAAGAGGTAGGGAAAACCCCCGGTCCGAGACGGATACCGCCCTCATGGTGCGCCGGCGCGCGACCCAGCACTCTTGAATCAGAACGCACAGACAACACGCACGCACGGCCCCCAGACAGCACGCACGCACAACCCCCAGACAGCACGCACGCACAGATCCCAGACGACACGCACGCACAGGTCCCAGACGACGCGGACGCAGAAGAAGAAACGGACGGAACCCATGGCCACGGCATACGGACCGGACATACGGGACCCTCAGCGGTCGGGAAGCGGTTCCGGGGGCCGCCCGGTGACGCGGCGCGTCCTGCCGGCCGTGCTGCGGGCTCCCCTGGAGGCAAGGACCTGGCGCGAGTTCTGCTATCTCCTGCTGAACCTGCCGATCAGCATCGTGCTCTTCGTCTTCGCGATCACCATGGTCTCGCTGAGTGCCGGGCTGCTCGTCACCTTCCTGGGCATTCCGGTGCTGGCGGCCGGTCTGGTCATGTGCCGGGGCTTCGGAATGCTGGAGCGGACCCGGGCGCGGGCCCTGCTGAAGCTGGACGTGGCCGACCCGGCGCCGGTGCGCGGCCGGACCGGCGGGCTGATGTCCTGGGTCGGGGCGGTCCTGAAGAGCGGGGTGTCCTGGCGCCACCTGCTCTACGCGCTGCTGCACTTCCCGTGGGCGGTCTTCACCTTCTGCGTCTCGCTCACGCTGTGGGCCTGGGGCTGGGGGGCCTTGACCTACCCGCTGTGGCACTGGGCCGTCCCCTCGCACGCGGGGGTCCAGGGGATTCAGCTGTACGGGGACTCCACGCGGGAGGTCTATCTGGACTCGCCCCTGGAGCTGGCCCTCACCAGCCTGCTGGGGCTGGCCGTCGTCCTGGTGTCGGCGTGGGTGATCCGGGGCCTGGCCGCGGTGGACCGGCTGATGGTGGCCGGGCTGCTGGGCCCGTCCCGGCTGGCGGAGCGCGTCACGGAGCTGGAGTCGGATCGGGGTGTCGTCGTGGACACGGCCGCCGCCGATCTGCGCCGCATCGAGCGCGACCTGCACGACGGGGCGCAAGCCCGGCTCGTGGCCCTGGCCATGGACCTGGGGCTCGCGAAGGAGAAGCTGACCGCCGACCCGGAGGCCGCGGCGAGGATGGTGGACGAGGCGCACGGCGAGGTGAAGGTCGCCCTCCAGGAGCTGCGCGACCTGGCCCGCGGCATCCACCCGGCCGTCCTCACCGACCGCGGCCTGGACGCCGCCCTGTCCGCCATCGCCTCCCGGTGCACGGTCCCCGTCACCGTCGAGGTGGACCTGACGTCCCGGCCCGCGCAGGCCATCGAGGGCATCGCGTACTTCACCGTCTCCGAACTCCTGCAGAACGTCAGCAAGCACAGTGGTGCCACCCGCGCCTCGGTCGACGTGTGGCGCACGGAGGACCGGCTGCTGCTCCAGGTGACCGACGACGGGCGCGGCGGCGCCGACCTGGCGGCGGGCAGCGGTCTCGCCGGGCTGACCGAGCGGCTGGATGCCGTGGACGGGGTCCTGGTGGTCGACTCCCCGGTGGGCGGTCCGACCAAGGTCACCGCCGAGCTGCCCTGGCGCGGCTGACCGGACCCGCGGTCCGTACGAGTGGTACCGCCCCGGGGGGAGCCTCCCCCCGGGGCGCGGTCAACCCCGCGCGTACTCGCGACGTCACTGCCGTTACTGGGATGCTGGACGGCGTACGGATCACAACAGCGAGCAAGCAGGTGGGGGAATCAGCGTCGTGGTGGAGGACAGGGTGCGCGTGGTCATCGCCGAGGATTCGGTACTGCTCCGGGAGGGTCTGACCCGGCTGCTGACCGATCTCGGGCACGACGTCGTCGCGGGCGTGGGGGACGCGGAGGCGCTGATCAAGACGATCGGCGACCTCGACGGGCAGGGCGCGCTGCCCGATGTGGTGGTCGCGGACGTGCGGATGCCGCCGACCCACACCGACGAGGGCGTACGGGCGGCGGTGCGGCTGCGCCGGGACTATCCGGGGATCGGGGTGCTGGTCCTTTCGCAGTACGTGGAGGAGCAGTACGCCACCGAGCTGCTGGCCGGGTCCAGCCGGGGCGTGGGGTATCTGCTGAAGGACCGGGTCGCCGAGGTCCGGGAGTTCGTGGACGCGGTGGTCCGGGTGGCGCAGGGCGGTACGGCGCTGGACCCCGAGGTGGTGGCGCAGCTGCTGGGCCGCAGCCGCAAGCAGGACGTGCTGGCGGGGTTGACGCCGCGCGAGCGCGAGGTGCTGGGGCTGATGGCGGAGGGGCGTACGAACTCGGCGGTGGCCAAGCAGCTGGTGGTGAGCGACGGGGCGGTGGAGAAGCACGTCAGCAACATCTTCCAGAAGCTGGGGCTGGCCCCGAGCGAGGGCGACCACCGGCGGGTGCTCGCCGTGCTGACGTACCTGAACTCCTGACGGCGGGGGCGGACGGCCCGTGCGGAACCCCCGTCATTCCTGACGGTCTGTCAGACTTAGACGGCGGGTGTCTCCAGCGAGGGTCCGACGGGGAACGAGGCCGCTGGTGAATCATGACGGAACAGCGCCGGGAAACGTCTCACCGTGTTGATATGAAGCGTCTCAAAATGCCGTCCATCATGTGATCGGTCAGAGGAAGGCGACCCTTACAGACGTAGGGTGGGGCTGGGGACCTCCGGCGGGCCGGACGGTTCCGAGCCGCCGCGCCGAGGGAGGTCCAGTAAGTGACCAGCCAGGTCAGTAGCCCAGCGGAACAGGCCGACGAGGCCAGTGACGCGCTCGTAGGGGGACCGCGTGCCCCCCAGTCCGCAGCCACGGAGAACGGCAAAGAGGTCCGTCGTCTGGACCGGGTGATCATCCGCTTCGCGGGTGACTCGGGTGACGGCATGCAGCTCACGGGTGACCGGTTCACCTCCGAGACGGCCTCCTTCGGGAACGACCTCTCCACGCTGCCCAACTTCCCCGCCGAGATCCGCGCCCCCGCAGGCACCCTGCCGGGGGTTTCGTCGTTCCAGCTGCACTTCGCCGACCACGACATCCTGACCCCGGGCGACGCGCCGAATGTGCTGGTGGCGATGAATCCGGCGGCGCTCAGGGCCAACATCGCCGATGTGCCGCGCGGGGCCGAAATCATCGTGAACACCGATGAGTTCACCAAGCGGCCGATGGCGAAGGTGGGCTACGAGACCAGCCCGCTGGAGGACGGCTCGCTGGAGGCGTACAACGTCCATCCGGTGCCGCTGACGACGCTCACCATCGAGGCGCTGAAGGGGTTCGAGCTCTCCCGCAAGGAGGCCGGGCGCTCCAAGAACATGTTCGCGCTGGGGCTGCTGTCCTGGATGTACCACCGGCCGACCGAGGGCACCGAGGCGTTCCTTCGGGCCAAGTTCGCGAAGAAGCCGCAGATCGCCGAGGCGAACGTGGCCGCGTTCCGGGCCGGCTGGAACTTCGGCGAGACCACCGAGGACTTCGCCGTCAGCTACGAGGTGGCCCCGGCCTCGCATGCCTTCCCCACCGGCACGTACCGCAACATCTCGGGGAACCTCGCCCTGGCCTACGGGCTGATCGCCGCCGGCCGGCAGGCCGACCTGCCGCTGTACCTCGGCTCGTACCCGATCACCCCGGCCTCCGACATCCTGCACGAGCTGAGCCGGCACAAGAACTTCGGCGTGCGCACCTTCCAGGCCGAGGACGAGATCGCGGGCATCGGCGCCGCGCTGGGCGCCGCGTTCGGCGGGTCGCTCGCCGTGACGACCACGTCCGGGCCCGGGGTGGCCCTGAAGTCGGAGACCATCGGCCTCGCGGTCTCCCTGGAGCTGCCGCTGCTCATCGTCGACATCCAGCGCGGCGGCCCGTCCACCGGGCTGCCCACCAAGACCGAGCAGGCCGACCTGCTCCAGGCGATGTACGGGCGCAACGGCGAGGCCCCGGTGCCGATCGTGGCCCCGAGGACCCCGGCCGACTGCTTCGACGCGGCCCTGGACGCGGCCCGGATCGCCCTGGCCTACCGCACCCCTGTCTTCCTGCTCTCCGACGGCTACCTGGCCAACGGCTCCGAGCCCTGGCGCATCCCGGAGCTCGACCAGCTCCCGGACCTGCGCGTCCGGTTCGCGGGCGGCCCGAACCACGAACTGGCCGACGGCACCGAGGTGTTCTGGCCGTACAAGCGCGACCCGCAGACGCTGGCCCGCCCCTGGGCCGTCCCCGGCACGCCCGGTCTCGAACACCGCATCGGCGGCATCGAGAAGCAGGACGGCACCGGCAACATCTCGTACGACCCGGCCAACCACGACTTCATGGTCCGCACCCGGCAGGCCAAGGTGGACGGCATCGAGGTCCCGGACCTGGAGGTGGACGACCAGGCGGAGGCGAAGACCCTCGTGCTGGGCTGGGGCTCGACGTACGGCCCCATCACGGCCGCCGTGCGCCGGCTGCGCGCCGCCGGACGCCCCATCGCCCAGGCCCACCTGCGCCACCTCAACCCGTTCCCGCGGAATCTCGGCGAGGTCCTGAAGCGTTACGACAAGGTGGTCGTCCCCGAGATGAACCTCGGGCAGCTGGCCACGCTCATCCGGGCCAAGTACCTGGTAGACGCGCACAGTTACAACCAGGTCAACGGCATGCCGTTCAAGGCCGAGCAGCTGGCGACAGCCCTTGAGGAGGCCATCGATGCCTGAGACGAACGAACTGCTCCAGCTGGTGCCCAAGGCCGAGGCGAAGCAGTCCATGAAGGACTTCAAGTCCGACCAGGAAGTGCGCTGGTGCCCCGGGTGCGGTGACTACGCGGTTCTCGCCGCCGTGCAGGGCTTCATGCCCGATCTCGGTCTGGCGAAGGAGAACATCGTCTTCATCTCCGGCATCGGCTGCTCCTCCCGCTTCCCGTACTACATGAACACCTACGGGATGCACTCGATCCACGGCCGCGCCCCCTCCATCGCGACGGGCCTGGCCACCTCGCGGCGCGACCTGTCGGTCTGGGTCGTCACCGGGGACGGCGACGCGCTGTCCATCGGCGGCAACCACCTGATCCACGCCCTGCGCCGCAATGTGAACCTGAAGATCCTGCTGTTCAACAACCGGATCTACGGGCTGACCAAGGGCCAGTACTCCCCCACCTCCGAGGTGGGCAAGATCACCAAGTCGACGCCGATGGGCTCGCTGGACGCCCCGTTCAACCCGGTGTCGCTGGCGATCGGCGCGGAGGCGTCGTTCGTCGCCCGTACCGTCGACTCCGACCGCAAGCACCTCACGAGCGTGCTGCGGGCCGCCGCCGACCACCCCGGCACGGCGCTGGTGGAGATCTACCAGAACTGCAACATCTTCAACGACGGCGCGTTCGAGGTCCTGAAGGACAAGGAGCAGGCCCAGGAGGCGGTGATCCGCCTGGAGCACGGGCAGCCGATCGTCTTCGGCGCCGACGGGACCAAGGGTGTCGTACGGGACTCGCTGACCGGGGACCTCCAGGTGGTCGCGGTGACCGAGGAGAACAAGTCGCAGATCCTCGTCCACGACGCGCACGCCCCGAGCCCGACGACGGCGTTCGCCCTGTCGCGGCTCGCCGACGCGGACACCCTGCACCACACCCCGATCGGGGTGCTGCGCAGCGTGGAGCGGCCGGTCTACGACACCAAGATGGCCGAGCAGCTGGACGCGGCCGTGGAGCGGGACGGCAAGGGCGACCTGGCCGCGCTGCTCGCCGGTAACGACAACTGGACGGTGGTCGGCTGACCGCCGGCCCCCGGGAACGCGAAAGCGCGCCGGTCACGCCCCTCGCGGGCGGGCCCGGCGCGCTTTCGTCTGTTCACGCACCCCTATTGCACTTTCTTTTAGTTAGCGCATTCCATAGGGTGGTGTGAGAGAGAAGCGAACAAAGAGGAGAAACACCCCATGAGCATCGTCGTCACCGGAGCCACCGGAGCACTCGGCCGCCTCGTCATCGAGCACCTGCTGACCACCGCCGCCGTTCCGGCGAGCGACATCGCGGCCGCCGTCCGCGACAAGGAGAAGGCCGCCGGCCTCGCCGCCCGGGGCGTCGAACTGCGCATCGCCGACTACGACCGGCCCGAGACGCTGACCGAGGCGTTCCGGCCCGGCGACCGGGTGCTCCTCATCTCCGGCAACGCGGTCGGCAGCCGGATAGCCCAGCACACCGCGGTCATCGACGCGGCGAAGGCGGCGGGCGTGGCGCAGCTCGCGTACACCGGCATCCTCGGCGGGCCGGACGCGGACTTCACGCTGGCCGACGAGCACCGGGCGACCGAGCAGCTGGTCCTCGACTCCGGCCTGCCGTACACCTTCCTGCGCAACGGCTGGTACACGGAGAACCTGACCGAGAACCTGGCGCCCGTCCTCGCGCACGGCGCGGTCGTCGCCAACGCGGGCGAGGGCCGGATCGCCTCCGCCGCCCGCGACGACTACGCGGCCGCGGCCGCCGCCGTCCTGACCGGCGAGGGCCATTTGAACCGCGCCTACGAGCTGAGCGGCGACACCGCCTGGTCCTACGCCGAGTACGCGACCCAGGTCGCGAAGGCCACCGGCAAGGAGATCGCGCACAACGACGTCCCGGCCACCGTGCACCGGGAGATCCTGACCGGCGCCGGGGTGCCGGAGGGCTTCGCGGCGATCCTGGTCGACGTGGACGAGGCGGTCCGGCGCGGACGGCTGGCCGGCACCAGCGGCGAGCTGGCCCGCCTGATCGGCCGCCCGACGACCCCCCTGGCCGACACGGTCGCCGCGGCGGTCGCCGCGCTGTAGAACGGCACGGGCAGGCCCGGTGTCATGACCGTCCGACGATACGGCTATGACACCGGGCCCTGTCGGCGTTACCGTCATCCGGTTGACGTCGTACGACAGACATCCGCCAGGAGGGGCCCGTGAAGGGGACGAATGACCAGCGGGCCGGGCTCCTGTCCGGGTTCACCGCGTACGGCATGTGGGGAGTCGTCCCGCTGTTCTGGCCGCTGCTGAAGCCGGCCGGCGCCGTCGAGATCCTGGCCCACCGCATGGTGTGGTCGCTCGGCGTCGTGGCGATCCTGCTGCTCGTACTGCGGCGCTGGTCCTGGATCGGCCCGCTCCTGCGGCAGCCGCGCAAGCTCGGACTGCTCACCGTCGCGGCGGCGGTGATCACCGTCAACTGGGGCCTGTACATCTGGTCCGTGAACAACGGCCACGTGGTCGAGGCATCGCTCGGCTACTTCATCAACCCGCTGGTCACCATCGCCATGGGCGTCCTGCTCCTGGGCGAACGGCTGCGCCCGGCGCAGTGGGTGGCGGTCGGCACCGGCGTCGCGGCCGTGCTGGTGCTGGCGGTCGGCTACGGGAAGCCGCCGTGGATCTCGCTGGTCCTGGCGTTCTCGTTCGCGACGTACGGCCTGGTCAAGAAGAAGGTCGACATGGGCGGCCTGGAATCGCTGACCGCCGAGACCGCCGTGCTCTTCGTGCCCGCGCTCGGCTATCTGCTGTGGCTGAGCGCCCGGGGCGAATCGACCTTCACCTCGGACGGCACCGGCCACGCGGCGCTGCTCGCGGCGACCGGTGTCGTGACGGCCGTGCCGCTGATCCTGTTCGGGGCCGCCGCGATCCGCGTACCGCTCTCGACGCTCGGGCTGCTCCAGTACCTGGCCCCGGTCTTCCAGTTCCTCCTGGGGATCGTCTACTTCCACGAGGAGATGCCGCCGGAGCGGTGGGCCGGGTTCGGCCTGGTCTGGGTGGCACTCGCCCTGCTGACCTGGGACGCGCTACGGACGTCCCACCGCACGAGGGCGCAGGCGCAGGCGGCCCGGCCGGCCGCGACGGCCACGGCCGCACCGGCGGGCCCGGACCGCACGGAGACCAGCACGAACGCAACTTAGTCGCCTTTTTAACTTGGTTGCGTTTCTCTTGGGTCCACGGCACTCCGTCCGGCCCGAGGAGTACGCATGCCCGCCCCCGCAAGCGCGCCCGCGCTCGCACCGCCGATCCCCGTCCTCGTCGTCGGCTCGGGCCCGACCGGCCTGACCCTGACCATCGACCTCGCCCGCCGGGGCGTCGGCGTACGGATCATCGACAAGTCCGCGCGGTTCCCCCGCAGGACGTCGAGGTCGAGGGGCTGGACCGGGGGTTCTGGCACCGGTGGTTCGACGAGGACGGCGCCGTGATGCTCTGCCCGATCCCCGGCACCCGGTCGGGCTGGCGGCCCCGAGACCGACGCCTCCGGCGCCCCCATACCCCCGTCGCTCGCCGGGTTCCGCCGCCTCTTCTCCAAGCACACCGGCCTGCCGGGCGACCGCCTCACCGAGGCGACGCTGCTCTCCGCGTACCGGGTCAACGAGTGCATGGCCGCTCGCTACCGGGGGGCCGGGACTTCCTCGCCGGGGACGCGGCGCACATGCACTCGATCGCAGGCGCATCGGCATGAACACCGGCATCCACAGGGGAAGGGGCGGCCCCGCCCGCAGGTGGACGAGCGGGGCCGCGAGGCGGCAGTGAGTCAGCTACCGAGAGCGGCAGCTACAGCGGACTTTCCGGGGAAGTCCTCGGGTACGGCGTCCATCATCAGTTCGTCCACGGGTTCGCCGAGCCAGAATCCCGAGCGGCGGAGCCGGCCCGCGGGGCGGAACCCCGCCTTCTCGTACGCGCGGGCCCCGGCCTTGTTGGGCTCAAGCACCTTGAGCCACACCGCCCGCAGGTGGGCGAGGTGAAACGCCCAATCCAGCGTGAGGCGAGCCGCTTCGGTGGCGTAGCCCTTCCCGCGCTCGCCGGGGGCGAGCACCATGACGAACTCGGCTGTACGAACGTACGTGTTGACTTCCAGAATCGTCATGCCCACGGGCGTACCGTCGTCCAGCCGGACCACCTCGAACTGTTGGAAGCGGTCGTTCCCGCGTTGACGTTCGTACCCGGCGGCGCGAACCTCCCACGCCTGCGCCCACTGGTTCCCGTACCCCGTGATCGTTGCGGGGTCGTTCTCCCACTTGTGGTACTCAGGCAGCAGGTCCGCGCGCGGCATGGCGAGGGCGAGCGCTTCGCCGCTCAACAGGATGTGCGGTTCACTCACGGTCGTACCTTCCTGGTGGCCCGTGCCGATCCGGGGCCGTCTGGTGTGTAGGTGGGGGTGTACAGGGCGGTGTCCGCCGGTTCCTCGACCGGAGCCCCGTCCGGGCCCGCTATCCAGGCGTGCAGCCGTACGGGGTCTAGAGCTACCCCATGTCGCCACTCGGCGCGGCGTCGAACGACCGTCAGCACGAGTGCGGCAGCCGTCGAGTCTTCCAGGCACGCCCAGCGCATCGGCAAGAGCTGTGCGGCCCAGCGAACGGCGCGGACAGCGTAGCGAGCCTGTACCACCGTGGCCGGGGGCAAATCGCGCCCCGAGCACGCGAGGCGGACGAGCCGCGAGAATCGGTTCCGGCGACGACCGGCCGCCCACACGGCGGCGGTGGCGAGGACGACCGGCACGGCGAGGGCCCGCCACCACAACGGGACCGGAGCCGGCTCGGGCGGGGCTGCCGACTGTTCGACGGTCCCCCACGTCAGAACCGTGTCCGCAACGTCAACGACGGTTGCACCCATGGCGGTTACCGCGTCGGACGTGGGACGTAGCTCGGTGCTGCCCGTGTCGTAGTCGAGCACGACGGACGCGTGAGAGGCACGGGCGACCACGGTGTTGGCTCGGCTCACAGGGCACCCGCCGGGGTCGGTGCGGTGTGCGTCCACTCGGTCCCGGGTGAGCGCTCCACTGCCTCTAGCCACGCTTCGGCCGCGAGGAAGGACAGCAGCGGGGGCCAGATCGTTTCCGCGCCGAGGGCAGCCGCGTGAAGGGTGGTGCGCAAGGGCACGGGGTTGACGAGTCCGAGGGCCGCTAGCCGGCCGTCCGCGAGGCCGAGCAAGCGGGTTCGGTTCTGGCGTAGCCCTAGGTGGAAGTCGCCGACCATGAGCCCCTTGGCGGCCCTGGCGCGGTGTTCGGTGGGCAGCAGATCGGCGAACGTGTCGGCAAGCATCGGCTTGTACCGCCGAGCCGAGTAGCGCTGTTCGACGGGGGCCGAGACCACCGCGTCCAGGACCGCGCCGTCAAAGTAGGGGTTGTGCAGTGCAAGGCCGAGCGAGTCCGCGAGTTGGAGTTCCGCGTACGCCGACCGTGCCACCGTGCGCAGCTCGGCGACCAATGCCCTGTCCGGGTTGGGACCCGTGGTGGTGGTCACCCTAGGTACGGGGGCGGCGAGCCACTTCGGCCGCCCGATGTCGGCTCGGCCGATCCGGTACGCGTTGCCTCGCAGTGCGGCAGCGATCAACGGGCGGGGGCTCTGGCGGCGGAGCCGAGCCCAGTCCCGCGCGTCTCCCAACATGCGGAGCCAGTTCCCGCTACGGGCGAGGCTCGCAAGGTGCGCGGGGGTGGATAAGAACAGGTTGTCCCCGCCATCTCCGGTCAGGTGACAGACGGAGCCCGCGGCGGCCATCGTGCCGAGCTGGTCCGAGAGCATCGCCCAGACGGCCGTTGACGGGGCGGGCTCGTCGGTGGCGGGCAACGGCACGTCGGTTGCGGTGAACGGCAGGTGCCGAGGTCCGAGCGGGAACGGGGTCCGGGTCAGGCCGGGGATGTTCAGCGCTTGCGCGTATCGCATGTCCCCGCCGCTGGTGACGCCCGCCGGATGCGCGGTCATGCCGGTTACGGGTCCGTGCTGTGCGGCAAGCAGTGTGACCGTGGTCGAGTCCATGCCCGCAAGATCGCTGGTCGCGGGCACCCCCTCGACCCGCACGCGGACACCCTCGCCGAGAACCTGCCGCAGCGCTGCCGATGCCTCGCGCGGGGCGCGCTTGCTCGGCGACCACCAGGGCGCAAGAGTCGGACCGCCCTCGGTGCCGAGCGTCAGCAGATGACCAGCAGGAACGGGGACCACGCCCGCCCACGCGCTACGGTCCGCGGCGGGGCTGTGCTTGTCCCGCAAATACGCGGCGAGCCACCCGGTATCGACGCGTCCGCCGGCGAGCGACGACAGCGCGAGCGAACTGGACCCCCACACGGGCCCGTCCGGGGTGCTGACCGTATAGAGGGGCGAGGCCGCCCCCGTGTCCGCGAGGACTTCCACCCGACCCCGCTCGGTCAGCCGAACGACGGTGTGCGAGCCCGCCCACGTCCGAGCGACCGTCGCAAGCTCGGGGGCCGCGAGAGCGCGGGCAATGTCGTGTTCGGTGGCCGAGCACGGACCGAGCACGGCGATTCGCGCATTGCCGAGTTCCATGGTCCGGACGTGCTCGCGCTGCCAGTCTCCGCAGACCCACAGCGCAGGGGCATGCCAGAGCAGACGCGCCCCTACCGGAGTTGCGGCGGATCGGCTGCCGGGTGCGCGCCCGCCGTACCACCGCGCCTTGCGATCTTCCATTTCATCACCTCTCCCACCGCTGAAACCAGAGGCGGCCCCCGTTGGGATCTCTCCCGCGGGGGGCCGCCCTGGTGCTGGTCTAGCTGTACGGCGTCTGCTTCCCTTCCACCGACGTAGACGAGCTGCCACGCGTCAGCGCGGCGGCGTCGCCGAGTACGACGACCGCCGGAACGTCGTCGGTCTCCTCGGACGTGCCGGGGGTGACTTCCTGGTTCATGTGCGTTCCTCCTCTCCACATGAGACGGATCACGGTTCCCCCCTGCCGAGTAGCGACGCCCACTCTGCGGGGCAGGGGGGAAGTCTGTTAGGGCCTCGTATCCTCGGGGAGCGGGGGCACCCCGGGGCCGCGCGTGACCGCCGCAGCGGACCGGTCCCGGCGGGGAATCTGCCAGGTGTCGAGCTGGTCCGCGAGCCACTTTTCGCCCACGTTGCCGAAGGAACGAGACAGGGACGCGGCGGACTCCCCGCCCGTGTACCGCCCGGTCACCGTGGCGCGTGCAGCAATGAACCTCGCTCGCGCCTCAGCGAGTTCGGCGCGGGAACGCTTGGGCATCGGGGTTACTCCAGTGCTCTCGTTCGTTGGCGGTGGGGCCCGCCCTGGTCGTCGGGGGGAACCGCGAGCACGACCAGGGCGGGGGTTCATGGGGCTACCGGAACAGTCCCGCTCGCGGTGCCTTGTGGCGGGGGCCCGCCCGTCGCCGCGGCAGAACCTCGGTCGCCACGGTCCGCGCCGGTACGGCTCCGCGAGCGTGGAAAGCGATCTGGTCGTGAAGACGAGTGATGCACGTGCCGCAGTAGTACAGGTCAGCGACCACATGTCCCGTCGTCTGAGCTCCCGGCGCCACACAGGCCCGGTGTGTGTGACTCACCCGGCACGGTACGGACGCCGCCCGACCGCCTCGACCGCACTGTCCGAGGCGGCCCATACCGCGTCCCGGTGATCGATGACTGGAACACCGGCCGAGTCAGCGTGCCCGCAGCAACTCGGCCGCCGCCGCCTCGGCCGCGTGCGCCTCTGCTTCGCGTACGGCGTCGCGCCCGGCAATCGCCGCGTCCAGCCGGGCACGGAACACCGCCCGGTACGCCGGGTCGGTTTCGAGGCGCCGGAGCTCGGTGAACAGAGCGGGGTTCGGGACCGGTTGGCGCGTGAGCGCCCATGTGAGCCGGGGGAACCGAGCCCGTAGCCGGACCTCCGCCGCCCCTGCGGCCAGTACGAGCCGCAGCCGCCACGGCCTCACAGCTGCGGCTCCCCGTGCTCCGCGGCCACGTGGCGTCGGCGCAGCACCCGGCAGTCGGTCTCCCGGCTCGCGTCCCGTTCGCTACGGGCGACGGCTTCTTCGAGGTCGAACTCCTGGCATGTACGGCAAGGGGTGGCGGGCTGAAGGTCCTCCTGGTCGCTCATGCCACCTCACCCCGGCTCCGGGCGTTCTCCCGCGCGGTCCTGGCCCCGAGCCGCTCGGCGGGCGTGGCCGCCCGCGTGTGCTCGGGCAGCACCTCCCACTCGGCTCCACCCTTTGCGGGCCGGAGCATCCAGTAGGGGCCGGCGACCCCTCGGAACTCCCCGACCCGGACCCGGTCCGCCCCGCTGATGTCCGCGACGAGCGCGCCGGGGGCGGGGATTCGGACTTGCGGGGCGCCCGGTCCGGGCGGTGGACCATTCTCTGCGGACATGGCCGTTCCTCTCCGTAGTCATTCCACTACCAGGGCGGCTCAGAGTGGCCTAGAGTCCAAGGGTCTTCAACTTGCACGATTCGTACGGATAGTTGGGCGGTGTGCATTGAACCGCAAGGAACTGAACCCCGAGAGTTCGCCAGTCGCAGCCTTCGGGGAGCGTCTTCGCAGGTTACGAGACGAGCGAGGCTGGACACAGGATGAGCTGGCGGACCTTATGGGGTACTCGGCGACCCACATCTCCGCCGTCGAAACTGGTCGTCGCCCTCCAACTCTCCGATTCGCGAACAGAGCTGACAGGGTCTTCGGAACCGGGGACCTGTTCGAGCGCCAGGCCCGAGCGGCGCGCGACACTGCGCTTCTGGAAGGCTTCCCGGAGTACGTGGGCCACGAGGCGCGAGCCGCCGAGATCCGGCTCTACGAGGTGGGCGTCATGCCCGGCCTGCTCCAGACGCCGGAGTACGCGACAGCGCTCGCCGAGAGCGCAGTCAAGCGAGGGACGATCACACCCGAACAGGCACAACAGCGGGTGGATCTTGTCGCGGAGCGGCAAGCGTCCCTGCTACGGCCGAACCCACCGCTGGTACTCGTGGTGCTCGACGAGAGCTGCATCCGCCGCCCCATCGGCGAACCCGACGTAATGAACGCTCAGTTGGAGCGCCTTCTTGAGTTCGCGGAGCTGCCGACCACGGTGTTCCAGGTCGCCCCGTTCACGATGGGAGTCCGCCGCCCGTTCAACCTGCCGCTTTACATACTGACGCTGCCTGACCGCTCGCTCATGTCCTACGCCGAGTCGGCGCAGCAAGGCCACCTTGAGCGGGAAAGCACATTCGTACTGCCCCTGCTGACGGCCTACCATCAGCTACAGGCCGAAGCGCTCTCCCAGGCAGCGTCCGTGGCGATGATCGAGCAGTTACGAAAGGGCTCCCCGTGACGACCGAATCCCCCCGCTGGTACACCTCCTCGTACAGCGACAACGGCGGCGCTTGCGTCCAGGTCGCCACCAACCTCGCCGCCACCACCGGCCTGGTCCCCGTCCGCGACAGCAAGAACCCGACCGGACCGGCCCTGGACCTGCACGCCCACGCCTTCGCCACCTTCGTGGACGGCATCAAGCGCGGCGGGTTCGACACCGTCTGACCGCCGTCCCCTCACCCCACCCCGCTGATCCGCCGCAGCATGTCCAGGGACTGGGCCCGCTCGTCCGGTGACAGCGGGGCCAGGAGTTCGGCGTTGGCCTGCTCCCCCGCCTCCGTGCACTCCTTCAGGCGGCGGCCGTCCTCCGTCAGGCTCACCGCGTTCTTGCGGCGGTCCTTGGGGTCCGGGCCGCGGACGATCAAGGCCGCCGACTGGAGGTCGTTCAGGACGCCGACCAGGTCCTTCGGGTCCAGGGCGACCGCTCGTCCCAAGTCGGCCTGGGCCACCGGGTCCAGGTCGGCGACCGCCGCCAGGACCACCAACCCGCGCGGTACGCGGGGTGGACCGCCGGGCTGTGGGCGCGCTACGGGGAGGGCAGCCTACGGCCCTGCGTCCACGCCGCCCTTCCACTGGACCGACGCCGCGCACGCTCACACGGCGATCGAAGGGCGGGCCGACCGGGGCAAGATCGTCCCGACCGTCTCGTGACGCCGTCCTACCTCTCGCCCGCGTGCTCCTTCAGGAACGCACCCGCATGGGCGGCCGCCTCCTCCTTCGTCGCGAACGAGCGCTCAGCCTCGCCGGCCTCGCTGCGGGTCCCGTCGGCGCCCCGGCCCTTCCAGCACCAGCCGCCCGGCGTCCCCTCCCAATTCAACTCGGCGCGACCGCCGAACAGGTCCAGCGTGCTCGCCTCCCGCTTCCCCACGACGGCGTCCGGCCACTTCTTGCGCGCGCCCTGCCGCGTGATCCCCCACGCGGCCCCCAGCCGCTCATAGCTCGCGCCGTAGGAGCCGGCCGTCCGCGCGGCTATCGCCGTCAGCCGCTTGACCTCCTCGTCCACCACCTTCCAGGCGCCGAGCACGGACAGCGACACGTCCACCGGGTCCGCAGCCCACATCCGGTCGGGCGGCAGCCCGGTCGCGCGGGCGTGCACGGATGCGGCCAGTGGGTCGAGCGCGTCGAGCAGGGCCTTGGCCAGCTCCACCCGCTCCGACTCCGGTTTCACTTCCGAGGTTTCCGGTGTCTGCATGCTGGTAACTATAGTTGTCATGAAGACATTCGGCAACCTTAGTTGTCACATCGATTCGGCGCCCCTACAGGACATCCCCGCCCCGCCACAACTCCGGCCGGGCTCCGGCAGTCACCGCCTACGCTGGCTGCCATGCCCATCCCACCCGCATATGCCCTCCTCGCCACCGACCTGGACGGCACCCTGCTGCGCGGCGACGACACCGTTAGCCCCCGCACCCTCGCCGCGCTCCGCCTGGCCGGCGCCGCCGGGGCGCGGCACCTGGTGGTCACCGGGCGGCCCGTGCCCGGCGTGCGGGGGCTGCTGGCCGGGCTCGGCTACCAGGGGCTCGCCGTCTGCGGGCAGGGGACTCAGGTGTACGACGCCGGGGCCGGGCGTACCGTCCGGTCCGTCACGCTCGACCGGGAAGCGGCCGACGCGGCGCTCGGGAAGCTCGAGGCGCAGGTGGGGCAGGTCTTCGCGGCCGTCGACCAGGACGGGGCGCACGGGCGGACCCTGGTCGAGCCCGGGTACCGGATGCCGCACGCCACGTTGCCCGCGCAGCGCACCCGGCACCGGGACGAGCTGTGGGCCGAGCCGGTCATCAAGGTGCTCATCCGGCACCCGGAGCTCAGCGACGAGGCACTGGCCGCCGAGGCGCGGGCGGTCGTCGGGGACCTCGCCACCGTGACGCACTCCGGGCCCGGGACCGTCGAGCTCCAGCCGTACGGGATCGACAAGGGCGTCGGGATCGCGCTGGCCGCCGAGGAGCTGGGGGTGGACCCGGGCACGGCGATCGCCTTCGGGGACATGCCCAACGACCTGCCGATGTTCCGCAGCTGCGGGTACGGGGTCGCCATGGGCAACGCCCATCCCGAGCTGCGCGCGGCGGCCGACGAGGTGACCCTGTCCAACGAGGACGACGGGATAGCGGTCGTCCTTGAGCGGGCCTTCGGCTGACCCTCAGCGGGTGGCTACCGCCCCCAGCGAGCGCAGTACGTGGTCCACCAGCTTCCCCACCGCCTCCGCGTCCTGCATGGGCTTGCGCAGCACGTGGCGGTAGTACACCGGGCCGTACAGCATCTCCACCACGAGGTGCAGGTCGGCGTCCGGCGGGATCTGGCCCTGGGCCTGTGCGCTGCGCAGTCGGTCGACCGCTTCCTCGAAGCGGGGTTCGATCAGCTGGGTGCGTACTGTTTCGGCCAGCTCGTCGTCATGGTGGATCTCGGAGAGTATGCCCGCGTACGCGGGACCGAAGGGGGGTACGGCGAGGACATCGACCGCTCCCGTGATGTGGGTGCGCAGGTCCTTCGCGATGTCGCCGGTGTCGGTGAAGGGGGTGGCCGTGACCAGCCTCTCCGTGAACGCTTCCAGCAACACCGCGCTCTTCGACGGCCACCAGCGGTAGATCGTCTTCTTGCTGACGCCCGCCCGGGCCGCGATCGCCTCGATGGTGACCCGGCCGTAGCCCCTCTCCGTACACAGGTCGAGGGCGGCTTCCAGAGTCGCCCTGCGTGAGCTCTCGCTCCGGCGCAGTGAACTCGGCGATGAACTCGGCGATGGACTCGGCGATGGACTCGGCGATGTGTTCATTCGGTGAGCATAGGTCTGTTCGAGCCAATCCTTGTTGACAGTCCGTCGCCAAAAGTCGAACAATGCTCAGGCGGAAACGGAACGTACCGTGTCGGCTCGTTCCCTCGCTTTTCGCACCGTTCGTGCCGTTCGTGCCGCGACGAGCCGATCGGGGGACGGCTCGCCGGCCAACGGTGCGGCTGTCGTCCCCGTATCAGGTCGCTTCCGTATCAGGTCGCTTCCGTATCAAGCGGTGATGTCCTTCGCCGTGAAGCGGGCCCAGGCCGCCGAGCCGAACACCGCCGCGTACACCGCTTGAAGACCCAGGTTCTTCAGTGCCTCGTCCCAGTAGACGGGGTCGCGCAGCAGGTCCGCGAAGGACAGCCAGTAGTGCGGGAAGAGGTAGGGGTGGACCCCGCTCAGCTGGGGGATGGTGTCCACGATCTGTACGGTGATCAGGACCCCGACCGTCGCCGCCATGGCCGCGATCCCGCTGTTGGTGAGCGTCGAGACGAACAGGCCGAGCGCCGCGAAGCCGGTCAGGGACGCGGCCACGAACACCGCGACGAGCCCGGCCCGTAGCAGCCCCTCGCCGAAGCCGATCGTGGTCCCCGAGATCGTCGTGACCTCGCCCACGGGGAACAGCAGCGCACCCACGGCCAGGGCCGAGGCGGCCACGACGAGCGTCGCGACCAGGCAGAAGCCCAGCATGACGGCGTATTTGGCGAGCAGCAGCCTCGTCCGGCCAGCCGGGGCGACCAGTAGGTAGCGCAGTGTGCCCGCGTTGGCCTCGCCCGCCACGGAGTCGCCCGCGATGACGCCGACCGCCATGGGCAGGAAGACGGGGAGGGTCGCGGCGAGGGAGGCGAAGACCAGGAAGAGGCCGTTGTTGGTGACCTGGGAGAGGAACGCCGGACCGCCCCCGCCCTCCCCGCCGCCCGGACCGGCCGATGAGCCGTCGGCCGTCTCGATGCGTACCGCGATCCCGATCAGTACGGGGACGGCGGCCAGCACGCCGAGGAGGGCGAGCGTGCGCCAGCGGCGCAGGGTGGTGGTCAGTTCGGAGCGGAGGATGCCGAACGTCCACAGGGGGTTGCGGACGGCTCCGACGCGGGTGGTTTCAGCCGACGACATTTCAGCGTGCGACATTTCAGCCTGCGACATCGAATCCTTCTCCCGTCAGAGCCACGAACGTGTCCTCCAGCGAGGCCCGTTCGACGCCGAATGCGCGCACCCGGACGCCTTCGCGCACCAATGCCGTGGTGAGGTCAGCGACTTCGACCGCGGCCGGCGGGGCGTCGGCCCGTACCCGGTCGCCGTCCAGCGTGATGCCGGTGAGCCCGTGCTCCTTCAGTACGCGGGCGGCGTCGGCCGGGTCCGGGGTGGTGACGGCGAGGCGGCCGCCGGTGCCGGAGGCGAGGCCGGCGACGGGGCCCTGGGTGAGGAGCCGGCCCCGGGCCATCACCGCCGCGTGCGTGCAGACCTGCTCGATCTCGTCGAGGAGGTGCGAGGAGAGGAAGACCGTGGTGCCGTCCGCCGCCAGTTCGCGGACCAGGGCGCGGATCTCGCGCATGCCCTGCGGGTCCAGGCCGTTGGTCGGCTCGTCCAGGACGAGGAGCCGGCGGGGCCTGAGCAGGGCTGCGGCGAGGCCGAGGCGCTGCTTCATGCCCAGCGAGTACGCGCGGGCCTTCTTGCGGGCCGCCGGGGCGAGCCCGACCCGCTCCAGGGCGTCGCCCACGCGGGCGGTGCGGGTGCGGGGGTCGGCAGTGGGGTCGGCCCGGTCGTAGCGCACGAGGTTGTCCCGGCCGCTCAGGAACCCGTACAGCGCGGGGCCCTCGATCAGGGCGCCGACCTGCGGGAGCACCGTGCGCGACGCGTCGGGCATGGGGCGGCCGAGGACGCTCGCGGTGCCGGAGGTCGGGGCGATCAGGCCCATGAGCATGCGGATGGTGGTGGTCTTGCCCGAGCCGTTGGGCCCGAGGAAGCCGAAGACGCTGCCGCCGGGGACGGTGAGGTCGAGGCCGTCCACGGCGAGCTGGCCGCCCCGGTAGCGCTTGGTCAGCCCGCGCGTCTCGATCACGGGCGCGGTCTCGGGCCTTGTCATGTCTGCTCCCCACTATCGCGCCCGCCCCGCCGCGCAACGCACGACGGGGCGGGCGAGGGACTTGGGTGTCAGCCCGCGTTGTTCGCGGCCTCGACCAGCGTGTCCTTGGTGACCGCGCCGACGTAGACCCGGCCGTCGTCCGTAATCAGGGCGTTGACCAGGCGGGTCTTGAAGACCGTGCCCGAGCCGAACTTGCCGGTGACCTTGTCACCGAGCGCGTCCAGGAACTGCTGGGCCTCGGCCGGTACGTCACCGGACGCCTCGGAGGGGAGGGCCGCGCCGCCGGGGGTCTTGATCTCGGCGATGCTGTTCCAGCCCTCGCCGATCACGTTCAGCCCCTCGAACGCGCCCAGGTCGCCCTTGGCCTGCTCGACCGCCTTCCGGGCCTCCTTCTCGTGGCCCGCGGCCTGCTCCGCCTCGTCGGCCTCGGTGACCTTCGCGCCCTTGGGCGGGGTGAAGGTGAACGAGGAGGCGGCGGGCTCCGTGAAGTCGACCGAGGTGAACCCTGCGTCGACCACCGCCTTGCCGCCGCTGCTGGGCCGGAGCGTGAACTTGAGCGGTACGCCGTTCTTCGCGTCCACGGCGACGGTGATGGAGCCGATCGTGGAACCGCTCTGCTCGGGCTTGAGGACCAGGCGGTACGCGTCGCGTCCGGCGACGCGGGCGGTGCCGTCGACCGTGACGGACGTATTGCCGTCTGCGGCCTTCAGCGCCTGCTCGGCCAGGGCCTTCGGGGTGGTGGGCACGCCCTCGGGGAGAGCCTTGTCCTTGCCCCGGGTGGACTTGCCCCGGCCTGTCTCGGCCTGCTTGTCCTTGCCTTCGGTGTCGGCGTGGTACGCCTCGTTGGACGCGCTGTCGTACGCCCAGACCTGGTCGCCGTTGTGGATGAGGCTGTACTCGGACGCCTTGTCCAGGACGGAGAGGCGCTGCTTGTCGGGGCCGTCGGCGGCGACCCGCAGGGTGTGCGTGCCGGAGGCCAGCTCGGTGAGCTT
The DNA here is from genome assembly GCF_004795015.1 of Streptomyces sp. A1277. Taxonomy (GTDB): domain Bacteria; phylum Actinomycetota; class Actinomycetes; order Streptomycetales; family Streptomycetaceae; genus Streptomyces. The sequence goes on along the minus strand of NZ_SSBI01000016.1, from coordinate 6,753 downwards.
GGCCTGCGGGTCGGCGCCGGAGGCGTCCTTGCCGCCCGCGTCGGGCATGAAGGAGCCGGCGAGGCCGCCGATGGACGGGATGCCGAGGTCCGTGCTGATCGTCACCGTGCCGGAGAACTGCTGCGTGTCCGACGCGGCGATCTTCTCGATGAGTTCCTGAGCGGTGATCTTCGGCAGATCGGGGTCGCCCGAGCTGGCGAGCGCCGGGACCAGGCCGATCGTCGCCGCCGCCACCCCCGCCACCGCGACGGGGACGGTGTAACGGGCCGCCTTGCGGCGGCCGGCGCTCCCCCGAGCGGCCGTGCCGTTGGTCTCCGCGCTGTCGTTCGGTGCCATGTGTGCCCTACCTCCGTGGTCGGCGGCTTCCGTCGGGATGCACTCGTCCACTCCGTGCCGCCATTCTCACCCGTTTTTGTCAGGAGTGGTTGTTCTCCATCTGACCAAATCGGGCGGCCGCAGGCGTCAACCCCCGGGAGCAACCGCGCGTACCTCTTCGGTATGACCCGGGGGCGTTGTTTCCCCGCCATCCAGTAGGGGACGGGGCAGGGCACCCCCGAGGGGCCGTCAGCCCGCGCGGTGGACCACGGCGTCGCACATCTCTTCGAGCGCGAGCTTGGCGTAGCACTCGGGCAGCGGCTTCAGCGTGGCCCGCGCCTCCTGGGCGTACCGGACGGTGTCGCGCCGGGCCTGGGCGAGCGCCGGGTGGGCGCGCAGCAGGCGCAGCGCCTCGGCGAGCGTGTCCGGGTCGCCGAGGTCGCCGTCGAGCAGTTCGACCAGGGCCAGGTCGTCCGGCTTGCCGTCCGCCTGGGCCTGCGCCCTGAGGTGGAGGACGGGGAGGGTCGGGATGCCCTCCAGGAGGTCGGTGCCGGGGGTCTTGCCGGACTCGTGGGAGTCGGAGGCGATGTCGAGGACGTCGTCGGCGAGCTGGAAGGCCACGCCGAGCCGTTCACCGTACTGGGTGAGGATGTCGGTCGTGGGCTCGCCGGCGCCGGACATCATCGCGCCGAACCGGCAGGCGACGGCGATCAGCGAGCCGGTCTTGCCGCGCATCACTTCGAGGTAGTGCTCGACGGGGTCGCGGCCGTCGCGCGGGCCCGCCGTCTCCAGGATCTGGCCGGTGACCAGGCGCTCGAACGCCTCCGCCTGGATGCGGACGGCCTCCGGGCCGAGGTCCGCCAGGATGTGCGAGGCGCGGGCGAAGAGGAAGTCGCCGGTCAGTACGGCGACCGAGTTGCCCCAGCGGGAATTGGCGCTGGGGACCCCGCGCCGCACGTCGGCCTCGTCCATGACGTCGTCGTGGTAGAGCGTCGCGAGGTGGGTCAGCTCCACGACCACGGCGGCGGGCACCACGCCCGGGGCGTCGGCGTCACCGAACTGGGCGGCGAGCATCGCCAGCAGCGGCCGGAACCTTTTGCCGCCCGCGCGCACCAGGTGCTGGGCGGCTTCCGTGATGAAGGGCACGTCGCTCTTGGTGGCATCGAGCAGGCCCGACTCGACAGCAGCCAAACCGGCCTGGACACCGGCCTCAAGAGCCTGGTCCCGCACGCTCAGTCCGAACGGCCCGACGACGGTCACGAGGGGATCTCCTGTCTGCTGACGATCACACGGGATGTCGATGTGTCGTTGTCATCACTCAAGTCAGCGTATCCGGTCCCCTTTGGATCACCGTGGGCGCCTTCCCGCCACCGCCGGTATGTTCGGGATCAGCTCATACGATCAGGAGTTGCCGCTTTGTCCCACGCAGCCGCAGAGACCGAACCGGCGCAGCCGCCCCCGGCTGACGACCACGCCTTTTTCGGCCAGCCCCGGGGTCTGATGACCCTGTCCGGCCTGGAGGTGTGGGAACGGTTCTCGTTCCTCGGCATGCAGGCGATCCTGGTCCTCTACTTCGCGGACACGGTCGCGCACGGCGGCATGGGCATGGAGGCCGGGACCGCCGCCTCCGTCTCCGCCGCGTACGGCACGCTCGTCTATCTGGTGTCGGTGGCCGGGGGCTGGCTGGCCGACCGCATCCTCGGCTCGTACCGGGCCGTCCTGTACGGCGGCATCCTGATCGCCTGCGGGCATTACGCCATGGCGGTGCCCACGGACGCCATGACGTGGGTGGGACTGGGGCTGATCAGTGCCGGGACGGGGCTGCTCAAGCCGAATGTGGCCACCATGGTCGGCAAGCTCTACCGGACCGAGGACGAGCGCCGGGACGCGGGCTTCGCCCTCTATTACATGGGCATCAACGTCGGCGCGTTCCTCGGGCCGCTGATCACCGGCTGGCTCGGCGACCACGCCGGCTGGCACTGGGGCTTCTCGGCCGCCGCCTTCGGTATGACGCTGGGCCTCATCCAGTACGTGGCGGGCCGCCGTCACCTGGCCGGGCGAAAGCGCGCCGCCGAATACGCGCTGGCCCCCGGGCCCATGCGGCGCGCGATCCTGCTCATCGTCGTCGGTGCCGTGGTGGTCGCGGCGGCGGCCACCGGTCTCGCCCTCGCCGGCTGGCTGACCATGGACCGGTTCGTGGACCTGCTCACCCTCATCTCGGTGATCGCCCCGGTCGTCTACTTCGTGGTGATGTTCCGCAGCCCCCGGGTCAGCGCCGAGGAGCGCGGCAGGCTGCGCCCGTACGTGGTGCTGTTCCTGGCCTCCGTCGTGTTCAACTTCATCCTCTTCCAGGCGTACTCGACGATGATGCTGCTCGCGTCGACCAACGCCCGTACGGAGATCTTCGGCTTCCACTTCCCGGCGAGCTGGTACGCCTCCGCGCTCGGCGCCTTCGAGGTGGCGCTCGCTCCGGTGGTCGCGGCCGTCTGGGCGAGGATGGGGCCGCGCCAGCCGCACGCGTCCAACAAGATCGCGATCGGGGTGGTCCTCGGCGGTCTCTCGTTCCTGCTGATGGTCCTGCCCACCTCCGGCCACTCGGGCGACACGTACCGGATGGCCGCCTGGTGGATCGTCGGCTCCTACCTGCTGCTCGGGCTCGGCGACATCCTGCTGGAGACCTCCGGCATGTCGGCCACCACCAAGCTCGCCCCCAGGGCGTTCGCCAGCCAGACCATGGCGCTCTGGTTCCTCTCGCTGGCCCTCGCCAACGGCATCCAGGCCCAGATCGTGAAGCTGTACGGCGAGGTGTCCAACCCCGCCTACTTCGGTGTCAATGGCGCTGTCGCGGTGGTGGCCGGTGCGGCCGTCATCGCCGCCGCCCCCTGGCTCAAGCGCACCATGCACCCCGTCCACTGAGGTACGCCCATGCACATCGAGACCGCGTTCCCGTACGAGACGACCCGCGAGGACCTCTACATCCCGCTCCCGGACGGCACCGAGCTGTACGCCCGGATCTGGCGGCCGGTCACGGACGAGCCCGTCCCCGCGCTCCTGGAGTACCTGCCCTACCGGCTGAGCGACTGGACCGCGCCGCGCGACTGGCAGCGCCACCCCTGGTACGCGGGCCACGGCTACGCCTCGGTCCGGGTGGACGTGCGCGGCCACGGCAACAGCGAGGGCATGCCGGGGGACGAGTACGACGCGCAGGAGCTGGCCGACGGGGTCGCCGTCATCCACTGGCTTGCCCGGCAGGAGTGGTGCTCGGGGCGGGTCGGCATGTTGGGGATCTCCTGGGGCGGCTTCAACTCGCTCCAGATCGCCGCGCTCGCCCCGGAGCCGCTGAAGGCGATCGTCACGGTGTGCTCGGCCGACGACCGCTACGACAACGACGTCCACTACATGGGCGGCTCGGTCCTGGCCGTGGACATGCACGCCTGGGCGGCGACCATGCTGGCCTTCGTCTGCCGGCCGCCCGACCCGGCGGACGTCGGCGACGACTGGCGCCAGATGTGGCTGGACCGGCTGGAGGCGGTGGACCCCTTCATCCACACCTGGCTCGCGCACCAGACCCGCGACGCCTACTGGAAGCACGGCAGCGTCTGCGAGGACTACTCCGCGATCAAGGCCAGTGTCCTGGCGGTCGGCGGCTGGCACGACCCGTACCGCGACACCGTCCTCAGACTGGTCGAGCACCTGGACCCGGCGAAGGTGCGCGGGATCATCGGGCCCTGGTCGCACCAGTACCCCGACCGGGGGCTGCCGCCCGGCCCCGCCATCGGCTTCCTCCAGGAGACGCTGCGCTGGTGGGACCAGCACCTGAAGGACGAGGACACCGGCGTGATGGGGGAGCCGCTGCTGCGGTCCTGGATCAGCGAGTCGCACCGGCCCGCCACGGTCTACGAGACGCTGCCCGGCCGCTGGGTCGGGGAGACCAGCTGGCCGTCCGATGACGTCACCCCGGTGGCGTACGCCCTCCAGGGCGGGGCGCAGATCGTCCACTCGCCGCAGCAGACCGGCCTGGACGCGGGCCGCTTCTTCCCCTTCGGCAACGACGCCGACCTGCCGCCCGACCAGCGCGACGAGGACGCCAAGTCCCTCTGCTTCGAATTCCCGGTCGCCGACGCGCCGATCGAGATCCTGGGCCGGCCCCGGGTGAAGCTGCGCATCCGGATGGACGCGCCGCGCGGCCAGGCCGTCGCCCGGCTCTGCGACGTCGCCCCCGACGGCTCCTCCACCCTCGTCACGCGCGGCGCCCTGAACCTCGCCGCCCGCCACGGCCGCGACCGCACCGACGACTGGCCGGCCGGGGCCACCGAGGACGTGACCTTCGAGCTGAACGGCATCGGGCACACCTTCCCGCCCGGCCACCGCATCAGGCTCGCCGTCTCCTCCTCGTACTGGCCCTGGATCTGGCCGCAGGCCGGCTCGGCGGGCTTCACCCTGGAGGCCGACGACAGCCTGGTCGAGCTGCCGGTGCGCCGGCACACCGAGGACCCGGCGATCCGCTTCGAGGAGCCCGAGCAGTCCGAGCCGCTGGGCGTCGTGTACCCGGAGACCCTGGACGCGCCGCGCCCCGAACGGCTGGTCGTCCGCGATGTCGCCAAGGGCGAGTGGCGGCTGGAGGTCGATCCTCGCTACGGCGGCACGCGGGTCTACCCCGACGGGCTGGAGTTCACCGAGGAGGCGGTGGAGACGTACACGATCCAGGAGGACGACCCGCTCTCCGCGCGGACCCGCTCCGACTGGACGATCCGGCTGCACCGGCCGGAGATGTCGTGGGACGTGCAGATCGACACCCGCTCGGAGATCACCGCCGACGCCGACGACTTCCACACCGTCAACGAGGTCGTCTGCACCGAGGGCGGCGAGGTCGTCTTCCACCGGACCTGGGAGAAGAGCATCCCCAGAACAGCTGGTTAGGACGGACGCGGAGGCGTACTTTCCGGGGCATTGGGGATGGTTGGGGCACTGCCGCCAAGCGGTGCCCCCGACGTAACGTGTCCCCCAAGCGACCTGGAAAGCGAGGCAGCAACCGATGCCCGAGCAGAGCAGCCCGCTCGATCTGGCCGAGGGCGATCCCTTCGGCCCGCACAACCTTCCCTACGGCGTGTTCTCCACCCCCGACCGGGCCGGTGAGCGACGCGTCGGCGTCCGCATCGGCAACCACGTCCTGGACGCCGGGGCCGCCGCGCTCGCCCTCGGTTCGCCGTACGCCCAACTGCTGGCCCAGCCCGACCTGATGGCCCTCCTGTCGGCCGGCCGCACCGCCTGGCGCGATGTGCGCCGCGCGCTGACCGCCTGGGTGACGGTCCCCGCCCACCGCACGGACATAGAGCCGCTGCTACACCCCCTGGACACGGTGACCCTGCACCTGCCCTACCGGGTCGCGGACTACGTGGACTTCTACGCCAGCGAGCACCACGCCACCAACGTCGGCCGGATCTTCCGCCCCGACGGCGACGCGCTCACCCCCAACTGGAAGCACCTGCCGATCGGTTACCACGGCCGCGCCGGCACCGTCGTCGTCTCCGGCACGGACGTGGTCCGCCCGGCGGGCCAGCGCAAGGCCCCCGCCGACCCGGCGCCCGTCTTCGGCCCGTCCGTCAAGCTCGACATCGAGGCCGAGGTCGGCTTCGTCGTCGGCACCGGCTCCGAGCACGGCACGCCCGTCCCGCTGGCCGACTTCCGCGAGCACGTCTTCGGCCTCTCCCTGCTCAACGACTGGTCGGCGCGCGACATCCAGGCGTGGGAGTACGTCCCGCTCGGCCCGTTCCTCGGCAAGTCCTTCGCCACCTCCGTCTCGGCGTGGGTCACCCCGCTGGAGGCGCTGGACGCCGCCAGGACCGCCCCGCCCGCCCGCGACTTCCCGCTGCTGCCCTACCTGGACGACGCCGACGAGGACGAGCCCGGCGGCTACGACCTGCGGCTCTCCGTCGCGATCAACGGCCAGGTCGTCGCGGAGCCCCCGTTCTCCACGATGTACTGGACGGCCGCCCAGCAGCTCGCCCAGATGACGGTCAACGGCGCATCGCTGCGCACCGGCGACCTCTACGGCTCCGGCACCATCAGCGGCGCCGAACCGGCCCAGCGCGGCTCCCTGCTCGAACTCACCTGGAACGGCCGCGACCCGCTGGAGCTGCCCGAGGGCAAGCGCACGTTCCTGGAGGACGGCGACACGGTGACCATCACCGCCTGGGCCCCCGGCCCGGACGGCACCCGCGTCGGCCTCGGCGAGGTCACCGGCCGCATCGTGCCGACGGCCTGACCCCGACCGCCCGGCCCGCCCCGGCCTGCCGGGTCCGGGCCGGGTACGGGCCGGGTACGGGCCGGGTACGGGCCGGGTACGGGCCGGGTACGGGCCGGGTACGGGCCGGGTACGGGCCGGGTACGGGCCGGGTACGGGCCGGGTACGGGCCGGGTACGGGCCGGGTACGGGCC
>NZ_SSBI01000015.1 GCF_004795015.1 Streptomyces sp. A1277 | reverse complement strand
CAGGGCGGCGGCGGTCAGGGCGGCGGCGGTCAGGCGGCGGCCGGTGGCGGCGGTGCCGCTGCGGGGGGCGGTCAGGCCGGTGGTGGCCAGGCGGCCGGTGGGCGGGGCGGGGGTGGCGGGATGACGCAGTACAACCTGTCCGCCGACAAGCCCGAGGAACTCCCCTGGCTCATCAAGATCGACGAGTACGTGGAGGGGCGCGCCTACCAGGGCGAGCGGGAGATCTCGCTGCGCCCGGGCAGCAACGCCCAGGTCCCGCTCAACGAGGCGCTGGCGCTCTCGCTGATCGACGGGACCGGGGAGCCGGCCGAGCGGTACAGCCTCTCGACCCTGAAGGTCAACGACCGGCCGACGGCCGTGCGGCTGATGGTCGAGAACCCCGACACCGAGTACGCCGAGGCCGTCGAGGGCGAGTCCGTGGTCTACAAGGCCAGGGCGGGCGGCACGTTCGACTACCAGGGCGACGACCCCTCGAAGTACGAGACGTCCTTCCGGCAGCTGAACAAGGTCGGCAGCCAGGACCTCGAACCCGTGATGAAGCTGACCAAGTGGGTGGAGAAGGCATCCGACGAGGAGTTCGCCGCCGGCCTCGACAAGTACGTCGACGTCGACTCGTTCGCCCACTACGTCGCGGCACAGAACCTGCTGATGAACTTCGACGACATGGCGGGCCCGGGGAAGAACTACCTGCTCGGGTACGACCTGAACACCAAGAAGTTCTCGGTGCTCGGCTGGGACTACAACCTCACCTTCAGCGGAGACGCGACCGCCGGGCCGGACGACCAGATGAGCATGGGCGGCCCCGGAGGCCCGGGCGGCGGCCAGGGCGGGCGAGCCGGTCAGAGCGACGAGGCCGGCCAGGCCGGGGAGGCCCCCGAAGGCATGCCCGACCTGCCCGACACGGCAGGTGGCCCGGGAGCACCCGGCGGTGACGGCGACGACGCGGCCGGCGGCCGGCGCGGCGGCGGCATGATGTCCGGGCACGCGCTGAAGGAACGCTTCCTGAAGCTCGACGCCTTCGACGCCGTCTACAAGAAGGCGTACAAGGACCTGTACGAGAAGTTCTACGCCTCCGGCAAGGCCGCGAAGGCGCTCGACGACCTCGCCGGGCAGGCCACCCGGGCCGGGATCTCCGCGAAGGAGACCGAGAGCGCGGTCGGCACCCTGCGCACCACGGTCACCGAGCGCACCACGGCGTTGGCGAAGAACAAGGAGGTGACCGGCTGACCTGCGGCGCGCCCCGGCAGGAAGGCCCCCGCCCGCCTTCCTGCCGGGGCGCGCCGCCGCGTGCCGTTCCTGTGAACGCGCACATGTTCGGCCGTTAGCATCGCGCGCGTCCACCGCACGGCGCCGCCCCGCCCGGCGCGCGCCTTTCCCCGCAACGCCGCGAGGTGATCCTTCCGATGGGCGACCGGTCGGCCCGGCACACCGTTCTCGTCGTCGAGGACGACCCGAGCATCCGCACCCTGCTCACCTCGGCCCTGAACGCGGCCGGGTACAGCGTCGCCTCGGCGGCGAACGGGCGGGACGCGGTGGGCGAGGTGGGCCGCCGCCGGCCGGATCTGATCGTGCTGGACGTGATGCTCCCGGACACCGACGGCTTCGCCGTGACGCGCGAGCTGCGGTCCCGCGGCGACTACACCCCGGTGCTGTTCCTGACCGCGCGCACGGACATCGAGGACCGCATCATCGGGCTCAGCTCCGGCGGCGACGACTACGTCACCAAGCCGTTCCACATCCAGGAGATCCTGCTGCGGATCCGGGCCATCCTGCGCCGCACCGGGGGCGCGCCCCGGCCGCCGGCCGAACAGCCCCCGCTGCGGTACGCGGACCTGAGCGTGGACCGCGAACGCCACACCGTGCACCGGGCCGGCGCGCCCGTACAGCTGTCCCCGACCGAATTCCGGCTCCTGGTGTGCCTGGTGTCCCAGCCGGAGAAGGTGCTGGAGAAGCAGGACATCCTGCTGGCCGTGTGGCAGTACGGCTTCGCCGGGGACACCCGCATCGTCGACACGTACATCAAGAACCTGCGCCGCAAGATCGACCGCGCGGGCCGGCCGCTGATCCACACCGTGCGCGGCGTCGGCTACTGCCTGCGGCTGCCGCGCGAGGACGCGCCGTGAACCCGCGGGCGCGCCGGCTGCGGCCCCGCTCGGTACGGACCCGGCTGGTACTGATCTCCACCGTGCTGGCCACGGTGGCCGTACTGGTCTCGCAGGCCGCCGGTCTCGCGGTCATGCGGTCCTGGCTCACCGGCCAGATCGACCACCGGCTGACCCAGTTCCGCCCGCCGCCCCCGGCCGCGTACGCCCCGGCCCACGGCCGGCCGCCGAACGCCCCCGTGCCCCGCAAGGACGCCCTGCCCTCCGACTACCGGGTCTTCTTCTACACCTCGGACGGGCGGCTGCGCCCCGACTCGCTGGGCAGCGGCAGCGGCCGGCCCCGGCTGCCCGCCACCGCCTCCGGCCTCACGCTGGAGAAGGGCCGGCCCACCACCGTGCCCGCCGCCGACGGGGGCTCGGCGTGGCGGGTGATCGCCGACACGGAGCCGGACGGGCGGCGCGTGGTCATCGTCGCGCTCCCCCTCGACACCGTCGAGGGGGCCACGTCCAAGCTGCTGTGGTTCAGCCTCGCGATCGGGGCCGTCGTGGCCGCCGGTGTCGGGCTGCTGGGCAGCGCGGCCGTGCGGCTGGGGCTGCGCCCGCTGGCCCGGATGGAACGCACGGCCCTGCGGATCACCGGCGGCGAGTCGGCCCTGACCGTCGCCGACACCGACCCGCGCACCGAGACCGGGCGGCTCGGCATCGCCTTCAACACGATGCTCGACCAGGTCCGGGCGGCCCTGCACCGCAAGGACGCCTCCGAGCAGCGGCTGCGTCGCTTCATGGCCGACGCGGGCCACGAGCTGCGCACGCCGCTCACCTCGATCCAGGGCTTCGCCGAACTCCTCGTGGAGCAGCCGAGCCTGCCCGCGGCGCGGCGGCGCGAGGCGCACGAGCTGATCGCCCGCGACGCGGAGCGGATGAGCCGTCTGGTCGACGACCTGTTCCTGCTGGCCAAGCTGGGGTACGCGCCCGTCGCGCACCGGGAGACCGTGGACCTGCTGTCGCTGGCGGCCGACGGGGTCGGCGCGGCCGTCGTCGCGCATCCGGGGCGGGACGTGCGGCTGGCACCGCTGGGCGGCGGGGGCCCGGACGGTTCGGGGCGCGGGCTCGACGTGGTGGAGGCGCTGGGGGACGCGCACCAGCTCTCGCAGGTGATCGCCAACCTGCTGGCCAACGCCTGCCGGCACACCCCGCCCGGCGCCCGTGTCGAGGTGCGGGTCGGCACCGTGCGCACCGGCCCGGACACCGGGGGCACCGGCCGGCCGGGCCGCAGCAGCGCCACGGCGGCGCTGCCCGCCGGGGTGCCGGCGTGCGTGGTCGAGGTCGCCGACGACGGGCCGGGGCTGGCGGCCGAGGCGGCGCAGCAGGTGTTCGAACGGTTCTACCGGGGGCCGGCGGCGGGCCCGGACGGCGCGGAGCCCGGGTCCGGTCTCGGCCTGTCGATCGCGTCCACCATCGCCGAGGCGCACGACGGGCGGCTCGAACTCGACACCCGGCCGGGCTACGGTTCCACGTTCCGTCTGCTGCTGCCCCGGAGCGTCGGCGCCGGTCCGGCAGAGCTGCCGTGACAACGTCTGCCGGGAGGGCCGCCGACGTTCACCCGAGGGCTCGAACGGGCAGACCCTCCCCTGACGTCGCCATGCCATCTGTCCTGTCCCCCAGCAGGGAGTTGCCCATGTCAGCCTCACCCCGACCCCTCACGACCCGGCGCACCGTCCTGACCGCGAGCGGTGCCGCCGTCGCGTCGATCGCCTTCACCGGGGCGTTCACCGAACTGTTCGCCGGGAGCTCCGCCGCGCGCGGGCACAGCGGTTACGGCCCGCTGGTGCCGGACCCGGACGGCCTGCTCGACCTGCCGAAGGGCTTCCGCTACCGGGTGCTGTCCCGGGAGGGCGACCCGCTCCGCTCCGGCGAGGGCGAGGTGCCCAGCCACTGCGACGGCATGGCCGCGTTCGCCGGCCGGGGCGGACACGTCCGGCTGGTGCGCAACCACGAGAACCGGGTGGACGCCGCGATCCCCGTACCGACGGTGGCAGGGCTCACGTACGACCCGATGGGCAAGGGCGGCTGTACGGCCCTGGAGCTCGACGGCCACAACCGGGTGCTGTCCGAACGGGTCGCGATCGCCGGTACGGCGGTGAACTGCGCGGGCGGACGCACCCCCTGGGACACCTGGCTGACCTGCGAGGAGACCGAGGACCGGGCCGGCACCAACGGCTACACCAAGGACCACGGCTACATCTTCGAGGTGGACGGCGCCGATCCGCGCCGCACAGGCGCCGTGCCGCTGACCGCGATGGGCCGCTTCCAGCACGAGGCGATCGCGATCGACCCGCACAACGGGACGGTCTACGAGACGGAGGACGCGTTCGAGAAGCCGTTCGGCCTCTTCTACCGCTTCCTGCCGAAGAAGCCGCTGGGCGGCACGGGCTCGCTGCGGGCGGGCGGCCGGCTGGAGGCCATGCGGGTGCCGGGCGTCCCCGACCTCTCGGTGGTCCAGGAGACCGGGACGGTGTTCGAGGGCATCGAGTGGGTCCCCGTACCGGACCCGCAGGCCGCCGAAACCCCCATCCGCTTCCAGGACTTCGGCCCGAAGGGCATCACTCACGCCCAGAAGCTGGAGGGCTGTTACTGGGGCGGCTCCTGCGTCTACTTCGTCTCCAGCTTCGCGCACCGCGAGGAGGGTTCGGCAGCGGACCACTACGGACAGGTCTGGCGCTACGACCCCGAGCGGCGCCGGCTGACCCTGGTCATCGTCTTCGGCCCGGACACCGACCTCCAGTTGCCCGGCGAGTCCCCCGACAACATCACCCTGGCCCCCGACGGCGGCCTGATGGTGTGCGAGGACGGCGGCGGCGCCCAGCACGTCTTCGGCCTGACCCGGCGCGGCGAGGTGTACGCGATGGCGCGCGGCCGGCAGAACATCGGGACGCCCGAAGCTCCCGAGTGGGGCGAGTTCGCGGGTGTCACGTTCGCACCGGACTACGGGACGATGTACGTGAACGTCTACACCCCGGGCACCACGTTCGCGGTGACGGGGCCGTGGCGCTGACAGGCTGAGTACGGCGGCCGAGTACGGCGCCCACCGGGGCGGCGGCCCGTCCAGCGCGCCAGCCCGGCACCGATCGGTTGATCGGTTATTTTCCGGGAATGACACCTTTTGCACGCAGAGTGACAACTTTGGGTGTGCTGGGCGCGGTGCTCGGCGGGAGCCTCGTCGGCTGCGGCCACGCCGTGCCCGGCCTTGCCCCTGCCTCCGGCCCACCCACGGCCTCCGGCGCCTCCGCCCCGGCCCGTCCCGCCACCTCCCCCGCTCCCCCGGCCGCCCCGGAGAAACCCGCCGTCCTGGCCCCCGGCCCCGGCGGGCTGACCCCCGTCTTCAGGCGCGGGCCGCAGCACGCCGCGAAGGTCGTCGCGCTCAGCTTCGACGCCGATATGACGGCCGACGAGGGGCCGCGCGCGGCGGGCGGCGAGCACTTCGACAACCCGGAACTGATCGCCCTGCTGCGTCGGCTGAAGGTGCCCGCGACGGTCTTCATGACCGGGCGGTGGGCCGAGGAGTACCCGGACGAGGCCCGTTCCATCGGCACCGATCCCCTCTTCGAGATCGGCAACCACTCCTACAGCCACTACGCCTTCACGACGCCGTGCTACGGGCTGCCGACCGTGGAGAAGGACGCCGTGCGCGAGGAGGTGCGGCGGGCCTTCGGGGCGATCCGCAAGGCCGGCGCCCGCAATGTGGTGCCGTACTTCCGCTTCCCCGGCGGCTGCTACGACGACGACACGCTGCGCGCGCTCGGGCCGGAGAAGGTGACCGCCGTCCAGTGGGACGTCGTCAGCGGCGACGCCTTCGCCACGGACGCGGACGCCGTCGCGGAACAGGTGCTGGACGGGGTGCGGTCCGGTTCGCTCGTCGTCATGCACTGCACCCGCAGCGCGGCGCCGGTCACGGCCGAGGCGGTCCGCCAGGTCGTGCCGGAGCTACGGAAGCGCGGCTACCGCTTCGTCAAGGTGTCCGAGCTGATGGCCGGCTGAGGCTCAGCCGGAGCAGGCCGTGCGCTGGGCCTCCTGCCATTCGCACACCGGGCACAGCGTGATCCCCTTGACCGACTCGGCGTACTCGGTCGGTTCCCGGCACAGCACGCACTCGGCGTACGGCGGCCCTTCGGCCCGCTCCGGGGACGCGTCCGGCGTCCCGCAGTAGGACCCGCGACCCGCGTCCGCCCGCTCGTCCACGCGCTCGTTCCTGTCCTCACTCATGCGTACGAGCCTACTCAGCCGCGTACCGAGGTGAGCCGGCAGGCGAGCGCGAGCGCGGCGGCGGCGATGGCGGCGGCGCCGAGCAGCGGGAGCACCGGCATCCGGACCGTGCCGGTCAGCGAACCGGTGACCAGGCCCGTCACCGCGTGCTTCGCGGGCGATCCGGCGGTCACCAGCGCAAGCAGTGAGGCGAGCACGGTCGCCGCGATCGACCAGCCGCGCCCGTGCAGCAGCGGCCGGGTGCACAGGGCGCCGACCGCCGCGCCCAGCAGCACGCAGCAGGCCGTGGCGAGCAGTCCGGCGGCACCGGCCGCCGGCAACGGCACCCGGACCGAGTGGTCGGTACTGGCCGGATCACTGATCGCCGACACGACGGCGGTGGCGGCCGCACCCAGCAGCCCGGCGCACCCCAGAGCGGTGAGCAGGGCGGCCAGGTGGGCCCGCGGCTGCCCGCCGACCGCCGCCGCGACGACCGCGCGGGCGGCGGGCGGCTCCTGGGTGACGCAGACCCGCACGAGCCACGCGGTGACCGGCAGCAGTCCGGCGGCGGTGTAGCCGAGCGAGTCCAGCACGGGCTGGCCGGCACGGACGCCGACGGCGAGGAAGGCCGCGTACAGCAGCACCGGGGCCAGCCAGCGCTGGGACCGTACGAGCAGGCCGGCCTGGTAGCGGACGAGTGCGGTCACTGTGCCTCGTTCCGGGAGGTGGCACGGCCCTCGCCGGCCCCGGCCGCCGTCGTCACATGGCTGATGTGCCACGCCGGGCGGGCTGTGAGCAGCGTGGCCAGCAGGGCGTCGGAGTGCGCGGCCGCGACCGTGAGCCGCGCCGTGCCGTCCGGCGCCACCGTGCACGCCGGAGCGCCGGGCAGGTGGGCCGGGAGCGGGGTGCCCGGCACGCACGTCGCCTCGATCCGGACCCGGGGGCCCGGGACCGTGACCGGGGCGGCGAGCGGCACGGCGACCAGGCCCAGCCCTTCGACGCGGTACGCGGCGTCGACCGCGCCCGCCAGCCGGTGCGGGTCGTGGTCCACGAAGACGACCGTCGCGCCGGCGGCGACGCGTTCGGCGACGGCCCGGTCCAGCTCGCCGCGCGCCTCCGTGTCCAGGCCGGTCCACGCCTCGTCCAGCACCAGCAGCTCCGGCTCGGCGAGCAGCGCCTGGGCGACGGCGACCTTCTGGCTGGTGCCCTTGGAGAGTTCGGTGAGCGGGGTTCCGGCGTGCGCGGCGGCGCCGAACCGGGTCAGCCAGCCGCTCGCCCGGTCCACCGCGTCCGCCTGCCGCAGTCCGTGGATCCGCCCCAGGTGGACGAGGTACCCGGCGGCCGTGAAGGGCAGCGCGGCGGAGAACCGCTCGGGGACGTACGCCGTGCGCGGCCGGCCGCCGGTGATCCGGCCCTCGGAGGGGGCGTCGATCCCGGCCAGCAGCCGCAACAGGGTCGACTTCCCGGTGCCGTTGGCGCCCTCGACGCGGACGAGGGCGCGCGCGGGCAGGCCGAGGTCGACCCCGCGCAGCACCCAGGGCCCGGCGAGGCCGTACCGCCGGCCCACGCCCCGCAGCCGCAGGGCCTGTGCGGCGTCCTTCAGTGGGCCGACGCCTTCTCGGGCTTCAGCTCGCTGGGCCGTACGATCACGAACCCCTGGCCCTCCAGGCGCAGTTGGACGGCCTCGCCCGAGCCGCCCCGGATCATCGAGCCGACGCTCTGCGAGCGGTGCAGCGAGGTGTTCAGCTGGGCGCTCCAGCCGACGACCGCGTCGGTGTCGACGCAGACCGGCTGCTGGGGCGTGACGGGGATGACGATGGGGTGGCCCTCGCACATCAGACCGAGCTTGCCGTAGCCGGTGAAGACGCTGTTGAAGAGCCCGCCGCCGGTCATCCCGGCGCCCTTCACCGTCTTGATCTCGTAGGAGAGCGTGGCGTCGAAACACAGGACGTTGCGGCCGTTGATGGTGAGGACGTCGCCCTGCTCCATCTCCACGA
This sequence comes from Streptomyces sp. A1277, assembly GCF_004795015.1. Classification (GTDB taxonomy): domain Bacteria; phylum Actinomycetota; class Actinomycetes; order Streptomycetales; family Streptomycetaceae; genus Streptomyces. Next base: position 131,293 of record NZ_SSBI01000015.1, on the reverse strand, counting down.
TGAAGCAGTTGGCCGCCTCGTGCGCGAACCACGCCTCGCCCTGGCCGCGCACGGCCATCAGCGGCAGCCCCTCCCCCGTGACGGCGCGCTTGAGCAGGCCGCCGATGCCCTGGCCCTTGCGCTCGAACTGCAGATCACCGCGGAAGGCGACCATCGATCCCTGGCGGGCGTGCATCTCCCCGTCGACCGCGTACTTGATGGATTTGGCGTTCTGCAGCGTCATCCCCGGGGCCGTTGCCTGCTCGGCCATGTGCTCGCTGGAAAAGAGATCGCTCTTCATGCGGAGCATCCTCGCCCGGAGGGTTCCATTCCGCCAATGACCCCGGTGAGGGCGGCTGGCAGACTGGTCGGGTGAGCAGCAACGACACCCCCGCGTCCCCGCCCGCCGAGCCGGACACCCTGCCCGTGGACAGCCCGTTCCGTTCCGAGCGGACGAACCGGGACGAAGCGCCGCAGTACGTACTGCCGTTGGTGGTGCGCATCGAGAAGGCGGCGCCTCCGGCCCGCACCGACGCCCTGCGCACGGCGGCCCGCGCGGTCCTGGTGATGCTCTGCGACGAGCGGTCGGTGGGCGAGGGCGAATGGGCGCGGCTGATGCGGGACTGGCAGGACGCCCGCATCCGCAAGGTGGTGCGGCGGGCCCGTGGTGCGGAGTGGCGCAGGGCGGCCGCGCTGCCCGGGATCACGGTCACGGGCGACGAGGCGGAGGTGCGGGTCTTCCCGCCGGTGCCCCTGGACGGCTGGCCGAAGGAGCTGGCCAAGCTCCAGGTCTCGGGGACGGACCTGGACGACCCCGAGCCGCCGGCCGCACCCGATCCCTCGCACCCGGTGCTCTGGCTCAATCCGGAGCTGGGCATGTCGGCCGGCAAGGAGATGGCCCAGGTCGGGCACGGGGCGCAGCTCGCCTGGTGGGAGCTGTCGGAGACCGAGCGCAAGGCGTGGCGCGAGGCGGGCTTCCCCCTCTCGGTCGCCACCCCGGGGCCGGAGCGCTGGCGGGAGCTGACGGTGAGCGGGCTGCCGGTCGTGCGGGACGCCGGCTTCACGGAGATCGCGCCCGGCTCGTGCACGGTGGTCGCCGACCACCCGGCCCTGCGCCGCTGAGGGGGGCGGACGGCCCCCGGAACCTCAAATGAAGCTCTGAACGTCTTCCCTGCCGGGTTCATCGCCGTGCCGCGGGGCCATCACCCCTGCACGGAACAGAGGGGGACGGCATGGAGCTGGGTATCGGGATCGGCTGGCGGCCGGAGATCGCCGACGAGGTGGAGGCGCTGCCGGGGATCGACTGGGTGGAGGCGGTCGCGGAGAACCTCTGCGCCGGCCATCTGCCGGCCTCCCTGGAGCGGCTGAGGGAGCGCGGGGTCACCGTCGTGCCGCACGGGGTCTCGCTGGGCCTCGGAGGGGCCGACCGCCCCGACCCCGGCCGCCTCGCGGACCTCGCCGCCCGGGCCGTGCTGCTGGACGCCCCGCTGGTGACCGAGCACATCGCGTTCGTACGGGCGGGCGGGGCGCGCACCGGGTCGCCGGTGCTGGAGGCCGGGCACCTGCTGCCCGTGCCGCGCACCTGGGCGGCGCTGGACGTGCTGTGCGAGAACGTGCGCATCGCGCAGGACGCCCTGCCGGTGCCGCTGGCCCTGGAGAACATCGCGGCGCTGATCTCCTGGCCGGGCGAGGAGCTCACCGAGGGGCAGTTCCTGGCGGAGCTGGTGGAGCGCACCGGGGTGCGGCTGCTGATCGACGTGGCCAACCTGCACACCAACCACGTCAACCGGGGCGAGGACCCGGCGACCGCCCTGGACGAGCTGCCGGTGGAAGCCATCGCGTACGTGCATGTGGCGGGCGGGGTCGAGAAGGACGGCGTGTGGCACGACACGCACGCCCACCCGGTGACCGCCCCGGTGCTGGACGTCCTGGCCGAGCTGCGCTCCCGGGTCGCCCCGCCGGGGGTGCTGCTGGAGCGCGACGACGCCTTCCCGCCGGCCGCCGAGCTGGCGGGCGAACTGGAGGCGATCCGGGCGGCGCTGGAGGCGGGGGGAAGGGCTGTCCCGGGTGGCGCGCGGCTGTCGCCGGGTGGCGGTACGGGGGCCGCGGCGCCCGTCCCCGAGGCCGTGCGGGACGGGGTCGCGGTCGCCCAGACCGCGTTGCTCTCCGCCCTGGTCGCCGGCACCCCCGCGCCCGAGGGCTTCGACCCGCGCAGGCTCGGCGTGCAGAGCCGGGCCCTGGCCGCCAAGCGCGCCGATGTCGTCGCCAAGGTGGCGCCCGAGCTTCCGGAGATCCTGGGGCGCGGCTACCGGGCCGCGTTCCTCGCGTACGCCGGGACGCGGCCCATGACGGCGGGCTACCGGCGCGACGCCCTGGACTTCGCCGAGCAGCTGCTCATCGCGGGCCGGCCCGAGGACGACGCGGCCCGCCGCCGGCTGACGTACTGGTGGCGGGACCGGGCCGCGCCCCGGCCGCCCGGACGCGCCGCCCGGCTGGCCCGGGCCGCCCGCTCCGTGCTGGTGGGGCGGTGACCGGGGTGAACGCACTGGCTCTCGCCCTGACGCTCGCGGTGGTCCTCTCCTCCGTCCTGCTGATCACCGGGCTCGTGCGCGCCCACCGGGGGCAGGGCGGGCCGGTCCACGACCTGTTCGAAGCGGCCTTCCTCAACGGCGGGCCCGGGCGCGTGGTCGACACGGCGCTCACCGCCATGCAGGCGGACGGCCGGCTGAACGTCGGCGGACCTGGCATCGTCGCCGTCCTCCGGCCGGTCGCCCACGACCCGGTGGAGCGGGCCGTGCTCCAGGAGCAGGCGGCTGCCCCGAGCGGCGCCCTGCACACCCTGCGGGTCGCGGTGATGCGGCACCCGGCGGTGCAGGAGACCGGTGACGGACTGGCGGCGCGCGGGCTGCTGGCCCGGCCCGGTGAGAGCGCGAAGTGGCGCGTGTGGGGCCTGGTGCAGACGCTGCTGTGCTTTCTGGCCGCCCCGGTCGCCTTCGGCCTGGCCATCAGCCGGTTCATGGACGACGACGGGGGCTCCGGCTGGGGTTTCCCGTTCGCCCTGCTGGTGATCCCGGCCGTGTTCGGCGGGTTCGTGGCCGGACTGGTGTGCGCGGCGGTGGCCCGGTCCCGGGTCACCCGGGCCGGGCGCAGGGCGGCGGCGGAGTTCCGGGCCGCCCACGCGTACCGCTCCGACCCGGCGTTCCTGGTGGCGACCCTCGGCCCGCGTGCGGTCGCGGACCCCGCGCTGCGGACGCACCTGATCGCGGCGGCCCGGACCCGGCCCGCCGCTCCCCCGCACACCGGGCACGGCTCCACGGACTCCTCGGCGCTGCTGACGGCGCCCTCGGTGTGGTGCGCGGGGTCGAGCCCCGGGGGCGGCTGCGGCGGCTCCTCCGGGAGCGGCTGCGGCGGGGCCAACGGATGCGGATCGGGTTCGAGCTGCGGCTCGGGTTCCGGTTCCAGCTGCGGGGGCGGATCGAGTTGCGGCGGCGGTTCCAGCTGCGGCGGCGGGTCGAGCTGCGGGAGCAGCAGTTCCTGAGACGCCTAGTCCACCTGTTGGAGCCCGCCTGGCCCAGCGGGGCCGGGGCGTCCCAGGGGGTGCGGTCCACCGCGCACCGACGGGAACTCACGCTGTACGAGGACGCCGGGCCCGCGAATGACGAACGGTGCGGCGCGCGGAAAGCGCGCCGCACCGTCGAGCCGAACCCGGTGTCGCTGGACCGGCGGGCGGCACGAGGTGCCGGGTGCCCGCCGTCTGATCTTCCGGGTTGGGGTGGTCGGGAGCCCGTTCGCTACGCGAGCCCGGCCACCAGGTCCGCGACCGACTTGCGCCGGCCGGTGAAGAAGGGGACCTCCTCGCGGACGTGCATCCGCGCCTCGGAGGCCCTGAGGTGACGCATCAGGTCCACGATGCGGTACAGCTCGTCGGCCTCGAAGGCCAGCACCCACTCGTAGTCGCCGAGCGAGAACGAGGCGACGGTGTTGGCGCGCACGTCGGGGTAGCCGCGGGCCATCTTGCCGTGGTCGGCGAGCATGCGGCGGCGGTCCTCGTCGGGCAGCAGGTACCAGTCGTACGAGCGCACGAAGGGGTACACGCTGATGTAGTTGCGCGGCGTCTCGTCGGCGAGGAAGGCCGGGACGTGCGACTTGTTGAACTCGGCGGGGCGGTGCAGCGCCATGTTCGACCAGACCGGCTCCAGGTGGTTGCCGAGCCGGGTGCGCCGGAAGAGGTTGTACGCCTCCTGGAGCTCGTCCGCCGTCTCCGCGTGCCACCAGATCATGAGGTCGGCGTCGGCGCGCAGTCCGGAGACGTCGTAGGTGCCGCGGATGGTGACGTCCTTCGCGGCGAGCTGGTCGAACAGCTCCTGGACCTCACCGGCGACGGCCGCGCGGTCCGTGTCGGCGGGCAGGACGTCGCGCAGTTTGAAGACGGACCACAGCGTGTAGCGGATGACGTCGTTGAGGTCCTTGGCCTTCTTGCCGGCATTCGGAACCTTGCTTGATGTCTCAGTCTCAGGAGCACTCATACGGCTATTGTCCCGCCTCGCTCCGTGTGCCCTGAACCAGGGTCGGCGTGGCGATGATCTCCCCGGCGAGAGCGTCCGCGACCTCCTCCGCGGCGCGCCGGGCGCTCGCCACGCAGGCGGGGATGCCGACCCCGTCGTAGACCGCCCCGCACACCCGCAGCGCGGGCAGCTTGGCGACCTCCTCACGGATGCGGGCGACCCTGGTGAGGTGGCCCACCGGGTACTGGGGCAGCCCGCCGATCCAGCGGGTGACCTCGGTGGCCACGGGCTTCGCGGTCAGCCCGGTCGCGGCGGCGAGGTCGCTCAGCGATACGCCGACGAGTTCGCCGTCCTCGCGGTGCAGGTGGTCCTCCTCGCCGTAGCGGCCGACGGACGTCCGCAGGAAGAAGAGGTCGGGCGCCGCGTCGGCGACCCACTGCCACTTGCGGGTGGAGAACGTGGCGGCCTTGATGGTGCGCCCGTCGACCGGCGGCACCAGGAAGCCGGAGCGCCCGTCGAGCGCGGCCGTGCCGGCCACGTCGGAGCGCCGGAACGCCATGGTGATCAGGGCCATCGACGCGTACTCGACGCCCGCCAGTTCGGCCGACGCGGCCGGGGACTCGGCGGCGAGCAGCGTGGAGGCGGACCAGGCGGGCGCGGCGAGGACGACCCCGTCGGCGGCGACGACCCGGGTGTCGGTGCGCACGTCCCAGCCGTCGGCGGTACGGGTCAGGCCCAGCACCGGCGTCTCGGTGAGGATCTCGCCACCCCCGGCGCGTACGGCGTCCGCGACGGCGCCCGGCAGGGTGCCGATGCCGCCCTCGATGCCCTGGAAGACCGGCCCGGTGCGCTGCCGGGCGGCGGCCTGCTCCTGGATGCGGGTGACCCCGTCGAGCAGGGAGCCCCCCTGCTGGGCCGCCTCGAAGAGCTGCGGGACGGCGGCGCGCATCGAGATCCGGTAGGCGTCGCCCGCGTAGACCCCGCCGAGCAGCGGCTCCACCAGCCGGTCGACGACCTCGCGGCCCAGCCGGTCCGCCACGTACGCGCCGACGCCGACGTCGTCGCCGACGGCCGCCGTGGTGAGGTCGCGGTCCCGCGCGATACGGGCCAGCCCCTCGGGCGAGAGAACGTCGCCGAGGACGGACGGGTCGCCCGGGACGCCCATCACATGGCCCTTGGGCATGGGGCGCAGCGCGTCGCGCGTCCACAGGGCGGCGGTGGTCGTGGCGGGCGGCTGGAGGCGGTCACCGAGGCCCACGGAACGCGCCAGGTCGACCCCCTCGGGGCGGCGGGCGAGCATGGACTCGGCGCCGAGGTCGACCCGGACGCCCGCGACCTCGCCGGTCATGAGCTTGCCGCCGAGCCGGTCGGTCGCCTCCAGGAGGGTGACCCTCAGCCCGGCGCCGAGGAGCCGGTGGGCGGCCGTGAGTCCGGCGATGCCGCCGCCGATGACGACGACGTGGCCCGCGGCCCGGTCCGCGCGGTGTGTTGAACGCTGCATGCCTCCACTCTCTCAAACCTCTTCCGAGTCCTGACCGTGACCGCTTCGAAACCGGTTTCCCGGATCCGCCGCCGCCCCCTCCCACGTCCCATCCGCGTCGTCAACCACCAGTCCTGGGGGGACAGTTATGCGAGGAACACGCTTCATCCGGGCCGACAGACGTGCGGCCGGCAGACGTGCGGCCGGCAGACGTGCGGCCGGCCCCGCCGCCCGCCGTTCGCGCACCGCCGTGGCCGCCGGGCTGCTGACCGCCGTCCTCGCGCTGAGCGGCTGCGGCGCGGCGGGCGACGACTCCGGGGCGAGCGCCGACCGGGCCGCCGCCCCGGCCCGCCAGCAGAAGGCCGGTTCCGGTGCCGGGAACGCCGAGGCGCAGGCGGCGGATCCGGCCGGAAAGGCGAAGGCGCCGAAGCCCGCGGCGACCCATGTCATCCGGACCGCGACGCTCTCCGTGGAGGTGGAGAACGCGTCGAAGGCGGCCGCCGCGGCCCGTGCGGTCGCGCAGGACGCCGGCGGGCTGGTCGAGAAGGAGCAGACCGAGCGGATCGACGGGACGCGCGACTCCTCGCACCTCGTGCTGCGGGTGCCGCAGGAGGCGTACGACGACGTACTGCGGCAGCTCTCGGGAGCGGGGAAGCTGGTCTCCCGCACGTCGGCGGCCAAGGACGTCACCGACCAGGTCGTCGACGTCGACAGCCGGATCGCCTCCCAGCGTGCGAGCGTGGCGCGGGTGCGCAAGCTGATGGAGCGGGCCGAGAAGCTGGCCGACGTGGTCACGCTGGAAGGCGAACTGAGCAGCCGTCAGGCGTCGCTTGAGTCGTTGCTCGCCGAGCAGGCGTCGCTCGAGGACCGTACGACGCTGGCGACCGTCACGCTCGACCTCGTGGAGCCGGATGCGGCGGCCGAGGGGGCGGACGACGGTCCGGGCCTCCCGGACGCGCTGGCCGGCGGCCGGCACGCGTTCGTGACGATGCTGCGGTGGCTGGCGATGGCGGTGGGCGCCTCGGCCCCGTTCCTGGCCGCGGCGGCCGCCCTGGCCCTCCTGTGGCGGCTGCTGCGCCGCCGGGCCGGGAAGCGGAAGGCCGCCGAGGGCGAGTGAGTACGTCACAGGGGCGGGCCGCGCCGTAGCGTGGGTTCCTTCGGACGGGGCGTCGAAGGGACTGGCATGGCGGCGGAACGACTGGTGATCATCGGCGGGGACGCGGCGGGGATGTCCGCCGCGTCCCAGGCCCGGCGGCTGAAGGGCCCGGACGAGCTGAGCATCACCGCCTTCGAACGGGGCCACTTCACCTCGTACTCGGCGTGCGGCATCCCGTACTGGGTGAGCGGCGACGTGACCGAACGGGACCAGCTGGTCGCCCGTACCCCCGAGGAGCACCGGGCCCGCGACATCGATCTGCGCACCCGCACCGAGGTGACGGAGATCGACGTGGCCGGGCGGCGGGTGCGCGCCCTGGACCGGGAGTCCGGCGAGACGTACTGGACCGGGTTCGACAAGCTGGTCATCGCCACCGGGGCCCGCCCGGTGCGCCCCGAGCTGCCCGGCATGGACGCGGCCGGGGTGCACGGGGTGCAGACCCTGGACGACGGGCAGGCGCTGCTGGAGACCCTGGAGCGGACGACGGGCCGGCGCGCCGTCGTCGTCGGGGCCGGTTACATCGGGGTCGAGATGGCGGAGGCGATGCTGAAGCGCGGCTACGAGGTGACCGTCCTCAACCGCGGCGAGCAGCCGATGGCCACGCTCGACCCGGACATGGGGCGCATGGTCCACGACGCGATGGACGGGCTCGGCATCACCACGGTGAACGGGGCCGGGGTCACCGGCATCCGCTCCGGGCCGGACGGCCGGGTCACCGAGGTCACCACGGACGGCGGTTCCTATCCGGCGGACGTGGTGGTGCTCGGCATCGGCGTCGAGCCGGAGACGACGCTGGCCCGTGCGGTCGGGCTGCCGCTGGGGCCGCAGGGCGGGCTGCTCACCGATCTGTCGATGCGGGTCACGGGCCACGAGAACATCTGGGCGGGCGGCGACTGCGTGGAGGTCCTGGACCTGGTGGCGGGCCGCACCCGGCACATCGCGCTGGGCACCCACGCCAACAAGCACGGCCAGGTCATCGGCTCCAACGTCGGCGGCGGCTACGGCACGTTCCCCGGGGTGGTGGGTACGGCGGTGAGCAAGGTCTGCGACCTGGAGATCGCCCGGACCGGGCTGCGCGAGAAGGACGCCCGGGCGGTGGGCCTGCGGTTCGTGACGGCGACGATCGAGTCGACGGGCCGGGCCGGTTACTACCCGGGGGCGCGGCCGATGACGGTGAAGATGCTCGCGGAGTACCGCACGGGGCGGCTGCTCGGCGTGCAGATCGTGGGCCGCGAGGGCGCGGGCAAGCGGGTGGACGTGGCGGCGGTGGCGCTCACCGCCGGGATGACGGTGGAGCAGATGACGGCCCTGGACCTGGGCTACGCCCCGCCGTTCTCGCCGGTCTGGGACCCGGTCCTGGTGGCGGCCCGCAAGACGGTGTCGGTGCTGCGGAAGGCGGGCACCGCCTGAGGCGGCGCCCGCCTTTCCGGGCTCAGCGCGCGGTGCCGGTGTGGACGTACTCGACGAGGCGGGTCAGCGCGTCCGGGTCCATGTTCGGCATCACGCCGTGGCCCAGGTTGAAGATGTGGCCCTCCAGACCCGCGGCCGCGTCCAGCACCTCCTGGGTCTTGGCCTCCACCGCCGGGGTCGGGGCGAACAGCACGGCCGGGTCGAGGTTGCCCTGGAGCGCCTTGCCGGGGCCGACGCGGCGGGCGGCCTCGTCCAGCGGGACCCGCCAGTCGACGCCGACGACGTCCGCACCGGCCTCGCCCATCAGGCCGAGCAGCTCACCGGTGCCGACACCGAAGTGGATGCGGGGAACCCCGTAGCGGGCGACGGCGTCGAAGACCTTCGCCGAGGCGGGCAGCACCGAGCGGCGGTAGTCGGCGGGGGCCAGGGCGCCCGCCCAGGAGTCGAAGAGCTGCACCGCCGAGGCGCCGGCCTCGATCTGGACCTCCAGGAAGGCGCCGGTGATCTCGGCGAGGCGGTCGAGCAGGTCGGCCCAGAGCTCCGGGTCGCCGTACATCATGGCCTTGGTGTGCTCGTGGTTGCGGGAGGGACCGCCCTCCACGAGGTAGCTCGCGAGGGTGAACGGCGCGCCCGCGAAGCCGATCAGCGGGGTCGGGCCCAGTTCGGCGGTGAGCAGGCCGATGGCCTCGGTGACGTACGGGACGTCGTCGGGGGTGAGGTCGCGCAGCCGGGCCAGGTCGGCGCGGGTGCGGAACGGCTCGGCGACGACCGGGCCGACGCCGGGCTTGATGTCGAGGTCGATGCCGATCGCCTTGAGGGGGACGACGATGTCGCTGTAGTAGACGGCCGCGTCGACCTTGTGGCGGCGGACGGGCTGCATCGTGATCTCGGCGACGAGCTCCGGCATCGTGCAGGACTCGAGCATCGGGATGCCTTCGCGCACCTTCAGGTACTCGGGCAGCGAGCGCCCCGCCTGGCGCATGAACCAGACCGGCGTGTGCGGCACGGGCTCGCGCCGGCACGCCTTCAGGAACGCCGAGTCATGGGTGGCGGAGGTCTTCGTCTGGGGGCCCGAGGGGCGATCGTTGGCACTCACGCACAGAATCTTCGCACGCGTGGGCAACGAGCCCGGCCCCGCACGGGTGTCCTTCCGCGCGCGAAGCTCCGGTTCCGCCTACTCTTCCCCGCATGGCTCCGGCTCAGGGACACATCTCCGGTCAATCCGATGGCGCTGACGGCAAGGACGGCGCGGAGGGTGGTTCCGTCCCGCCCGCGTTCCGTTCGGCGGTGGACGCGCTGCGCGCGGCGCTGCTGCGCCCCGAGCTGGAGGTGGAGCCGACGCGCCCGCCGAAGCGGCTGGCTCCGCACGCGTACGCGCTGGAGGCGGCGGTCGTCGACGGCGAGGACGATCTCGCCGACGGGCGGCTCGTCCTGCTCCACGATCCGGACGGGCACGAGGCATGGCAGGGCACCTTCCGGCTGGTGACGCTGGTGCGCGCCGAGCTGGAGCCGGAGATGGCCGCCGACCCGCTGCTGCCGGAGGTGTGCTGGTCCTGGCTGACCGGCGCGCTGGAGGCGCGCGGGCTCTTCTACGGGGAGGCCGGCGGCACGGTCACCATGGCGGGCTCGCACTACTTCGGTGCGCTGGAGACGCGGCGCCCCGCGACCCAGATCGAGATCCGGGCGTCCTGGACGCCGCGCGAGGGGCGCGGCGGTGTGCCGGACACGGCGGCCCATCTGGTGGCGTGGGGGGACCTGCTGTGCCAGATCGCGGGGCTGCCGCCCTCGGGCGCGCCCGACGCGGCGGTGGTGACGCTGCCCCAGCGGCGCGGACCGCAGGTTCCGTAGGAAGATCCGGGCCGCCTCCGCTCCTCGTGACGCCGTGACGCGGCGTCACACGATCACTTTCGGCCATCGCCGCGCTTTTCGTACAATCGATCGCGCGTCCTATTTGCCCGAATTGTTACCCAGCAATCGTGATCTTCCCCTAAAGGAGCAGGGGTCTGCTGCCGAAGGAGTCAATGACCCTTCAAGCACGGTTCGCCCCGGCTTCATCCCCGAGCCGGCCCGTCCCGCCACTCCCCAGGAGGCCTGGTGTCCGTTCTCCTCGAGCAGCCCGCAAGCCTGGTCGCCTACCGCCCGAACAAGCCGACGGCCATGGTCGTCGTGGCCGACCCGCGCGTCCGTTCCACCGTCACCCGCCATCTGTGGGCCCTCGGAGTACGTGACGTCATCGAGGCGTCGTCCATCGCGGAGGCCCGTCCCCGCGTCGGCAACCCGCGCGACATCTGCGTTGCCGACGTCCACCTGCCCGACGGTTCCGGGCTGACCCTGCTGTCCGAAACCCGAGCCGCCGGCTGGCCCAACGGTCTCGCCCTGTCCGCCGCCGATGACATCGGCGCCGTACGCAACGCCCTCGCGGGCGGAGTCAAGGGCTACGTCGTCACCGGCACCCGTACCAACATCGGCCACCCGGCCCGTCCCGGCGTCGCCCCCATCGGCGCCACCGCCGCCCGTATGCACCGCCGGCCCCCCGGCCCCCCGAGCCACCCGGGCGGCTACCGCGAACTCTCCGGCCGCGAGGTGGAGGTTCTGCGGCTCGTCGCCGAGGGCCAGTCCAACAAGGCCATCGGCGTCTCCATGGGGCTGTCCGCCCTGACCGTCAAGAGCCACCTCGCCCGCATCGCCCGCAAGCTCGGCACCGGAGACCGCGCAGGAATGGTCGCCGTGGCCCTGCGGACGGGCATCATCCACTGATTCCGCACCCCACCGGTGTGCAGAAATGCCCGACCGGCTGGATTACACACATCGGCGCCCGTCGACGGAACGTTCCGTCGACGGGCGCCGCGCACACACAGATACCCTTGACACGTGACCGACGCCCAAGAGACCGCAGCAGACAGTTCACTGCGAACCACCGGGGGCGCTCCCCCGGACGACGTCGCCCCGGCGCCGATCCCCTTGCTCGAACCGCGCGAGGGCATTCCACCGGTGGTGGCCTCCGACGACGCCCTGGCCGGGGTGATCGCCGCCTTCGCCGCGGGCTCCGGGCCGGTGGCCGTGGATGCCGAGCGGGCGTCCGGCTACCGCTACGGTCAGCGCGCCTACCTCGTACAGCTGCGCCGTGACGGCGCGGGCAGCGCGCTGGTCGACCCCGTCGGCTGCCCCGACCTGTCCGGTCTCGGCGAGGCTCTGCACGGCACCGAGTGGATCCTGCACGCGGCGACGCAGGACCTGCCCTGTCTGCGCGAGATAGGGATGACGCCGACCGGGCTCTTCGACACCGAGCTGGCCGGACGGCTGGCCGGGTTCCCGCGGGTCGGCCTCGGCGCGATGGTCGAGAACGTCCTCGGATACTCCCTGGAGAAGGGCCACTCCGCCGTCGACTGGTCCACCCGCCCGCTGCCCGAGCCCTGGCTGCGGTACGCCGCGCTCGACGTCGAACTCCTCATCGACCTGCGCAACGCGCTGGAGGACGAGCTCGACCGGCAGGGCAAGCTGGAGTGGGCGCGGGAGGAGTTCGCCGCGATCGCCGCGGCGCCGCCCGCTCCCCCGCGCCAGGACCCCTGGCGCCGCACCTCCGGGATGCACAAGGTCCGCCGCCGCCGGCAGATGGCGGTCGTGCGGGAGCTGTGGACCGCCCGCGACCAGGTCGCCCGGCGGCGGGACGTCTCGCCCGGCAAGGTGCTCGGGGACGCCGCGATCATCGAGGCCGCCCTCGCGCTGCCGCCGAACACCCAGGCGCTGACCGCTCTGCCCGGCTTCGGCCCGCGCATGGGGCGGCGCCAGCTGGAGCAGTGGCAGGCCGCCGTCGACCGGGCCAAGGCGCTGCCCGACACGGAGCTGCCGCAGCCCGGCCAGGCCCTCGCCGGTCCGCCGCCGCCGCGCGCCTGGGCCGACAAGGACCCGGCCGCCGCCGCCCGCCTCTCGGCCGCCCGCACCGCGGTCTCCGCACTCGCGGAGCGCCTGCACCTGCCGCAGGAGAACCTGATCACGCCGGACACGGTGCGCCGGGTGTGCTGGGAGCCGCCGAAGAACCCGACGCCGGAGACGGTGGAATCGGCGCTGGCCGGATACGGCGCGCGGCACTGGCAGATCGAGCAGGTGGCCCCGCTCCTGGTCCGCGCGCTCACCCAGCCCTCCTGAGAAGGCACAGGGCAGGGCGAAGGCATAGGAAGGGGCATAGGACAGGGGCGTAATCACGCCAGGTTCCGCGCCGACTCTCCGATGGCCCGGACGGACTCGTTTTCGAGTCCGTCCGGGCCATTTCCCGTGTGGGGTGCGGTCCGCGGTGGGCACTTTCCGTGTGTGACCTTCGCCGCTCCCGCCACAGGGGGTGGGCAGTCTGGTTACCCGCAAGTAGCATGAGCGGAGCGGCGTGCCTCCGGGCGCGCCCCGCAGCAGTGCCATCCCGCACCCTGGAGGAGAGCCATCGTGCCTCGTACCATCCGGGACGTCGTCTTCGTCGACGGCGTCCGCACCCCGTTCGGCAAGGCGGGCCCGAAGGGCGTCTACCACGAGACCCGCGCCGACGATCTCGTCGTGAAGGCCATCCGGGAGCTGCTGCGCCGCAACCCGGACCTGGACCCCAAGAAGATCGACGAGGTTGCCATCGCCGCGACCACGCAGATCGGCGACCAGGGCCTCACGCTCGGCCGTACCGCCGGAATCCTCGCCGGGCTGCCGCAGTCCGTCCCCGGCTACTCGATCGACCGCATGTGCGCGGGCGCCCTGACCGCCGTCACCTCGACGGCCGGCTCCATCGCCTTCGGCGCGTACGACGTCGTCGTCGCCGGTGGCGTCGAGCACATGGGCCGCCACCCGATGGGCGAGGGCGTCGACCCGAACCCGCGGTTCGTGTCGGAGAAGCTGGTCGACGAGTCCGCCCTGTTCATGGGCATGACCGCGGAGAACCTGCACGACCGGTACCCCACGATCACCAAGCAGCGCGCCGACGCGTACGCGGTGCGTTCGCAGGAGAAGGCCGCCAAGGCGTACGCCAACGGCAAGATCCAGCAGGACCTGGTGCCGGTCTCCGTGCGCCGCACCAACGCGGAGGCCGGCGAGACGGGCTGGGGCCTGGTCACCGCCGACGAGCCGATGCGTCCGGGCACCACGATGGAGTCCCTGGCGAACCTGAAGACCCCGTTCCGCGCCCACGGCCGTGTGACGGCCGGCAACGCCGCGGGTCTCAACGACGGCGCCACCGCCTCCCTGCTCGCCGCCGAGGACGTCGCCCGGGAGCTCGGCCTCCCGGTCAAGATGCGCCTGGTCTCCTACGCCTTCGCGGGCGTCGAGCCCGAGGTCATGGGCTACGGCCCGATCCCGGCCACCGAGAAGGCCCTCGCCAAGGCGGGCCTGTCCATCTCGGACATCGGTCTCTTCGAGATCAACGAGGCGTTCGCCGTACAGGTGCTGGCCTTCCTGGAGCACTACGGCATCGCCGACGACGACGCCCGGGTCAACCAGTACGGCGGCGCGATCGCCTACGGTCACCCGCTGGCCTCCTCCGGCGTCCGGCTGATGACGCAGCTGGCCCGCCAGTTCGAGGAGCAGCCCGAGGTCCGCTACGGCCTGACGACCATGTGCGTCGGCTTCGGCATGGGCGCGACGGTCGTCTGGGAGAACCCGCACTTCGAGAACGCCGGAGGCGACAAGTGAGCACCACCACCGAGCTTCTGAAGGGCGCGGCCGAGCTGTTCCCGGGCGAGGTCGTCACCCAGGCGCACGTACGCCACCTGGACCTGCCGGCCGGTGCCGGGCGCTTCGCCCTCATCACGCTGGACAACGGCCTGGACCACACCAAGCCGACCACCTTCGGACCGCAGTCGCTGGCGAACCTGAACGCCGCCATCGACCAGGTCGAGAAGGAGGCCGCCGAGGGCGCGATCACCGGCGTCGGCATCACCGGCAAGCCGTTCATCTTCGCGGTCGGCGCCGACCTCAAGGGCGTCGAGCTGCTCAAGGAGCACAAGGACGCGCTGGCCATCGGCAAGGGCGGCCACGACGTCTTCCGCCGCCTCTCGGGCCTCGCGGTCCCGACGTTCGCGTACTACAACGGCGCGGCCATGGGCGGCGGTGTCGAGGTCGGTCTGCACTGCTCGTACCGCACCGTCTCCAAGGCGCTGCCCGCGTTCTCGCTGCCCGAGGTCTTCCTCGGTCTGGTCCCCGGCTGGGGCGGCTGCGCGCTGCTCCCCAACCTGATCGGCGCGGACCGCGCGGTCTCGGTGATCATCGAGAACTCGCTCAACCAGAACCGTCAGCTCAAGGGCAAGCAGGTCTTCGAGCTCGGCATCGCCGACGCGCTCTTCGAGGGCGCCGACTTCCTGGAGCAGTCGCTGCTCTGGACCGCGGACGTGCTGAACGGCACCGTCACGGTGGAGCGCCCCGAGGTCGACCGCGGTGACGCCTGGGACCAGGCCGTCGCCCGCGGCAAGGCCATCGCCGACTCCAAGGTGCACGGCGCCGCCCCGGCCGCGTACCGCGCGCTGGAGATCATCGCCGCGGCCAAGGACGGCGACCTGTCCGCCGGCTTCGACGCCGAGGACCAGGCCCTCGCGGACCTGATCATGGGCGGCGAACTGCGCGCCGGGATCTACTCGTTCAACCTGGTCCAGAAGCGCGCCAAGCGCCCGGCCGGTGCCCCGGACAAGAACCTGGCCCGCCCGGTCACCAAGGTCGGCGTGGTGGGCGCGGGCCTGATGGCCAGCCAGCTCGCCCTGCTCTTCCTGCGCCGCCTGGAGGTGCCGGTCGTGCTGACCGACATCGACCAGGAGCGCGTCGACAAGGGCGTCGGCTACGTCCACGCCGAGATCGAGAAGCTGCTCGGCAAGGGCCGCATCAACCAGGACAAGGCCAACCGCCTCAAGGCCCTGGTCTCCGGTGTGCTGGACAAGGCGGAGGGCTTCTCCGACGCCGACTTCATCATCGAGGCCGTCTTCGAGGAGATCGGCGTCAAGCAGCAGGTGTTCGCGGAGGTCGAGGCGGTCGCCCCGGCGCACGCGATCCTCGCCACCAACACCTCCTCCCTCTCGGTGACCGAGATGGCCTCGAAGCTGAAGAACCCGGAGCGGGTCGTCGGCTTCCACTTCTTCAACCCGGTCGCGATCCTCCCGCTCCTGGAGATCGTGCGCGGCGAGCAGACCGACGACGCCTCGCTGGCCACGGCCTTCGGTGTGGCCCGCAAGCTGAAGAAGACCGCGGTGCTGGTGAAGGACGCCCCGGCGTTCGTCGTCAACCGCATCCTCACCCGCTTCATGGGCGAGATCCAGAACGTCATCGACGAGGGCACCCCGGTCGAGGTCGCGGAGAAGGCCATCGATCCGCTCGGCCTGCCGATGTCCCCGCTGGTGCTCCTGGAGCTGGTCGGCCCGGCGATCGGCCTGCACGTCTCCGAGACCCTGAACCGCGCCTTCCCGGAGCGCTTCACCGTCTCCGAGAACCTGGCCGCCGTGGTCAAGGCGGGCAAGCGCGGCTTCTACGTCTACGACTCCGGCGAGCCGGAGCTGGACCCTGAGGTCGCCGCCCTCCTCAAGCAGGGCGACTCCGTCCTGACCGAGGAGCAGGTCCGCGACCGCGTCCTGGACGCGGTGGCGCAGGAGATCGGTCTGATGCTGGACGAGGGCGTCGTCGCCGAGGCCCAGGACATCGACCTCTGCCTGATCACCGGCGCGGGCTGGCCCTTCCACCTGGGCGGCATCACGCCGTACCTGGACCGCGAGGGCGTCTCCGAGCGGGTGAACGGGAAGAAGTTCCTGGAGCGGGGCGTGGCGAGCGTGCCGGCGTAACTCCGGCGTGTGTGAACGCGGTGAGGGCCGTACGGGATCACTCCTGTACGGCCCTCACTCGTTCTCCCCCTGCGCGGCCGACAGGCGCCGCCCCGCTAGCGGATGCCCTCCTCCTGGACGAACTCGCCCAGCCAGGCACGGAATTCGGGGCCCAGGTCCTCGCGCTCGCAGGCCAGCCGGACGACGGTACGCAGGTAGTCGCCCCGGTCCCCGGTGTCGTAGCGGCGGCCACCGAAGACCACGGCGTGCACAGGGCCACCGAGCGTCGGATCGAGAGCCAACTGGCGCAGAGCGTCGGTCAGCTGGATCTCGCCGCCGCGGCCCGGCGGGGTCTTGCGCAGGATCTCGAAGATCTCCGGGGCGAGGACGTACCGCCCGATCACGGCGAGGTTGCTGGGCGCGGTGCCGGGTTCGGGCTTCTCCACGAGATCGGTGACGGCCAGGACATCGCCGGCCTCGTCCTCCAGCGGGGCCACGGCCGCGCATCCGTAGAGGTGTGTCCGGTCGTCCTCGACCTCCATGAGCGCCACGACGCTGCCGCCCCGCTGCTCCTGGACCTCCAGCATGCGGGCGAGCAGCGAGTCGCGTTCGTCGATGAGGTCATCGCCGAGCAGCACCGCGAACGGGGCGTCACCGACGTGCGGTTCGGCACAGAGAACGGCGTGGCCCAGGCCGAGCGGGTTACCCTGCCGCACGTAGTGGACGTCGGCCAGCTCGTTCGACTCGCGGACCTGGCCAAGCTTGCCGAAGTCGCCCTTCAGCTCCAGCAGGTGCTCCAGTTCGTAGGCCCGGTCGAAGTGGTCCTCGAGAGCCCGCTTGTTGCGGCCGGTCACCATCAGCACGTCATCGAGTCCGCTGCGTACGGCCTCCGCCACGACGTACTCGATGGCGGGCCGGTCCACAACCGGGAGCATCTCCTTGGGAGTCGCCTTGGTCGCGGGGAGGAATCGGGTGCCGAGGCCCGCCGCCGGGATGACGGCCTTGCGGGTCTGGCGGTGGTGCGTATGCATAAGCGTGTACTCCACAGCGAACGGCTGATGTGACGGGGTGACGGAAGGTCAGCCCTTGTCGGGGCTGACGGTGAAGGAAAGTTCGTTGCCCGGCGTGTAGAAGACCCTTCCGCGGGCCGGGCCCTGGGTCGGGTGGTGCCAGCGCTGCGTGGGATAGACATCGATCCGCTTGCGCTCCAGGAGGTCGTCGAAGAAGCGCGCGAGCCGGATGCGCGGCTGGCCGGGTTCACGCTCCAGCCACAGGTCCCAGTCGTCGTGGCCGCCCGACGAGGCGGCCACCACCCCGGCGAACGGCAGGTGCGCCTCGAAGGCGCCGTCGTACCCCATGGAGACCTGACCTGCGATGGTGGCCCCTGCGCTCCCCCTGCGGGGCACGGCTCCCAGCCGCAGTGCGGAGAGGTCGGTGCCCGGCGGAGCGATCAGGTTGCCACGCACGAGCCAGCCGTCCTGCCCCACCAGCACTGCGTGCACCTCGGCGTGCTCCACGCGATGGCGCACGAAGACCGACAGATGGCCGTCGGCGGTGCGGTAGGGCACGGGCCAGTACGCGGGGCCCTCCGCCGGGACCCGGCGGACCAGCAGGCCACCGGTGTGGACGCCCTCTACGGCGAGCGGCCGGCGCCGGCCGTCCGGCAGCTCCAGGTCGATGTCGTAACGGCCCTCGGCGAGGACCGCCGGTTCGGCGGGGACCGCGTACACCGAGCGCAGAGCACCCGTCACCTCGTCCACCGACGTCCCGAGAGCTGCCAGCCTGACCAGCGGGGACTCGGCCTTGCGCAGGGTGACACACAGCGCGGGGGGCTCCGTGCCGGGCTCCAGCACGGCACGGACCTCGATGGCGCCGTCCCCACGCACCAGTACCTCCGCCGGCACGCCGGACGGGGCGGCGGGCGGGACCGCGGCGGTGCGCTCCTTCGGTACCGACGCCGCAACATCCCGTAGGAAGGCGTCGTAACGGAAGGCGATGCGCTCGGCGCTGTAAAGCGGAGCCGAGGCGTAGGCGCCCTCGGACAGCTGCTCCCGAACGCCCGGCTGCTCGATCAGGTAGCGCATCGCCTGGGCCATGGCTTCCTCGTCACCGACGGGGACCAGGATGCCGTTGCGGCCCGGGACGACGATCTCGCCGGGGCCGAAGGGCGCGTCGGCAGCGAGAACCGGAAGCCCGTGGTGCATGGCCTCCACCAAGGTGAGGCCGAAGGACTCCCGGCGGGCCGCGCTCACCGCGAACGCGGCCTTGTCCCACTCCGCGGTGAGGTCGGGCAGTGCGCCCATCAGCCGGACGGCGTCGCTGAGACCGTGCGCGTGCACGAGGTCCTGCAGCCGTGCCTGCTCGGGCCCGCGGCCGTAGATGCGCAGCCGCCACTGCGGGTGATGGGGGGCGACCATGGCGAACGCGTTGATGAGCGTGTCGAAGCCCTTGAGCGGCACGAGGCGTCCCGCGGCGGCGATCAGCGGCAGGCCGCGCACAGGGGCGTGGCGGGCCGGCGGCGGCACGATGTTACCGATGGCGGCGAACGGGGGCGCCTGCTCGCCGAGCTGTCGCCGGTAGTTCTCCAGGTCGGCCTGGGTGAGGCAGACGACTCCGTCCATCTCGCGGTACAGCTCCAGAGTGCGCTCGCGCAGCTCCGGAGAGGGCACCATCGAGCTCTCGTGGTCGATGACCACACGCCCGTAGCCATGCCGCCCGTGGGCGATGAGGTACGCGGCGAGCGCCGGCCGGGCAACGATCACGACATCGGCGCTGCAGCTGCCGAGGTGGCCGAGGATCAGGTCATCGGTCTCCTGGGTGTACCGGTCGGCCCAGCCGTCCTCTCGCGGCATGATCCGGGACGGCTTGCCGTTCTTGGTCTTCGGCGCCCCGTCGCGCTGGTCGGACAGGTAGCGCACGGTCACGTCGGCGGACGGGGCGAAGGACGGCCGGTCCGCTGTCCGGAAGATCGAGACGATCTCCACCTCGTGGTGGACCGCCAGCGCGGAAGCCAGACTGCTGGTCGCCCGCGGCACCCCGCCGAAATTGTCGATGCTGTGGAGCAGGAAGGAGATCCGCACGAGTGTCCTTTGGGGTTCTCGAGGTCCGTTGGGGGCCCCTGTCAGTGGTGCTCGGTCACCACGAGGGAGAGTTCGTTGTCCGCGGTGAAGTAGGGGCGCAGTCCGACGACGGCGCGGCCCACGTCGGGGCCGAACAGATCCGCCGGTTCCTCGCGGACCAGCTCGGGGAAGCGCTGCACATCGCGCCGCACCACCTGGTCGTCGGCGATGCGCGCCACCCTGACCGGCTCGCTGCCGCTGCCGTCGGTGAGCAGGACGTCCCAGTTCTCACGCATGAGCAGCCGAGCCCTCATGGCCTCGTTCATGTTCAGCTCCGCGCCGAACCAGCCATCCTCGAAACGCGCCCGACCGGCTGCCAGCGTGCGCGTGGGCTCCTGCCGACGACGCAGCAGCAACAACCACTCGCCGCCTGGCTGCCACTGCCCCTGCAGCCATCCCGTCAGCCAGAGGCTCGTATCGCTGTACTCGACGGCCACCAGCTCGGCATGGTTCGGCCGGGACCAGACACGAAGGCGCAGATAGCCGCCCTCGGTCGCATACGGCAGCGCCCAGTGGAAGTGGTCCAGGTCGCTCAGATGGCCGACGTCGCGCGCACCGCCGAGCGTGCACCGTCCGAAGCGCAGGCGGCGCTCCTTGCCCTTGCCGTCCACCGCGTAGAAGTCGGCGCGCCCCTCACGCAGCACGGCCAGCGCGCGAGCGTCGATCTGCGCCCGGGTCCCGCCGCTCCCGACGGCGAAGTCGACGTCTTCCCCACCGCCCTTGCTCTGGTCCTTGACGCGTACGGTGCGGGCACCGGGCACACCGTGCAAGGTGACCTCCCACGCACCGTCCGGCAGCAGCCGGCAGTCGGCGGTGGGGCGGGGACGCTCCTCGGCGGGCGCGCCGGCGCCCGTGCGCCGTCGTTGGCTCCACCGGCCGCGCACCCCGGCCCTGACCGTGCCGAACAGTTCCTCGTACGCGTCGCCGACCTGCTCCATGCCTGCGGACTGTGCGGTCCGCAGGGCCTGGGTCCGGTGCGCGGAGCGCAGTCGCTCGTCCGCCATGTAGCGCTCCAGCGCGCGGGCCGTGGCGTGGACGTCACCGACCGGCACCAGCGGCCCGGCGTGGCCGTCGGCGAGCACCTCGGGAGCGCCGTAGGGCACCTCCGTGGCGACCACCGGCGTGGCCTGGGCGAGCGCTTCCAGCACCGGGCGGGCGCTGTCCAGGCGCTCCGAGGTGACCAGGGCGATGTCGGCGTCGTAGAAGTCCTCCTCCCCGGCTTCCCGGTCGAACACCAGCACACGGTCGTGGAGTCCCAACGTGGTGACCAGTTCGCGGGTCTCGCGCCGCAGCGGCCCGGTGCCGAACAGCCTCAGCTGCCAGCCTGGTTGAGTCGCGTGCGTCTGCGCGAAGGCGTGCAGCGCCAAGTCGACACGGCGGTGCGAGACCAGCCGCCCGGCGCTGATCACCACACCCGTCGTCGGTTTGTCCGGGCTCTCGGCCAGCAGCACCGGTTCAGGGATGTGGCGCACCTCGACGCCGGCGGTACGCAGCGCTCGGTACTCGGGAGCGGCGGCATCGCCCTGGGTGAGCGGGACGACCGCGTCGAGGTCGCGGTAGAGCTCCGTCCAGCGAGCGCGCACCGACTCCGGGAGCCGCTCGACAGGCGCCGACTGGCGGGCGATGCGCCGCGCGTGGGGCACGGGGCACTGCGCCAGGACCGCGCCGAGCGCGGAGCTGAGGGCGATCACCACGTCGGCGCCGCTCGCGGACAGGTGCTTGCGGAGCCTCCCGTCGTCGGCGCGGTTGTAGCGCCGGAATTCGGGGTCGCCGGCGATGACGAGCTGCGAGGTGTTGTCGTCGTCCCGGTCGCCGGCCGCGACCGAGGGGGCCAGGGCCGCGACGGTCACGCTTTCCGGGAGCCGGAGCGCCGGGTGCGGTGCGGCGGCGCCCCGTACGGCCACGACGGTGACCCGGTGCCTGGCGGCGAGGGACTGGGCGAGCCGGGCGGCCGCCCGCGCGCCGATGGAATCGGTGGCCAGGGTATGGACCAGGATCTCGATGTTCACAGCTCAGGCCACCGTCTTCTCGTACGGGCTCGGCACCGGGTAGAAAGCCTCCAGGAACCGGTGGAGCAGGTGGCTCTGGTGCTCGATCTCGGCGGGGTCGCTCGCGGAGTCGTTGAGGCAGAAGGTGTCCCGGTCCCGGCGCAGGAGCAGCAGTTCCAGCTTGTGCTCCAGCTCGGGGTCGTCGAGCGCGAAGTAGCCGTACCGCAGGTCGCCGGGCAGGCTGCGCCCGGAGTAGTAGCTGTAGTAGTGGTGCAGCGAGGACGCTATGGACAGGTCGGTGATGCTCCGCACGGGGCTGGCGGAGGTACGCCGGTGCTCCTCGGGGAAGTCCCGTTCGATGGCGGCGAGGATGTCCCGGTTGAGCGCGTACGGCACGTGCTTCATCTTCTGCACGAGCGTGCGGCCGAACCGCTCCAGGATGAGCCGGCGGTTGTTCTTCGCGGCGACCGAGGTCGGCACCTCGTCGGGTTCCGGGGGGCCGTAGGGGACCTGTGCCGGGGACGGGAAGAACTTGGCGATGCCGTTCGGGTGGAAGAACGCGGAGGGGGTGAGGGTCCGCCCGATGAACATGTCGTCGTTGAAGTAGACGAAGTGGCGCGACAGTCCGGGGATGTGGTGCAGCCGGGACTCGATCGCGTGGCTGTTGAACGTGGGCAGGTGGGACGGGTCGTCGAAGATCTCCCGGTGGTCCACCACGCGGGCCCGGCCGTCGCCGGGGGCCCACCAGTGCGGAGTCTGCTGGTCGGTGACGATGTAGATGTTCCGCACCCACGGCATGAACATCCGTACCGAGCGGAGGCTGTACTTCAACTCGTCGCGGGAGACGTAACGGGCGAGGCTCGCCGCCTCCGCGTGGAACACCTCGCCGCGGCTCTCGGCGCGGCGTCGCTGCCAGGCCGGGTCGTCGCCGTCCACCCAGGTGTAGACGACGTCGATGGGGAAGGGGTGCTCGTCGGGGAAGGGGATATCCAGTTCGGGGCGGGTCCGTGTAGGGCGCAGTTGTGGCACTTCGGATCCGTGGGCCCGGCCCACCAGCTTGGTCATGTGCTCCCCGGGGACGACAAGCTGCGACTGTCCGAGGGAGACGTGCTCGCTGGCTCGATTGCGGCGGGGGGCGACGAGGCGGTCGGCTCCCTGGCCGGGCACGCTCTCCTCGGGCTCCCAGAACTCGATGTCACAGCCCGTATCGGCACCGTGGGTCAGGTGCCCTTCCTCCGTGGTGCGGAACCAGAAGGCGCGCACGACGGACAGGCCGACCGCCCGCTCCCACGTCTTGGCCGAGGCTCCGTCCCACGCGCCGTCGCCGGGGGCCATCCCGGTCTTGGGGCGGGCCAGGTAGCCCCTGCTGCCGGACAGGCTGGCTCGCAGCGCCGCCAGGGCCTGGGGGCGCTGCCGTGCGTCCACGCCGACCGCGGAAGCGGTGTCGTCGAGGCCCGGCACGGCGAACCAGTCGATCTGTTCGGCTTCCAGGGCGCGACGGACTTCCAGGTTGTTCAGTTCGCGTGCGGCGAGCGGCGTGAGGCGGTCGTGCACCAGCGCGACGCGCTTGTGCATGTCCACGACGACCTGCCGCTCTGTACGGCCCCTGCGCAGCTGCGCAGGCACGGGCTCCGGGCGCTGGCCGGTGCCCATGAAGGTCTCGCCAGCCGTCTCTCGACTGGAGGTGTCAAACACGCGGTTCACTTTCGTTTCGTACGGGGAATGGGTGCTGCGAGGGGGGACCGGTCCGCTCACCGTCTGATCTCGGCCGTCTCCGGTCGATCCGAACGGTTCACGACGCGATGTCCGTCCCAGTCCGCGCGCTCGTAGCGGCTGGGGACGGGGAAGTACCTGTCGAGGAACGACCGGACCATGCGCTCCTGGGCCTCCGGGTCGGGGTGCGCGACGGTGTCGTTCAGGCAGAACGTGTCGAAGTTCCGGTGGGCGAGGAGGTTGTCCAGGCGGCGCCGGGCCTGGTCGGCGGCGAGGTCGATGTACTGGTAGCGCAGGTTCCCGGTGGTCGTGCGGCCGGTGTGGAAGCCGTAGTAGTGGTGCAGGGACGAGGCGATCGGGACGTCCTCGGGAGACCGGAAGCGGGAGTGCTGGGTGCGGTGGTGCTCCGCGCTGTAGACCAGCTCGATGTCGGAGAGGATGCTGCGGCGCAGGGGGTGCGGGGTGTGCTTCATCTTCTGCGCGATACGGGTGCCGAAGGACCGCTCGATCAGGGCCCGGCTGTTCTTGCCCGCCGCGTTCACCGGCAGGTCGTCCGTGCCCACGGGGCCGCTCGGTATGAGCGCCTTGGACTGGAAGAACTTGGTCAGGCCATTGGTGTGGAAGAAGCGGTCGGCGCCGAGCGGGCGGCCGAAGAACACGTCGTCGTTGAGGTAGAGGAAGTGCTCGGACAGGCCGTCGATGTGGTGCAGCTGGCTTTCGATGGCGTGCGAGTTGAACGTGGGCAGGGCGGTGGGGTCCGAGAAGATCTCGCGGTGGTCGACGACCTTGATGCCCGCGGCGTCGGTGTCCAGCCAGCTGGGCACCTGCCCGGCGGTGACCAGATAGACGGTGCGGACCCAAGGGGCGTACTGGTGCAGGGAGCGCAGGGAGTAGCGCAGTTCGTCGCGGCTGGTGAAGCGCGAGTCGTTGGCCGCCTGGGCATGCAGGGTCCGGGGCGGTTCGCCCAGCCGCCCCGAGCGGACGGCGTCGCGTTCGGCGCTCCACTGAGGGTCGGAGTCGTCGACCCAGGTGTAGACGACGTCGATGGGAAAGAGGTGGTCCTCGGCCAGGGGCTGGGTGAATTCGGCCACGGTACGCGCGCTGCCGGTGGTATAGGCGCCGGGAATCAGTGCGAACAGGGCCTGCGGGACGGTGTGGCGTGGTGCGTCGACCGGCACCTCGGCCACCACCCGGTTGGGGCGGGGCGCCTCCAGCTGTCCGTCCCGTTCCTTCCAGAACTCCAGGTCACAGCCCTGGTCGGCGCCGTAGACGAGCTCCTGGGTGGGGTCGGTGACGTACCAGGCGACCCGGAGTGCGTCGTGCTTGCGCAGCTGGCGCCAGGACTTGCCCATGTCGCCGGGGCGCATGCCGGGCTCCGACGCGGTGGCCGCGCCGACGTAGCCGGGAGTCTGCTCGAAGGCGATCTGGAGCATCTCCTCCGCCGACTCGCGCTGCCCCGCGGGCACCGCGACGGTCGGAAGGTCCTTCGTGGCGCCGCGGATGCAGAAGTAGTCGACTCCCCCGGCCTCCAGCGCGGCGACGAGGATGTGCAGATTGCGGGCCCGGGCCGCCCAGGCCGTGGCGCCCTCGACGACCAGGGCGTGCATGTGCCGGCCTTTGACGCGCACCACGCGGCGGGTGGCGGCCGCGCTGTGCCGGGGAGCGTTGCGGCGGCCGCCCATCGCCCAGACCACCGTCGCGGACCGGATGGCGTCGACGGAGGTGAACGAGGACTTCACCGCTGAGCGCAGCGGGGCCGGCACTTTGCGGACGATGCCCCTCCGTGCGCCTGCCGGCACCACGGACCGGTACGCCGAAACCAGCGATCCCGCCTCCGGATTGCCGGAACCGACCACGAGGCATCCACCACCCACGCCACTGCGGTCCAGCGTCAGCCTCGACCGGATGCCTCGTTGCGCCCGGACAAAGGACGGCATGAGACCGAAACCTGTCATCCCCCACGAAGAACCGCCCCGCGAGACGGTCACACTTGCTCACCTGCGAGCAAGTCACAGAACCTTCACATAAAGAACCGGTCAACGTCCAGTCAAAAAGCTGGACACATGCGACATATACCCGTGATGAATCCCACTGGAGACTCATACAACCTTTTACAACTTCACGAGAACATCACATGCCGGAGGAGCGATGCCCCGGTGTCGTGCCGGTGCTCCAGAAGGGGCCGGCGGATCAGAGCCGGTGCCACTGCGGCGAGAGTGTGAGCCCCGGACCCGGCTCCTGCCGGGCGAGGGAGACCGCCCCGTCCCGCCCACGCACCGCTACGACGACGCGGCCGTGCCCGTCGACGGCGAGCGCGGGATCACCGACGCACTCCTCGGTGGTGTCGGACCACCAGACGCCGTCCTGCTCCCCTTCGGTGCCGCAGACCCCGATCAGCAGAGTGCCGCTCGTCCCGCGCTGTGCGAGAACCGTGCAGTCGTAGCCGCCCAGGTCGGCGCGCAGCGCGACGACGGCGCCCTCTCCGGGGTACCCGCCCAGCAGCACGGGCCAGGCACCTGCCCGGAAAAAGACGATTCCCGCCGTAGCCGCATCGGTCCAGTAGTAGGTGAGACGCTCGGCCGCGGTCTCCAGTGCCGTCGCGGACCCCTCCAGGGCGTAGAACTGCGAGGGAGGAGCCATCAGCAGCGGTCCGTCCGGAACGTCCTGCCGCCACTGCTGCACGCCGCGGTCACTGGTCGCGAAGACCTCCACGAGCCCGCCGGAGGTCACCGACGGCACGATTCCGGCGGAGAGCCCGGCGCCCTTGAGGTCCTGCCAGGCCCCCCATTTGCCGCCCTTGCCCTCACGGCGCATCTGCAGTCCGCGGCCCGCGTTGCGCGCGAAGACGAAGACCGTCCCCTGCGCGTCGACGACTCCGGCCGGCGCCCCCACCTTCCGGCCCCTCTCCCGGTCGCGGTAGAAGTTGCCGAGGGAGCGCCACTCGGTGACGGGCCGGCCGGTCTGGTACTGGACGGCGTGTACGAAGTCCACGCTCGGCCCCTCGTCACCGCGGAGCTCCCGCCGCCCGAGGAAGTGCACGTACGCGTTGGCACCCTGAACGACGGTGAGGTCCGTCAGGCCCGCGATCGGCACGAAGTCCGGTCCGTCCCACCGGTCACCGCCCCGGCTCCGCTCCGTCCAGCGCAACAGACCGCCGTCCGTGCGGGCGTACAGCGTGAGCCTGCCGTCCTTGCCGAGCGTCATCCAGCGGCCGCGCGGCGTACCGCTGACCTGGTGGCGGCCGGTGGACGGAGCCAAGAGGAGGGTGCTGCCCGAGGAGTCCGGTTTCCTTCTCCGCATGGCCCTTGACACCCTCTCCCCTTCACCGATCCTTCATCCCGCCCACACAGGATCGATAGCATCATATGCTCAGCGCCGATCCGCCCGACCGGGTCGCGCGGCCGTCGCCCCCAGGGAACCAAAACACCCATGCGCACGATCCTCTGTTCTATAGTGCACGCTCAGTCATGCACGCACGGACCGGCCCCACCCCCCACCCGAGTCCCACGCACTCCACAGCCCGCCCCGGGCCACGAGATTTGAGGACTCGACCACGATGAGCCACGACGCCATACCCGCGAGCACGCACGAAAGCCCTCCGGCGTCTCATGGCAGCGGACGCAAGCGCAGAGAAGGCCGCAAGCGGCGTCGCGGTCTCAAGATCACCCTGATCGTCCTGCTCGTCCTGCTGCTCGCCGCAGGCGGCACCGCATGGTGGCTCTACAGCCGCCTCGACGGCAACATCAAGGGCGTCGACATCAACAAGGCGCTGGGCGAGGACCGTCCCGAGAAGCTCCCCACCAGCGGGCAGAACCTGCTGATCCTCGGCTCCGACTCGCGGGCCGGCGCGGAGAACAAGAAGCTGGGCGGCGGCGCCGGTGTCAGCGGGGCCCGGTCCGACACCGCGCTGGTGGTGCACATCCCCGAGGGCCGCAGCAAGGCCGTCGCCGTGTCCATACCGCGCGACACCCTGGTGACCCGGCCCGAGTGCACCAAGGCCGACGGCTCGACGGTGGACACCGCGAACCGCGTGATGTTCAACTCCGTCTACGCGCAGGTCGGTCCGGCCTGTGTGGTCAAGACCGTCGAGAAGATGTCCGGCGTGCGCATCGACCACTACCTGGAGATCAACTTCGCCGGGTTCAAGGACCTCGTGGACGCCATCGGCGGCGTGACCGTCGACGTCCCGGAGGACATCCACGACAAGTCCTCCGGGCTCGACCTGACCGCCGGGCCGCACAAGCTCAACGGCACCGAGTCGCTCTCCTACGTCCGCACCCGTCACGGCATCGGCGACGGCAGCGACCTCGGCCGCATCGGGCTCCAGCAGCAGTTCCTCATGGCCCTGCTCAGCGAGGTCAAGAAGCAGGACCTGCTGGGCAGTCCGACGAGCGCCTACAAGATCGCCAACTCGGCCACCAAGTCCCTCACCACCGACGAGGACCTGGCCTCCCTCAAGTCCCTCGCCCAGTTCGGCCGTTCGATGAACGGGGTCGACCCGGACACGATGGAGACGATCATGCTCCCCGTCGCCTACGACAAGGTCGACCCCAACCGGGTCGTCGCCGCCCAGCCGCAGGCCAAGACGTTGTGGAAGGCGATCCGCGAGGACACCGCCATCCCCGAGTCGGCCAAGAAGTCCCCGGCGACGGGCGGCTGACACGACGGGGCCGTGGGACCGGGCGGTCCCACGGCCCCCGCCCGGTTCACACCCGCTGGGCGGGGCCCAGCGCGAGGCCCGGTTCGCTGATCTGCCGGGCCACGTGGAGCCCGCCGCGCGCCCCGATCACCGCGAGGACCACGCGGCCCTGCCCGTCGAGGGCCAACGCCGGGGGGTGGGCGGTCCGTTCGCCCGTCGCCGCCCACCACAGGCCGCCGCTCTCGTTCTCCGTCCCGCAGGCCGCGAGCATCACCCGGCCGTCGCGGTCGCGGTGGGCGAGCACCGTGCAGTCGTAGCCGTCCAGGTCGGCGCGGAGCGCGGCGACCGGGCCCTCGGCCGGGGTGTCGCCGATCGTGACGGCCGGGGTGCCCATGCGGTTGGCGGTGAGGGTGCCGGCCGCGGCGTCGGTCCAGTAGAAGGTGTTGCGGTCGGGAGCGGTCTCCAGCACGCTCACCGCGCCGCCGGCGATCTTGACGTTCAGGTTCGGCACCTTCTCGAAGGCGCCGCCCGGTTCGTTCTGCGTCCACCTCATGGCCTTGCTGGTGCCGGGGACGAGGAGTTCGATGCGCCCGGACTCGGCGACCGCGACGGCCATCGTCTCCTTGCCCAGGGTGCCCCGCAGGTCCTTCCACGCCTCCCACTTGCCGTTCCTGCCCTCGCGGCGCAGCATCATCCCGCCGTTGGCGTTGCGGACGAAGACGTTGACCGCGCCGGACGGGGCGACACCGGCCGCCGGCGGGCCGATGCGGGCGGCCCGCTCGGCGTCCTTGTAGGGGTTGCCCAGGGAACGCCAGGCGGTGACCGGGCGTCCCGTCTGGTACTGGATGGCGTGCACGAGGTCGACCTGCGGGCCCTCCTGGCCGGACACCGTCCGGCGCCCGACGAAGTGCACGTAGCCGTCCGCGCCCTGGGCGACGGAGAGGTGGTTCAGGTCCGGGGCCGGAAAGAACTCGGGGCCCTGCCAGCGGGGTCCGCCCGGGCGCTCCTCGGTCCAGCGCAGGACCCCGTCCTCGTTGCGGGCGTAGGCGGTGAGCCTGCCGTCCTTGCCACGTACGAGCCAGCGTCCGCCGACCGGGGTCGCGGCAGGCCCCTCGGCGCTTTCGACGTCTCGCAGGGCATCCTCGCCCTTGCCCGAGGTGCTCCCCTGGGAACGTCTCGACCTGACTCGCATGTCGTGAGGTCATCCTTCCGTGATGGTCCGCTCCCGATCTGCGGCTTTGTGTCACGACCGGCACCCGGAAGTCGGGGAGCACCCATCATAGAATCACCGTTCGAACCCGCGGAATCGTCGCTACCGGCCCGCATCCGGGCCCCGCAGCGTACGCCGAGGCGGCCGCGCGTGACACCCTTGCGGCATGTCCGCCCCGCGCTCCCTGGTGATCGTCGACGCCGCCAACGTGGTCGGCTCCGTCCCGGACGGCTGGTGGCGGGACCGGCGCGGCGCGGCCGAGCGGCTGCGGGACGCGCTGGTCCCGTACGCCTCCGACGGCCTGCCCGGCCTGCCCGGTCCCGTCGATCTGGTCCTGGTGGTCGAGGGGCGGGCCCGGGGCGTCGCTCCGGTGCCGGGGGTGCGGGTGGAGGCGGCGCCGGGCAGCGGTGACGACCGGATCACCGAGCTGGCGGCCGAGGCCGCGGCGGGGCCCTCGCCGCGGCCCTGCCTCGTCGTCACCGCCGACCGCGAACTGCGGCGCCGGGTCGAGGCGTACGGGGCGCGGTGCGCGGGCCCGCGCACGGTGCGGCCCGGGCGGTGACGGGGAGGGTCACGCCCGGGTGCGGTGCACACGGCTGTGCTTGCGCCCGTACGAGAAGTAGATGACCGCGCCGATCACCATCCAGATCGCGAACCGCAGCCAGGTCTCGGCCGGCAGGTTGAGCATCAGCCAGACCGAGGCGGCCACCGACAGGATGGGGATCAGCGGCACCCACGGGGTGCGGAAGGCGCGGTGCAGGTCCGGGCGGGTGCGGCGCAGCACGATGACGCCGAGCGCGACGACCACGAAGGCGAAGAGCGTGCCGATGTTCACCAGTGTCGCCAGCTCGTTGATGCTGGTCAGACCGGCGACGACGGCGATGATCACGCCGAGCAGGATGGTCGGGCGGTACGGGGTGCGAAAGCGCGGGTGGGTCTTGGAGAAGAACCTCGGGAGCAGGCCGTCTCGGCTCATCGCGAAGAACACCCGGGTCTGGCCGAGCAGCAGGATCATGCAGACCGTGGTGAGGCCGACCGCCGCGCCGAAGCTGATGACGCCCGCGTAGAAGGGATGTCCGACGGCTTTGAAGGCGTCGGCGAGCGGGGCGCTGACGGACAGCTCGGTGTAGTGCTGCATGCCGGTCACGACGATCGACACGGCGACGTAGAGCGCGGTGCAGATGAACAGCGAGGCCATGATCCCGCGCGGCATGTCGCGCTGCGGGAGCTTCGTCTCCTCCGCCGCCGTGGCCACGACGTCGAAGCCGATGAAGGCGAAGAAGACGACGGAGGCGGCGGTGAAGATGCCCATGACGCCGAAGTTCGTCGGGGCGTAGCCGAAGATCAGCTGGACCAGCGGGGCGTCGAAGCCCGATCCGGAGGGCTGCGGCTCGGCCTCGGGGATGAACGGCGAGTAGTTCGCGGTGTCGATGAAGAACAGGCCCGCGATGATGACGACCAGGACCACGGCGATCTTCACGGCGACGACCACCGTGGTGACCCGGGCCGACAGCTTCATGCCCAGCACCAGGATGACGGTCAGGATCAGGATCAGGGCGAACGCGAGGATGTCGAAGCCGAATCCTTCCGCCACGTCCGGTCCGGACAGCGCGTCCGGCAGGTGCCAGCCGGCATTGTCCAGCAGCGAGCGGACGTAGCCGGACCAGCCGACCGCGACCACCGCCGTGCCCAGCGCGAACTCCAGCACCAGGTCCCAGCCGATGATCCAGGCGACCAGCTCGCCGAGCGAGGCGTAGGAGAAGGTGTACGCCGAGCCGGCCACCGGCACCGTGGAGGCGAACTCCGCGTAGCACAGGGCGGCCAGGGCGCAGACGACGCCGGCGACCACGAAGGCGATGGCGGTGGCGGGGCCCGCCGTCTCCTTGGCGACCTTCCCGGTGAGGACGAAGATGCCGGTGCCGATGATGACGCCGACCCCGAAGACCGTGAGGTCGAGCGCGGAGAGGGACTTCTTGAGGGATTGCTCCGGCTCCTCGGTGTCGCGGATGGACTGTTCGACCGTCTTGGTCCGGAACAGCCCGTTTCCGCTGGGGGGCAGGTCCTTCTGCGTGCTCACCGGCGTACCTCCACGCACTCGTCGTGCACGCCATGATTCGGACCCGCTCGGCCCACCTGCCCGCGGCACGCCTGTCCCGGCGGGATTTCACGCGAATGGGCCGGTCGAACCACTCGTACCGGGTGGTTCGACCGGCCCATTCGGCCGAGTTCGGGTACGGATCAGTCCCGGACGCGCTCCGCGACGGTGCGGCTCTCCGCGGCCGTCTCGTAGCGGCCGTCGAGCTTGGCGACCAGGCCGGTGACCTGGCGGGCGATGTCCGGTGCGGTCAGCCCGATCTCGGCCATGACCTCCTTGCGGGAGGCGTGGTCGAGGAAGACCGGCGGGATGCCGAAGTCGCGCAGCGGTACGTCCACGTCCGCGTCGCGCAGCGCCTGGGCGATGGCGGAGCCGACGCCGCCGGCCCTGCTGTTGTCCTCGACGGTGACGACGACGCGGTGCTGCGCGGCGAGCGGGGCCATGGCCTCGTCGACCGGCTTGACCCAGCGCGGGTCGACGACGGTCGTGGAGATGCCCTGGGCGTCGAGCAGGTCGGCGATCTCCAGGCACATCGGCGCGAGCGCGCCGATGGAGACGAGCAGGACGTCCGGCCGGGCGGCGTCGGGCCCGCGCAGCACGTCCATGCCGCCGGCCGTGGAGACGGCCTTGACCGAGGGGCCGACCGCGCCCTTGGAGAAGCGGACGACGGTCGGCGCGTCGTCCACCTCGACGGCCTCGCGCAGCTGGGCGCGGACCTGGTCGGCGTCGCGCGGGGCGGCGATCCGGAGCGAGGGCACGCACTGGAGGATCGACATGTCCCACATGCCGTTGTGCGAGGCGCCGTCCGTACCGGTGATCCCGGCCCGGTCCAGGACGAAGGTGACCCCGCACTTGTGCAGGGCGACGTCCATCAGGACCTGGTCGAAGGCCCGGTTGAGGAAGGTGGCGTACACCGCGAAGACGGGGTGCAGGCCGCCGGTGGCCAGACCCGCGGCGGAGACCGCGCCGTGCTGCTCGGCGATGCCGACGTCGTAGATCCGGTCCGGGAACGCCTTCTCGAACTTGGTCAGGCCGACCGGCTGGAGCATGGCCGCGGTGATCGCGACGATGTCCTCGCGCTCGTGGCCGAGCTTGACCATCTCCTCGCCGAACACGGAGGTCCAGTCGAGTCCGGAGGTGGCGACGGGCAGGCCGGTGTCGGGGTGGATCTTGCCGACCGCGTGGAAGCGGTCGGCCTCGTCGAGCAGTGCGGGGGTGTAGCCGCGGCCCTTCTCGGTGAGGCAGTGCACGATGACGGGGCCGCCGAACCGCTTGGCGCGCTGGAGCGCGGACTCCAGGGCCTCGATGTCGTGGCCGTCGATCGGGCCGACGTACTTCAGGCCGAGGTCCTCGAACATGCCCTGCGGCGCGATGAAGTCCTTGAGGCCCTTCTTGGCGCCGTGCAGCGTCTCGTACAGCGGCTTGCCGACGACGGGGGTGCGCTCCAGGAGGTCCTTGCCGCGGGCCAGGAAGCGCTCGTAGCCGTCGGTGGTGCGCAGGGTCGCCAGGTGGTTGGCGAGGCCGCCGATGGTGGGCGCGTAGGAGCGCTCGTTGTCGTTGACGACGATGACGAGGGGGCGGTCCTTGGCGGCGGCGATGTTGTTCAGCGCCTCCCAGGCCATGCCGCCGGTGAGAGCTCCGTCACCGATGACCGCGACGACGTGGTCGTCCTTGCCGCGCACCTCGTTGGCCTTGGCGAGGCCGTCGGCCCAGCCGAGGACGGTGGAGGCGTGCGAGTTCTCGATGACGTCGTGCTCGGACTCGGCGCGCGAGGGGTAGCCCGACAGGCCGCCCTTGCTCTTGAGCCTGGTGAAGTCCTGGCGGCCGGTGAGGAGCTTGTGCACGTAGCTCTGGTGGCCGGTGTCGAAGAGGACCTTGTCCTTCGGCGAGTCGAAGACCCTGTGCAGGGCGATGGTCAGCTCGACCACGCCGAGGTTGGGTCCGAGGTGGCCGCCGGTCTTGGAGACGGCGTCGACGAGGAAGGTCCGGATCTCTTCGGCGAGCTGTTCCAGCTGCTCGGAAGTGAGCCGGTCAAGGTCACGCGGTCCCTGGATCTGGGTCAGCAACGGCACCCGTGCCTCCTTGCATTTGAGCCGGTCGAACTTCTTGCCGATCCGCAGAGTCTAAATGTTCGGCGGCGTCCGCGTCCGCCTGGGGCGTGGACGCGAGCCGCACCGGCTACCGAAAACACCCCGCCGACCTTCACTCCGCGTACCGGTGGACGTCTGACATCAAGGCGCCGGCCCCAGCGAGTCCGCCGCCGCGTCCAGAAGCGCCGTATCGGAGAGGCCCCTCAGGCGCGGCGCCGTCTCCCGCGGCAGCGGCGCGCCGGTTGCCAGGAGACACCGACGTGCCCGGCACCCGTAACGGGTGCCGGGCGCTCCTGCGGATCCGCGGTCAGGCGCGGCCCGCGGTCTTCTGGGTCTTGCGCGAGACCGAGTCGATGATCACGGCGATGAGGAGTACTCCACCGGTGATCATGTACTGGATCGCGTTCGACGACAGGTTCATCTGGTTGAGGCCCTGGACGATCGACTGGATGACCAGGATGCCCAGCAGCGCGGACCAGACCTTGCCGCGTCCGCCGAACAGGGACGTACCGCCGATGACGGCTGCGGCGATGCACATCATGAGCTGGTTGCCGCCACCGAGCGAACGGTCGGCGCCGCCGGTCGCGGAGGCCAGGAAGAGACCGCCGACCGCACCGAGCGTGCCGGAGATCATGAAGACCGAGATGCGGATCCAGGTCACGTTGATACCGGCACGACGCGCTGCCTCGATGCCACCGCCGACCGCGAAGATCTGACGGCCGTAGGTGGTGCGGCGCAGAACGAAGTCGGTGATGACCAGGATCGCGAGGAAGATCACCAGGGAGAGCGGGAGGCCCTGCTCCTGGTTGAACGCGTACGCGGCGAGGAGGCACAGGACGGCGAGCAGCACGGTGCGCAGGATGATCTCGCTCTGCGGGCGGTGCGGCAGGTCTGCGGCCTTGCGGCGGCGCGAGTCGCGCAGCTGCGCGAGGTAGAAGGCGATGATCACGACCACGGCGAGGCCGTAGGCGGCTGCGACGTCGGCGAAGTAGTAGCTGGTCAGGTCGCGGACGAAGCTGCCGAGCGGGGTGGTGATGGTGGACTTGTCGCCCATCACCCAGGTCTGCATGCCGGCCCAGCCCAGGAAGCCTGCCAGGGTCACGACGAACGCGGGCACGCCGATCTTGGCGAAGACGATGCCGTGGAAGGCGCCGATCACCGTGCCGGACAGGATGCCGACCACGATGGCGAGGGAGTCGGGTATGTCCGTGCCGACCACGGCCCAGACCGCACCCGCGAGACCCGCGACGGAACCGACCGCGAGGTCGATCTCGCCGAGCAGCAGTACGAAGACGATGCCCACGGCCATGATGCCGGGGCCCGCCGCGTACAGCGTGATCTGGTCGAGGTTGTACGAGGTGAGGAAGTTGCCGGTCTCGAGCTGGAAGACGATCCCGATGATGATCAGGCCCACCACGACAGGCAGTGAGCCGATCTCGCCCGAGCGCACCTTGCGCTTGAACTCGGTCCAGTAGCCCTTGAAGCCCTGCTCACGGACGAGCAGGCGGGGGTCGACGACCCTGACTGCGGCGGCCGCTGCCGCGGGAGCCTCGTCGGCCTCCGCCTGGGCCGGGACCTTGGCCGGAGTCTCGTTGATGTTGCTCACTTGGATGCCTCCGCGCTGCGGGACTTGCGGCGGGTCACGGCGTTGTCGGTGGCGCCCGTGATCGCGGCGATGATTTCTTCGTGGCTGGTCGTCGCCACAGGGAAGATGCCGTTGTTGTGGCCGAGTCGCAGCACGGCGACCTTGTCGGCGACAGCCTTCACATCGGCCATGTTGTGGCTGATGAGGATGACGCCGAGGTTCTGCTCGCGCAGCCGCTCCACCAGGTCGAGGACCTGTGCGGTCTGCTCGACGCCGAGGGCCGCGGTGGGCTCGTCCAGGATCACGATCTTGGGGTTGCCGACCAGGGCACGGGCGATGGCCACGACCTGGCGCTGGCCCCCGGAGAGCGCGGCGACCGGGATACGGACGCTGGGGATGCGGATGGAGAGCGTGGACAGGAGGTCCTGGGCCCGCTTCTCCATGGCGACCTCGTCGAGGACGCCGCCCTTCTTGATCTCGCGACCGAGGAAGAGGTTGGCGACGACATCCAGGTTGTCGCAGAGCGCGAGGTCCTGGTAGACGGTGGCGACGCCGAGGTTCTGGGCGTCGTGCGGACGGCTGATGTCCACCTTCGCGCCCTCCCACTCGATGACGCCCTCATCGATGGGGTGCACGCCGGCGATCGTCTTGACCAGCGTGGACTTTCCTGCACCGTTGTCGCCGACCAGGGCGACCACTTCTCCGGCGTGGACTTCGAGATCGACACCGGAGAGGACCTGGACCGCTCCGAATCGCTTGAAGACCCCACGCAACGCCAGCACGGGCGTCTGTGACACGTGAACCATCTCCTTCGCCGCCTGACCGGCGGGGATGTGCCGCCTGACCGGCGGAGACGCCGCGCCACGAGGGGCAGCGTCGACGTACGGGAAGTACTGGGGGGAGAGTGTCCGGCACCCGGCCGGCAGCGGGGTGTGGGCCGGCCGGGGCCGGACAGTCATGGGGTGGGCGGACTCCGCCGTGCGGCGCGGATCAGACCCGTACGCGCCAGGGCCGGCCGGCCCTGGCGCGAGGAGGGACTACTTGATGCCCAGTGCGGTGCACTTGGCGGCGATGTCCTTCACGCAGACCGCGGATGCCTGGTAGATGCCGTCCTTGATCACGGTGGACTGGATGTTGTCCTTGTTCACCACGGTCGGCTCGAGCAGCGTGGAGGGGACGCCGTCCGTCTCGCCCTCGGCGCCGATGTCCTTGCCCTGGAGCAGGTTGACGGCGAACTGGGCGGCCGCCGGGGCGAGCTGCTTCGGCGACTTGTAGATCGTGAAGGTCTGCGTACCGGCGATGATCCGCTGGATACCGGGGAGCTCGGCGTCCTGGCCACCCACCGGGATGTCCTTGATGCCGGCGTTGCCCAGGGACGTGATGATGCCGCCCGCCATGCCGTCGTTGGCGGAGTAGACCGCGTCGATCTTGCCCTTGCCGACCGAGGAGATGGCGGCGGTCATCTTCTCGCCGGCGATCTTCGGGTCCCACTCGCCGGACGCCTCGTAGGCGATCTTGATCTTGCCGTCGAGGGACGCGTGAGCGCCCTTCTTGAACAGGCCGGCGTTCGGGTCCTTCTCGTCACCGTTGATCATGACGAGGTTGGCGCCGGCCGCCTTGGAGCCGAGGGCGTCGAGGATGGCCTGGCCCTGGAGCTTGCCGATCTTCTCGTTGTCGTGGCTGACGTAGGCGTCGGCACCGGCGATGGCGCGGTCGTACGCGACGACCTTGACGCCCTTCTTGTGAGCGTCGGCGACCCACGCGGCGGACTTCTCGGCGTCGACCGAGGAGATCGCGATGACCTTGATGCCGTCGGCGATCTGCTGCTCGAACTGCTGCTTCTGCTGGCCGACGTCACCGGCCGCGTTGTTGTAGACGACGTCGCAGTCCGCGCAGTCCTTCTTGACCGCATCGATGAACAGCGGCTTGTCCAGCGTCTCGTAGCGAGCGGTCTTGTTCTCCGGGAGGAGCAGACCGATCTTGGTCTTGCTACCCGAGTCCGCCGAGTCCTTCTTGTCGTCGCCGGCCTTGCCGCAAGCGGCGAGGGAGACGGCCATCGAGACGGCGGCCGTGCCTATGACGATGCGTCGCGTCATTGCGTTCATTGGGGGTTTGCCTCCCTGACGAGGCCGCAACGTCGCGGCCGAGGTGGCTGGAAGTCAACTCGGCCGCAGGGGCGGCGTCAAGGAGTAAATCCTTAACGAGATGACAACGGTGCCATTCGTTATCTAAGTGAAGGCAGGTGTGGCCGCGGGCAGGGTGCTCTCCAAAAGGGTTGAATCCCCCATCTCGCTCAGGACGAGCGCCAGCGCCCCCAGTACCTCCGCACGGCCGCCGAGGGCCCCCGGGAGCACCGAGAGCTGCCGTGCGGCGCTGGGGATGGCGTAGCGGGACACGGAGTCGCGGATGGGCCCGAGGACCAGCTCCCCGGCCTCCGCGAGCGAGCCGCCGAGCACCACGCGGCTCGGGTTGAGCAGGTTGCAGAGGTTGGCCACCCCGCTGCCGATGTGCCGCCCGACGTCGCCGATCACCCGCCGGCAGCCCGGATCGCCCTCGCGGGCCAGCTGGACCACCCGCTCCATGGTGAGATCGGGGCCGTGGCTGGGCTGGAGCAGGGGCAGGACGTACCGCGCGGCCGTGAAGGTCTCCAGGCAGCCGCGGTTGCCGCAGCGGCAGACGGGCCCCGATTCGTCCAGGGTGATGTGGCCGATCTCGCCGGCCGTGCCGCCCGGGCCCCGGTAGATGTGCCCGTCGATCACCAGCCCGGCGCCCACACCGCTGGCGACCTTGATGTACGCGAGGTCCCTGACCCCCCGGCCGCTCCCCCACACCAGCTCGCCGAGCGCGCCGAGGTTGGCGTCGTTGTCCACGTACACCGGCACTCCGAGGCGTGCGGCGAGCTCCTCGCTGGGGTTGATGCCCGTCCAGCCCGGCAGGATCGACGTGGAGCCCAGCGTGCCGGACTCGACGTCGATCGGGCCGGGAACACCGAGCCCCACCCCGATGACCTTGCCCGGGCTGATCCCGGTGGTCTCGATCAGGCGGTTGACCAGCTGTTCCGCCCGTCCGAAGCCCTGGGCCGACGAGGCGTCGACGTCCAGCGGCTCGGACTCCTCGGCGAGCACCTGGTGGGCCAGGTTGCCGACGGCGACGCGCAGGTGGGTGTGGCCGAAGTCGACGCCGATCACGATGCCCGCGTCGCCGCTGAGCGAGACGCTGCGGGCCCGGCGGCCGCCCGCCGAGGTGGGGGTCACCTCGACCGTGCCGCCGTCCTTCAGTTCGCGAACGATATTGGAGACGGTGGCCGCGGACAGGCCCGTGCTCCTGGCGATCTCCGCCTGGGTGAGCGAACCAGCCATACGTACGGCGCGCACGACCCGCTCAAGGTTGGCGCGATGCAGAGACGTCTGCGACCCCGGAGTCTCCATCGACTCACTCACTCCTGCCATATTCTCCAACATGTGAACTCTAAGCTGACCGTTTTGGGGTCCTCCCCGTCAAGACCTTGAGCAGTCCGAGCCACCGATGAGCGCCCGCCCCGCGCCCCGCGACCGCGGCGAACTCCCCCGTACACAGACGAACCGCCCGCCGGCAGGGATGCCGGCGGGCGGTTCGGTTCGTTCGGGAGGTGCGTTCAGGAGGTGCGGGCGGGCGGTTCGGGGACGAGCGGCGGGGGCGTTACTTCACCGCGCCCGCGGTCAGCCCCGCCACGACCTGGCGCTGGAAGATGATGTAGGCCGCGAGGACCGGCAGCATCGCCATCACGAGGCCGGCGAAGAGCCCGGACCAGTCGCCCTTGTAGCCCTGGCTGTTGGCCAGTTCGACAAGGCCCTGCGAGAGCACCCGGCCCTTCGGGTCGGTGTTCAGCACCGTCGGCAGCATGTACTGGTTCCACTGGCCGAGGAAGTTGAAGATACCGACGCTGATCAGGCCGGGCTTGGCCATCGGCAGCATCACCTGGAAGAACGTCCGGGTGTGCGAGGCCCCGTCGATCATCGCCGCCTCCGCCACGGAGCCTGGCAGCGTCCGGAAGAAGGAGGTGAGGAAGAAGACGGTGAAGGGCAGTGAGTACGCGATGTAGACCATGATCAGTCCGTGCCGCGTGTTGAGCAGGCCCATGTTGTTCATCACGAAGAACAGCGGGACCAGCGCCAGGATGATCGGGAAGCTCATCCCGCCGATGAACAGGTAGTAGATGAAGCGGTTGCCCGGGAAGTCGAACCGGGCCAGCACGTACGCCGCCATCGAGCCGAGCAGCAGGGTGCCGATGAGCGAACCGCCCACCACGAGGATCGTGTTGAAGAAGTAATCGCTCATGTGCGCCTGGCTCCAGGCGCGCGACCAGTTGTCGAAGTGGAGCTTGTCCGGCAGCGCCCACGGGGTGGACAGGATCGAGTCGTCGTCCTTGAA
The DNA here is from genome assembly GCF_004795015.1 of Streptomyces sp. A1277. Lineage (GTDB taxonomy): Bacteria > Actinomycetota > Actinomycetes > Streptomycetales > Streptomycetaceae > Streptomyces. The sequence goes on along the minus strand of NZ_SSBI01000015.1, from coordinate 92,148 downwards.
CGAGGACATGATCGCCCAGAGCAGCGGCATGACCACCAGGATCGCCCAGATGATCAGCACGCCGTGGGAGAAGACGTTGAGGGTCTTGCCCTCGCTGCTCTTCTCCTTGCCGCCCGGTGCGGGCGCCTTGGACACGGGGGCCGGTTCCTTCACCGCGACCACGGGAGGGGTGTCTGTGGCCTTCACGTGTGCTCACCTCGTACTACTGTCGAGCCGGCCGCCGGGACCGGGCTGTCTTGCCTGCTGGGGGTCCGGGCACCGCGTCCCGGGAGGCGCGGCATCAGAACTCCAGCCGCTCGCGCCGGCCCAGCCGCATCACGACGGCGGCGAACGCCATGGTGACGATGAGGAGTCCGACACCGATCGTCGTCGCGTAGCCGGCCTGACCGTCGCGGAAGGCGGTCTGGTAGACGTACAGCGGCAGGATCGAGGTCGCGTAGTCGGGGCCGCCGGGGCCGACCGTCATGACCTGGACGGCCGTGAACGCCTCGACGCCGAGGGCCAGGATGCCCATGTAGACCCAGCCCGACTGGATGGTGTCCCAGAGCAGCGGCACGGTGATCTTGAAGAACGTCGTGACGCGGCTGGCCCCGTCCAGGAGCGCCGCCTCGTAGAAGTCCTTGGGAATGGACGCCATTCCGGCCGAGAAGAGGACGACGAAGAAGCCGACCGTCGACCAGACCAGCACCACCATGACGCAGATCAGGGCCAGACTCGGGTCACCCAGCCAGTCCGGCTGGACGGAGTCGAGGCCGATCCCCTTGAGCGCCGAATTCACCATTCCCGAACGCGGGTTGTACGCGAACTGGAACAGCAGGGCGACGATGACGATCGAGAGGACCTGCGGGAAGAAATACGCGATCTTGTAGAAGCCCGAGCCCCGCACACCGGAGACCGCGGCGTTCTTCCGCCGGCGGCCTCCGACGTTCAGCATGAAGGCGAAGAAGAGCGCGAGGCCCAACGTCACCAGCGGCAGCACCAGCACCAGGATCACGCTGTGCTGGAGGGACTTCCAGAAAGTGTCGTCCTTCAGCATCCTGGTGTAGTTGCTGAAGCCGACCATCTTGAAGTCCGGGCTCAGACCGGTCCAGTCCGTGAAGGAATAGTAGATGGCCTGGATGAACGGCCAGATGACGAAGACCGCGTACAAGGCCAAGGGGACTACCAGGAACCCCACAATGAACCGGTACTTGCCGTGCTGCATCGTTTACCGACCCCGATCTTTCCGCGGGTGCCGCCGCTGGTGACGGTTGCTCACTGGTGCTTGTAGTGCTTGATGGACTGATCCTTGGCCGCGGCGTCCGCGTAGTCCTGGATCTTCTTGATGGCCTCGGCGGGCGTCAGGCGCCCGGCCATCATCTCGCCGAGACCGGCGGTGCCGATCTGCTCCTTCTGGAGCTTGACGTACCAGTCCTGGAGGCGCGGGTTCACCACGTTGTCGCCGGCCTTCTTCAGCGCGTCGACGCCGGCCTGCATGGCCGTGGACAGGGTCAGCCCGTCGGTGCCGCCGTTGAAGGCGCTCAGGGACTTGACCTGCTTGGTGAAGTTCTTCGAGGACTCCTCGGAGAGCATGATGCGCAGCTGCTCCATGCCGCCCTGCGGGTTCTTCGCCTTGGCCGGGACGACGAAGGGCTCGCCGCCGGACGCCCAGATGGTCCCGAAGGGCATCTTGTCGGACGAGTCCAGGCCGGAGGGGGCCGCGACCATCATCTTGAAGTCCTTGGGCGTGGTCGGCGCCGCCTCGTTCTCCACCCAGGAACCGTTGGGGATGAAGAGCGCCTTGCCCTTCGTCCACTCGGTCTGCGACTGGATGTGGGTCAGACCGGGGGTGCCCTTGAGGATGTACCCCTTCTTGTACAGCTCGTAGTACGCCTCGAACGCCGCCTTGACGGCGGGGTCCTTCCACGCGTTCGGCTCCAGGTTGTCGATCTTGTCGAGAACCTCCCGGCCGCCGATCTTGGCGATGAACGGGTAGAGCGAGAACGGCAGGTAGTACGGGTACTTACCGGCGTACGTCCAGCCCGCGATGCCCTGCTTCTTCGCCTTCGCGCAGAGGGCGAGCATGTCGTCCCAGTTCTCGGGGTACTCGGCGTCGAGCTTCTCGAGCGCGGTCTGCGAGTACCACACGCCGTACACGGTGTACGCGTAGTACATGATCCAGACCGGGTCGCCCTCGAACTGGCCCATCTCCAGCACGCCCGGACGCAGGGTGTCGCGGACCTTCTTGCTCGGGTCGTCGATGGACGGGGCGTCCATCAGCGGGGTGAGGTCGAGCAGCTGCTTCTTGCCGACGAGGACACCCATGTCCATCTGCTCGGCACCGGAGTTGTCGATCAGGTCCGGCGGGGTACCACCGTTGAAGCGCGGCTGCAGCTGCGACTGGATCTTCTGCGTGGCGGAGTGCTTGACCTTGGCCTTGGGGTAGGCCGCGGTGTACTTCTTCTCCGCGTCGATCGCGTACTGCTGGCCGAAGCCGCCGTCGAAGATGACCACGTCGAGGGCGGCCGTCTCGTTGACGCCCAGCGGGTTCTTCGCGCTGGTCTTGCCCTTCTTGACCGTGTCGTCGCTGCCGCTGTCGCCGCTCGCGCAGGCGGACAGGAAGCTCATCGTCGGGACGGTGATCAGACCGAGTGCGGCAGAACGCTTGATCACATCGCGACGGCCAAGGCCCTCATTCTTGTGGGCGGAGGTGGATCCCATGCTCAAGTCCTCGCCTTCTCCAGGACTCAGGCGGTGTGTACCGGTCGCCCCGTCGTTATTCGCCTCAGCGAAGGGCCCCGCCACCGCGGTCAGTTGCGCTTGGGTGGTACAGATTTCAGGCTAACCATTGCCGTGGGGGGCGTCGGGGCACCGAACAGACGACGCACCTGCGGCGTCGTGTTGTCCTGCCCCCGTGTCCCCCTGCCGCTCAACCGGTGACCCGGCTGTGCAGACGCCGACAGGTATAGTCCACTTGCCGCCAACTGAGCAAGATCGAAAGCAAGTTTGCACGGGAGTCTTTCCCGAGTTGAGACCTCGCGGATACCTCGGCACCGTGCGCCCTCCTCCCGGTGTAACGATTTCCGCATTACGGTCGATTCTGCAGCCGGCTCCGGACCAACACCCTTGACACCACGCGCCACTTCGCTCCCTACTTGTTCCTGCGCATCTTCTGACAACGTTGTCCAAGCGCACTTTCCCCGGGAGGAATGGCTCCGCATGCACCCCCCACACCGTTCTCGCACGAGACGAAGCAGCACGGCAGCGCTGATCGCGGCCTCCTTGGTCCTGGTCGTGACAGCCCCCACCGCGGCCGCCGCTCAATCGGCAGGGCCCGCCGGAAAGGGTCACCGGCCCACGGGTGACCGGACATTCAGCACGTCCTTCGAAGAGGACGAAAAGCAGCCGGACTGGCGCAATACCGTAGAAGAGGGCCCTGACGGAAAGAAGCGGGCATCGGGTGTCGACGGCGGCTTCTCCTCCGGAATACCGGGCAATGTGACCGACCAGGTCACGGACGTCCGCGCCAGCGACGAGAACACCGGCGGCGGCGAGGTGAAGGAGAACCTCGTCGACGGCGAGTCCGGCACCAAGTGGCTGTCGTTCGAGCCCACCGCCTGGGCCGAGTTCGACCTCGCGGAGCCGGTGAAGGTCGTGACGTACGCGCTGACCTCGGCCGACGACCACGACGAGCGCGACCCCAGGGACTGGACCCTCCAGGGCTCCGAGGACGGCAAGACCTGGACGGACCTGGACACCCGGACCGGCCAGACTTTCAGCGAGCGCTTCCAGACCAAGTCGTACGACTTCGAGGCGGACCGGGCCTACCAGCACTTCCGCCTGGACATCACCAGGAACAACGGCGCCACCGACGCCACCCAGCTCGCCGACGTCCAGTTCTCCGACGGCGACACCTCGGCCCCCGCGCCCGCCGACATGCGCAGCCAGGTCGACCGGGGCCCGTCCGGCTCCCCCACCGCGAAGGCCGGAGCCGGCTTCACCGGGAAGAAGGCGCTGCGGTACGCGGGTACGCACAAGGCGGACGGCCGCGGTTACTCGTACAACAAGGTCTTCGACGTCGACACGCCCGTCACCCGGGACACCGAGCTCTCCTACCTGGTCTACCCGCAGATGGGCGAGACGGACCTGTCCTACCCGGCCACGCACGTCGCGGTGGACCTGGCGTTCACCGACGGCACCTACCTGAGCGATCTGCACGCCACCGACTCCGACGGCGGGCTGCTGACCCCGCAGGGCCAGGCCGACGCCAAGCGGCTCTACGTCAACCAGTGGAACAAGGTCGAGGCCCAGATCGGCACCGTCGCCGCGGGCAAGACCGTGGACCGCGTCCTGGTCGCGTACGACTCCCCCAAGGGCCGGGCGAAGTTCCAGGGCTGGATCGACGACCTGAAGATCGCGCCCAAGGCGCCCGAGAAGCGCAAGGCGCACCTCTCGGACTACGCCTCGACCGTGCGCGGGACCAACTCCAGCGGTTCCTTCTCGCGCGGCAACGACTTCCCCGCGACCGCCGTCCCCAACGGCTTCAACTTCTGGACGCCGGTCACCAACGCCGGCTCGACCAGCTGGCTCTACGACTACGCGCGCGGCAACAACGAGGACAACCTGCCGACCATGCAGGCGTTCAGCGCGAGCCACGAGCCGAGCCCCTGGATGGGCGACCGGCAGACCTTCCAGCTGATGCCGTCGGCGGCCTCCGGCACCCCGGACGCCTCCCGCACGGCACGCGCGCTGCCGTTCAAGCACGAGAACGAGACGGCCAGGCCCCACTACTACGGGGTGACGTTCGAGAACGGCCTCAAGGCCGAGATGGCGCCGAGCGACCACGCGGCGCGGATGCGGTTCACGTACCCGGGCAAGGACGCGAGCATCGTCTTCGACAACGTCTCCAACGACGGCGGGCTCACCCTGGACCCGGGGACCAGTTCCTTCACCGGCTTCTCCGACGTCAAGAGCGGCGGCTCGACCGGGGCGACGCGCCTGTTCGTGTACGGGGTCTTCGACGCGCCCGTCACCGCGAGCGGCAAGCTCTCCGGCGGCGGCGGTGACGACGTCACCGGGTACCTGCGCTTCGACGCGGGCAAGGACCGCACGGTGAACCTGCGCCTGGCGACCTCGCTGATCAGCGTCGACCAGGCGAAGAAGAACCTGGCCGCCGAGATCCCCGCCTCGCGCTCCTTCGACCGCGTCGAGGACAAGGCGCGGGACGCCTGGGACGGCCTGCTGGGCAAGGTGGAGGTCGAGGGCGCGACCGCCGACCAGCTGACCACGCTGTACTCCAGCCTGTACCGGCTCTACCTCTACCCGAACTCGGGCTTCGAGAAGGTCAACGGCGAGGACACCTACGCCTCCCCGTTCTCCCCGCAGGTCGGCTCGGACACCCCGACGCACACCGGCGCGAAGATCGTCCGGGGCAAGGTGTACGTCAACAACGGCTTCTGGGACACCTACCGGACGACCTGGCCGGCCTACTCCCTCCTCACCCCTTCGAAGGCCGGCGAGATGGTCGACGGCTTCGTGCAGCAGTACAAGGACGGCGGCTGGATCTCCCGCTGGTCCTCCCCCGGCTACGCGGACCTGATGACCGGCACCTCCTCGGACGTGGCGTTCGCCGACGCGTACGTCAAGGGCGTGAAGTTCGACGCGGAGGCGGCGTACGACGCGGCCCTGAAGAACGCCACGGTGGTCCCGCCGTCCTCGGGCGTCGGCCGCAAGGGCATGGAGACGTCCCCGTTCACCGGGTACGCCGACACCACGACCCACGAGGGCATGTCCTGGTCGATGGAGGGTTACGTCAACGACTACGGCATCGCGCGGATGGGCCAGGCGCTCTACGAGAAGACGCACAAGCAGCGCTACAAGGACGAGTCCGAGTACTTCATGAACCGGGCCCGCGACTACGTGGAGCTGTTCGACGACAAGGCGGGCTTCTTCCAGGGCAAGGACGCCCAGGGCGACTGGCGCCTGCCCTCCGACCTGTACGACCCGCGTGTCTGGGGCTACGACTACACGGAGACCAACGGCTGGGGCTACGCCTTCACCGCCCCGCAGGACAGCCGGGGCCTGGCCAACCTCTACGGCGGCCGGGACGGGCTCGCCAAGAAGCTGGACACCTACTTCGCCACCCCGGAGACGGCGGGCCCCGAGTTCGTCGGCAGCTACGGCGGCGTCATCCACGAGATGACGGAGGCCCGTGACGTGCGGATGGGCCAGTACGGGCACAGCAACCAGGTCGCCCACCACGTCACGTACATGTACGACGCGGCCGGGCAGCCGTACAAGGCGCAGGAGAAGGTCCGCGAGGTCCTCGGCCGGCTGTACACGGGCAGCGACATCGGCCAGGGCTACCACGGCGACGAGGACAACGGCGAGCAGTCGGCCTGGTTCCTCTTCTCCTCGCTCGGCTTCTACCCGCTGGTCATGGGCAGCGGCGAGTACGCGATCGGCTCGCCGCTGTTCACCAAGGCCACCGTGCACCTGGAGAACGGCCGCAAGCTGGTCGTCAGGGCGCCGAAGAACAGCGCGGAGAACATCTACGTCCAGGGCCTGAAGGTCAACGGCAAGAAGTGGACTTCCACCGCGCTGCCGCACGACCTGCTGGCCAAGGGCGGGACGCTGGACTTCGACATGGGCGCCAAGCCCTCCGCCTGGGGCACCGGCAAGAACGCCGCCCCGGTCTCCGTCACGAAGGACGACAAGGTGCCGTCCCCGGCGAAGGACGTGCTGAAGGGCGAGGGACCGCTGTTCGACAACACCTCGGCGACCACCGGCACCGCCGCCACGGTCGAACTCCCCGTCCCGTCCGCCACGAAGGCCGCCCAGTACACGCTGACCTCGGCGACGGCGGCGAAGGCCCCGGCCGGCTGGGTCCTCCAGGGCTCGGCGGACGGCAGGAGCTGGAAGGACCTCGACAAGCGGTCCGGCCAGACCTTCGCCTGGGACAAGCAGACGCGGGCCTTCTCGGTGAAGTCCCCCGGCACCTACGCGCACTACCGGCTGGTGTTCGACGGTGAGGCGACGCTCGCGGAGGTGGAGCTGATCTCCTGAGCCCCCGCGCATGTGACGACCGGCCGGTGCCCCTCGCGGGGTGCCGGCCGGGCGCGTTTCTCCGGCGGGCGCCCGTGCGGGTGGACATGTGCCGATCGGGGGTACGGGGCCGTCGGGCGGCCTCTGCATTCGGTGGCATGCCGCAGCCGAAGGACCTGGACCCGTACATCGATGCCCGCACCTTCTACGGCGCCGAGTCGCGCCGCCTGCGCGAGGCGGCGGGGATGTCGCAGACCGAGCTGGGCGAGCGGGTCTTCTGCTCCGGCTCGTACATCGGCCAGTTCGAATCGGCCACGCGCCGCCCGCAGTTGGAGATGTCCCGGGCCCTGGACGGGTTACTGGGGACCGGCGAGCACCTTCAGCGGCCGTGCCGGCTGGCGCAGGAGTCGAAGGTGGCGGGGTACTTCGCGGACGCTGCCGAACTGCAGCTGCGCGCCACGTCCATCAGCAGCTACACGTCGATGACCGTCCACGGACTCCTGCAGACCGAGTCGTACGCGCGGGCGCTGACGCGGGCTGCCCACCCGTTCGCCACCGCAGAGGTCATCGAAGGACACGTCCAGACGTGCATGGAGCGCACAGGTCTCCTCGACTCGCCTGACGCTCCGATGCTCTGGATGGTGATTCACGAAGCTGCTCTGCTCCTGCCGGTGGGCGGAGGCGCTGCGATGGCTGAACAGCTCACACACCTCGCCGAACAGACCGACTCCCGGCCCCGTGTCGTCACACAGGTTCTGCCGTTCTCCGCCGGGGCCCACCCCTTCCTGCACGCGTCGATGACTCTGACGCAGTTCGCCGACGCTCCCGCCGTCGCGTGCACGGAAGGTGCCTACAGCGGCCAACTCGTCGAAGACCCGCTGCTGGTGGAGCAGTACCGCTCCGCCTACGATCTGGCGAGGGCTGTCGCGCTGTCGCCGGAGGCATCCCTGCATCGGATCACCTCGGCGGCGAGGGAGTTCGCGACCTCATGAGCACCGAACCCGGCCTGAGCATCGCTGCCTGGCGTACGTCGTCGTACAGCAACGGGGATGGCGGCGAGTGCGTCGAGATCGCCGACAACCTCCCCGGTCTCGTTCCCGTGCGCGACAGCAAGGCCGGACCCGACGGGCCCGCGCTCACCTTCGCGCGGGCGCACTGGGCGCCCTTCGTCGCCGCCCTCGGGGACGGCTCGCTCTGAGGCGTCCCGCTCAGCCACGTTCCTGAGCGTCCGGAACAACCGTGGGCAGCAGGCTCTCCGGCAGGGCCACGTTCCAGGCCGTGATGACCGGCCGGCCGTGCTCCGTGCCGAGCCGGGACACGGCGCCCGTCGCCAGCTGGAAGAGCGTGCCCTGCGCCGGGGTCAGGCCGAGGTAGCGGGCCGTCAGGACGCGCAGGAAGTGGGAGTGGGCGACGAGCACGATGTCCTCGTCCCCGGCGCGCCGGGCGGCCTCCGCGATCTGGGCCAGCACCCGGTCGGCCCGGTCGCCGACCTCCGCCGGGGTTTCGCCCGGGTGGGCCTCGGGGCCGGCGGCGACGCCGTCCGTCCAGAGGTTCCAGCCGGGGCGGGTGCGGTGGATCTCGTCGGTGGTGATGCCCTCGTAGCCGCCGTAGTCCCACTCGCGCAGATCGGGCGTGATGCGGGGCGCGGTGAGCCCGGCGAGTTCGGCGGTGCGCCGGGCCCGGACGAGAGGGCTGACCAGGGTGAGCGCGAGGGAGCGGTCCGCGAGCAGCGGGGCGAGGGAGCGGGCCTGCCGTTCCCCGAGGGGGGTCAGGGGCAGATCGGTGTGGCTCGTGTGCCGCCCGTTGCGGGACCACTCGGTCTCGCCGTGCCGGATCAGGATCAACTCGCCCATGTGAAGGCCATCCGCTCTCGGTGCTGTTTCCGCTCACGTGCTGTCGAGGGTGCGAACCCGCCGGTCCACGATCGCATTCCGCCCGTGGTGAGGCGGGCGGGCGCGCCCGGGAGTGACCGGATGTGGCCAGCACCTACTGGCGGGAGAGTCCGGCCGGATCGATGGCGACCGGGAACGGGGCGTACAGGTGGGTGGTCGCGCCCGCGAGTGCGGTCGTCCGCTCCACGTACCGGCCGCCTTCCAGCTCGTAGACGATGAGCATGGGCGCGGGGTCGAACTCCAGGCACCAGAAATGCGGGATCGCGGCCTCGGCGTAGAGCATCGGCTTGAACTTGCGGTCCACAGTGCGGTTACCGGGTGAGACAAGCTCGACCACGAGCTGTACGCCCTCGGCTTCGACGCTGACGACCTCCTCGGCACTCGCGCCGGCGTCGGTCACCACGAGATCGGGGACCACGAGACCGGAGGGCAGGATGACATTGATGGCCTCCAGCACCTCGACCGGCGCGTTGGCTGCCTGGGCCGCCGCGTGGAGGATCATGGCGAGCCGGAGCGAGGCCCGCTGGTGCCGGATGCCGGAGACGGGGGACATAACGAGGGATTCCCCCAGCAGTTCGTAGCGGGTGGTGCGGTCTTCGGGCAGAGCCAGGACGTCCGCAACGGTCCAAGGCCCTGTGTGGTCGATGGCAACGCTCATTGCCCTTCTTCACCTCCTGCCCCGCCCGGAAGCCGCGGTGTGACCCGGCAGGCGGTACACGGCCAGCATACGGGTGCCCCACCCGCCGACATCAGGTTCATCCACCAGGAGCAGGCCCCGAACGCACGTCGTGAGCCATCCGCTCGTGGTGGCGTCGGCATGGGCCCGCACGCCACCACGAGCCGGCTTCGGCCGGTGGCCCGGGGCCTGTGCGATGGGCAGGCCCCGGGCCACCGGCCGCGTGTGCTCAGCCCTTGACGACCTCCAGCGCCGCGTCGCCGACGACCACGATCTCGTACGGCCGGTCCGCGTCGGCCGTGACCCGGAGCGTGCCGTCCTCGCGGACCACCTCGTACGTGGCGGCGGGGGCGCCCGTGAGGTCGGGGACGGTCACCGTGCGATGGAGGTCGCCGGTGCCCTCGGGGGCGTACACGCGCAGCTGGAGGTTGTCCGTCCAGTCGCCGTCGGGGCGGGAGGTGTCCGCGCCGAGCGGGAGGACCGCGCCGGGGCGGACCAGCAGCGGGAGGCTGTCGAAGCCGTAGGTGTCCCGGTGCCAGGCGGGGCCGGTGACGGTCTCGCCGGTGAGCAGGTGGGTCCAGGTGCCCTCGGGGACGTAGTACTCGACCTCGCCGTCCTCGCTGAAGACCGGGGCGACCAGGAGGTCCGGGCCGAGCATGTACTGCCGGTCGGCGGTGCGGGCGGCCGGGTCCTCCGGGAACTCCAGGAGCATCGGGCGCATGACGGGGATGCCGGTGCGGTGGGCCTCGACGGCGGCACCGTACAGGTAGGGCATGAGGCGGTGCTTCAGCTCGGTGAACCGCCGGGCGACCTCGACCGCCTCGTCGCCGAACTCCCACGGCACGCGGTACGAGGAGGAGCCGTGCAGCCGGCTGTGCGAGGAGAGCAGGCCGAAGGCGAGCCAGCGCTTGAAGACCGCCGGGTCCGGGGTGCCCTCGAAGCCGCCGATGTCATGGCTCCAGAACCCGAACCCGGACAGCGAGAGGGAGAGGCCGCCGCGCAGGGACTCCGCCATCGCCTCGAAGGAGGACCAGCAGTCGCCGCCCCAGTGCACGGGGAACTGCTGGCCGCCGGCCGTGGCGGACCGGGCGAAGAGGACGGCCTCGCCCTGGCCGCGCTCCTTCTCCAGGAGCTCGAAGACGGCCTTGTTGTACAGGTGCGTGTAGTAGTTGTGCATCCGCTCGGGGTCGGAGCCGTCGTGCCAGACGACGTCGGTGGGGATGCGCTCGCCGAAGTCGGTCTTGAAGCCGTCGACGCCCTGGTCGAGGAGCGTCTTCAGCTTGCCCTGGAACCAGGCGGTGGCCTCCGGGTTGCTGAAGTCCACCAGGGCCATGCCGGCCTGCCACATGTCCCACTGCCAGACGTCGCCGTCAGGGGTGCGGACGAAGTAGCCGTTCGCCGCGCCTTCCGCGTACAGGGGGCTCTTCTGCGCGATGTACGGGTTGATCCAGACGCAGATCTTCAGGCCCTTGTCCTTGAGGCGGGCGAGCATGCCGGCCGGGTCGGGGAAGGTCTGCGGGTCCCACTCGAAGTCGCACCACTGGTACTCGCGCATCCAGAAGCAGTCGAAGTGGAAGACGGAGAGCGGGATGCCGCGCTCGGCCATGCCGTCCACGAAGGAGGTGACGGTCGCCTCGTCGTAGGAGGTGGTGAACGAGGTGGTCAGCCACAGGCCGAAGGACCAGGCCGGCGGCAGGGCGGGGCGGCCGGTGAGCGCGGTGTAGCGGGCCAGCACCTCCTTGGGGGTGGGCCCGGCGACGACGAAGTACTCCAGCGTCTGGTCCTCGACGCTGAACTGCACCTGGCCGACCGCTTCGGAGCCCACCTCGAAGGAGACCCTGCCGGGGTGGTTGACGAAGACGCCGTAGCCGCGCGAGGAGAGGTAGAACGGGACGTTCTTGTACGCCTGCTCGCTGCTGGTGCCGCCGTCCGCCTGCCACATGTCGACGGCCTGGCCGTTCTTGACGTACGGGGTGAACCGTTCGCCGAGGCCGTGGATCGTCTCGCCGACGCCCAGCGCGAGCTGGGTGAGCATGTGGTGGCCGCCGTCGCCGGTCGTGGCGAAGGCGGTCCCCTTGCGTCCGGCGGCGGTCAGGAGCCGGCCGTCCGCGTCGAGGAATTCCAGGCCGAAGCCGCCGGTGGTGGCGAGCCGGAGGGTGAGCGGGCCGCTCGTCAGCTCGGCGGCGCCGCCGTGGTCCCGGGCGGTGGCCGAGGCGTCGCCGGTGGCGCCGGGCAGCTCGAAGTCGGGGCCCGGGTGACGCTTGCCCGCCAGGTGGGTGACGCGGACACCGATGACGCCTTCGGCGGGGGCGTACGCCTCCACGGTGATCAGGGGGGCGTTCAGCGTGTCGCCGCGCCGGGTCACGTGCTGGACCGCGGCGTAGGCGGTGAGCCGGCCGGCGTCGAGGCGGAGGTCGCGGAGCTCGGTGGCGTACGAGGCGTGGACACCGTCTCGCATCTGCCAGAAGCCGTCGGTGAACTTCATGGGGGGGTCCGTTCCTGTGGGTCCTGATTTTGATCGTACACAAAACAAATAATTGTTGAAGCGCTTCGACTCACTCGACAAAGGCTGTGAATCCGCCTGAATCAGGCCCTCGACACCCCTCGCGAGCGGGCATGTTGCCCCTGTGTGACGCGTATGTCACCAGGACGGTCTAGAAACGAGCGCTGACATGCCGTATTAGTACTGCCAGCAAACAAATCGGTCGGACGGCAGCGCAGCCGCCCGAGCCCTTGCCGACAAGAGGCAGCAGAATGTCGAACCGCTTCACCCCCGGGGTCGCCGTCCCGCTCACCGTCGTCTCCGCGCTGATCGGCGGCGTGGTCCTGTCCGGCTGCGGCCAGCAGCGGGACCCGGACGTGTACACCGTCCTGAACTCGTCGACCGACGAGTCCTACCACCGCTGGGACGCCCAGACCCTGGCCCGGTGCAGCAAGCAGCTCGGGGTGACCATCGAGCAGCAGAGCGTCCCGGCCTCGCAGGTGATGACCAAGGCGCTGCGGATGGCGTCGTCCAAGTCGCTGCCCGACGTGCTCCAGCTGGACGCCTCCGAGATGCCGACGTTCGCCGAGGCGGGCGGGCTGATCCCGCTGAAGGACCTCGGCCTGACCACGAAGGACATCCCCGAGGGGATCGTGAACTTCGGCTCGTACGAGGGGACGTACTACGGGGCCGCGCGCACCGTGAACACGCTGGCGCTGTTCTACAACAAGGACACGCTCGACAAGGCCGGCCTCAAGGTCCCCACCACCTGGGCCGAGATGCGGGAGACCGCGAAGGAGCTGACCCAGGGCAAGCGGTACGGCCTCGCGCTCAGCGCGGGCGGCGCCGAGGACGGCGTCTTCCAGTTCACCCCGTTCATGTGGTCCAACGGCGGCGACGAGACCAAGCTCGACAGCCCCGAGGTCGCCGGGGCGCTGGACTACTGGAAGAGCCTGCTGAAGGACGGCTCGCTCTCCAAGTCGACGGTCAACTGGACCCAGGCCGATGTGAACGACCAGTTCATGGCGGGCAACGCGGCGATGATGATCAACGGCCCGTGGCAGGTCGAGACCCTGAACTCCAAAAAGGGGCTGAACTGGGGCATCGCCCAGATCCCGGTCCCGAAGGCGGGCGACGACTCGGTGGGGCCGCTGGGCGGCGGCGTGCTGACCGTGCCCAACACCGGGGACAACGCGCGGGAGAAGATGTCCGCGAAGATCATCGGCTGCATGGCCGGCGAGCAGGAGCAGATCACCTACGCCATCAACAGCTGGATGGTCCCGGCCAACGCGAAGGCCGCCGCCGTGTGGCGTACGAAGGCGCCGGAGCTGGCGGCCCTCGCCGACCAGGTCGCCACGGCCCGCTCGCGCACCGCCAAGCTCGGCGCGCGGTGGTCGTCCGTCTCCCTCGCGCTGCAGAGCGCGTTCCAGTCCGCCCTGACCGGTGAGCCGAGCGAGACCGCCCTCAAACGGGCCCAGAAGCGCGCGACGAGCGGGAACTGAGGTATCCGAACCATGTCCACCACCACCGCTTCCGCAGCCGCGGGCCCCGCGCCCGTCGCGAAGAAGGCCGCGAAGCCGCCGAACCCTGCCCGTATCCGGGCCCGCAGGCGGCTCGCCCAGTGGGGCTTCATCGCCCCCGCCGTCATCTTCATGGCGCTCTTCTTCGGCTACCCGCTCGTCCGCAACATCGTGATGAGCTTCCAGGACTACTCGCCGTCCACGTTCTTCACGGGCAAGTCCCCGTTCAACGGGATGGACAACTGGAGCAACGTCTTCAACGACGAGCTCTTCGGCAAGGCCCTGTGGCACACCATCCTGTTCACGATCGGCTCCCTGGTCGGGCAGTTCTGCATCGGCCTGGGCCTCGCCGTCTTCTTCAGCCGCCGCTTCCCCCTCAACGGCATCCTGCGGTCGCTGATCCTGCTGCCGTGGCTGGTGCCGATGGTCGTCTCGGGTGTCGTCTGGCGGCGCATCCTCGACCAGGACACCGGCGTCCTCAACTCGTTCCTGGGCACGATCGGCGCCGGCGGCGACACCCCGTGGCTGACCAGCACGAGCATGGCGCTGGTCTCGGTGATCCTGGTGAACATCTGGATCGGCATCCCGTTCAACATGGTGATCCTCTACGGCGGCCTCCAGGAGGTCCCCAAGGAGCTGTACGAGGCCGCCTCGCTGGACGGCGCATCCGCCTGGCGGACGTTCCGCTCCATCACCCTGCCGATGCTGCGCCCGGTGATCACCGTCGTCCTGGTGCTCGGGTTCATGTCGACGGTGAAGATCCTCGACCTGATCCTCGCGCTCACCGACGGCGGCCCCGCCGACTCCACGCAGACCCTGGGCACCCTCACGTACCAGAACTCCTTCGTCCAGCTGGACTTCGGAGCCGGTGCCGTGGTCGGCAACATCCTGATCCTGATCTCCGCCGTCTTCGCGGTGTTCTACCTGCGGGCCAACCGCAACGAGGGGAAGTGACCGGCATGGCGAGCACTGCGCGTACCCCCGCCGCCCCCACCCGTCTCACCGGCCGGCCGAAGCGGCGCTGGGGCGCCATGGTCTTCGGCATCCTGGTGCTGTGCGTGATGCTGTTCCCGCTGTACTGGATGGTGAACACCGCGCTCCAGCCCGAGTCCGGGCTGCTGGAGGTCAACCCCTTCCCGCACAGCCTGGACCTGTCCGGCTTCCGCTCGGCCCTCACCGACCAGGGCGGCAACCTGCTGACCTCGCTGGCCGTCGCGCTCGGCGCGGTGGCCATCTGCCTGGCGATCTCGGCGCCCGCCGCCTACGGGCTCGCGCAGTTCAAGCTGCGCGGCACCAAGACCATCGTCTTCGGCACGCTGATCACCCAGATGGTGCCGGGCATCGTCATCGCCAACGCCCTGTACAGCGCGTACGTGGACCTCGGCCTGGTCAACTCCTACGCCGGTCTGATGCTGGCCGACGCCTCGCTCGGCATCCCGTTCGCGATCGTGCTGATGCGGTCGTTCATGGTCGCCATCCCGCGCGAGGTCATCGAGGCCGCCGAGGTCGACGGCGCCGGCCGCTTCCGTACGTTCGTGCGGGTCGTGCTCCCGATGAGCCGCAACTCCCTGATCACGGCGGGGCTGTTCTCGTTCCTGTACGCGTGGAGCGACTTCATGTTCGCGCTGACGCTGAACACCACCGACGACGTCAAGCCGATCACGCTGGGCATCTACCAGTACATCGGCGCCCACGTCGGCGACTGGGGCTCGGTGATGGCCGCGTCCGTGCTGTCCGCGATCCCCGCCGCGGTCCTGCTCGTCCTCTCCCAGAAGTACATCGCCGCCGGGATCACCGGCGGCTCGGTCAAGTGAGGGTTTCCATGACTGACTTCCCCGTGTTCCCGCCCGGCTTCGTCTTCGGCGCGGCCACGGCCTCGTACCAGATCGAGGGTGCCGCCGAGGAGGACGGCCGCGGCCCGTCGATCTGGGACACCTACAGCCACACACCCGGCAAGACGGACGGCGGTGACACGGGCGACATCGCCTGCGACCACTACCACCGCTACCGGGAGGACGTGGCGCTGCTGCGTGATCTGGGCGTCGGCTCGTACCGCTTCTCGATCGCCTGGTCCCGCATCCAGCCGGACGGCTCGGGCCCGGTCAATCCCAAGGGCCTGGACTTCTACTCCCGCCTCGTCGACGAACTCCTCGAAGCGGGCATCGAGCCGGCCGCCACCCTGTACCACTGGGACCTGCCCCAGGCCCTGGAGGACCGGGGCGGCTGGCGAGTACGGGAGACGGCCGAGCGGTTCGGCGAGTACACCGCGATCATGGCGGAGCACCTGGGCGACCGGGTGCCGCGCTGGATCACGCTGAACGAGCCGTGGTGCAGCGCGTTCCTCGGCTACTCCGTGGGCCGGCACGCGCCGGGCGCGAAGGAGGGGCGCGGCGCCCTGGCCGCCGCGCACCACCTGCTCGTCGGCCACGGCCTGGCGATGAAGGAACTGCGGGCGGCGGGCGTCCGGGAGGCGGGCATCACCCTCAACCTGGACCGCAACGTCCCGGCCACCGGGTCGGACGCCGACCTGGCGGCGGTGGTCCGCGCGGACACCCAGCACAACCTGGTGTGGACCGAGCCCATCCTGGCCGGCCGCTACCCGGCCACCGACGAGGAGACCTGGGGCGAGCTGATCACCGGGCAGGATTTCCGGCGCGAGGGCGACCTGGAGCTGATCTCCCAGCCGCTGGACTTCCTGGGCATCAACTACTACCGCCCGATCGTGGTCGCCGACGCCCCGCACCGCGAGCCGGACCCGGCGCTGCGAGTCGCCACCGACAACCGGTACGCCGAGACGGAGTACCCAGATGTGCGCAGGACCGCGATGGGCTGGCCGGTCGTCCCGGAGTCCTTCACCGACCTGCTGACCGCGCTGAAGGAGACCTACGGGGACGCCCTGCCGCCGGTGCACATCACGGAGAACGGCTCGGCGGAGCACGACACCGTGGAGCCGGACGGGTCGGTGCGCGACGCGGACCGCGTCGAGTATCTGCGTACACACCTGGCGGCGTTGCGGGCGGCGATGGACGCCGGCGTCGATGTGCGGGGCTACTACGTGTGGTCGCTGCTGGACAACTTCGAGTGGGCGCTCGGGTACGCGAAGCGGTTCGGCATCATCCGGGTCGACTACGAGACCCAGGAGCGCACGCCGAAGGACAGCTACCGCTGGTATCAGGGGCTGATCGCGGCCCACCGGGCCTGACCCCGGAAGGGCCGCGGACACGACAACGCCCTGCCCGCCGCGATGTGCGGCGGGCAGGGCGTTGTCGTGCGCGGTCGCTCAGGTGCGCCGTCGGGCCCACATGGGGGTGACGAAGGCGATGAGGACGGCGGCGACGCCGATCTGGAAGATGTGCCGGATCCAGTCGATGCCCCCGGTGTCACGCACGCCGAAGGCAGTGGCGAGAGCGTTGCCGGCGATGGCGCCGACGATACCGAGGAGGACGGTCAGCCACAGGGGGATGGGCTGACGGCCGGGGACGACCAGCTTGGCCAGCAGGCCGATGATGAGTCCCGCGATGATGGCCCACAGAAATGACACGACAACTCCTCTTCTTCCGCTGTCCTGAGAGTTTCGGGAAGCTAACGTCCGCTTGCCCGGCATGGGCCGGTGTACGCACACGGATTTTCGAACGCGGGTGGGTGCGACCCCGCAGCGACTCCGCAACGTCCGCATACCGGGGCGAAGATGCAGCGTTGGCCTCATTTCGCCAAACCCTTGGAGACGTGAGGGAGTCGTGAAAGGATCACCCTCAATTCCGTGGCGTGTCCCCGTATCCCGCGGCGCGTCACGCCTCGTCCCACCATCCATGGAGAACACACGTGGCCAAGATCTCTGGCCGTCGGACCGGGCGGGCCGCCGCCCGTCTCGCCGCCGCCGCGATAGCCGCGGCACTGGTCGGCACCGGCGCATCCGCCGCCTTCGCCGCCGAGCCGGGCGACGCGCCCCTGTTCGGTCTCGCCGGTCTCGACGGCTCCGGCAACTCGTACTACTACACCCCGAGCGGTGACGGCAGCCTCGAAACGCGCGTACCGCTCGACACCGGCTGGAAGGACGTCAAGTTCGTCGGCCGCGTCGACAACAACGCGGACAACATCGCGGACGGCCGCTGGCAGCTCGACACCAAGGGCGACATCTACTACTACGCCAACGACAACTCCGCGGCGAAGAAGATCGGTTACGGCTGGGGGATGTACAACACCCTGGTCTCCACCGGTCAGTTCGGCGGTGCCGAGGGCGGCGACCTGCTCGCCCGTGACACCAAGGGCGACGTCTACCTGTACCTGGGCTACGGCGACGGCACGGTCACCAAGCGCCTGAAGGTCGGCTACGGCTGGGACATCTACACCGACATCGCCGGCAACGGCGACCTGAACGGCGACGGCAAGGGCGACCTCGTCGCACGCGACAAGTCCGGTGTCCTGTGGCTGTACACGGGCACCGGCAACCAGAAGGACCCGTACGCCAAGCGCACCAAGATCGGCAGCGGCTGGAACCAGTACAACGCCATCTTCGCCGCCGGCGACCTCAACATGGACGGCACCACCGACCTGGTCGCGCGCAACGCCAAGGGCGAGCTGTACCTGTACCAAGGCACGGGCAACGCCGCGGCCCCGTACAAGCCGAAGGCCATCATCGGCACCTCGGGCTGGAACACGTACCGCCTCTTCTTCTGAGCAGAACCCCGCGGTTACAGACTCATGACGAAACGTGAAGGTTTCGCGCCCGAAATCGTGACACGATTCGGCTGAATCGGTGGCCCGCCGCCTCCGGGCGGCGGGCCACGTCCCACTTCACGATCCATGGAGTACTTGTGGCCAAAACCACTGGCCGGCACTACACACGCATAGCCGCTCGCGCGGCAGCCGCGGCGCTCACCGCCGCCCTCGTCGCCACCGGCACCTCCGCCGTGGCCGCGGACGCCCCGCAGCCGTCGCTCGGCGCGGCGACGGGTCAGCCGCCCGCCGCGCCCGCGAAGGCAGCTGCGGCGGTCACCCCGCACTTCTCGCTCTACGCCGTCAACTCCGCGGGCACCGCGTACGCGTACGGCCCGAACGGCAAGGGCGGGCTCACCTCCCGCGAGGTCTACGGCTCCGGCTGGCTCGGCGTTTCCGCGATGATGCAGGTCGACAACCAGGTCGACGGCAAGAGCGACGGTCTCTGGTTCCGTGAGACCAACGGAGACATGGGCTACCTGAAGTTCAGCTCGACGTCGATCAAGATCGGCAACGGCTGGAACATCTACAACAAGATCATCTCCCCCGGCCAGATCGGCGGAGCGGCAGCGGGCGACATGCTCGCCGTCGACACCAAGGGCGACCTCTACGTCTACCTCGGGTACGGCGACGGCAAGGTCACCAAGCGCATCAAGGCCGGCTACGGCTGGAACATCTACAGCGAGATCGCCGGCAACGGCGACCTGAACGGCGACGGCAAGAACGACGTCGTCGCGCGCGACAAGTCCGGCGTCCTGTGGCTGTACAAGGGCACCGGCGACCAGAAGGCGCCGTTCGCCAAGCGCACCCAGATCGGCAGCGGCTGGAACCAGTACGACCGCCTGGTCTCCACGGGTGACATCGACCAGGACGGCCGCACCGACCTCATCGCCCGCAAGGGCGGCGAGCTCTACCTGTACCAGGGCACCGGCAACGCCGCGGCCCCGTACAAGGCCAAGGTGAAGATCGGCACGAGCGGCTGGAACAGCTACAAGTTCCTGTTCTGAGCCGTCCGGTAGTTCCGGTGGTTCCTTGCGGAACGTGAGAGAGGGCCGCACCCCCGTCGCCGGGGATGCGGCCCTCTCGCTGTGTACTGCCGCGGATCCCTACTTGCGGATCAGGCTGCGGAGCACGTACTGCAGGATGCCGCCGTTGCGGTAGTAGTCCGCCTCACCGGGGGTGTCGATGCGGACGACGCCGTCGAACTCCACGCCGGTGTCGGTGGTGACCTTGACCGTGCGCGGGGTCGTGCCGTCGTTCAGCTCGGTGACGCCGGTGACCGAGAAGGTCTCCTCGCCGGTGAGGCCGAGGCTCTCGGCGGTCTGGCCCTCCGGGAACTGGAGCGGCAGGACGCCCATGCCGATGAGGTTCGAGCGGTGGATGCGCTCGTAGGACTCGGCGATGACGGCCTTGACGCCGAGGAGCGCGGTGCCCTTGGCCGCCCAGTCGCGGGACGAGCCGGAGCCGTACTCCTTGCCGGCCAGGATGACCAGCGGGGTGCCGGCGGCCTGGTAGTTCTGCGAGGCGTCGTAGATGAACGACACCGGGCCGTCCGCCTGGGTGAAGTCGCGGGTGTAGCCGCCCTCCGTGCCCGGCGCGATCTGGTTGCGCAGGCGGATGTTGGCGAACGTGCCGCGGATCATGACCTCGTGGTTGCCGCGGCGCGAACCGTAGGAGTTGAAGTCGCGGCGCTCGATGCCGTGCTCCGTGAGGTACTTGCCGGCCGGGGTGTCGGCCTTGATCGCACCGGCCGGGGAGATGTGGTCGGTGGTGACCGAGTCGCCCAGCTTGGCCAGGACCCGGGCGCCGGTGATGTCCTCGACCGGCGAGGTCTCCATGGTCATGCCCTCGAAGTACGGGGGCTTGCGCACGTAGGTGGACTCGGAGTCCCACTCGAAGGTGTCGCCGGTCGGGATCGACAGCGCCTGCCACTGGGCGTCGCCCGCGAAGACGTCCTGGTAGGACTTGTTGAACATGTCCTCGCCGATGGCGTTCGCCACGACGTCGTTGACCTCGGCCTCGGAGGGCCAGAGGTCCGCGAGGTGGACCGGCTTGCCGTCCTGGTCGACGCCGAGGGCGTCCTTGGTGATGTCGACCTTCATCGAACCGGCGATGGCGTACGCGACGACCAGCGGCGGGGACGCCAGGTAGTTCATCTTGACGTCGGGGTTGATCCGGCCCTCGAAGTTGCGGTTGCCGGAGAGGACCGAGGTCACGGCCAGGTCGTGCTCGTTGACCGCCTTGGAGACCTCCTCCGGCAGCGGGCCGGAGTTGCCGATGCAGGTGGTGCAGCCGTAGCCGACGAGGTTGAAGCCGACCTTGTCGAGGTACGGGGTCAGGCCCGCCTTGTCGAAGTAGTCGGTGACGACCTTCGAGCCCGGGGCGAGGGTGGTCTTCACCCACGGCTTGCGGGTCAGGCCCTTCTCGACCGCCTTCTTCGCCACGAGCGCGGCGGCGACCATGACGTACGGGTTCGAGGTGTTGGTGCAGGAGGTGATCGCGGCGACGGTGACCGCGCCGTGGTCCAGCTCGTACGTGGTGCCGTCGGGGGCGGTGACGGGGACCGGGTTCGTCGGGCCCGCGGCGCCGATGGCCGGGGAGTCGGAGGCCGGGAAGGACTCCTTGCCCGCCTCGTCCACGCAGTCCACGTAGTTGCGGACGTCCTGGGCGAACTGCGCCTTGGCGTTGGCGAGGACGATGCGGTCCTGCGGACGCTTCGGGCCGGCGATGGAGGGGACGACCGTGGAGAGGTCCAGCTCCAGCTTCTCGGAGAAGTCGGGCTCGGCGGACGGGTCCAGCCAGAGGCCCTGCTCCTTGGCGTACGCCTCGACGAGCGCGACCTGCTGCTCGTCTCGGCCGGTCAGGCGCAGGTACTTCAGCGTCTCGTCGTCGATCGGGAAGATCGCGGCGGTGGAGCCGAACTCCGGCGACATGTTGCCGATGGTGGCGCGGTTGGCCAGCGACGTGGCGGCGACGCCCTCACCGTAGAACTCCACGAACTTGCCGACGACGCCGTGCTTGCGGAGCATCTCGGTGATGGTCAGCACGAGGTCGGTGGCGGTGGTGCCGGCCGGGAGCTCGCCGGTCAGCTTGAAGCCGACGACGCGCGGGATGAGCATGGAGACCGGCTGGCCGAGCATCGCGGCCTCGGCCTCGATGCCGCCGACGCCCCAGCCCAGCACGCCGAGGCCGTTGACCATGGTGGTGTGCGAGTCGGTGCCGACGAGGGTGTCGGGGTACGCCTGGCCACCCCGCACCATGACCGTACGGGCCAGGTGCTCGATGTTGACCTGGTGGACGATGCCGGTGCCCGGGGGGACGACCTTGAACTCGTCGAAGGCGGTCTGGCCCCAGCGCAGGAACTGGTAGCGCTCCTTGTTGCGGCCGTACTCCAGCTCGACGTTCTGCGCGAACGCCTCGTTGGTGCCGAACTTGTCGGCGATGACGGAGTGGTCGATGACCAGCTCGGCCGGGGCCAGCGGGTTGATCTTCGCCGGGTCGCCGCCGAGCTCCTTGACGGCCTCACGCATGGTGGCGAGGTCCACGACACACGGCACACCGGTGAAGTCCTGCATGATCACACGGGCCGGCGTGAACTGGATCTCCTGGCTGGGCTGAGCCTGGGAGTCCCAGCCGCCGAGCGCCCGGATGTGGTCGGCCGTGATGTTCGCGCCGTCCTCCGTGCGGAGCAGGTTCTCCAGCAGCACCTTCAGGCTGTAGGGGAGGCGCGCGGAGCCCTCGACCTTGTCCAGCTTGAAGATCTCGTACGACTCGTCGCCCACGCGCAGCGTGCTGCGGGCGTCGAAGCTGTTCGCCGACACGACAGTCTCCTTCATCAATGTGCGCGTAACTCCGCGCCGCGCCTCACCACGGCGGGCGCCGCGTGGTGCCGCCTCGGACCACCGAGCCATCCGCTAAGGTAAGGCTTAGTTAGGTAACCCTTACCGCGCGGCAGCCCGCTGTGCGCCTTCGGCATATATCTCGATGTCGAGATAACTCTAGTACATGACCGCTGACGGGTCATGTCCGGGCGCCCTGATGCGCCGCGCATCCGCGCGTACTCACCGCACTCCCGTACGACTTCCCCGCCACATCCAGCACACCACTCTCACCCGAACGGCACACCCCCACGCGAGTGCCATCTCATATCTGAGATAGCCTGTCGGCATGTCAGATGACTACCTCGTACGTATCGGCAAGCTCATCCGTGACGCCCGTCAGCACCGGGGCTGGACGCAGAGCCAGCTTGCCGAGGCTCTCGGAACCAGCCAGAGCGCCGTGAACCGCATCGAGCGCGGCAATCAAAACATCAGCCTTGAGATGATCGCCCGCATCGGTGAAGCACTCGACAGCGAAATCGTCTCGCTCGGCTACGCCGGCCCGATGCATCTGCGTGTGGTCGGAGGGCGCCGGCTCTCCGGTGCCATCGACGTCAAGACCAGCAAGAACGCCTGCGTGGCGCTGCTCTGCGCCTCGCTGCTCAACAAGGGCCGTACGGTGCTGCGCCGGGTGGCCCGCATCGAGGAGGTCTACCGGCTCCTCGAAGTGCTCAACTCCATCGGTGTGCGCGCCCGCTGGATCAACGACGGCACCGACCTGGAGATCGTGCCGCCGGCCCGGCTGGACATGGACGCGATCGACGCGGACGCCGCCCGCCGCACACGCTCCATCATCATGTTCCTCGGCCCGCTCCTGCACCGCATGGACGCGTTCAAGCTGCCGTACGCGGGCGGCTGCGACCTCGGTACGCGGACGATCGAGCCGCACATGATCGCGCTGCGCCGCTTCGGCCTGGAGATCGCCGCGACCGAGGGCATCTACCACGCCCGGGTCGACCACTCCGTCACGCCCGGCCGCCCCATCGTGCTGACCGAGCGCGGCGACACCGTGACCGAGAACGCCCTGCTGGCCGCCGCCCGCCACGACGGCACCACGGTCATCCGCAACGCCTCCTCCAACTACATGGTCCAGGACCTCTGCTTCTTCCTGGAGGCGCTGGGCGTACGCGTGGACGGCGTCGGTACGACGACGCTCACCGTCCACGGCCTGCCCTCCATCGACGTGGACGTGGACTACTCCCCCTCCGAGGACCCGGTCGAGGCGATGAGCCTGCTGGCCGCCGCCGTCGTCACGGAGTCCGAGCTGACGATCCGCCGGGTCCCGATCGAGTTCCTGGAGATCGAGCTCGCGGTCCTGGAGGAGATGGGCGTCGACTGCGACCGCACCGCGGAGTACGCCGCCGACAACGGCCGCACCCGCCTGGTCGACCTGACGGTCCGCCCCTCCAAGCTGGAGGCGCCGATCGACAAGATCCACCCGATGCCGTTCCCCGGCCTCAACATCGACAACGTCCCGTTCTTCGCGGCCATCGCCGCCTCGGCCCACGGCCAGACCCTGATCCACGACTGGGTCTACGACAACCGCGCCATCTACCTCACCGACCTCAACCGCCTCGGCGGCCGCCTCCAACTCCTGGACCCGCACCGCGTCCTGGTCGAGGGTCCGACGAGGTGGCGCGCCGCCGAGATGATGTGCCCGCCGGCCCTGCGCCCGGCGGTGGTGGTCCTGCTCGCGATGATGGCGGCGGAGGGCACGTCGGTGCTGCGCAACGTGTACGTGATCAACCGCGGCTACGAGGAGCTGGCGGAGCGGCTGAACTCGGTGGGGGCGCAGATCGAGATCTTCCGGGATATTTAGGGAGCCTTAAGGAAAGGCATCGCCACACCCCTCCTGACCTGCACAAATGCAAGCCAAGGCGGGGTGTTACGGAATCTCTGGGAATTTCCTGGGACTTTGAACCAGGAGTGACGGCTTGCGAGCATCGCACTCTTCACATGATGAGTCATCGGAAACATGTCCGGATTCCCTCGGCCAGGAAAGTCGCAGGTCAGATCCTCTTTCTTACGCGTCGGAACCCCCTTCCGGGGACCGGAGCGTCATATGAGCGTCACGGCCGCGCCTCCACTGACGCCCTCTGGCCGACCGCGCCTGCCACGGTTGGCTGCATCGCGCACTCCGCTTGGCGGACGGGGCGGCCACTCGCCGTACCGCTGCCGCAGAGACGCCCTGGCGTAGGAATGAGCAGAGGCCGCACGTCGCCGTCCTCGTCCGCGACAGACGCTGCGAGCCTGTATCCTTTGCTGCGAAGTCCGGCGCGTACAACACTTCGAAACAGCGCCCGTCTCCCGAGCCACTCGGGGACGGGCGCTTTTTTTGTTGCCGGTCTCCGTATCGAGCCACGAGGATCCGCACTGTGAGCGACGACCCCTTTCACACCCACCTGCCGCGCAACCCGAAGGAGTTCGTAGCGTTCATACTGGTCATCGCAGTGATCTCGGTGAACACCATCCCGGTGGCGATCGGCGGTCTGACCGCCGGCTTCACCGTGGCCATGTGGACTGATCTGCTGCGGGTGATGCCGGTCCTGCTGGTCGCGGTCGTAGCCGTCGTGCTGCTGACGATGAAGCCCGCCCAGGTGCTCACCGCGCGGCTCGTGCGCCCGGGCGACAGCTTCCGCGCTCATATGATCTTGAACGCTTTGTGCAGCGTGCTGCTGATCTCCCTCGTGATGACGGTGGTCGGCACGTGGATCGGCACGCGGCAGGTCTCCACCGAGCCCCTCGATCAGTTCGCGTACCTGTGGCCGCGGAACTGCACCATCGCGTTCCTCGTCGAGGCGCTGCTCGCCCAGCCGTTCGCCCGGCAGGTCATGCGCCGCCATCACCAGCGCGTCGATGCCCGCGCCGCGCTCGCAGCGGCCTGACAGCCACTCCCGGGGCCTCTGGGCGTCCTCACCCTACGAACGGGAGGACCAACCCTGTCACCCAGGTGGAGCGCGCAGATGGGAGGTGAGCCGGCCAGGCGCAACAAGCACTCGCGTCTGCGGCCAATAGAACGCGGAGGGGCGCCAGAGCATTGTCCTGGCCGGGAGAGATCGCGCCGACGTCGCCGCTGCGGGAACGGAGGAGAGTGGGGATCAGCCGACCGGTCGGGCTGCCGCTCTCCTCCGATCCGTCGCCTCTCCCACGTCCTTCCGCGTTCGAATACCGGTCAGGGCACGAGCGTGTCGAGATCGATGTCCAGCGGGAAGGGGACCGAGACCTTCAACCGACCACGATGAATGCCAGTCGGCACGTACGTGCGAGTCATACCGTCCAGTTCATATGTATGGACGGCGGGAGCCCCGGCTTCATCCTCGACACGCCAGAAGTGCGCGATCCTGGCCTGTGCGTACTTGAAGGGCTTGAGTGACCGGTCGCGGTCCGCAGACTCCTCCGAGACGACCTCGACGACCAGCGTAACGTCTTCAGGCGCGTACCAGGTGCGGTCGGGGTCGTAGGCGGCGGTGGAGACCAGGATGTCGGGCTCGGGTCGGCTCTTGCGGTCGAGACGGACGGTCATCTCCCGCTCGGTCTCGAACCCGGCGGGTGCCCCATGCCTCAGCGCGAACGTCAGGTTCTCCACGAGCCTGGCGTGCCAGGAGCGCTGCGGCGACATCATGAAGATCAATGCTCCGTCGATGAGTTCGGTATGACGGGGAGCTTGGGGAAGGTGGTCGAGGTCGTCGGCCTCCCAGCCGCTCGGCCTGGGCGGAATCATCCAGTCGGGCAGTTCGGCGGTCACAGCTCCTCCAGACGCCTTCGGAAGACGGTCATAGGCTCTAGTCCCGGGAGACGGACAGGGGCCAAGCAACCCTGCACCAGACTAATCGACCCCGCTGGCCAGCCGCCCGATTCGCCCCTGTCCTCGACCAACTGTCACGTCAACCCTTCCGGCCGGAAACGTCGCGTCGCTCTCCGCAGCCGGTACGCGGTTCGCCGCGGCGGACAACGGATGGGCCGGCCCC
The DNA here is from genome assembly GCF_004795015.1 of Streptomyces sp. A1277. GTDB lineage: Bacteria > Actinomycetota > Actinomycetes > Streptomycetales > Streptomycetaceae > Streptomyces. The sequence continues at coordinate 65,993 of NZ_SSBI01000015.1, read as the reverse complement.
ACGCTCTCCGTGCTGTTCCGCACCGTCGATGCCCTCCTGTACACCGTCGTCGGCGACCGCCTCGCGGCGCTGCCGGAGTGACCGCCGCTGGGACCACCGTCACCCTGCGGCGCCTGAAGTTCGTCTCCTGCCCCGAGTTTTCCTGCCCCGGATCCAGCGCGCGGGAGGACAGCGGCGCCACGACGGCCGGTGCCGCGCCCCTGGGGCCCGCACCGGCCGTCTCCCAACTGCGCGCCGTACCCTCTACCGAGTCGCGTCCCCTACCGCCGCCGTCGTGAACGGCAGCACCAGGCGGGAGGGATGTGCCGCGTCCCGGTAGATCTTGTGGGTGACGGGGCGGCCCACCGGCAGGTGAAAGGCGTCCGGCGGCAGCAGCGCGTTGTGCTCGTCGGTCAACGGCTCGTCGTTGGAGAGCTCCGCGACCAGCTTGTGGCCCGGCAGGAGGGTCGCCGCGAAGGGGTAGATCCGCAGCACGTACTCCTCGGTCTTCCCCGGTTCGACCGGCACCGCGCGGGTGTGCGGGTGGTGCGGGTCGCCCTCCGTGGTGCGTTCCGCGTCGAGTTCGCGGTGTGACGCCTTGAGGTAGGCGGTGGTGACGAGCCGGCGTTTGCCGCCCGGTCCCTCGTCCCACATGCGCAGGATGAAGTTGGTGTCGGGCTGGTCGATCTCGGCGAAGAGGTGTGCCGCCCCCTGGCCGATCATCTCGGTGGCCTCGGTGAACGGTGGGGTGCTCCAGCTGAGGATCTCCACCTTGTCGGTCACCGTCAGCGGCGCCTGGTAGAAACCGTCGGGGGCGGCGTGCTCCGCGCCCATCGGCTCGGGCTCGAAGGAGAGCGCCCGGCGGGGACGCAAGTAGAGCGACCGGTACTCGACGTCCTTCGGCGGCCACTGCGTGCCGGTGACCCTCTCTCGCGATCCCTCCACGTGGGCGGTGACGGCCGGCTCGTCCATGATCCCGTTGTCGATGCCCTTGAGCCAGTACTCGTACCAGCGGAACATCTTGTCGTGCTCCTCGATGAAAGGGCGCGACTGCATCGGCGGGTACGGGCCGATGTCGAGCTTCTTCGGGCCCTTCAACGCCTTGTACAGCTCGATGGTGCCGTCCATCGTCCAGCCGCGGCCCTGGTCGATCTGGAGCCAGACCGGGATGTCGATGTCCGGCGCGAGGGTGATCGGATTGCGCTCCTCGTACCAGTCGCCGTCGACCTCGTTCATGACGATGTCGAACCACGCCTCGTGGTTCTTCGGGTAGTTGAGCACGTGGACGAGGTTGGGCCAGGCGGCCACGTCCGGGTCCTTCAGCCGCTCGGCGACCCGCTTCCTGATCTCCTCGGGCGAGTACGTCTCCAGCATGCGGGACTTGACACCGTCGGTGAACGCCCAGCCGGAGTCACCGCCACGGCCCTCGCGGGCGGCGCGTGGCATGAACCACATGACGCCGCCGTGGTAGGTGGTCTCGTAGAAGTCGTAGTGCCCGCCGCTGACGAAGATCGCCTTGAGGCTCGGCGGCTTCTCGGCCGCCGCCAGCACCTGCATGGAGCCGAAGTAGGAGATGCCGATCATGCCGACGTTGCCGTCGCACCACGGCTGCGCGGCGACCCACTCGATGAAGTCGTAGGCGTCCTGCCCGAGCGCGACGCCGCCGGCGTTGTAGTTGCCGATGTGCTCGCCCTCGGAGGCGCCGGAACCGCGCAGGTCGCCGATGACGTGGACGTAGCCCTCCTTGACGACGCGCGCGATGTCACCGGCTTCGATGCAGCCGTCCCACATCGGGCTGGGGCGGCGCTGCGGGGGCGTGGTCAGGGCGAGTGCCTGGAGTTCCTTGCCATAGGGGCTCAGGGCGACGAGTGCGGGCCGCGGTGTGTCGTCCACGGGGCTGTAGGTGTCGGCCGCCAGCGTGACGCCGTCGCGCATCGGCACCCGGAGGTCCTTGCGGACGGCGATGGTCTGCTCGCCCGCCTGGATCTTGTGAGAGTCGGTCATGGTGCGAAGCTCCTGTGGTGCGCGTCACGGTCACGCGTGCGGTAGCCGTGCATCGAGGTGAAGAACGGCGACGGTTCGAGCGTGGGGTCGCCGGTGTAACCGAGTTCCTCGGCGGCCCCGGCGAAGGGCGAGTACGGGGAGTCCGTCTCCATGAGGCCGGCCTCCAGGCAGCGGCGGGCGGCCTCGGCGACGCGGTCCTCGGCGGCGAGGCTCTGGTCGATGGCCTCCCGGGCCTGCACCTCGTCGAGTTCGACGCCGTACGGGGTGCCGTCGGCCCGCCGGTAGGGGTGCCCGAGGTAGAGGTGGTGCGGTCGGATCTCATCGCGCAGGTGTTTCAGGCCGGCGTGGTAGGCGGACGGGTCGGTGTAGCCGGGAAAGCCGTTGGCGGCGCCGTGGACCTGCACGGCGTCACCGACGAAGGCCGAGCGCTGTCCGTCGAGAACGTAGGCGACCGACCCAGGGGTGTGACCCGGGACCGCGTGCACCGATACGGTGACGTCGCCGCCGAGGGAAAACGTCTCTCCGCCCTTGACGAGCAGGGTGGGCTCCATCTCACCGGAGATGACGGCGTTCGCGGCCGCCGCCACCTTGGCCTCGCCCTGGGAGTCGCGGAGGTACCGGCCGCGTCCACCCCGGTACTCGTCCACGTGCGCCCGCCGGGAGCGGAGCATCGGTGCGTCGGCCTCGTGGATCACCACCCGTGCTCGCCGGCCGGTGAGTTCCCACAGGGCGTGCGCTCCGCCGACGTGGTCGATGTGCCCATGCGTCAGCAGGATCCAGCGCACGTCCTCGATGCGGCGCCCCATCCCCTCCAGCGCGGGGGCCATGCCCTCGGCGGGCGAGGTGGCGATCCCGGTGTCGACGATCGCCGGTTCGGGAGCGTCGATGAAGAAGCTGTACAGACCGAACCGGCCCCACGGTGAGACCAGGGGGTGGACGGTGACCTCGTGTGTCATGGTCCTCCTTCCGAACTTGTGCGCGGCCAGGGCCGGTTCAGCGGCGGGCGAGGAAGTCGCGGGTCTCGGTGAAGACCCGGTGGTACTCGGGGATCCAGGAGAAGTGCTGGACGAATCCGTGGCCGGCGCCCTCGTACCGGCTCACCGTCGCCGCTGCGCCGGCCTCCCGCAGGCGTCGGCCGTAGAGTTCACCCTCGTCGCGCATGGGGTCGAACTCGGCGGTGACGACCAGGGCCGGCGGCAGCCCGCTCAGGTCCTTCCGCTTGACCGGGGAGACCAGCGGGTCCGCCGGATCAGCGCCGCTGCCGAGGTAGAAGGCGTTGAACGGCTTGAGACCGGCCGTCTCCAGGCCGTAGCCGACCGCGTTCTCCCGCAGCGAGGTGTACCGGCCCTCGTCGAAGTCCAGGTCGAGCGAGGGATAGTAGAGGATCTGGTGGGTGATCCGGTCGAAGCCCTCGTCGTGCGCCCGGGCCGCGACGGCGGCGACGAAGGTGCCGCCGGAGCTGTCGCCGGCGAGGGCGAGGGTCGTGCCGTCCCAGCCCAGGCTCTCGCCCTTCTCGGCGGCCCACCGGGTCACGGCGTAGCAGTCGTCGAGACCGGCCGGGAAGGCGGCCTCGGGCGCCCGGCGGTAGCCCACGGAGACGACCTTCAGCCCGGTCTCCTTGGCCAGCGAGCGGGCGACCTGGTCGTGGGTCTCCAGGCTGCCGAGGAAGAACGCTCCCCCGTGGAAGTAGACGAGCAGGCCGTGGCTGTCCGCGGCGGCGGGCGTGTAGACGCGCACCGGCACGTCACCGGAGACGGTGTGCGCGGTCAGGTCCTCCACCGCGAACTGCGGCAGGCGCTCCTCGACGGGGGGTACGTGTGCCTCTTCGGCGGCGCGCATCGCGACCGGGTCGAGCGGGCCCTGGGGCGGGGGCGGGAGGGTGGCGAGGAACTTGGCGATCTCGGGGTGCAGCGGCATGGTTCTCAGTCCTTCGTCGCGGTGGCCGCGGGCTTCTGCCCGGGGAAGACGTCGTTGATCTCGTCCTCGGTCCAGCCCTGCCGCGAGACGGCCTGGAGCTGGTCGGTCACCGGCTTGCGGGTGGCCTGGTACAGGGCGAGGCCCTGCTTCAGGGAGTCCGCCCGGCGCAGGGCGTCGGCGAGCGCGCCGGCGTCCTCGATGGCGGAGTTGGCGCCCTGGCCCTGGTGGTGGAGCATCGAGTGCGCGGCGTCGCCGACGAGGACGACGGAGTCCGAGTGCCAGGTGTCGACCGGGTCGATGTCGTAGACGGCGCGGATGTTCACGGTGTCCATGTCGAGGCCGCGCGTGATGGCCACCAGGCGCTCGTCGAAGCCCTCGACCGTGCGCAGCATGTCCTCCTTGGTGACCTGCGGCGTCCAGGTGCCGTCCGGGCACAGGGCGGTGATGTCGAAGGACACCTGGTCACGGTGGCGCAGCGGCAGCAGATAGATCTTCGTGCCGCGGCCGATGTACATGCGCAGGTTGTCGTCGGTGACCATGCCGTGGGCGTCGTCCACGGAGATGACGGCGCGGTAGGCGTGCTCGCCGGAGAACACCGGGCCCTTGTCGCTGAACAGTTGCTGCCGCACGACCGACTTGATGCCGTCGGCGCCGACGACGAGGTCTGCCTCGACGGTCGCGCCGCCCGCGAAGGTCAGGACCGAGCTGTCGCCCTTGTCCTCGACGCGCTCCAGCCGGTGGCCGAGGCGCACCATGCCCTCGGGCAGCACACCGAGCAGGGCCTCGATGAAGTCGCCGCGGTGGATCAGGTGCGTGTGGGTCTGCTCGCCGTCGGCCGGCCACGCCTCCTTCATGATCGGGTCGCCGGTGGCGGTGAGGATCTCGAAGTACTCGCTGGGCGAGCTGACCCGGGCGATCGCGTCGAAGATCCCCCACTGGCGGAACCGGTTCATGGTGACGGGGCGCAGGCCGATGCCGGCGCCGACCTCCCGGGTCCGGTTCGCCTGCTCGTAGACGGTGACGTCCGCCCCGAGCAGGCTGAGGGCCTTGGCCGCCGCCGCACCGCCGTATCCTGCGCCGACGATCGCGATCTTCAGGTCTTTCAGGTCCGAGGACTGCATGGTGGGTCTCTCTTACTTCTGGATGGTCAGGAAGTCGGCGGGGTTGCTGACGAAGATCGTCTGGATGGCGGCCTCGTCGAGGCCGGCGGCGCGCAGGTCCGGGATCAGGTCGTCGAAGAGATAGTTGACGGTGTGGCCCTTGACTCCGGGCCAGCCCAGCGGGGAGCAGTTGGCGTCCGCCGAGGCGAGGACCTGCCGGATGCGGCGGCCCTCGTCGACGAACCGCAGGAAGTGGCCCAGGCGCTCCTTGCGGGGGCGGGCCCAGAACGGCGGGTCGGGCAGCTCTGTCTCGTAGCCGAAGGTGTCGAAGCCGATGCGGCCGCCCTGCCCGGCGATCCAGACGTCACGGGTCTTGTCGGCGTTCACCCCGTCGTCGACGTGCCCGAACAGGACACGGTCCAGGGGCAGACCCTCTTCGTTGAAGATCGCGATGGCGTTCTCGGCGTCGATCGCGAGGTGGGTCAGGATGGGTACGCCCGTGGCGAGCGCGGCTCGGGCGGCGGCGCGGTAGATGCGCTTGTCCAGGTCGGTCATGCGCCCGCCCCGGCTCACGCCGACCTTGATGACGCCGGCGAGGCTGCCGGTGTCGCCGATGCCGACGGTGATCTCGTGGACGAACTGCCGTGTCAGGTAGTCGACGTCGGCGCGGGCGAAGTGCGGCAGGGCGGTGTCGCCGCCGACGAAGCCGGTGCAGGCGACGATGTGGACGCCGGTCTTCGCCGACAGCGACTTGTAGTAGTCGGCATCACGGCCGTTGCAGATGCCGGTCGCGTCGACGAAGGTGCTGCCGCCCAGCTCGTGGAAGCGGCGCAGCTTGGGGACGGTCTCCTCGTAGCGCTGCTCGGGCGTCTTCCACCACTGCGTGTCCAGCTCGGAGCCGGGCATGCCGTAGCCGATGTGCTCGTGGATCGCCACGAAGCCCAGCTCCTCGGCGGGGAGCGGTCCCAGGACGGTGTTCACTCGCGACACAACACTCACCTTCGAAAAGAGTTCTTGACGGTCGTTCGGGCCGGTGTGCTCATCGCACCGCGAGCAGGGCGGCGGGGTTGGCCTCGAGGATGCGCCGCACGTCGCCGTCGCCGACGCCGTGCGCCTTCAGCCGCGGCACGAAGGCGGTCAGCACATGGCTGTACAGCAGGTCGTTCGCGGGGTGCCCCTTGGCCACCCCGGTCGCGCCGACGGAGAGCAGGATCAGGTCGGCGTGACCGGCGTGCACGAGGCCGGCGACCAGGGCGGCGCGTTCGGCGTCGGTGAGGTGCTCGTCGTCCTCGGTACCGACGTGGTCGAAGACGACGCGGGCGCCGCGGTCGGCGACCTTCGCGGGTGCGCCGGCGGCGACGGCGTCCTTGCGGTCCAGGCCGCCGACGGCCACCCGGTCGGCCGGCAGCTTCTCGTCCAGGACGACGGCGAGTTCGTCTGCGGCGTCGTCGCCGTACCTGAAGGAGAGGGCCGTGCCGGTGGCGAGGGCGGCGCGGGCCGCGCCGCGCAGCAGGCTCTCGTCGGTGGCGGTCATACCGGCGTGGGTCACCGCGGTGGTGACCAGTCCGGCCGGGCCGCGGCGCTCCACGCGCGGGACCACCATGCCCTCGGTGATCTCCCGGCTGAAGAGGTCGGCGAACTTCTCGGCCGGCCAGGGGGTCGGCGGGTTGGTCTGCGGGGTGAGGAAGTATCCCCCGAGCAGTTCCTCGGGTCCCTGGCCGGTCGAGGCGACGATGTGCACACCGGTGGTGCGGGACAGGGCCTCGTAGAGCCGGACGTCGCGGCCGTGGAACATGCCGGTGCTGTCGACGACGGTGCCGCCGCCGTGGGCGCGGAAGTCGCGCAGTTTGCCGGAGAGCGTCTCAAAGATCTCGGCGCGGTCGAGAGTGATGTCGAAGGCGTGCTCGGCACCCGGGAGCACCGACAGCAGCGCCTCGTGGACCGAGACGACACCCAGCGCATCGGTCGGCACCGGGCCCAGGACGGTGTTCACGGTGGTGCTGTTCACGCTCATGCCTGCCTCACGTGTCCGGTGGAGGTGCGACGGTGCACCCTGTGGCTGCCGTCACGGTAGCCATTCGTTTTACACGACGTCAATGGAACGAACGACACGAGAAAATAATTCATTGACAGTTGCGCGAGGGGTGAGAATCAGAGCAACGAAGGGGCAGGCGGCTCAGCAGGCATGTAGTGCATGCCAGACCAAACGCGACCGGCGTCCCGCGGCACTACGACCACGCCGACGCCTTCCTGGTCGGGCGCAACCCGGTCGACCACCTGTCGTTCGGCTACGGCCCGCACGGCTGCGCGGGCCATGGGCTCGCCCGCCTGGAGGCCCGCGCCGTGATCCAGGCACTGTCCCGGCGCGTCGAGCGCCTCGTCGTCGGACCCGAGGTGCGCGTTCCCGCCCACATCACCCGGAGCATCGACCAGCTCCCCGTCCTGAGGGTGATCCCCGCGTGAGGATCGTTCTCGACCGCCCCCCGCTGCGAGGGCCACGGCCTGTGCGAGGAGGCCGCACCCCAGTTCGTGCGCCTCGGCGACGGCGGCGAGCTGATGCTCGACCGGGAGGAGGTCGAAGGAGGCGACGCCGCGCTCGCCTGAACCGCCGCCCGGGCTTGTCCCGTCGCCGCGCTGAGGGTCACATGAGCACCGCCGCCCTGAAACGCGTCGTCGTCGTGGGCAACGGCATCGCCGGACTCACCACCACCGACACGCTTCGCGAAGCCGGGTTCGACGGCACCACGGCCGTCGCTATGGACTACCGCGTCCCTGCCCCGGCTGCGCCGCAGACCCGGGCCGCCGCATGAGGTGTGCGCCATGAAGGGCGAGGAGGGCACCACGGAGACGTCGGGACTGGACCGGCCGACGTCGGGACTGGACCGGCCTGCGTCGGGACTGGACCGGCCTGCGTCGGGACTGGACCGGCCTGCGTCGGTCAACCTCAACCTGTTGGTGCCCCTCCTCGCCCTGATGGAGGAACGGTCCGTGACCAGAGCCGCGGAACGGGTCGGGTTCTCGCAGCCCGCCATGAGCCACGCCCTGACCCGGATGCGGCGTCCGCTGGGCGGCGACCTCGTCGTCCGGCAGGGCAGTGGCGTCACACGCACCCCGCGGGCGCCGGAGCTGATCGCCCCGCTGCAGCAGACGGCGCGGATCGTCGACTTTCCCTCCTTCGATCCCGCCACCGATGAGCGGGTCTTCACGGTCGCCGTGACCAACAGCACCGCGTTCGTTGTCGGCCCCCGGTTGACCCGGTGGCGTGGGACCCGCGCCTGGCTGACCGGCACTTCGTCGCCTGGCTGGGGGAGTTGCTGCGCGGCGCCGCGGCCGAGCGGTGAGATGGCCGCCCGCGTCGGATCAGGTCAGCAGCCGCACCCAGCTGGCGCACAGCTCGTCGAGCAGCTGCTCGCGGGTGAGTTTCCAGTCGGTGCGGCCCCAGTGCTGGGCGACGTAGTCCAGCTCGGCCATGGCCAGCACCCCTCGGAAGCGGCGCTGGTGGGGGGCGAGGCGCCCGGCCCGCTTCAGGCCGTCCTCGATGTCGCTGATGGCTTCTTCCAGCCACCGCTCCACCAGGTCGCGCAGCTCCGGGTCGACCGCTGCGGCGTCCCGGCCCACGCGGATGATCGGCCGGATCTCGGACCAGCTGTCTGCGGTGCGCCGCAGCCAGGCGCTGATCGCGCCCGACGTCCCGTCGGCCACGGTGGCGACCAGGTCCTGGGCCGTGGAACCGTGCTCCGGGGAACGGACGCGCTGGAGCGCCTCGTTGAGCCGCTCGTCGATGAGCGCCTTCATCAGATCACTGCGGGAGGGAAAGTAGGCGTAGAAGGTCACCCGGGTAGTGCCCGCGGCGGTCGCGATGTCGTCGACCGTGGTGGCGGCGTAGCCCTTCGTGGTGAACAGCTCGAGCCCGGACTCCAGCAGAAGGCGACGCGTCATCTGCTTCTGTGCCTGTCGGAGGTTCGCCATGCCGGAGATCCTAGTGCCCCGCCGCACACCCGCTGTACGGACCGGCTTCACGACGAACGCCGTGTAAAGCGCCGGGGAGCCGACCGGTGCCGTGGGCCGTCATGGCACCGGCTCCTCGATTCAGACGAGGAGATCGACGGACAGCCGTTCACGCAGCTCGGCCACGGTGATGCCGTACGTCTCGCGCACGCGCACCCCGTCCGGACCGGGATCGAAGACGCCGTGGTCGGTGTAGACGAGGTTCACGCAGGCCGCACTGGTCAGGGGGTACGTGCACGCGGGCACCAGCTTGGGGGCGCCGCCGCGGGCGAACAGCTTCATCATCACCAGCACCCGCCGCGCCCCGACGGCGAGGTCCATCGCGCCGCCCACGGCGGGGATGGCGTCGGGGTCGCCGGTGTGCCAGTTGGCCAGGTCACCGTGTTGTGAGACCTGGAACGCCCCGAGGACACACACGTCGAGGTGTCCTCCGCGCATCATCGCGAAGGAGTCGGCGTGGTGGAAGTAGGCCGCCCCGGGCAGCTCGGTGACCGGGACCTTCCCGGCGTTGGTGAGGTCGGGGTCGACCTCGTCGTCCGCCGCGGCCGGGCCCATGCCGAGCATGCCGTTCTCCGTGTGCAGCACGATCCCCGCGTCCGGTGACAGGTGCTCGGCGATCCGGGTCGGCTGTCCGATGCCGAGGTTGACGTAGGAACCGGCGGGGATGTCGCGAGCGATGCGGGCCGCGAGTTCGTCGGTGGTGAGCGGGCCCCGGTCGGTGTGCTCCGGCGCGGTGGTGGTCATCAGCGGGCTCCTTGCACGGTGAGCCGGCGGGCCTCGGCCCGTACCAGGCGGTCGACGTAGATGCCAGGGGTGACCACGGTCTCCGGGTCGATCTCCCCGGCGGGCACGATGTCGGTGACCTGGGCCACGACGGTGGTGGCGGCGGTGGCCATGACGGGGCCGAAGTTCCGGGCCGTCCTGCGGTAGACGAGGTTGCCCACGGTGTCCGCGCGGTGCGCGGAGACCAGGGCCACGTCCCCCTTGATCGGGTGTTCCAGGACATGGGCGCGTCCGTCGATCTCCCGGACCTCCTTGCCCTCCGCCAGCGGGGTGCCGACGCCGACGGGGCTGTAGAAGGCGCCGATGCCCGCCCCGGCGGCCCGCATCCGCTCGGCCAGGGTGCCCTGCGGTACGACCTCCAGCTCCACCCGGCCGGCCAGGTACAGCTCGTCGAAGACGTAGGAGTCGCTCTGCCGGGGGAAGGAGCAGATCACCTTGCGCACCCGGTCCGCCTTGAGCAGCGCGGCCAGGCCGACCTCCCCGTTGCCGGCGTTGTTGGACACCACGGTCAGGTCGCCGGCGCCCTGCCGGATCAAGGCGTCGATGAGGTCGAACGGCATGCCCGCCAAGCCGAAGCCGCCCACCAGGACCGTCGAGCCGTCCTCGGTGCCGGCCACGGCCTCGTCGGCCGTCGCGGCGATGGTCGTACTCATCCCCGGCTCACCTCCCCGGTCACGTTCTCCAGCACCACGGCGAGGGCCTGGCCCACACCGATGCAAATGGCCGCGACGCCCCAGCGCTGTCGCCGTTCGCGCAGCACCTTCGCCAGGGTGCCGAGCAGCCGGCCGCCGGAGGCGCCCAGCGGATGCCCGAGGGCGATGGCGCCGCCTCGGGTGTTGACGATCTCCGGGTCGATGCCCCAGGCGTCCACGCAGGCGAGCGACTGTACGGCGAACGCCTCGTTCAGCTCGACCGCGCCGACGTCGCCCCAGCCGATCCCGGCCCGGCGCAGCGCCTGCTCGGCTGCCTCCACGGGGGCGAAGCCGAACGTCTGCGGCTCGACCGCGTGCACGCCACGGCCGGCGATACGGGCGACGGGGGCCAGCCCGATCCGGTCGGCCGCCGCCTCGGTACCCAGAAGTACGGCCGACGCCCCGTCGCTCAGCGGGGAGGCGTTGCCGGCCGTGATCGTCCCGTCCGGGCGGAACGACGGCTTCAGAGCCGCCAGTCTGCCGGGGCCCGTGTCGGACCGGACGCACTCGTCGCGGGTGAGCCCGTCGGTGGCGAGGACCAGGTCGTCGTAGAAGCCGTCGTCCCAGGCCCGTGCCGCGAGCCGGTGCGAGCGCGCCGCGAACTCGTCCTGGCGCTCACGGGGGAGGGAGAACCTCTCCTGGAGCAGTTCGTTGCTCTCCCCCAACGAGACCGTCCACTCGTTCGGCATCGCGGGGTTGACCAGCCGCCAGCCCAGGGTGGTGGAGACGGCCGTGACGTCGTGGGCGGGGAAGGCGCGGTCCGGTTTGGGCAGCACCCAGGGCGCGCGGGTCATGGACTCCACTCCCCCGGCGACGACGACGTCCGCGTCACCGGACTCCAGGGTGCGCGAGGCGATGATCGCCGCGTCCAGGCCGGAGCCGCACAGCCGGTTCACAGTGGTGGCGGGCACGCTCACCGGCAGTCCGGCCAGCAGTACGGCCATCCGGCCGACGTTGCGGTTGTCTTCGCCGGCGCCGTTGGCGTTGCCCCACACCACGTCGCCGATCGCGGCGCGGTCCAGGCCGGGCGCCTTGGCCAGCAGGCCGGTCAGCGCGGTGGCGGCGAGGTCGTCGGGGCGCACTCCGGCGAGGGCTCCGTTGAACCGGCCGAAGGGGGTGCGGGCCGCCGCGTAGAGGTAGGCGTCGCTCATGCCGTGCCCCCCGCCGTCACCGGTTCCCCGGCTGCCGCCGAGGCCAGCGGGATCGGCGTGAACATCTCCGGTTCCTCGTCCGGTGTCAACGCGGTCGGGCCGTACAGCCAGTCCGTGAAGGCGTAGTCGTAGGTGTCGCGGGCGCCCAGCAGCGCATTGCGCTGCTCGCGGGCGAGACCGTCGAGGTGCCACAGTTCGCCCCACGTGCGGGACGTGGTCAGCACGCGTCGGCAGTGCTCCGGACGGACGGCCTCGTACGCGGCGAGCGCGGCCGTCCAGTCGACCGTGCCATCCCCGGCTCGGTTGCGGGCGACGTGCTCGCCCAGCACCCAGCCGTCCTCGATGGCCATGATCGCGCCCTGCGCGATGTACTGCAGCGGCGGGTGCGCGGAGTCACCGAGCAGCGCGATCCGGCCGTGGACCCAGTTCATGATCGGGTCGCGGTCGAACATGCGCCACCACTTGTCCCGCCACATGAAGGGCAGGCCGTCCCGGACGAAGCCGCAGGTCTCGGCGAAGGCGGCGTCGAGCTCGTCCGGCGTGCCCCAGTCCTCCCGGCCGGCCAGCGCCTTGGGCGACTCGAAGACCGCGACCTGGTTGAGCATCTCGCCGCCGCGCAGACCGTAGTGGACGAAGTGGCAGCCGGGGCCGACGTACACCACGACCTCGCTGAGGTCGACGGACCTCACCCGCGGCTGCTCGGCGGGAACGGTGCCTCGGTAGGCGACGTAGGCCGAGGAGACGGGCTCGTCGTCGACGAACAGCTTGCGGGCGGGAGAGTGCAGGCCATCGGCGGCGATCACCATGCCGGCCTCGTGGGCCGCGCCGGAGGCGACGGTCACGCGGGCGCCGCCGTCGGTGTTCTCGTACGAGGTCACCTGCGCGTCGTTGACCAGCTCGACACCGGCGCGCTCGCAAGCCCGCAGCAGCAGGCCGTGCAGGTCGCTGCGGTGGATGACCAGGTACGGGTAGCCGTAACGCTTCTCCAGGTCGCGCAGGTCGAGCCGGGTCAGCTCGTCGCCGTCGACGGCGTCGCGCATGACCATCGCGTCCGGGACGACGCCGAGGCTCTTGGCCTCCTCCAGGAGGCCGTAGTCGTCGAGGATGCGGGTGCAGTTGGGGGCGAGCTGGATACCGGCGCCGACCTCGCCGAAGGCAGGGGCACTCTCCAGCAGGCGGACGCTCTGACCTTGGCGGGTCAGTGAGAACGCCACGCCGAGGCCGCCGATGCCGCCGCCGACGACGATCACATCTGGATGGGACATGGGATGCACTCCTCTACAGCCACGGGCCGAGCTCGGAAGCGTCGGCGAGCGAGTGGGGACGGCCGGCCAGCCAGGCAGCGACCTCGGGCAGCGGGCCGTCGGGCAGCTCGGTCAGACCGCGCTTGCCGCCGATCTCGGCGACCAGGGCGGTCAGGAAGCCCCTCGGGAGGTCGGCGAAGGCGACAACGCCGGTGCCGAGGTCGACGGCGTGGACGCACACCTCGCGGGCGCGCATCCACGGGAGTTCGATGGCGGGGACGGTACGGCCCTGGGCGGTGACGACCTCGCGCCCCCACTGTTCGTCGGTGAGCCCGTCCAGTCCCGCCGCCAGTTTGTGCGCGGAGGCAGTCAGCCAGGAGCGGAGCTCGTCGGCCGACAGAGCGGGGCCTTTGGCGATGCCGGCGGCGCGTTCCTCGGCGGAGGCGTACATCGGCGTCTCCTCGCCGGTGGCCGCCCAGTGCACCAGGTTGCCCAGCGCGTCGGCGTTGGCGGCGATGTGCGCGGCAAGGTGTTTCCGGGTCCAGTCCGGCAGCGCGCTGGGGGCGGCGAAGGCGGCCTCGTCGAGGCTCGCGACGGCGTCGAGCAGCAGTTCGGTGCCCGTACGGGCCCACGCGCGCGCGTCGGTGAACGTCCGCGTGCCGTCGGTCATGCCTCGACCACCCTGTTGGTGCAGGCACCCAGGCCGGTGATCTCGGTGACCACGGTCTGGCCGGGGAGCAGGAAGACCTTGGGGTCGCGGGCGTTGCCCACGCCGGCGGGGGTGCCGGTGGCGATGATGTCGCCCGGGCGCAGGGTGATGACGGTGGAGATGTACTGGACCAGGAAGACCGGGTCGAACAGCAGCGTTCCGGTGTCGTCCTGCTGCATGACCTGCCCGTCGACGGTCGTCCTGACCTGGAGCGCGGGGCGGACGCCGCCGACCTCGTCGGGGGTGACGACGTAGGGGCCGACCGGGGTGGTGGCCTCCCAGATCTTGCCCTGGGTCCACTCGATGGTGCGGAACTGCCAGTCGCGCGCCGAGACGTCGTTCATGACGGTGAAGCCGGCGATGGCGTCGGCGGCCTGCTCCTCGTCGGCACGGCGCACCCGCTCGCCGATGACGACGGCCAGCTCGACCTCCCAGTCGAGCGCGTCGGTCTCGGCCGGCTTGACGATGTCGTCGCCCGCGCCCAGCAGCGTGTCGGCGAACTTCGGGAAGAGGGTCGGGTGGTCGGGCAGGTCCCGGCCCATCTCCTTGATGTGGTTGGTGTAGTTGTGGCCGACGCAGACGACCTTGGAGGGGTTCGGCACGACCGGCGCGAAGTCCGCGCCGTCGGCCGGGTAGGTGGTGCCGCTCGCGGCGGCGGCCTTCGCCTGCCAGCCGTCCTCGGCGAACAGCTCGCCCAGGTCGGCGTACCCGAGGTCGACGAGGAGGTCGCCGTCGAGGCGGACCGCCCGGGTGCCGTCGGCGGTGCGGAGGGTGGCGAGCTTCATGTCAGGCGTCCTTCTGCGTGCGGTCGAGCTTGAGCGCCTCGAAGACGGGCGCGTCGGAGAAGCGGAACAGATCGAGGGACCCGGAGTCGGAGTCGGTCGTACCGGCCTCGGACCTGGCGGAGAACAGCTCCCAGGACGGGACGACGAACAGGTCGCCGCGCGTCACCGTCCAGGACTTCGCGCCGACGGTCACCACGCCGGAGCCGTCGAAGACCTGGTAGACCGACGAGCCGGTCTCACGCACCGGCGCGGTCTCGGCGCTGCGGACGATGCGGTGGAACTCGGCGCGGATCGTCGGCAGCACGTCGGAACCGTCGTGCGGGTTGGAATAGCGCACGGCGGCGTGACCGGGCTCGACGGCGCCACCGAAGCCCTCCTTCTCCAGCAGCAGCTGGTCGGCAAGCGCGGCGTCGGTGTACTCCCACTTGTACGAGAGCAGCGGGCTGCCCGGTGTGGCGGGGACGGCCGACAGCGGACGCAGGCCAGGATGGCCCCACAGGCGCTCGGAGCAGGAGCGCTCGGGGGTGGTCCGCTCGGCGTCGCTGATCTCGTCGCGGCCGAACTCGAAGAACTGCGCCTCGGTGACGTACTGGAACGGGATGTCCAGGCCGTCGATCCACGCCATCGGCTCGCTGGTGGCGTTGTGGTGGGCGTGCCAGTTCCAGCCGGACTGCGGCAGGAAGTCACCCCGGTTCATGGGCACGGGGTCGCCGCCGACGACGGTCCACACACCGGAGCCCTCGACGACGAAGCGGAAGGCGTGCTGGGTGTGCCGGTGCTCTGGGGCGTCCTCGCCGGGCATCAGGTACTGGATGGCCGCCCACAGCGTCGGGGTGGCGAAGGGCCTGCCACCGAGGGACGGGTTGGCCAGCGCGATCGCGCGACGCTCCCCGCCCCGCCCGACCGGCACGATGTCGCCGGCCTGTGCGGCCAGCTCGCGCAGCCGCTCCCAGCGCCACAGGTGCGGCACGGCGCGCGAGCGCGGGTAGGCGGGCATCAGGTCACCGATCTCGGTCCACAGCGGGACGAGCAGTTCCTGCTCGAAGCCCCGGTACAGCTCCTCGAGCGCCGGGGTGACCTCGGGCTGCCCCTCGGTGGTGACGGCCTGGAGCCGCACCGGGGAGCCCGTGGCGATGTCTTGGGTGAGGGAGGACTCAGTCACGGAGCCAGCGTGCATGGCGTCTGCTGATGGAACATGTAAATTCTGCACAGCAGAATTCGAAAGGTCGCCATGGACAAGCCGCTGAAGACGCCGCCCCCCTATCCCATCGCCAGCGTGGACCATGCGCTGCGAGCGGCGGCCATCTTGCAGATGGAGGGCGGCGCGACCGTGGCGCAGCTCTCGGAGCGCCTGGGTGTCGCCCGGTCGACGGCACACCGCATCCTGGCGATGCTCGTCTACCGGGACTTCGCCGTGCGGGGCGAGGACCGCGTCTACCGCGCGGGCCCGGTGCTGGAGCTGGCCGCCCACTCCCAGTCGCTCGTGTCACGGCTGCGCACGACGGCCCTTCCCCACCTGCGTCGGATCGTCGATCTCCTCGACGAGACGGCGAACCTGATCGTGCGCACCGGGGAGACGGTGCGCTTCATCGCCGGCGTCGAGTGCCGGCAGGCCCTTCGGGTGGGGTCCCGGGAGGGAATGGTCTTCCCCGCCCACCGCACCACGGCGGGACTCCTCCTGCTCGCCGACCTGGCCGACGAGGAGCTGGAGAAGGTCCACGCCCCCGAGCGCTACCGCGACCGCCCGGCCGACCGCCCCGACCTCGCGCGGCTGCGGACGGAGCTCAGGCGCTTGCGCCGCAACGGTTTCGCCGTCAACAGGGAGCGGTCCGAACGCGGTCTCGTCGCCGTCGGCGTCCCGGTGCGCGGCCGGGACGGCGCCGCGCTGGCCGGCCTCTCCGTCTCGATGCCCAGTGTGCGCTACGACCCGCAGCGCCTGCGCTCCCTCGTCGCCACGCTGGAGGCCGCGGCGCACGCCCTTGAAGAGGACCTGGCCGACCAGCCGTAGAGCCCGGCTCGTCAGCCTGACGGGGCAACGACGTCCCCGGGCCCCACCGCGGGGGCCGCCCGGACACCGGGCTACGCGGGAGCACTGGCTACCGCCGAAGGCGCGGTCTTCGTGGCCCAGGTCGCGCGTGAATCGCCCGGCGGGGCATCCCTGCCGCCGCCCAGGCTCGACGAGCGGGTGCGCCACTGGCGGCGCGCGCACGCCTGACCTCATTGGCCGCACGGCCTCACCAGGGCGGCCGGGGGCGAGCAGCGGGCGGGGCGGGACGGCTTCACCCGTCGGCCCACGACTGGCACGTCCGTCAGTCCTCGCCGAAGTCGTGGTCGGGGTGGTTGGCCTCGCCCACGCGCCAGTAGCCACGCGTCGTTACCTGCGGGCGCGGCAGCACCCGGTCGCCGAGGAGGTACGACCGGGCCTCGCGGACCGCCGACGCCTCGCAGGCGATCCAGACGTGCGTGTCGTCCCCGAGGCCATCTCGGTGGAGCGCGTCGACGAGGGCAGCGCCCGGCCCGCCCACCCGGTCGTGCCAGGTCACCTCGACACCCGCATGCGCCGGCAGGCCGACGCGGGCCTCAAGGCCCTCGACCTCCAGGTGCACCTGACCGGTGACGTCGTCCGGCAGCGCTTCGAGCAGCGTGGCGATCGCGGGCAGGGCGCTCTCGTCGCCGCCGATCCACCATGAGGTCGCCGTCGGATGGACGGAGAAGCGGCCGCCCGGGCCGCCGATGGCGGCACGGCTGCCGGGCTCGGCCTGCGCGGCCCACCGCGCGGCCGGCCCGTCGCCGTGCAGAACGAACCAGACCTCGAGGGTGCCGGCCTCGGCATCGAAGCGCCGGGGTGTGTACGTCCGCATCGTCGGTCGGCCGTCGGGCCATTCGAGGTGGCCGTCCGGGCCGACCACCGGCCGCGCGACGTTGCCCTCGGCGTCGGGCAGGAAGAGCTTGATGTGCGCCGTCGGGGCGGGCTCGGCGAAGCCGGCGAGGGACTCGCCGGCGAACACCACCGCCACCATGCGTGGGGTCAGCGGCCTGACGTCGACGACCTCGACCTGGCGCGGCGGCCGGCGGCGCGGGCCGCCGGGACGGCCTTCGCCTCGGGGGCGGCCGGAGTCCGGGGGGAGTGACAAGGGGTGCTCCTTCACTTGCCGGCGCGGCCCGGGCGGGGCGCGCCGATGAACCGCTCAGCCAGAGCTTCGGAGCCTCGGGCGAGCATGGCGACGTCGGCGCCGACGAGGACGAACGACGCGCCCCGGTCGAGATAGGCGGACGCGACAGCAGGGTCGAAGGCGTTAACGCCGACGGGCTTGCCAGCGCCACTCACGGCCCCGAAGGCCCGTTCGACCGCGGCTACCACGTCGGGGTGGGCCTGCCGGCCGATCAGGCCCATCGACGCGGCGAGGTCGGACGGACCGACGAAGACACCGTCGACGCCGTCGACCGCAGCGATCTCGGCGGCGTTCCCGACGCCGGTGACCGACTCGATCTGGACGAAGAGCGAGACATGGTCGTCCCCGTTGGCCAGGTAGTCGTCGACGCGGTTCCACCGGGCCGACCGCGCGAGGGCCGATCCGACCCCGCGGTCGCCACGCGGCGGGTAGCGCACCGCCCGCACGGCCGCCTCGGCCTGCTCCGGAGTGTCGATCATCGGCATCAGAATGTTCTGGGCACCGAGGTCGAGGATCTGCTTGATCATGACCGGCAGCAGGCCCGGCGCCCGGACGAGCGGGCTGACCGGGTAGGCGGCGACCGCCTGGAGCTGCGCGAGCACCGGCTCGAGCTGGTTGGAGCTGTGCTCCATGTCGATCAGCAGCCAGTCGAGGCCGCTGCCCGCGCAGATCTCGGCGACGAGCGGGCTGCCGCTGCACACCCACATGCCGGTCAAAGGGCGGTCGGAGGCGGCGAGCGCCTCACGGAAGGTCGGCGGAAGGTTCACCGGAAGCTGCACGAGATCGTTCCCATCGTTCCGTAGTCGCAGAGCACCGTGTCGCCGCACGACACCCACATCGGCCGGGTGAAGGATCCGGCCAGGATCAGCTCGCCGGCGTCGAGGCCGGCGCCGTGCTGGTGGAGCTTGTTGGCCAGCCACGCGACGCCCGTGGCGGGGTGGTTGAGCACACCGGCGGCGACGCCGGTCTCCTCGATCGTCTCGTTGCGGTAGAGCAACGCGGAGACCCAGCGCAGGTCGACCGCGTCGGGTGCGACGGGGGTGCCGCCGAGCACCAGGCCGCCGTAGGCGGCGTTGTCGGCGATGGTGTCGACGATCGTGCGCCCCTCCAGTTCGAGGTGCGAGTTGAGGATCTCCAGCGCCGGGACGACGTACTCCGTCGCCCGGAGCACGTCGAAGACGGTGCAGTGGGGGCCCTTGAGCGGCGCCTTGAGCAGGAAGGCGAGCTCGACCTCGATGCGGACGTTGGAGAACTCGTCGAACGGCACGACAGCGCCGTTCTCCCAGACGGTGTCGTCGAACATCACGCCGTAGTCCGGCTCGGAGATGCCCGTCGCCGCCTGCATGGCCTTGGACGTCAGACCGATCTTGCGGCCGATGAGGCGGCGGCCGGCCGCGATCCGCCGGTCGCGCCAGAACCCCTGGATGGCGTACGAATCCTCCACCGTCGCCTCGGGATACCGGGCGGTGATGCGCGGAAGCACAGCGCGGTCGCCGTGTGCCCGCTCGAGCTCGGCGGCGAGTTCGGTGAGGGTCTGGTCGGGAAGCATGGTCAGGCTCCTTGGTGGACGCTGTCACCGCGATGGGGACCGGGGGCGCCGTGGTTCTTGTGGGTGCGGAAGGCATCGAGGGAGCCGGTGCGGTGCCGGCGCACGGCCTGTTCCACCTGCTCGGACGTCCCGCCCCCCTCGATGAGGTCGAGCAGGTCGTCGTGCTCGCACACCGACTCCCGGGGCCGGTGGGGCACGAACCCGAAGATCGAGTCGCGCAGGTGGCCGAGCCGGGACCACTCCGCCTCGACCATTTCGAGAAGCCGGGGGTTGGGGCACCTGGAGTAGAGGGTGTGGTGGAACTCCTGGTTGAGCGCCGTGAAGCGCCGGAAGTCGAAGTCGCTCAGTCCGCCGCGCATCGCCGCGTTGAGTTCCCGGGCGTGCGCCAGGTCTCGCGGGGTGAGGTGCGGGGTCGCGCGCGCCGTCGCCGCGCTCTCGAGCACGGTGATGACCTCCATCGCGTGGATGTAGCGGTCCGGGTCGGCCATGGAGACGCTCGCGCCGACGTTGTGCTCGAAGGTCACCAGGCCCTCGGCGGTGAGGCGGCTGATGGCCTCGCGGACCGGCACCACGCTCATGCCGAGCTGGGCGGCGAGCGTCGTCAGGACGAGTCGGTGGCCGGGACCGAATGCCCCGGACGTGATCCGCTCCCGGATCCACTCGTAGGCGACCCGCGACTTGCTCGCGGCCGGTGCCGGCCGGGTCCGGGTCACGAGGAGGCCCGCGCCGCGTCCGACGGCGCCGTGCCCGGCCGGGCGGAGCGTTCGGCCTCGTACTTCGTGCGCCATTCGGCGTTCATCGGGAAGAGCCCCTCGACGGAGTGTCCCTCGGCGACCTTCCGGGCGATCCAGCCGTCCTCCTCCTCCTGGGCGATGGCGGCGTCGGCGACCTCTTCCGCGATCCCCGGCGGGATCACGACGACCCCGTCGGTGTCGCCGACGAGGATGTCGCCGGGCTGCACGGTGGCACCGCCGCACGCGATGGTGAGGTCGGCGTCCCAGGGGACGTGCTTGCGGCCGAGCACGGCGGGGTGCGGTCCCGCCGCGAAGACGGGGATACCCACGGTGGCGACGGTTTCGGCGTCGCGCACCCCGCCGTCGGTCACGATTGCCGCGGCACCGCGGGCATGGGCACGGATCGCGAGGACATCGCCCAGCGTGGCCGATCCCTTCTCGCCGCGCGCCTCGATGACGAGGACCTCGCCCTCCTCCACGGCGTCGAAGGTGCGCTTCTGCGCGTTGTAGCCGCCGCCATGGGTCTTGAAGAGGTCTTCGCGGAAGGGGACGAAGCGCAACGTCCGGGCGGTGCCGACGAACTTCTGTCCCGCCACCAAGGGATGGACACCGTCGATGAACACGCCTTCGAGGCCCTTGCGGCGCAGCTGGGCCGAGAGTCCGGCGGCGGGCGCCGACGCGAGCTTCGCCCGCAGCGCCGGGGTCAGGGAGGAAGCGGGTGTGCTGTTCAAAGGAGGGCTCGCTCCAACATCGTGTACGGAATTGTGGTTGGATTTACTGCATGGCTAGCAAGACCGAGAAGGCATTCGTGATCCTCAAGGAACGGATCATGAACGGCACCTATGGCCCCGGGCATCGCCTGGTCATCGACCAGTTGGTGCGCGAGCACGGCATCAGCTCGGTGCCGTGGCGCGAGTCGCTGCGTCGGCTCCAGGCCGAGGGCTGGGTGGAGATCGTGCCCAACGTCGGCGCGCTGGTGGCGACGTTCGACACCGACGCGTGGCAGCGGGGCCTGCACATCGTGGCCCGCCTCGGCGGCTACGCGACGGCACTGTCGGCGCCCCACCTGACCGAGGCCGACCTCACGGCGGCCCATACGCTGGACCGGCAGATGAAGGAGGCGCTCGCCGACTTCGACCCGGCCCGCTTCGGCCGGCTCAACCGGGAGTTCCACCAGCTGCTCGCGTGCCGCTGCCCCGACCGCCGCCTCGTAGACATGGTCGACAACGAGTGGGCCCGGCTCGAGATCGTCCGCAAGTCGGCCTTCTGGTACGCCCCCGGCCGCGCCCAGGCCGCCATCGCCGAGCACGAGGGCATCCTCCAGCTCGTCGAGTCGGGCGCGTCGGCCGAGGCCATCGAAGCGGCCGCCAAGCAGCACGAGATCAACACCATCGAGGCGGTCACCAAGTACGAGGCCACTCTGCCCGACCAGCGGATCTGACGGGGGCACGAATCACTCACCCCGCTCGCGCCACCGGGCTATGAGCGCCTTGGCGTAGTCGTTGCCGTTGGGGTGCCGGAGCGTCGTGTGCACGTGGAACCGAGCGGGCAGCTTGTTGCCCAGCCAGACCCCGGCGTGATCGTCGAATTCGGCGATCAGTACCGGACTGTGCACCCGGAAGTAGAACGGCTGCGAACCGTCCGTCGCGCCGTACCAGGAGAACCACGTCTCGTCGATGTGCGCGTCGTACTCCGCGAGGGCCGGCTCGCGCTGCCCCTCGACCAGCAGGTGCAGGAAGTCGGCCACGACGCGGCGCAGCAGGTCGCGCTGGGCGCCGTCGAGCTCGTCCGCCGGAATCCCCTCGTACGGGATCACCCGGTTGTCACGGAACGCGCCGGCGACGTGTCGCTCGTCGGCGGGATGCAGCCGCCCCTCCGGCATCGCCGGGTCGAGTACGGACTCGAAGACGACGGCCCGGGCGCGCTGAGTGGCCGTGAGGGAACCGGCCAGTTCGAGGGCGAGCCGCTCCCGCGCCGCGAAGAGCGGCTCGTGGACGCCGTCGTCCATGAGCGCGGGCTCGGCGCCGAGGAAGACCGGTGCGATGACGTGCCTGCCCCCTACGGAGACGAAGTTGAGGGCCACGTGGTGGCCGAAGAGCTGCCAGCCCCACGGCTCACCCATCGCGCCCGCCAACGGGTCGCCGAAGACGGAGAACCAGTAGCTGTGCCGGTTCATGACCGTGGGCAGGCCGACCAGCCCGCCGAGGCGGCCGTTGAGTTCCATCGCACCCGAGACCCGGGCGTAGCCCTCGGCGCTCAGCGACGCGCGGAGGATGTCGTGGATCGCCGACGTCTTGTCGTCGCTGAGCACCTCCATCCGCAGCCCCACGCGGTAGACCATGAACTCAGGGTTGCTCCATGCCCGCCACTGCGGTGCGTCGATGTCATAGCGCACCGCGTCCAGCTCACCGGGGGTGAGGATTCCGAGGAAGCGAGCGGCGGCCTCGGAGGGCCTGCTCCCGGTGTCCGACGGCGCGGTGCCCGGCAGGGCGTAGAGCCCCTCGCGCACCGTGCCGTCGGAGGTGATCCCGACGAACGGCTCACGGTAGAGGCCGTCCCAGTGGTCGAGGAGGTCGCGCAGGAAGGGCGCCTGGTAGCGGTTCTGGGCGAACTCCTCGTAAGCCATCCCGCGGACCTCGGTGAGCTTGGGGTCATCGAGGTCGAGCAGGAAGGTGCGATAACTGTCGTCGGTGAGCTCGACCGCCGCCTCACGGCCCGTCGTGCGAGAGGTCGTGAAGAAGCCGTCGATGTCCTCGTCAGGTATGGCGCTCATCGGTCTCACTCTGCTCGGGTGCGGGTCAGATCGGGAGGTTGAACATCTTCTTCGCGTTGCCGTAGAAAACGGCGTCGCGCTCGGCGTCGCTGATGTCGAGTTCGTTCTTGACGAAGTCGACGCCCTGGCTCATCCAGGAGCGGAAGACGGGGAACGAGGAGCCGAACATGTAGTGGTCGGCACCGTTGATCTTCAGTGCCGCCTCGACCTGGATCTTGCCCCAGGAGTGCGGGTGCGTGAGGTCGAAGAAGATGTTGTTGTCGAGGTACTGCTTGATCTTGTCGCCACCCGTCGTCGACAGGCGCTGCATCGCCTCGCCGGCCTTGGGGGCGTGCGGGGTGAGCAGAGCCGTGGCCGCGAACCAGTTGCCGCCGAACATCGTGTGGATGAACTTGAGGTCGGGGAACTCGTCGAACATGCCACTGAAGAGCTCGCGCCCGACCGCGATGCCCTGGTCGATGATGCGGCCGTACTCACGGCGGAAGTTCTGGTAGTCGATGACCGACTTCCACTCCACCGGCAGCGGCGTGTGGTGGACGATGACCGGGACCTTCTTGTCGTTCAGCACCTTGAGGTAGGGCTTGAACGCCTCGTCGTCGAGGTAGAGCTGGCCGTAGTGGCAGGCGAGCTGGACGCCCACGGCGCCGTTGTCGAGGCAGCGCTCGAGCTCGTAGATGTTCTCCTTGCCGCCCCACGGCGGGACGCAGGCGGTCGAGAACAGGCGGCCGTTGGACTCAGCAACGATCTTGGCAGCGTTGTCGTTGACCGCCTTGCACGTCTCGAGGCCGAGCCACTCCTGCCAGACCGGGACGCGCATGATGCCGTAGTCGACACCGGCGTCGTCCATCGCCTTCAGCTTCGCCTCGGTCGAGTAGTCACCCTCGACGTAGTTGAGGTTGGGGTAGCCCTTCGGCTTCTCCAGGACCAGTTGCTTCTTGCCGTCCTCCATGGTGATGACGCTGGCGAGCTCGCCGAAGCCGCGCGGAGCGCTGTTGAGGAAGCCGTTGAGGATCTTCTCGTTCGTGAACAGGTCCTCGGGCAGGTGGTGGATGTTGATGTCGACGACAGTCATGACACTCCTTGCGGGTTGCGCTCGCGCAGCTTGGCGCGCGAGCTGTCGGTGTAGATGCTTTCGACGATGTCGTGCGGCGTGAACTCACCCGTGAGCTCGCGCCCGACGACACCGTCGCTGAAGACGAGTACGCGATCGCACAGCAGCGCGAGCTCGTTCTCGTCGGAGCCGGCGACGAGAACGGCGCGACCCTCGCGGGCAGCCCCGCGGACCGCCTCGACGATGATCTTGCGCGCCCCCACGTCGACGGCCTGGGTGGGCTCGTGGAGCACCAGCAGCGCCGGGTCGGTGGCCAGCCACTTGGCCAGGAGCACCTTCTGCTGGTTGCCGCCGCTCAGGTTCTTGAGCATCGCGTGGGGCCACGGGGGCCGCACGTCGAGACGCTCGATCCATTCGGCCGCACGCCGCTTCTCGTTCCCGCTGTCGAGCGGCCTCACCTTGCCGGAGGCCCTGCCGGCACACGTCTGCGGGAATGAGATGTTCTCCGTGACGCTCATCCCGCCGCAGATCCCCGCCGTCTCGCGGCCCTCCGGGACGAGCGCGATGCCGTTCCTGATCGCGGTGGCGGGCGACAGCCCCTTGAACGCCACCCGCCCCGCGGGCAGGGTCACGGTGCCGCCTTCCGCCTGGGAGACGCCGCTGATCAGGTAGGGGACGTCGTCGTGGCCCGACCCGCTGAGTCCCGTCACGCCGACGACCTCGCCGGGCAGGATGGACAGGGAGAGTTCGCGGACGTTGCGCCCGACGAGGCCGCCGACCACGACGGGGGCGGCGTCGGTCGCCGTGGCGGCGGCCGAGCGGCGATCGAGGCCCTCGACCTCGCGCCCGAGCATGAGGTGGGCGAGGTCTGACTTGGTCATACCCTCGACCTCCTGGCCGGCCACTACGATCTCGCCGTCGCGGAGCACGGTGACCCGGTCGGCGGCCTCGACTACCTCCTCCAGACGGTGGGTGATGAGCAGGGCCGAGGTGCCGGTGGCGACGATGCGGTCGAGCAGGCCGTAGAACCGCTCAAGCGACTCGCGGCCGAGGGCGCGCGTCGACTCGTCGAAGATGATGACGCCGCCGCCCTCCGCAAGGTCCTGCACAGCACGGGCGATCGCGACGACCGCCTTCTCGTCCTCGTGCAGGTCCGCGACCTTGGCGTCGAGCGGGATTCTGCGCGGGCCGAGCCGGTCGAAGACGGCCTGGATCGCCTCGGCCTCCGCCCGCCAGTCGATGCGGCGCAGGAAGCGCGACCCCTGGAACCGGCCGAGCCGGGTGTTCTCCAGCACGGTGGCGTCGGCCACGAGGCCAAGACTCTGGTGCACGACGCCGACGCCGGCAGCGCGGGATTCGTCGGGCCGGATCGGGAGTCGCAGGTCGGCGCCGTCGACCATGACACGGCTGCCGGCGTCGGGGCGGTAGAGGCCGGTGAGGATCTTGGCGAGGGTGGACTTGCCCGACCCGTTCTGCCCGATGAGGGCATGGATCTCTCCGGGACGCACGTCCATGGTGACGTCGCGCAGGACCGTGGCGCTGCCGAAGGTCATCGAGACCCCCTCGACGGCGAGCCGGGGGCCCTGCGGGAGACCGGCCCGTCCCGCAGGGGCCTGCTCAGGGAGCCCGTTCACGCGGTGCCCCACAGCTTCTTGAAGTCGTCGGTGAAGGTGACCGGGCCGAACCACTCGCCGGAGAGCTCCGCCTTTTCGGTCAGCTCGACGTCGTCGATGTTGTCCTTCGTGAACAGGCGGGTCGGGATGTTGTACTCCGGCATCGGCTGGCCGAGGATCAGGCGCAGCGCCGCGTCGGTGTTGACCCAGCCCTGGAAGGCCGCGGCCTGAGCGGTGACGGCCGTCAGCGAGCCGGACTTGAGGGCCTTCAGGCCGCCGAGGGAGGCGGAGCCGGTGACGACCTTGATGTCCGTGCGCGACGTCTGCTGGACACCGCCCTGGGTCGGCTGCAGGTACTGCTCGAACTGCGCGTCGACGTAGTTGATGGCCGGTTCCTTGAGCAGCACGGCGCTGGTCGAGGAGGGGACGAGCGCGAAGTTGGAGGACGTGACCTTGTTGATCGTCAGCTTGCAGCCGGGGCAGCTCTTCTTCAGCGCGGCCTTGCCGTCGGCGACGTAGCGGGTGGGCGACGGGCCGTCGGAGCTCTGGTTGACCAGGATGTTGGCCTTGCCCTTGGAGTCCGAGGCGATCCAGTCGAAGAGACGGATCTGCTGCTCGCTTCCGGGGACCGGCACCCAGGCGAGCGTCTTGGAGGCCGGGTGGGCAGGGTCGGGCACCTGATTGCTGAGAACGACCGGGACTCCGGCCTTCTGCGCGGCGTCGAAGCCGTTGGCCGCCAGCGCGTAGGGGATGGCGTCCGCGATGATGGCCGCGGCCTTGGCGTCCGTCGCTTGGCCGATGCAGCCGCCGATGTCGGTCGGCGTTCCCTTGCCGTCGCAGACCTGGAGGCGCAGGCCCGCGGCTTCGGCGGCGACGGCGAGGGCCTTCTCCGTGGTGGTGAACTGCGGCGCCTGCTTGGTGAGCGGGACGTAGAAGATCGTCTTTCCGGCGACGGAGCCGATCCTGTCGAGCTTCTCCGTCGGGACGGGGTAGGCGTCCAGCGCCTTCATCGCGGTGGCCAGCTCGTCGCCGGCCGCAGAAGCCGAGACGTCGTCGCCGGCGGACGTGGTGTCTTCCGAGTCACCGCCGCAGGCGGCGAGGGAGCCGGCGAGGAGGGCGATGCCTGCGGCCGCGGCCCAGGTGCGGGCGCGACGGGTGGAACGTGCGGGTCTCATGGCGAACTCCGTTGTCTGCTGAGAATGACGGTGGCGGGGGCTGATCCGGAGAGCGACCGGCGGGTGATCAGCGCGAGCGGCTGCGCAGTACGGTCGAGATGGTCACGGCAACGACGAGGACGCCGCCGTAGAAGACGCTCGTGACCCAGGAGGTCGCGCCCAGGAGCTGGAGTCCGAGCACACCGGTCGCCAGGAAGAAGACGGCGATAAAGGTGCCGATCGGATTGAACCGTCCCGGTTGCAGGATCGCCGTGCCGAGGAAGGTCGCCGCGAAGATCGGCATCAGGTAGCTCTGCGACACGTTGGGGTCGAAGCCGCCGGTGGCCGCGGCGGAAAGCACCCCTCCCACGCCGGCGATGAGGCCCCCGGTCGTGAAGGCCCCGATGCGCAACCGCGTCACGCGCACACCGGCCAGTCGGCTCACCTCACGGCTCTCACCGACGAAGCGCATGGTGCGGCCCAGCGGCGTGAAGTGCAAGACGTAGGCGAACCCGAGCATGAGCGCGAGCCCGTAGAAGAAGCTGATCGGAAGGCCGGCGACGGGCAGGAGCGCGATGTCCTTGAAATCCGTGGGAAGGCCGCTGACCGGCATCAGGTCGGAGACCCAGAGCGCGATTCCGAGGAGGAAGGTGCCCATGCCGAGCGTCACCACGATGGTGTTGACGCCGACCTTGACGACCAGCCAGCCGTTGACGGTGCCCACCGCGGTGGACAGGACGATCGAGGCGAGCACCGCCGCCCACACATTCCACCCGTGGTTGACGTTGAGGGCCGTCAGCATGATGGCCGAGAGCCCGAAGTTGGAGGCGACCGACATGTCGACGAACTCGCCGACGATGATCGTGCAGAGCAGGGCGGCGGTCAGAAAGACGAGTGCCGCCTGGTTCTGACTGCCGAAGACCACCTTGAGGCTGCCCGATGTCATGAAGGTGTCGGGACGGATGGCCGAGAAGAAGACCGCGAGCGCGATCCAGACGCCGATGACGGCGAAGCGGGAGGCGAACCAGGCTCCGCCGCCGCCGTGCTTCACAGGGGCGGCCGGCACGGGGGCTGGTGCGGGCGGCGACTTCACGCCGGTGGTCGGCCCGGTGGCCGTGGGCATCTCTGGCATGGGATCAGGCGCTCCCTGACTGGTACGTGCGGGCTATGGTGCCGAACTTCAGAATCGTGTGCGAAACCATATACAGAATCACCTGTAACGCAACCCCCTTTGCGCCCCCCAAATCGTGGTTGAAATCGTACACGATCTCGCCTACGGTTTCGGATCACCGTGTGGCGCATGCCATACCCCCTACACAGAGAGGCAGGGCACACGTGACTCAGGCAGCCGGTCGTGACGTCGAGTACCAGCACGAGGGGACCCGCATGCTGGGCTTGGTCGTGGCGCCCCAGGGCGAAGCAGCCGGCCGCTTCGCCGCCGTCGCGGTCCTGCTCATCCACGACGCCTTCGGCCTCAGCGAGGAGATGATCGGCACCGCGACGCGGCTCGCCGAGGCCGGGCATCCGGTATTCCTGGCCGACGTGTGGGGCGAGCGCGCCACGCCTTCATCGGTCACCGAGATCGGGCCGCTGATCGGTGGCATGGCCCAGGACCGCAACCGGTGGCTGGGGCGCGTCGCCGCCGCCCACGCGGCGCTCGACGCGCAGCCCGAGTTCGCCGGACGTCCGCTGGCCCTGCTCGGTTACTGTTTCGGCGGCTCCTCGGCGCTCGAGTACCTCCGCACCGGGGCCCACGTCGCCGGCGTCGCCGCGGTGCACCCCGGGCTCGACCTGCTCGACCAGGACTGGAGCACTCCGGGATCGGGCGCCGTACTGCTGGCGATCGGCGCCGACGACCCGATGGCGACGCCTGACATGCGGCACCGGCTCGAGGAACACCTGAGCTCCGCCGGGCTGGACCACCAGTTCCACCTCTACAGCGGCACCACCCACGCCTTCACCAGCCCGAAGGCCGCCGACTCCCCCCAGCCCGAGGTGTTCGCCCACAACGCGCGCAGCGCCGCGCGGGCCTGGGTGGCCACCACCGGCTTCTTCGCCGAGCTCTCCGCTCCGGCCTTCTGACCACCCGCCCATGCCCCCTCAACCGACGAGGACAATGACATGACCACCACCGATCTCGACATCGCGATCATCGGAGCGGGGCCGGCCGGCCTGCTCACCGCTCTCCGCATGCACCAGAAGGGCTTCCGCCCGGTCGTGTACGAGGCCGTACCCGAGCTCAAGCCGCTCGGCGTCGGCGTCGACATCAAGACCGTCGGCACGGCCGAGATCGACGACCTCGGCCTGCTGGAGGAGTTCCGCGCGATCTCCGTCGACGCGGAGGACTCGATCTTCTACAACCACTTCGGCCAGGAGATATACGCCGAGAAGTGCGGCGTGCACATGGGCTACCTGCACGAACAGCGCTTCGTGCACCGCGGCACCCTCCAGATGCTGCTCTACCGGACCGCGGTCGAGCGGCTCGGCGCGGACGCGATCCGCCTCGGCGCCGCCGCCACCGGCTACGCGCAGGACGAGACCGGCGCGACGCTCGACCTCCAGCACGCCGACGGCCGCACGGAGCAGGTGCGCCACGCGGCGATCATCGCCTGCGACGGCATCAAGTCCGCCATCCGCAGGCAGATGTCCCCCGACCTCTCCGAGCCGCACTTCTCCGGCATCACCATGTGGCGCGGCACCACGGTCATGGAGCCCTTCCGCAACGGCCACACGATCCTGCACATCGGCGACCCCGGCATCGCCTCGATGATCGTCTACCCCATCGCCGACGACTTCGAGGGCACCGGCAAGACACTGGTCAACTGGGTCGCCGAGACCAACGGCGAGGAGACCATCGAGGACTGGAACCAGGTCGGAGACATCAGCGAGGTCATCCCGCTCCTCGACACCGTCGATCTGCCCTTCCTCGACGTCCGGCGGATGATGCGCGAGGCCCGCGAGGTCTACCTCTTCCCCCTGATCCGCCACGACCCGCTCGACAACTGGGTCGACGGCCGGGTCGTCCTGCTCGGCGACGCCGCCCACGCGATGTACCCGCGCGGCGGCAACGGCATCACCCAGGCGATGATCGACGCCCGCGTCATCGTGGAGAAGCTCGCCGAGACCCCGGACGACCCGCACGCGGCCTTCGTCGCCTACGACGCGGCCCGCCGCGAGGCCGTCAACCGGATCGTGATGAACATGCGCGGTGAGGGCTACGAAGTCATCCGCCGCATGGTCGCCGAGCGCACCGGAGGCACCCCCATCAAGGACATCGAGGAGGTTCTCCCGCTCGCGGAGGCCGACGGGATCTTCAGCAAGTACCACGCGCTGGTCGGCTCGCCCCGTCCCGGCTTCGAGGCCGGCGAGGCCACGGGCTACCGCACCGACGACCTCAAAGAGTACGGAGCCAAGGCATGACCGTCGCCCCGGTTGTCCTCGCCGACGAGGCCACGCGCGCGGCGATCCTCGAAGTGGAGGAGCGCCGTCAGCAGGCGCTGCAGGAGATCGACCTCGACACCCTGCGCGACCTGTACGACGAGTCACTGATCCACACCCACGCGCCCGGCCTCACCCACACGAAGGCCCAGCTCCTGGAGCACGTCGCCACCCGCGCGCCCTACAAGGGCGTTACCCGGGGCGATCTGACCATCCGTGTGATCGGCGACGTCGCGATCATGACGGGCCGTCTGATCAACCGTCTCGGCAGTCCGGACGGCTCCGAGCGCACGGTCGCCGGCCAGGTGATCCAGGTACTGCGGCGCTGCGAGCACGGTGCCTGGCGCTTCGTCAGTTTCCAGATGACCCCGGACGGCGAGCACGTCTGGAGCCCCACCGCCGAGGAGAAGGCCGGCCTCGACAGGATCGCTCAGGAGGAGCAGCAGTGAAGATCGCACGCTTCCACACCGCAGAGGGGCCGACGCGGCTGGGCCGTGTCGACGGCGACCGGGTCACCGACATCTCCGATGTCGTCGGGGGCACGTCGCTGCGGTCGATCCTGCCCCTGCTGCCCTCGCTGAAGCACGAGATCCTCGCGGCCGGCGGCCCGTCGTACGCACTGGCCGACGTGGTCCTCGAGGCCCCGATCGACAACCCGCAGAAGTACCTCGGCATCGGCATGAACTACAAGGAGCACGCCGAGGAGGCGCGTGCCGCGGGCATCCCGGTACCGGAGTACCAGATGTGGTTCAACAAGCAGGTCTCCTGCATCGCCGGACCCTACGACGGCATCATGAAGCCCAACATCTCCGACGCCCTCGACTACGAGATCGAGCTCGGCGTGGTGATCGGCCAACGCTGCAAGCACGTGTCCGTCGAGGACGCCCGCTCGGTCATCGCCGGGTATC
This sequence comes from Streptomyces sp. A1277, assembly GCF_004795015.1. Lineage (GTDB taxonomy): Bacteria > Actinomycetota > Actinomycetes > Streptomycetales > Streptomycetaceae > Streptomyces. The sequence continues at coordinate 35,228 of NZ_SSBI01000015.1, read as the reverse complement.
TCGTCACCAACGACGTGTCGGTCCGCGACTGGCTGCAGAAGAGGTCACCGACGTTCACGCTCGGGAAGTCGTTCGACACCCACGGCCCGATCGGCCCCTGGCTGACCACCGACGACGAGATCGCCGACCCGCACGACCTGCGGATGACCCTCAGCGTCAACGGCGAGGTCCGCCAGGACTGGCCGACGAACGACATGATCCACGACATCTACGAGCAGATCGCCTATCTCTCGCAGGTCTTCACGCTCATGCCCGGCGACATCCTCGCCACCGGCACGCCGGCCGGCATCGGCGCGCCGCAGGGCAGGTTCCTCAAGACCGGCGACGTCGTCCGCGCGGAGATCGAGGGCCTCGGCCACATCGAGAACCGCGTCATCGCCGAGGGCTGAGCGGCCATGAGCATCCGCACCAGCATCGACCTCCCCGGGTTCAGCCACGTCAACCCGATCCCGGCCGCCAGCCGCATCGGCCCGTTCGTCGCGACCGGTGCCATCACCGGTCGCGACCCGGTGACCGGCGAGATGGCGCCCGACGCCGACCAGCAGTTCGCGCACGTCTTCGCCCACGTCCGCACGCTGATGGCCGAACTCGGCGGCACGACGGACGACATCCTCAAGATGACGTTCCACCTCGCCGGCCCCGACGACCGCGAGGCACTCAACCGTGAGTGGCTGGCGATGTTCCCCGACCCTGCCAACCGCCCCGCTCGGCAGGCGGTCGCGGCCCGCCTCGGCCGCGGCGCCGTCGTCCACTGCGAACTGCTCGCAGTGCTCAGCGACTGAGGAAGTGACCATGACGCACCTGCCCGACCCCAGCAGCTCCTCACCCGGCCCCGTGACCTACGAGGCACCCGTCACCATCAAGCGGATGCTCTTCGCCACCTGGACGCTGCTCGACTCGCTCCGCCCCGACCTGAAGGCCGCGGCGATCGTGCCCGACATGGACGCTCCGGGCCGGGTCGACTGGGACTTCATCCCCAAGCCCGACCGGGCGGGCATCCCGATGCACGCGCTCGACCGGCACCAGAAGGTCATCGCGCACACGCTGCTCAAGGCGGGCCTCAGCATGCGCGGCTACAGCCAGGCGCTCTCCGTGATGGCCACGGAGAACATGCTGCGCGAGATCGAGGTGCTGGACCGCGGCTTCGGCGTCCTCGCCGGCAACTTCCGCGACCCCGAGGGCTACTGGTTCAGCTTCTGGGGCCGGCCCGGCTTCGAGGACACGTGGGGCTGGCGGGTCATCGGCCACCACCTGTCCCTCAACTACACGGTCGTTGCACAGCGTTACCTCACCGTCACGCCGCTCGCGATGGGCGCGCAGCCCGTCGGCGCCGGCGTGCTGGACGCGCTCGGGGAGAACGAGCGCCGGGCTCTGGCGATCCTGCATTCGCTGACCCCTGACGCGCAGGAGCAGGCCGTCATCCACGATGTCGCGCCCGCCGACTTCGTCACCCGTCAAGTTCCCCTCGTCGGCGCCGAGGAATGGCCCGACTGGGTCGACCTCGGGATCGTCGGCTACGAGACGACCGACGAGGACCGCGAGCGCCTGCGCTTCGTGAAGGCCGACCCGTCGGGCATCAGCGGCGCCGACCTGACAGGCGATCAGCTCGACGCCGTACGCGACCTCCTCCTCTACTACGTGGAGACCGGTCCCGACGAGCTGTCCCAGCAGTATCGCGAACAGATTCTCGCGGCCGACCCGTGCGACATCCGTTTCGCCTGGGCAGGCGGACGCGAGGCGAACACCGCCCACTACTATCGGATCTCCACGCGTGACCTGCTCGTCGAGGCCGACAACGCGGTGGCCGCCGGCCAGCACGTCCACGCCATCTGGCGTGACCTCAACAACGACCTGGGCCACGACCTGCTGCTCGACCACTACGCGCGGCACGGCCCGGACGGCCGGCACCTGCGGCGCCGGCTGGTGTCGAACCGGCCGACCGAGGACGCCCCGCTCGAGACCGGAGGGTGGTACGTCCCAGAGGTCTACGTGAAGCACTGACCGACGCGTGAAACAAAGTCGATCGCCGGGCCGACGCTCACGGGCCGCCCGGCGATCTGGCGCGACCAGGCGCGAGCAAGCGCGAGCAAGCGCGAGCAAGCCGCCGAACGTGCGGAAGGTCCGCGACCGGAAGGCCGGGGCCTCGTCACGCACCTGCCGGTGCTCGGCGAACGTGCGGTCGTCATCGACGCGGACACGAAACTCGTGGTTGCCGCGGCCCGGCCCGTTCCCGGCGACACCGCCGAGGCAAAGGCATGGCGGGTCTCCGGTCCGGCCGACCGGTGCGAAGACGCTTCGACGGATGCGGGCCGGCGTCGAACACGCCCTTGCCTGCATGAAGCAGTACAGATCCTCGGCGGCTGCCGGCGGCGCGGCAGCGGCCTCCATCACGCGGTCCAGGCTGTCGCTCACATGCGCAGCATCTTCCTCGTCGCGTCATCAGGACCACCGCACACCCGGCCCTGCCCCGCCCGGACACAGTCTTCTGCCACACGCTTCAGACCGAGGCCCCGGTCTGCGCCCCGCCCGGATCGAGGGCCTGGAGGCGTTCGTGGAGAGCCGCCAGCGCCTCCGTGGCCTGCTCGATCGCCGCCTGGTGATCCGCGCTGAGCCCCTCCAGGGCCTCCTGGATCGGCCCTGCCCAGCTGTCCGCGATCGCCTCGTGCTCCGAGCGCCCGAGTGCGGTTGACCTGACCAGCGTGATGCGACGGTCCTTGGGACTGGTCTCCTTGACCACGAAGCCGCGACCGGCCAGGACCCGGATCGCCGCGCTCACGTTGGGCTGGCGCAGTCCCAGCGCCTGTGCCAACTCACCGACGGTGGATCCCGGCGCGTCGATGACCTGCTTGAGCAGTACCAGTTCGGTGGTCGGGATCGGGCCGACGCCCGCACGCTCGGGCGACCGTCGGTGGACGGTCCACCCGAGCTCGCGCAGGACGTCGGCCAGCTCACGCTGGTGAGAGGGAAGGCTCATCTCGCTCATCGTAACGAACCGCCGCGCGCGGCGGCACAGCTCAGAGCGGCTGGGCCATGACCTCGAGGACGTGATCAGTGGCTGCGATGTTGTCGAAGCCCGGCTTGCGGCCCATCTCCCACTCCGCGATGTCGAGCGAGGTGTCGACGACGAGCTTGCAGCGCTCGAAGCGGCGGTCGGTGTACTCCGCGAAGGCCGCCTCGATGTCGTCCCGTTTGGCAAGGCAGTCGGCGAGCACGACGCCGTCCTCGATCGCCTGGGCGGCGCCCTGTCCGAGGTGCGGCGTGATCGCGTGGACGGCGTCGCCCATCAGGACGATGCGGCCCTTGTGCCACGGGGCGTTTACGATCAGGGACTCCTCCGGCCGCAGCACGATGTCGCAGTCGTCGGTGATGAACTCGTCGCGGATGCGACCCATGAAGCCCCCGAACGGCGCGAGGTACTCGCGCAGTTTCTCGGCACTGTCCATGCCCGAGTCAGGCGCCTGCTTCTCCATGTGGGCGTTGTAGAAGAGGTAGGCCAGGTCCTTGCCGATCGGGACGAGACCGGCCATGCCCTCGGGGCCGGCCTGGAGGATGATGCTGTCGATCTCGGGCAGGAGCGGGATGTTGACGCGGTAGGCCGACTGGCCGATGTAGTAGGGCGCGACCTCGCCCTCGACGACGTAGCCGCGGGTCTTGGAGTAGACGCCGTCGGCACCGACGACGATGTCGAAGCGACCGGTGGATTCGTCGGTGAAGCTGACGTCGACGCCGGCACCGTCGTCCTTGAGTTCCACGAAGGTCGTCGAGTAACGGATGGTCACGCCCGCCTCGACGGCGCGAGAGGTCAGGATCTCGTGCAGCTTCGGACGGGTGAGGCCGTTCATCGGAGGCAGGTCGACACCGGGAACGGGCGTGCCCGGCATCTCCTTGATGAAGGTGCCGTCGGTCGAGTAGAGACCACCCCAGCGCTTGGCCGGGTAGCCGGCCGCGATGCAGTCCTGGGCGCAGCCGATCATGTCGAGCGCCCGCAGAGCGTTCATCGGCTGGATGATGCCGACGCCGTAGACAGACGAGTGGACGTCGGAGTGGAGCTCGACGACCGTCGCGTCGTAGCCCTTCTGCTGGACGGCGATAGCTGTCGCGAGACCGCCAATGCCTCCACCGACAATCAGGATCGAACCTCGGCTCATAGCAATTCCCTTCGGCTCCGCGGTGTAGCTCCGCGATCAGGTGTGGCGCACGCCACAAGGAATATACGAAGGTATATATATTTTCGTCAATGGTTCTGATGAGACGGGTTTCAAACCCCTCCCGGGACCTCCTCGCCTCGCCGTCGCAACCCCCCTGACGGCGCCCCACGCCAAGAACCAGGGGACGCCGGCCAGGAAGCCTGCGAGTGGGCAGAAGCCGCTCTCAAGCGGCGGCCGGACCAAGGGGCGCATCACGCGAGCCAGGCGAAGCGGGGCGACGCATCCGCGCCCGCCGTCCTCTTCCACGGCCGATACTGCGGGCCCGTATCCGTCGCCGCAAAGGCCGGCGAGTACAAGCATTTCGAAACAGGCCCGTCTACTACAGGTGCTCGTCTCCCGAGTCGACTCGGGAGACGAGCACTCTCCGCGGCCGGTAGGCACACAAGGGCCGCTGACCTGTGTTTCTCGGTGGTGCCGATGGCCTGACCTGCCTTCTCGGCTTACTGCCTGACCGGCTCAAACCGCGTGCAGTCCGCCCGCCTGCCCGCCGTCAGCAGCAGCAGTGAAAGCACGCGGCGACGCCCGTCGGCACTGGCGGGTCTTGGTGGTGAAGCCTCCACGGAGCAACCGAGCGCCTCACCTTCTGCACCACCTCCACCAGGCGGGCGCGCAGTCTCACCCATGGTCTTTCGCTCTGATGTGCCGTAGCGGCCGCCCCTTTTGACGCGGCGGCGGGTGGTGGGCGCCTTGGAGAACAGGCCGAGGAACCACCGGCGATCTTTAGCAATCCAGGGAAACAGCAGGTCAGAGCCCCCTCGCTGCAGGCTCCAAGATCACCACGCACTTCACGCACGCACTCCACGTGCGACGTCACCGGCAGCAGGTCGGCGACCTGCTCATGCGCGCGTCACCGACCGCCCCGCCGTTCCGGCCTGTCAGGGCTCCATCCGCTGAGATGTGGCCTGAGTTCCTCCGGCGTGGGTTCGCGTGCATCCGGCATCTTCGGAAGCTCACTCAAGGGGTCAATCGACCTCACGTACGCCCTTGCCCACCCCAGCCAGCGACGGGCTTGGCTCAAAGTCGGTTCGTCCACGACTCCGTGAAGCTCGCCAATACGACGTTCCAATGCCGTGCAGTACGCACTGAGGGCAGCAGACTCCTGCCAGCGCCCGGCCTCTTGCCGTAGGGCCTGGGCAAGTTGTTCTCGAACAGCCTGTTCCTTCGCCACCTTCATCGCGGCTCGCCAGCGGACTTCGCGTTCCATAACGGCCTGCTGCTCGTCCTGCCTGCGCCGAGCTTCCTGTGCCGCTCGTACCTCGATCTCTCCAAGGACCGCGTCCAGGGCCTCTTCGAGCGCCCGGGTCTTCCGATCTCGCCAGCGGCCGGGCCGGTCGGTCAGGCCATGAGCGAGCTCCACGACGAGGCGAGAGGAGCGGTCGGGATCCGTGGACTGCGGGAACTCCTGCCTGACACTGACGGTGTAAGGGAGGCCGTCGACAGCAATGTCCACTCCACCCTCGCGTGGGTGGAAGAACGAGTGGGCCTTCCGCACCTCGTACCCTCGCCGGACCGCTTCAGCCGACAGTCCCTGCAGCAGAAGAAGCGACCTTCGGCGGAGCCCGGACGGCATCACGAGCCGGCGCTCGTCGTCTTTGAGCGCGGTCACGATCGGATGGAGGCTCCCCAGCCGTGAGGGAACGGGAACCGGATCCCCGCCTTCCTTCGGCCGTTGACTCCGCGCATTGGGGTGCGGGCCATCCGCAAGAAACAGCTCCAGCCCCGGCCCACCGTACGGAACCTTCTCGATGCGCTTGCCCGCTGGTTCCAGGCCGTGCCGTTTCGCGTAGTTGACGACACGCCGCCACTCCGTGACCTCGTCGTCATCAGGGTCGGTGATCCGAACGCGGCCCTCGGCGACGAGCCGCTCGATCAGCTCATGAGCCTTCGCCCGCCGGGCCCGCGCGACGGGCCTCTCATTGTACGGCGTCCGAGGGTTAGCGGTCGCTGCCGGCTCACTGCCATCAGCGACCGCAGAATCGTCGTCGATCATCAGGACCCCACCATCCCGCAAGGTATCGGCCGAGCGCCAGCCACTCGACATCCAGGCTCCACCGCCCGCGCTGGAAACGAGGCGGTTCGACGAACCCGTACTGCCGTACAGAGCCGAAAGGCGCCCGGCAGCCCTGGGAGTCCCCTGGGACTTTTCTGGGTCTTCCGGCCCCATCAAGCGGCACGAACGTGAAATGGCCGAAGGGTCATTCGCGCAGGTCAGCGGCCGCCAACCGCTCATCGCGGCAGGTCGCCGCACTAGCTGGTCTCTTCCGGGATATCTGACGGGCGGGGTGTCGTGCCCCTTGAGGGCAAGGGGCACGACACCGCAACACGCCAGCTGACCTGCGGATATATACCTTCACAGCCCTCCACTGATCACTGTTGTTTTTCAGCACCTTGTGCAACGCACGTGCAAGATGATCTTGAATGGGTGACGGTACGTCAGAGGCGTCTGAGTGCCCATCAGCCTTCACGGAGGGTTGTCGCCGAAGTGGCCTCGCGACGTCCGATATCGGTCGTGTCACGCCGACCGCACCGGCGGACGTGGCCTGCTGCTCGTCGCCGTTCTCTCCGACCGGTGGGAATGCGTCCCCCACCCACCCGGCAGCAAGTCCGTCCGGGCCGAGTTGTTGGCGCCTTGAACAGTGTGTGGCCACGCCTGGTGGGGTTTGCTGCTCGGACGACAAGACCAGCAACGCGTATCTACGAAGCCCTCCGAGCTCACGACCACTGACGGCCTTCCTCCTGCCCAACGCTGCAGTAGGGCCGGCAGGTTCGGTGCGCCGTCAGGTGACCTGAACCGGTGGGTTCGATACGTCGGGCAGCTACGATCTTCCTCAGCGCAGTCGACGGGTCTCAGGAACCCATCCCTTGCGATGGGCCCTCCGGTCCTGACGTCCGGGTGCTGATCACACCGGATGCTTGGGGTCGAGCCCTGTGCTTGTCACAGGGTGGCGGAGGGATACAGCGGCCGCCCGTGCAGGGGCGGTGGAACAGCTCAAGGTGAGGCTCGTCGGCTGCGTCTCACCGACGGGGGACGGGGCGGTTCGATGACGACGGCAGACGACTTCGCGGATCTCAGCCCCGCGGAGTTCCTCCAGGCGGTGGTCAGCGGCTCGATCTACCCGTACACCGAGCACCGGATACCCAAACCTCGTGGCGGACTTCGGACCTTGCACGCCCCCATCCCCCGATTGTCGTGCGTGCAGCAGGAGATCCTGGCCCGTCTGGGCACTCTTCCAGCCAGGTTCCAGCCACACCCGGCAGCGTTCGCGTATCGACGGGGCCGCTCGGTCATGGACTGCGCGGCAGTCCATCTGCGGGCCCACACCGTGATCCGCCTGGACATCGCCGACTTCTTCGGAAGCATCCGGGAGCGGCATGTCCACGCGGCCCTGAAGGACGCGTGGCCCCGCACGGCGGGACCTGAGTACCGGATCGAACTCGTGGGGGACGACGACGGCTGCCCGGAGATCGGCCTGCGCCGTGTCGGCCGCACCCTCGGTGCGTACACCACGGCCCGGCTGGTCACCGTGTCACCGCCTGCGTCGAACCAGACCTGGACGAACCGTGGCACCGGGCACCGCGACGTGTACCTGGAGACCACCGGGCAGCACTTCTCCGTCCGCCGGCCCGCCCTGGTCCACAAGCACACCCGCGAGGGCTTCCTGCCGCAGGGCGCTCCCACCAGTGGGTATCTTTCGAACATCGTCATGCGCGACGTCGACGAGGTCGTCTCGCACCGGGCCGAGTCCTTGGGGTTGCGCTACACCCGCTACAGCGACGACATGTACTTCTCCAGCCGTGGTCCCGTGCCCCACGACCGCGTGGACCGTCTCGTCGCCGAGGTGAAGGGGGTCCTGGAACCGCTGGGCATGAGACTCAACGCGAAGAAGACCTATGTGGCTCGCCCCGGTGCTCGCCGGAGCGTACTGGGCATCGTCGTCGACGGCCCCACTCCTCGCCTGACGCGCGCGTACAAGCGCCGCATCACCATGCATGTGCGAGGAGCCGCGTCGTTCGGTGTCGTGCAGCATTGCCATCATCAGAAGTTCGGAGATCTGGCCGAGCTGGACGCTCATGTCACCGGGCTGCTGTCCTTCGCGCACATGGTCGAACCCGGCTGGGCCGGAGAACAGCTCGCGACCTGGAAGCGGCTGCGTGAGATTCCGCTGGAACACGAAGAACCGGTGATCGCGCAGTACGGGCTGGATCTTCCTTGGGACGAGGAGGTCGAGGTCTCTCAGGCGGACCTGGCCAAGGCGTCGATCGACGATCTCGTCCGAGGTGCCCAGCGCTATCGCTCGTCCGCCGACTACGTGCAGATGCTCGAGTTCGTCGGACGCTTCAAACGGTACGCCCCGTTCAATGCGATGGTGGTCCACATCCAGAGGCCGGGCGCGCGTTACGTCCTGTCCTCCTCGGAGTGGAAGTCGAAGTACCGGCGGGTACTCAGACCCGGCGCCCAACCGCTGTTGATCTTCCAGCCCCGGGGGCCCTACATGCTCGTGTACGACGTCGGGGACACAGAAGCCCTGCCGGGAGCCCGGGCGCTGCCCAAGGAGGTCACCTCCCCTGTGTCGGTGTCATCGCGGGCCGGTGAGAAGGAAGTCGCTGAGGTCTGGCACCACACGGAGTCGAACCTGGCGCCCCTGGGAATCCGGCTGACCTTGGTCGACCACGCGGCCTCCTCCTGCGGGCGCACGTACCCGAGCAGGTCCGGCGGTTTCGTCGGGCGTCCTGGCAGCAGGCCCGGGGATCGACCGGAGACGTACCCGACGCTGTTCGAGATTGAGGTCAACCGGAATCTGCCCCTGCTGGACCGGTACGCCACGCTGGCCCACGAGCTCGGGCACCTGTTCTGCGGACACCTCGGCGCAGGTCCTGGGGAGACCTGGCCCGACCGTCGGTTGCGGCCCCGCTCGGACGAGGAACGCGCCACGGCCCATGCCCGCAACGAGGTCGAGGCCGAGTCCATCGCCTACATGGTCCTCAGGCGGCTGGACCCGGATGTCCAGATGGGCAACTACATCACCGGACACCTCGGCCCCGACCAGCAGGTCCCCAACAGCGTCGCCCTCAACCTCACGTTCAAGGCCGCCGGCCTGATCATCGAGATGGGGAGGAAACGCGTCCCTGCCACCAGGCTCCAGAAATCGAAGAAGTGATCAGGGTACCCACCTGAATGCGTCGAACCTCTGCGAGTTCGGTCTCGGTCGTCGGATCAACCGTCCACTCGCCGCCGGTAGCGCCAGATCTGCCGCAGCAGCAGAGCCTCCATGCCCGGTGGGACTCAAGCTCCGCATCAGGAACGGTCTCCCGGCCGAGCCCCGGATGGACCATGAGAACGACAGAGTCTCCTGCCTGCCGTGCCCTCAGACACGCATCCCCAGCTTCAGGGCAGCTTCGCGGGCCTTCTCGTCGGCCATGGCGATGAGTCGCTTCCGGCCGCCGTGGGTCTGGAAGTCCGCCTGCGACTTGGCCAGGAGGACTTCCGCTCGCTCCGTCAGTTTGTGCGCTGCGTTCAGTGTCTTGATGCGGTCCTTGGTATACCGGTTGGACGGCAGCGCGTGAACCACACTCGTCTGCGCACGGACGCTAGTGATCAGGCGGCGCACGGTCTGGCGCTGGGCCTCCAGCTCAGCGGCGCGTTGGATCGCGCGCGAGTTCGGGGACTGCCCGCGCCCGGAAGCCACTTGACTCTCGCAGGGCGTCATCCGGCTCCACCCGGCGGTCCGGTCCTGGCGAGCAGACAGCCGAGACGCTGCCGCGTTCACTGGAGTGATGTGGCCAAGCTCCAGGAGGGAGAACAGCGCGATCCCCCTCTCGTCCGCGAACTTCAGGGCACTGGCCGTATAGCCGCCGGACGCGTAGAACAGCAGGTGATGGTGCGCGTCCGCCACCCCCCGCAGTTCTCGGAGGGGGCCGACACCGATCGGCTGACCGTAGTGCTTCACCTGCGCAATGGCATCGTGGGCGATCACGTCGATACCCCCGTCCGCGCCGGAACCTGTCACCTGTGCCTCGGCGAAGCCGATACTGCGCATGTGGTCGACGGCGGCGAGCTCGGCGTCCTGCCATGTGCGGATGGCTCTCGCGCGGAACACCCTCTCCTGTGAGCCGGTGCATTCCTTCGCTTTCGGAGGTGTGGATGCCCGGCCGGGATTCCCCGGGTGTGCTCGGGGAATCCCGGAGGCGTCGCTGTCGCCCTGCGCGAGGTACGGAGGAGTGCCCGGGCCGTCCTCATCGCCAGGCCGACCGGCGTCGATCAAAACACGGGCCACCCCCGGCGAAAGGGGCTTAAGCTCCATCACCCCCTCTGGGCCGTCGAGCACGACCGCCTCGCCGAACCGCGACTGACTCCCACTCCCCAGGACGGTGAGGGGACGGCGCAGTTCCATGTGTTCCACCTTGAAGGTGCCCCGCCACAGGAGGAGACGCTGACCGGTCAGCGCGCCGTGGAACCGGAGAGTGGTAAAGAGCGACTCGACCCGCTCACCGGGCGCCAGATGCGTCAGCAACTGCTCGGCCTGTGGTGAGTTGCCTACCCAGCCGCTGCCGCGGACAGCAGCGGAGGTACGAGGGTCGCTGCGGATACTTGACACCATGCCATCTTGCATCAACTCATCCGTGCAAGCTGAGGGTTCCGGTGCGCAACCTAGCTCCCGGTGCGGAGTGCACCACGAATTCGGCAAATTCTCGAACCCAACCCGGTCGTCACCGGGTACGCCAGCCTCTGCCTGCCGCTCCTGAGTCCCAGTGAGGTCCTGGCCCGCCTGCCCTGGACGACCACCATCCTGCGCGCTGTGGATCGAGGCAGCCTTCGATCACGACAACGCCTTCAGTACCCTGCGCGGCACCCACCACGGTCCCGGTCCGGCTGCCCGCCGCTACTGATCGGCGTTTTGGGGCGACAGCGCCCTGCGCGCATTGCCGAACACACCGATACGTCTACGCCGGCAACGGTGGCCGTGGCTTTGTCGATGGCGCCACGGCAGCCGTCGAGTGTGCTGCGCTCGTCGTCGAGCTTCTCCTCCTGAAGTCGCTCAAGCATTCCGTGATGTGTTCGATGGCCTGTTGGCGCCTGCGGGTCGGCGTGCGCGCTCACTCCCACCGCCACGGCCATGAGCACGAGCGGAGCGGCCACGGTGAGCGCCGTGCCACCGGCGGCCGCGGCACCGGCGGTCGCACCGGCCCCGCCGACTGTGCCCGCCGCTGCCGCGCCTCCGACCGGCACGCATCTCGCTTTGGAAGCGATCCTGCCCGTCGAATTCACGAGCTCACCGTAGATACCGCCCGACCGCCCCCTTCGGCACCATCGGGCGGACGATGCCCTGCCCGAACTGGGCGGCGACCTTCGCCGGGACCACCATGCGATACGGAAGGGGATTTCGGGTCGGGTGCCGCCTGTGGGGAAGTGTTCGGCGAGGGAGGCGATCTCGCGGCTGTTGCGGTGGTTCCGCGCAATCTCGACGCGTCCCGTGGAGCGGCCGAGAGCGTCGGTGATCTCGTTGAGGGTGGAGTTCGTTTCCGTGAGGCGCTGACAGTCGTCGGCGAAGACCGTGACGGATACGGCGGCGATACGGACCAGCCGGTAGAAGCCGGGCGACAGGTCCTGGCCTTCGTCGACGACAAGATGGGGCATGGTCTCGTCGTATGTGCCGAGCGTCCCGGCGGCCTGGCCGGTGAGGGCCGTCCAGTCGAACCAGCCGTCCTGGGTACGCGGTGCGCCGTAGCCGAAGTGGCGCAGAACCCAGCCGTGGACGGTGGCGGCCTCGACGGGGGCACTCGGGACCGTGAGGCCCTGGAGCGTTTCCCGCAGGAGCTGACGCCGGAGGTTGGAGCGAACGGGCCCGGATCAGCGCCTGGGCACAACAGTCTCCATGCCAGTGACCTGATCCAGCAGCGCGAGGAAGGCTGGTTGTACGGCACGGGCGCCAAGGAGGCAGTCGACCGTCCGCTGGACGAAGGACGTCACACCGGGCGTCGAAAGCACCACTGATCGCGGCCGGTCCTTCTGATGCGCCACGGACCGCGTTGCTGGAGATCGAGTCGACCTGCCGAAGATCCGCCGATGACATGCCGAGGTGCTGGTTCGCGCCGCCGCGGCCTCCGCGCGAACCTGAGTGCCTCACACTCGGGTCGATGGCCGGAACCTGACATGGCGTCACCTTGGCGTTGACGTCTCATCGATCTCTTGATGGAATGCCTCGTTCGCATGATTCGCGAGGGCGGAGTACGGGAACGTGGCAGGGCTTGACAGCGCAAACCTGAAGAATCTCCTCCGTGACGTCGCCTCCGGGCGCCTTCAACTTCCCGATTTTCAGAGGGAATGGAAGTGGGACGACGATCGCATCCGGGCCATCATCGCGACGGTGACGCTCGACTATCCACTGGGCGTCACGATGACGCTGGAGACCGGTGGGGAATCCCCGTTCCGCACCCGGCCGCTCACTGGCGCCGAGGCCGGCGCGGAGCGCGAACCAAGCTTGTTACTCCTGGACGGCCAGCAGCGGCTGACGTCGCTCTTCCAGGCGCTGTATGTCTCAGACGTCCCGGTACTCACGGTGAATTCGCGGGGTAAGCCGGTGAGCCGCTGGTACTACGTGGATATCGCGAAGGCCACAGGCTCCCCCTCCGACCGGGACGAGGCGATCGTCTCAGTGCCGGAGGATCGGATGCTACGTCGGGACTTCGGACGCACCGTCGTGCACGATCTCACCGATACGACGGGTGAGTGCGCCGCCGGTCTTTTCCCGTTGCGGATCGTGTTCGACACGCAGCAGGTCAACGCCTGGCGCCGCGAGTACGAGAAGGCCGACGAAGCGCGGAACTTCCGACTGTGGTCAGACTTCGAGGACAAGGTGCTCCACCCGGTCCGGTCGTTCCAGGTTCCAATGATCAACCTGTCGTCTTCGACGTCTATGGACGCTGTCTGCGCGGTCTTCGAGCGGGTCAACACGGGCGGTGTACCGCTCAACGTCTTCGAGCTGCTGACCGCGACGTATGCGGGCAACCGCGCGTACACGAGCCGCACGGGTGCTTACTACGACCTCCCCTCCGCTTGGCGCTCGATCAAGGAACATGTAGCGGAGCGGTATCCTGCGCTCGGCCGCCTCGAAGTAGACCTCGACGACGGCCTCAGCAATAGCGATTTCCTTCAGTCCGTGGCCCTTGTACGGACCTGGAATCGCAAGCAGCAGGATCCCTCGGTAGGCGTCTCCTGTAAGCGACGCGACCTCCTGGAGCTCCCTCTGGGCGACTTCGAGGGGCTGTCCCTGCGCTTGAAGGACGCCTTCGAGTGGACAGGCGGATTCCTGTTCACCCAGTGCATCGTCCATGTGGCCGACCTGCCGTACCGCACCCAACTCGTTCCGCTGGCGGCGGTCCGGGCCATCCTCGGTGACGAAACCGACACTCCGGAAGCGATTCGGAAGATCGAGCAGTGGTATTGGTGCGGCGTCCTCGGTGAGATGTACGGGGGCTCAACCGAGACGCGGTTCACCCGCGACGTCGAGCAACTGGTCGCCTGGATCCGCCGGGATGAGGCCGCCCCCGACACGGTCACCGACGCATACTTCTTCCCCGACCGCCTGCATACGCTCAAGACACGGAACAGTGCTGCGTACAAGGGAATTTACGCCCTCCTGGTCAAGCAAGGGGCGGTGGACTGGCACTACGCAGAGGCTCCGCTGGTTCCTGGTCGGCTCATGGAGTACGGGGTGGATGTCCACCAGGTCTTCCCCCGAAGCTGGTTGCGCAAGAATCTGGACGATACGTATCCGGCGACCTCCATCGTCAACAAGACCCCCTTGTCATTGCGCGCCTCTCAATCCCTCATCGGAGCGCCCGCCGCCTACGTGGAGTCCTTGGCAGCCGCCGCCGACCTGCGCCCGGAGTGGTTCGACGACGTACTTCTGACTCACCTCGTCGACCCCAAGGCTCTCCGGGCGAACGACTACGTGGCGTTCTTCGAGTCCCGTGCCGCGGCCCTCGAAGAACTCGTGTATCAGGCCATGGGGAAGCGGACCACCGTCGTTCGTGACGCAGCGGACGTGGAGGCCGACCGTTGATCAGGAAGCCGGGATCGCAGAAGCTGATCGAGCTCAAAGGCGTAGAGGTACAACTTGAGGCGCTCTTGGACCTCTTCGCTGTGCGTACACGCCGGAATGCGATCGTCCACGAAATCAGTAAGGCGCTTGCCGACGTCGGCTTGACGACTTTGCCCGACTTCTCGACCTGCCCTGCCCGGAGCAGCGTACGCCTTGTGGAACTAACCGCAGCGCCCTCCCTGCCGGAGCCCGCAGACGACGAGATTCCGGAGCCGCTCCCCCCTGGGATGCTGCCGCAGCGTCTACTCATCGGCGATCTTCCGTCCGCATCCGGCGGCGTGGTCTGCGTACCCTTCGGCGCCCAGCTATTCGAGGCCACCTACCTCATGCGGCACAAGGGGATCGCGCAAATCCCGGTGACCAGCAACAGGACCAGACTGCACGGCATCGTCACCTGGCGCTCCCTCGCACTCATGTACGAAAACGGAAAGGAAGTGACGCTGGAGAACGCCATGCAACAGGAGTCCTTGCCGGTGTTCGACAGTCGCGAGGACCTCTTCAGCTGCCTGCCGCAACTCACCGACCACGGCTATCTGCTGGTACGGGACCAGGAAGGGGAACTCACAGGCATCGTGACCTATCGCGAGATCGTCCGACGCTTCCAGTACACCGCGCGCCCCTTCTTCCTTCTCGGCGAGATCGAGTCACTGCTGCGGCGATGGCTGGGCGAGGCGTTGGATACCAGCGCAATCGTGGCGGTTCAGGGCAACCGGAAGGCCGAGGACCGAACGGGAAGTATTCAGGATCTTACGTTCGGCGACTACGTCCACCTGCTCGACGGCAACCAGAAGAAGCAACAGCTCGCCGAACAGGCGGACCGGAACTGGGCTGCCATCGGCCATCCGACGCTCGACCGAGGACAGTTCGTTCACCACCTCGAACGCGTTAAGGACATCCGGAATCGAGTTGCTCACTTCGATACGGAACCGCTGCCCCGGCAGGACCTGCGCGAGTTGACGGCGTTTGCTGACCTGCTTCGTGAGTACGTTCGCTGACTCCCGCCGGAGTGACGCGTCCGCCCTTGACGTCTGCGCACGTCAAGGGCCAGAAACCCACCCTGTCCCCGTAGCCGCAGGGATAAGGTGACCTTCGGTGATGGTGCAACACGGTACGCGGTCGCGAGAGGGTGACGCAGAGAAAATGGCAGAGGTGCCCGCGCAGATCGGCCGCTATGTGGTCGAGCGCGAGCTGGGCTCGGGGGGCATGGGAGAGGTCTATCTGGCCTATTCGCCCGGCGGGGACCCGGTCGCGGTGAAGGTGATTCGACGGGATCGCCTCGACCAGGCCACGCGCGCCCGATTCGAGAAGGAAGCGCTCATCGCGCGAACGGTCGTGGGTACGAACCGAGTGGCACGCTTCCTCGATGCCGATCCGTACGCCGAGCAGCCCTGGATGGCCGTCGAGTACGTCCCAGGACATACGGTTCACGAGCAAGTACAAAGCCGGGGCACGCTCCCTACCCCGCTCGTCGCTAGCCTCGGCGCGCTGCTCGCCGAAGGGCTCGAAGCAGTTCATAAGGTGGGCCTGCTCCACCGCGACCTCAAACCGCAGAACGTGATGCTCAGCGAGTACGGTCCGATCTTGATCGATTTCGGTCTCGGGGCCTTTGTTGACGCTGACAAGGACAACTTGACGCAGGCCGGGATGATCATCGGCACCATTCGGTGCATACCTCCCGAGCAAGCGCTCGCCCGCACCAAGCCGAAAGAACCTGCCGACGTGTACGGGCTCGGCACGGTGCTGCTCTATGCGGCGACCGGACACTACCCGTACGAGGGCGCGGACTGGCTCGGAATCGCCACTCAGGTGGCGGACGAGGAGCAGTCCCCCGATCTGGCCGGACTGCCTGATGCTCTCCGCCCGCTGATCACAGCGATGCTCGCCTACGCGCCGGCTGACCGTCCCATGCTGGCCGAGGTGACCCGGCAGTGTGTGGCCCTCGTAGAGGATGCGGGGCTGTCGGCGGCGCAAGCCCGCCATGCACTGGTAAGCGCGACGCCTTCCTCCGAGGACGGTGCCCGCGCGACGCAGGAAAACGGCCCGTCCTCCTCGGTGTGGGAGCGCATCGAACAGTTCGCGGCCCCGGTCGGCGAGACCGGCACTGCGGACGAGGACGACCAGGACAGCCCGCTCGACCGTCCTCTCCCGGCCTCAGAAGGCGCCGGCGCTGAGGCGCCTGCCGATCCCACGCAAGACATCGTGCGGGAAGTCGAGAAAACTCCCGATCCGGAGCCGCCGGCCCAGAAGCAGAGGCAAGGTCGGAAGCCGGCCTCTCTGGCAGTTTCCGAGGACTTGCGGAAGCGGTACGCGATGCAGTCCGCGCTGTAGCTCGGCTATCAGGAACATCGTCCGCCGGAGCAATGCCAGTGCACCGCGGAAAAACAACGGCAAACGGTCGAGTCGTCTTACCTCACCTCCGGGCTTCTCCGGAGTGCATGTGAAACAGCAGTATGAAGGAATGGAGCGGTACGTGACCAGCGTGACGGAGACCGGCGACGGTCAGGGCGCGTTCGACACGGAGGACACTGCGGATGAAGCCGCGGACTCCGCCGTTTCCGGCCCCGCAGGTGCCGCCTCCCTGACCCGCCAGGCCAAGTACGCGCCGGGCGCGCAGGTCCGGGTCCGCGACGAGCAATGGCTGGTCAAGACCGTTACGCCGGTGGGTGACGAGGACTGGATGGTCGAGGCCACCGGAGTCTCCTCCTTCGTCCGCGGGACGGACGCTGTCTTCTACGACAAGCTCGACTACATCGAGGCCCTCGACCCGAAGAAGACTCTCCTGGTCCCGGACGACTCACCGAACCACCGCAAGGCCCGCCTCTACCTGGAGGCGGTCATCCGCAAGACCGCGCTCCCGCAGACCGAGCACGGTCTCGCGCTGGCCGACAACTTCCTCATGGACCAGCAGACCCACCAGCTGCGCCCCGCCGAGCTTGCTTTGTCCAAGGAGAATCCACAGCCGCGGGTCCTGATCGCCGACGTGGTGGGGCTGGGCAAGACCCTGGAGATCGGCATCCTGCTCGCCGAGCTCATCCGCCGCGGGCGCGGCGAGCGCATCCTGGTGGTCACTCCGGCGCACGTCCTGGAGCAGTTCCAGCGCGAGCTGTGGACCCGCTTCTCCATCCCGTTGGTCCGCCTCGACTCCACCGGTATCCAGCGCATCCAGCGGGACATCCCGGCCGGCCGCAACCCGTTCGCGTACTTCAAGCGCGCGATCATCTCCGTGGACACCCTGAAGAGCGACGTCTACGCCCACCACCTGGAGAACTCCCACTGGGACGCGGTGGTCATCGACGAGTCGCACAACCTGGTCAACCGGGGCACCAAGAACAACGACCTCGCCCGCGCCCTGGCCGAGCACACGGACGCGCTGATCCTCGCCTCCGCGACTCCGCACAACGGTGCGACGGAGTCCTTCGCCGAGCTGATCCGGATGCTGGACAAGACAGCGATCGCGAACACGTGGGAGTACGAGGTGAAGGACCTCGGTCACCTGTACATCCGGCGGACCAAGACCGACCGCGAGGTCCGTGACTCCCTCAAGGGCAAGTGGGCCGACCGCGGCCCGTCCCGGCCGGTGGTCTGCGAGGCCGGGGCGAAGGAGCAGGCGGTCCTGGAGGAGCTCGCCGCGCGGTGGACACCGCGCGATCCGGCCGCCTCCTCGGTGTGCGCGGACACGATGGTGGCCTACAATCTGCTGAAGTCGTTCCTGTCCTCGCACCGGGCCTTCCAGGACTCGGTCGCGGCGCGGCGGAAGGTCCTGGAGGCTCCCCTCAAGGTCAGGAGGGGGCAGGATCCGGCGGCCCGCGAGGCCGAGCGCCGTATTGAGCGCGAGGCCATCGTGGAGCTGGAGCGCCTTGCCGCCGACATCGGCGACGACGACTCCGCGAAGCTCGACGCCCTGGTGCGCGAGCTGAAAGAGATCGGGGTGGGCCCAGGGTCGGACATGCGGGTCGTGGTCTTCTCGGAGCGCATCCCCACCCTGAAGTGGCTCGCCGAAGTGGTCCCGTCCAGGCTCGGTTTCCGGGCCGGTACCAAGCTCGAGGAGTCCGTGGCGGAGTCGAAGCCTTGGCTGGCCTACGGCGGCGCGGTCCAGGTCATGCACGGCGAGGCCAGCAACGAGGACGAGCAGAAGGACATCGTCTCCAAGTTCGGGCTGAAGACCGACCCGGTCCGCATCCTGTTCACCGGCGATGTCGCCTCCGAAGGCGTCAACCTGCACCAGCAGTGCCACCAGTTGATTCACTACGACCTTCCGTGGTCGCTGATCCGCATCGAGCAGCGCAACGGCCGTATCGACCGGTACGGACAGAGCAAGGCCCCCCAGTTCCGGGCCATGGTCCTCACCGGCGATGTGGAATGGCGCACGGATGAGAAGGGCGAGCCGCTGCATCTGGACGACCGCCTGGTGGGCTCCAAGCTCCTGGCCCGTGAGGAGGAGGCGCACCGGATCGAGGGCTCGGCGGAGGCAGTCACCGGTATCTACCGGGCAAAGGAGGAAGAGGACCGCCTGACGCGAGACTTGATCTCCGGGCGAACGGTCGAAGAGTCCATCAAGAAGTCCAGCGGCGGCGCGAAGGCGATGCTTGGCCGGCTGATGGGTAATGTCGGTGCCAAGAAGCCGACCGACGACGTGCCCGTCGCCACGGTGCCGAGCCTGTTCGGCGCCGCAGGTTCCACGGCCGCCTACTTCGACGAGGCGTTGCGCCAGACGTACTTCCCCGACAAGCCCGAGAACGTACTCAAGCTCCGCCGTGAGGACGATGGCACGATCGCCTTCGAACCGCCGCCGGACCTGGTGTACCGGCTGAAGTCGCTGCCCAAGTCGTACCTGACCGACCAAGGCATCCTGCCGACCTCGAAGAAGGAGGGCCGGCTGCGGATCACCTTCGACAAGGGGCTCGCGGCCAAGCGTCTCGAGGTCGCCCGGGAGACCACCGAGAGCCAGTGGCCCAACGTCAGTTACGTGTCGGACGTCCATCCCGTCCTGGACTGGCTAACCGACAAGGCTCTGGCCGCCCTGCGCCACGACGAGGCCTTCGTTCTCGCCTTCGCCCCCGATCTTGAAGCGGCCGGGAAGCTGGACGAGCAGCTACCGGCCGACCTGGCCGGTCCGGTGTATCTGGTCCAGGGCATCTACTCCAACGCGGTGGGCCGTCCCACCGTCGTGGAGTGGATGGCCGTCGTCGGCCTGCCCACCGCACCGCGCGTTCTACGGATTGACGACGCCTTCCTCGCCGCGTGCAATGTCGGCCCGAAGATGCCCGGACGCGCCACCCCGGCCAACCGGGAGGGGCTCCAGACGCTGGTGCCGGCGGCCGTCGACGCGGCGACCGGGTTCCTCACCGACCGGGCGGCGGAGTACAAGGAGGCGATCGACGCGGTGCTCGCCCCTTACGAGAAGCGGGTCGCCCAGTGGCAGCAGGACGCCCTCTTCGCCGCCTCCACCCGCTCGCAGAAGGCCAAGCAGGACGTGAACCTCACGGCGAGCCTTCGCAAGTCCATGATCCGGTCGCTACGGACCTCCGGAGCGCCGATGCTGCGCCTGCTCGGCGTCCTTGAACCGCTGTCCGCGACGCCTGCTGACGTCACCGATGTATCCGCTGCGCCTGTTGCCGGAGAGACGATCGCCTGATGAGTACCGACTTCGACTCCTTCTCCAACCGCGGCGAGTACCTGTCCGCGTTCTACTTCGCCGAGCAGCTCGGCGAAGGCCTCAAGAAGGGCGTTTTCGCCGCCTGGGCCAACCGAGAGAGCGACGAGCACGACCCGCGCCCCACGCCGCGCGAGTCGGTGCGGGCACTGCGCTCGACGTACCTGGACGAGAAGTACCGCGGCTTCTTCGCCGAGCAGGCCAAGGCCGACGAGCAGGATGACGAGTACCCGGAAAACGCGGCCTTCGAGGCCCGCCTCAACACCTACGGGGACGCGGAGTGGTGCGAGCGCGTTCAGGACTGGCACCGGCAGGTCCTCGCTGCGCTCGGCTTCCCCTCCGTCTCAGCGGAACCCGCCGCACGGACCCTGATCGTGCACCGTGCCGGGCGCGAGCACGAGGTGACCGTGGCCTGGCACAGCGACGGCATCGTAGCCCTGGACTGCGGCTGGTCGGCGAGCAACGACACGGCGCTCGACGCGGACGGGTACGGCCGCCTGCTCCACCCGCTGCGGGCGGGCAGCGGTGAGAGTTACGAGACCGGGCAGGCGCTCGCCACCTGGTTGTTCCAGAGCGAGCTGCGTGAGGAGGGTGGCGCGGCCCCGCGGTTCGTACTACTCCTGTGCGGCGGCGTCATCGTCCTCGCCGACCGGCATGCCTGGGGCGAGGGCCGCTACCTCTCCGCAAACCTCGACGCCGCCCTGGAGCGCAACGATCGCCGTCAGCACGGCGAACTCGCCACGATCGCGGGCCTGTTCAGCCACGACATACTCGCACCGGCCGAGGACGGCAAACCGCCGGCCATCGACGCGCTGGTCAAAGCTTCCCGCGACAACGCGGTCGGCGTCTCCGGAGAGCTTCGCGAAGGGCTCCAGAGGTCCGTCGAGATCATCGCCAATGCGGTCCTGGATCGCCTGGAGGACTCTGGGCTGGACCCGCGCGACATCGAGCGCCCGGACCTGACGTTCGCCCGGCAGCTCACCCGGGAGTCGCTGCGCTACCTCTACCGCATTTTGTTCTTGTTGTATGCCGAGGCCCGCCCTGAACTGGGTATCTTGCCCGCCGACGACGGCTCCTACGAGGCTGGCTACTCAATGGCCCGCCTGCGGGAACTGGTGGAGCGTGACGAGCTGTTGACCGAGGAGACGGCTCGTAACGGATTCCATCTACACGCCTCGCTGGACGTCCTCTTCAAGAAGGTCAACAACGGCTACCGGCCCTATGGCACCGAGCCGAACGACGCCCTGCCCGGCGACGACGAGGACACCCGTCGTCGAAAGGCGAAGTACCGGAGCGAGGACCGCGGACTGCGCTTCGAGCCCCTGCGCAGCGAGCTCTTCGAGCGTGGCTCCGTCCGCCTCATCGGCAACGAGACCCGCGACCCGCGCAGCGACGAGGACAACGAGCCACGCTGGCTGGACCTGCGTCCGCGCAACAGCGCCCTGCACGAAGTGCTGCGTCTGCTGACCCTGAAGAAGGCCGAACGGGCCGGGGGCCGAGCGGGCTTTATCTCCTACCGCAACCTGGGCATCAACCAGCTCGGGGCCGTCTACGAGGGGCTGATGTCGTACACCGGCATCATCGCCGAGGAAGAGCTGTGCGAGGTCGCCAAGGGCGGCGACCCGGCGAAGGGCTCCTGGCTGGTGCCCTCGCAGCGGCTCAAGGAGTATCCCGAGAACACCTGGGTGACGTACGACGAGCGGGACGCGGTGAAGGGACTGCGCGGCCCGAAGAAGTACCCGCCGGGCCGGTTCGTGTACCGCCTGGCCGGCCGTGACCGGGAGACGTCCGCCTCGTACTACACGCCCGAGTCGCTGACGAAGGTCACCGTCGAGCTGGCGCTCAAGCACCGGCTCGACCAGGAGCGCGACGCCGACGGAAACGTCGTGAAGACACGCGCCTCGGAGCTGCTCAAGTACCGGATCTGTGAGCCCGCGCTGGGGTCGGGGGCGTTCCTCAACGAGGCGATCAACCAGGTCGCCGAGGAGTACCTGCGGCGCCGGCAGGACGAGCTGGGTGTGTCTGTGCCGACGGGCGACGCGCTGACGGAGAAGCAGAAGGCCAAGGCGTACATCGCCCTGCACAACGCCTACGGCGTGGACCTCAACGCAACCGGCGTCGAGCTGGCCGAGGTCTCGATGTGGCTGAACACCATGCATCCCGGGATGCGGGCCCCGTGGTTCGGGCTGCACCTGCGGCGCGGAAACTCGCTGATCGGCGGGCGGCGGGCCGTGTACGCGGCGGGGAACGTGGCGCCGCTGAAGGGCAAGGCCCCCTGGCTCAACGCCAAGCCGCTCGCGCCGGAACCGCTGCCCTTCCTGAAGGACGAGGTCGAGCAGCCGCTGCCGAACGGGGCAGTACACCAGTTCCTGCTGCCGACACCGGGGTGGGCGGCGGTCACGGGTGCGAGCGGCGACGCGAAGAAGCTGCTCGTGCAGCTGGCCGAGGGTGGGGTGAAGGATCTCGCAGAGTGGAAGAAGGGGATTCTGAAGACGCCGGCACGACGGCTGAACAAGAAGACCGGCGAGCCGATCCTCGACCGAAAGTCCGGCGACGAGGCGACCTCGCAGTACACGCGGCTGCGGGATGCGGCGCAGCGGGCGGAGTTCCTGTGGTCGCTGGTCGTGAAGCGGATGGAGCTGTCGGAGCGGGAGATCGCTCGCAGCATCGACGTGTGGGGCGCGGATACGAAGGACGAGGAGTTCGCCTTCCTGAGGCAGGACGACGGCAGTTCGGATGCCACCGCCGTGCGGATGTCAAAGGAGAAGGTGTACGCGGACCTGTTCCGCGCGGCGGGAACCCCGTACTGGCGGCTCAAGCGCGTCATGGACGCGTGGTGCGCGCTGTGGTTCTGGCCAGTGAGCAAGGCGGGGCTGCTCGACGGGACGGACGACGCGTATGCAGGTGCGCCTGTGGTGGGGGGTGAGGGCGCCGGCAGTATCGGCGACCTGATCGAGGCGATGTCCGCGACTGTGGTGCCGCTGGGTGATGCAGTGCCCCCCGTCGAGGCCGCGTCGGCGGCTGAGGCCGGGGTGACCCCGCCTCCGTCCCCGCCCATGCCCACGAGCGCGCCGCGCTTCGTGGAGAACACCATGCTCTTCGCCATGGAGGGCGACCAGATCTCGATGTCCGACATCGAGGCGTCCTCCAATGGTGTGGTCCACGTGGAGGTCAAGGAGGTCGGCCCGTCGAAAACGACGGTGAAGACCAGGAAGCAGCCCGCCTCCGACCTCTCACGCCCCGCCCGCCGGCCGCTCATCCCGTTGAAGGACCTTGACGACTGGCTGGACTTCCTGGAGGCCATGCTCGGCCGAGGGCCGGTCCCGGACGCCGGGTCGCTCATCGGGTCCCTCAACACCCTGGAGGAGCTCAGCGACTACGAGCAGCTCATTCAGGACGAGACCGAGATGGACATGGATCAGTGGGAGCCTGAGGCGCGCTTTCCCTGGATGGGTGCAGTCCGTGACATCGCGGAGGACCAGGGGTTCCTGCACTGGGAACTTGAGTACGCGCTCGTCTTCGCTCAAGGCGGCGGGTTCGACCTCCAGGTCGGCAACCCGCCTTGGGTGCGTCCCCGTTGGGACGACTCCGGGGTTCTCGCAGAGCACGAGCCTTGGTTCGCGCTGGAGGAGCGGGCGTCCACATCCGCAAAGGACAAGCGTCGCTCGGAACTGCTCAGTGCGCCACGAATCAAGCAGTATGTGCAGGGCGAGATCACGGACGTCGTCGCCCAGGTCGGCTTCTTCGGTTCCCCGCAGGTGTATCCGTTGCTAACGGGGACCCAGCCGGACCTCTACAGGGCCTTCATGTGCCAAGCGTGGGATCATAACGCTGCCGCAGGCACCACGGGGTTCCTGCATTCCGACACCCACTTCACGGGCGACAAGGAGGGGGCGCTCCGGGAGGCTGCATACCGGCGGCTTCGGATTCACGGCGACTTCGTCAACTCCGGGCAGCGATTCTTTCCCCGTCCCGTTGGCGACGGCACACATTTCGGCGTGAACATCTACGGCAACGTCAAGGAGATCGGCTTCGACCATCTCTCCTGGCTGGTGTCTGCAGACGCCCTGCGGTACTCGTCCGACCACGACGGTTCGGGCGACGTACCCGGAGTTCGATATAAGAACGCCGAGTTCGATGAACGTCCACACAAGGCGCGCGTCGTGCACGTCGATGAAGACCTGCTCGCTGTGTGGCAGCGCCTGCTCGACGACGAAGGGCAGCAGCCCGTACAGCAGGCGCGCCTGTTGTTCCCGGTCAGCACCGGGGAAGCTCCAGCTATCAGCGCTCTGGCCGACTACCCGGTAAGGCTGGGTGCTTTCGCACCGCAGATCTCTCCCGGGTACCACGAGAGCGGGGCGAAGAAGGACAACCTGATCGACTACAACCGTCCCGACAGCACCACAGGGAACCCGTACCAGCCCGATCGCTGGCGACACGTCATCCTCAAGGGCCCCCAGCTGAGTGTCGCCACGCCGGTGTTCAAACGCCACGACGCCAACAGCAATGACGCTTACGGCGCGGACTTGATGAATCTCGCCGTGGACTTCGTGCCGGACACCGCATACGTACGGGCCGAGGGACAGTCCCAGGAGTACCTCGCGGCGCAGGACCGCTGGATCGATCACCGGGCGCTCGCACGACTCCGGGCTGATGAGAAGGCTGTGGCACGGGCACGTCAGCAGGTCGCCCGTGCGTATGACGTACCCGAGACGAAGGCGGACCCAGAGAAGGTGGACGCGCTTCTCGTGGATCGGGCACGACGACGGTTCACGGTCTTTCCACGGGTCGCCTGGAGAAAGATGATCTCCCCGAACAGTGAGCGCGCGCTCTTTCCCGCGGTGCTCCCGCCTGGCGTGTCACACATCGATGGAATCCGCAGCATGGTAGTTGCTGATCGTCGGCTCACATGCTTGGTCGCCGGGTTCTTCGCATCCGTTCCCTTGGACTACTTGGTTCGGCTCACGGGCACTGCGAATTTGGATGCTTCGCAGGCATCTCGAATGCCAGCCCCGCAATCGAGTCATCCCCTTGCCTCGGCACTCCTTCTGCGTGCCCTGCGTCTCAACTGCCTGACCAGCGCCTACGCCCAACTCTGGGAAGAGCTCTACGACCCGACTTGGCTCGCGTACGAACCCTGGGCTGCGCAGTGGCCAGGCATTGCTCCGCTGGAGTCTGTCTCCCCGACCTGGCAAGGATCGACCCCCCTCCGCTCCGAGCGAGCCCGCCGGTCCGCTCTCGTCGAGATCGACGCTCTCGTCGCCGTCTGGCTCGGCATGGACGCCGACGCCCTCATCGCCGCTTACCGGGGCCGCTTCCCCGTGCTCCAGAAGTACGAGGCAGCAAGCTGGTTCGACGCCGAGGGCTGGAAGCTGGCGAGTTACGCCCGCACGATCGGGCAGCGTCAAACGAAGGATTCGTGGACCCAGTTCGAGGCGTACCAGGCCGACCCCGAGAATGCCCCCATCCCCACCGGCTACACCGCCCCCTTCTACAAGGCCGACCGCGAGACCGAGATGCGCGAGGCCCACGCCTACTTCCAGAAGCGTCTCGACGCCGCCGTCGAGGCCGGTAAGTGGGACCCGGTCACGCAGGAGGTGCCCAAGCCGTGAGGCCGACGCTCGAGGCGCAGGGGCTCAAAGAGAGCCTGCTGCAGTACCTGTCCACCACCTACGCGCTGACCGACGAGGGTGCGCGGCAGGCGCTGCACCGGTTCCTGGGGGACGAGAACTCCGGGATGTTCCGAGGGCCGTTCCTCCGCCTGCGCACGCCGTTCGTCGCGGCCGACGCGTCCTGGACCAGTTATCTGGACTGGCGACGGACTGACGGCTGGACACCGTACGCGCACCAGGCGAAGGCCTTCGAGCGACTGTCCTCGGCAGGCGGGCATACGCCGAAGCCCACGCTGGTGACGACCGGTACCGGCTCCGGCAAGACGGAGTCGTTCCTCTATCCCGTACTCGACCACTGTGCCCGTGAGCGGGCGGCCGGCCGGGCCGGGGTCAAGGCCGTAATCCTCTACCCGATGAACGCGCTCGCCACCGACCAGGCCCGGCGCATCAACGAACTCCTGTGTGAGCACGAGACGTTGAAGAAGGTGCGGGCCGGGCTCTACATCGGCGACAAGGCGGCGACCCACTACGACCGGGTCTACACGCGCCGGTCGGACATGCAGATCTCGCCGCCCGACATCTTGATCACGAACTACAAGATGCTGGACCTGCTGCTCCAGCGGGCACAGGACGCCCCGCTGTGGGCGGACGCGGATATCCGGTACGTGGTCGTGGACGAGTTCCACACCTACGACGGTGCGCAGGGCACGGACGTCGCGATGCTCCTGCGCCGCCTCGCCTCGGCGGTCGGGGTAACGGAGAAGGGCCGTCCGCTGGGGCGGATCTGCCCGGTGGCGACCTCGGCAACGCTCGCCTCCGACAGCACGGACCAGGATGGGGTCCGCCAGCTGCTCGACGTCGCGACACAGGTGTTCGGTATGGAGTTCGACGTGTCCTCGATCATCGGGGAGCACCGGCAGACGGTGGACGAGTTCGTGCCGCCGAGCGGCTTCGATCCGATGCTGCCGATCCCGGTCCCGGACGAGTTGGCCACCCTTCCTGACCCCTCGCTAGGCGAGGAGGAGTTCCTCGCGCTCGTCGAGGCCGTCACCGGCACCCGTGAGACCGACCCGCTCGTGCTCGGCGGGCTATTGAAGAAGCACATGCTGACCTCGGCGGTGATGCATGCTCTGGACGGTCAGGTGCGGACCGTGCCCGAGGTGCTGGACCTGATGTGGCGGCGGGGCGCGTTCTCCTGGGGGCAGGCGATCACCCGGCAGCCGGAAGTGGCGGCGTCCGCCCTCGCCCGGCTCTTGGCGCTGCTCTCGGTGGCTCGTGATCCTGCCTCCACGCCCGAGAGGCCGAGGCCCTTCGTGCAGGTCGAGGTGCATCAGTGGGCGCGGTCAGTGTCGCGAGTCGTACGCGGTGTGCTGCCGTGGCCCAAGGCCGAGTTCCAGTGGGACTCTGCCGGTTCCGCCCACCACTCGGGCGAGCAGCCGGCCCGTACCGCCCCGGTGACCACGGCGACCGCGGGCGCGGCCGCGAATCTGTTCCTGCCGGCCGTCTACTGCCGTGACTGCGGCCGTTCGGGCTGGGCAGTGTTCTCCCCGGAGACCGACGACGCGGACGTACAGGTCGACACGCACAAGATCCGGCGTGCCTCGGTCAGCCAGGACAAGATGCGGGTCCGGAACCTGATAGCGGCCACCGAGAAGGAGGCCCAGGAGGGCTCCGGTGCCGCCCCGATGGACGAGGCCGGGCGCGGTGCGGGCCGGGGCAGCACCGCCCTCGCGGCCACCAACGCCGGGCAGTTGCGTGTACTGGACGGGCCGAAGCGCCGCCTGCGGCTGCCCGATCCGGTCGAGGACTACGACCAGGAGACCGGTGCGCCCCGGTTGGCGGGCTCCGACTCAGCCTTCGTCCTCGTCTACTTCGGGGACACCGCGACCACCGCCGCAGAGGACGACTGGTGCCCGGCCTGCGGCTCGCACAACGCGATCCGCTTCCTCGGTACCGGTGCCGCCGCCCTCGCTGCGGCTTCGGTCACCCAGCTGTTCACCGGCGGCGAGATGGACAGGTCGCAGGGTGAGGACAAGACCCTGATGTTCAACGACTCGGTGCAGGATGCCGCACACCGGGCCGGATTCGTGGCCAGCCGCTCGTACACCTTCTCCCTGCGCGCACTGTTCAAGAAGCATCTTTCGGAGGAGACGCCGACCGCGCTGCACGACCTGATCGCCGACGTGGTCGCGGCGACCACCGACCGCGAGACCCTTGCCGCCGTCGTCCCCACCGACCTGCACGACTTCAAGGGCGTCAAGCGGCTCCTGTCCGGTCAGGGACGAGGCGGGGACAGGAAGACCTGGGAGCTGATCGGCGAGCGCTTCGCGTTCGAGGCGCTGATGGAGTTCGGCTTCCGCTCCCGCAACGGCCGCACCCTGGAACTCACTCGCACCGCCGCCGCCCACGTGCGCATCGAGGACCCCGCCGCCGCGATCGCCCTGGTCAAAGCCGCGCACACCGAGCCGTACGGGCACGGCGGCGGGCTGCCAGTCATCGAGCAGGACGACGCCCGCTACCTCGGGTTTCTGCGGATCTTCCTGGAGCGGCTGCGGACCCGGGGCGCGATCGGTCACAAGTGGCTGGAGGGGTACCTCTCGGAGGCCGGCACCAGCCGGTACTTCATCTGGGGCAAGCGGCCTCCCGGTATGCGCGCCTTCCCCAAGGGCATCGCGGCCCCGGTGTTCCTGCTCAACGCGCCCAAGACGAAGAGCGAGTTCGACTTCGCGACCGGCCGTCTCTCCTGGTACGAGCGGTGGGCACAGCGCACGCTCGGGCTGCCGCGAGAGCAGGCCGCGGAGTTCTGGTCGCGGCTCCTGCCCGCGCTGGTCGAGGCGGGCCTGCTCTCGGTGCGCACTCCGACCGACAGCAGCCTGCGCGTCTATGGTCTGAAGCCGGGCGCGATCGACGTACAGCTGTTGAAGGACGCCGAGGTGAACGAGGCGTTTGTTCGCTGCCCGGACTGCTTCTGGGAGCAGACCGTCCACCCCGGCATGCTCGCGCAGTGGGACGGTCAGCGCTGCCCGTCCTACCGCTGCCGCGCCGGCCATCTCGTCGCCGGCGACCGGCCCGAGGGGCTCGGCAAGCACCAGCGGGACCGTAACTACCGCGAGGACTATTACCGCAGGCTGTACCGGAAGGCGGGCACGTACCAGGTCATCACGGCCGAGCACACGGGCATGCTGACCCGGCCGGAGCGGGAGGGGGTCGAGGCGGCGTTCAAGGACGGCAGCGGGTTCAAGGATCCCAACGTGCTGTCCTGTACGCCGACGCTCGAAATGGGCATCGACATCGGCGACCTGTCGGCTGTCGTGCTCGCCGCGCTGCCCAGGCGCGCTGCCAACTACGCCCAGCAGGTGGGCCGGGCCGGGCGCCGTACCGGAAACGCGTTCCTCTTGACCATCCCCGACCGCAGCCGCCGAGACCTGTACTACCTGGAGCAGCCGCGCGAGATGATCGCCGGGCAGATCGTGCCGCCGGGCAGTCACCTGTCGGCCATCGAGATCCTGCGCCGCCAGTACCTCGCACACCTCCTCGACCTCGCCGCGCGGGGCCGGCTGTCGCGCACTGACGGCCGTCCGCTGCCCGCAGTCGTACGGGACGCTCCGGCCCTCTTCGGCCCGTCCGGATACCTCGCCGATCTCGTCGAAGCGGCGCTCGCTGACGCCTCGAACCTGGTCGAGGGGTTCCTGGACCTATTTCCCGTCGGCGTCAACGAGCAGGCCGCCGACGACCTGCGGGCCTTCGCCGGGCGTGGGCTGCGCAGCGCGGTGGAGCGGGCCGAGCGACAGTGGCTCCACGCCGAGGAGGTGCTGCGGCGGCGACTGCGGTACATCGCGGAGGCCCGCGATGAACTCCACGACACCGAGGACGAGCAGCGCGACCGTAAGGCCGAACTCGACGCCGAACACCGGTCGCTCGGCAAGCGCTTGAGCAAGCTCGGGCTCATCACCGCCCAGCAGGCCCTGTGTGATCTCGGGCTGCTGCCGAACTACGCGCTCATCGACTCCGTCACGACCCTCAACGCGACGCTGTACTGGGTCGACGGTACGGATCCGAACACCGGACGGGACCGCTTCGACTCCAAGATCCGCTCCTACGACCGGCCCCGGCGCTACGCCCTGTCCGAACTCGCTCCCGGCAACACGTTCTACGTCAACGGCTACAAGCACGAGATCACCGGCATCGACATCGGCAGCCCCTCTCAGCCGGACTGGAAGGCCTGGCGGTTCTGCCAGGAGTGCGGCTACGTCCGTACCGAGGACGCCATGGACGACCGCTCGCCATGCCCGCGCTGCGGCAGCGCCGGGATCGCGGACGACGGTTCCTGCCTGCACCAGGTCATCGAGCCCACGACCGTCACCTCCCGCGACAAGCGCGAGGACGCCCGTATCGGCGACGACAAGGACGACCGGGAACAGCGCTACTACACCGTCATCGACGCGGTGGACATCCCCCGAGAGGAGATCAAGCACGGCGCGTCCTGGCGGCACGCCCACCACACCTTCGGCGTCGACTACTGCCGCAAGGCGGTAATCCGCCGCATCAACGTCGGCCCGATGCGGTTCGACAGCCAGACCGAGGACGAACTCGCCGGGCAGGACGTCCGCATGGCCCCGTTCCACGTGTGCACCGCGTGCGGGGCGGCAACCGCCGACGGTAAACCGGTCTTCGACCACGCCACCGACGCCTTGGACTCCTCTGCCGCCCGCAACCCGAAGGTCAAGCACCACCAACCGTGGTGCCCGCTACGGCGTGGGAAGAAGGCCACTGCCGTTCCCCAGCAGGCGGTACTCCTCGCCCACCAGCTGAACACGGAGGCGCTGCGGGTGCTCCTGCCGGCGGCCACCGTGCTCGTCGAAGAGAAGATCTACTCCTTCAAGGCCGCACTTCGGCTCGGCGTCGACCGGCAGTTCGGCGGCGACCCCGCGCACCTGGACACCACACTGGCCCGCATGCCCGACCAGGCCACCGGCGAGAAGCGCCACTTCCTGGTGCTCTTCGACCGGCTCCCCGGCGGCACCGGATATCTGGACCGGCTAACCGACCCCGGCGACTTCAAGGAGATGCTCCTCAAGGCCCGTGTCGCGCTCCTCGCCTGCCCCTGTCAGGACGAGGGCCTGCGGGCCTGCCACCGCTGTCTGCACCGCTACACCGAGGAACGCCACCAGGACGTCGTCTCACGCCACGAGGCCCTGGAGATCCTCGGTGACCTCCTCGGCCCGGTCGACGAGAACGGCGAGCCGCTACGCGACGCCGACGGTAACCCCGTCGACGGGTGGGCGGTCACCAAGGTGGCGTCCACCGAACTGATCGGCCTGGACAAGCAGGTCGAGTCCGACCTGGAGGCCCGCTTCCTGGCCGCCCTGCGCAAGTGGAGCGAGAACCAGGACGACGCCGCACTCGACGAGAGCGGAACGAACAGCGGATACCTCCGCTTCACCGGTCCCACGGCCAGTGCGGGAGAGGCCGCCGATACCGAGTCCGTCCGCTCGACCGGCTGGCGGCTCACCGCCCAGCGCAACATGGAGCACACCCGCACCGACTTCACCTTTGAATCCACCGACGGCCCCCGCCGACTCGTCACCGTCTACCTCGACGGCCACCGATACCACGCCAGCCGCAAGCACAACCGAATCGCGCCCGACTGCACCAAGCGCAACCAGCTGCGGGCCGACGGGCACATCGTCTTCCAGATCACCTGGGACGACCTGGAGCTCTTCGAAAAGGGCGACGCCGCCAAGGCCCAGCCGGTGTGGCCGCCTTATCGGCGCATCGGCCAGGACACCGCCAAGGAGTGGTACGAGGAGCTGGGCGGCGACCGCGCCCACTTCTCTGCCGCTGTGTTCGCCAATCCCATCGACACGCTCCTCGCCTACCTGCGCCAGCCCTCCCGTACCGCATGGGGGCGGCGGGCCAAGGCGCTGGTCGGCGGGCTTATGAGCGCGCCGGAGCCGCTCGTACAGCAGGCCGACCGGGGCCAGGCACGCGAAGCCGTACGGGCCGCTCTCACTGCCCTCGGCGGCGGTCAGGCGCCGGGGCCGGAAGCCGGGGAAGGCGACGGAGCGATCCTCGTCCTGCACGCCGTGGACGAGAACGGGCTCCCGCTGATCTACACCGTGGATGCCTCCGGCCAGGAGCCGGGTTGGAGCGCCATCGCCGTACTCGATGACCGCACCGCGAGCCTGGGCACCGTTGAACACAAGCTGTTGTGGCGGTCCTGGCTGTACTGGTCGAATCTGCTGCAGTTCCTGGCCTTCGCCGGCGGCGACGGCATCCAGCTCGCGAGCAGCCAGGCCGCCGACTACCCGGTGGAGGTCCTCACCATCGGTGGAGGCGTCGGCGAACTCGAATCGCTGATCGTCCAGCGGCACCCGGCTACCGGCGAGGTGAGTTCGGTGGTGGACAGCCGCACCGCGGTACTCGCCGCTGTGGCCGACGCCGAATCGCCGGAGGAGTCCTCTCTGGAGAAGATGGTCGCCGGCGTCCTGCGGGATCGGAGCTGGGACGAGGACATCATCGAGCTCCTGGAAGAGGACGAACCGGAATCCGACCTCACCCGGCTGGCCAAGAAGATCGCCGCCAAGGGCAAGAAGGCACCTGTCTTCGGTTACGAACTGGGCGAACGCGGCTGGCAGACGGACTTCGCCTGGGACGACTCCCAAATCAAGATCGCTGTCGTCGTGGCGCCGGACACACACGGATCACAAGCCGAAGAAGAGCGCCGCAAACGCGACGAGGCGTACGCCGCCGACGGCTGGACCGTACGTACCGCCACCGACTGGCTCGACCACCTCGACACCCTCCTGACACTCCTCCCCGACACGGAAGGCTCCCACTCCTGATGACCGCCCGGCTCAGCCTGTACGAAAAGGCCGAACACGAGCTGTACAAGCTCGACCGCTCGGTCAAGGGAAAGTTCTACGACTTCTGCCACCGATTCCGGCAGAACCCCGACCACCCGGGCCTCGACCTCAAGCCCCTCAAGGGCGACGGACGGGTCTTCCGCGCCAAGATCGACCAGTCCTACCGAGCCCTCCTCGCCAAGGCCGGCGTGGACGAGCAGGGCCAGGAGCGGTGGCTCGTCGTCGCGGTACGCCACCGCAAGCACGTCTACGAGGAACTCTCCGTCGCGATCAACCGCGTCACCGGTGAGATCGAGTTCGTCGACCTGTCCGTCGTCGGGCAGAGCGTGCTGCAGCGCGCCGGCGTCACCCTCACCCCGGTCGACCCGGCGCCCGAGGCCGAGGTCCAG
Source organism: Streptomyces sp. A1277 (assembly GCF_004795015.1). Lineage (GTDB taxonomy): Bacteria > Actinomycetota > Actinomycetes > Streptomycetales > Streptomycetaceae > Streptomyces. The sequence continues at coordinate 2,397 of NZ_SSBI01000015.1, read as the reverse complement.
CAGCCGGCGCCGACCCCGGAGGTTCACGAGTCGATTGCCGTAGAGTCCGCCGCACCGCTCCTCTCCGGGATCACCGGCGAGGACCTGCGGTCGCTCGGTGTCGCCGCACAGCTCATCGACCTCGCACTCGCCGTCACCGAGAGCGGCGAGCTCGACCAGCTGGTCTCCGGCGCCCCGCTCCTGACCAAGGACATCCTCTACGGCCTGGCCGCCGGGATGTCCATCGACGAGGTCCGGCGCGAGATCACGGCCCCCGTCGAGGTCAAACTCGCCGACACCGAACGTGACGACCTCGGCGCGGCGCTGGCCCGCACCACCGTCACCACCATCGACGATGACCTCCGCGTCGTACTGGAGGAAGGCGACTTCCGGGCCTGGAAGGTCTTCCTCCACCCCGCCCAGGCCAAGCTCGTCGACCGCCGCTACAACGGTCCCGCCCGGGTCTCAGGCGGTCCCGGAACCGGCAAGACGATCGTCGCCCTCCACCGGGTCAAGCACCTGGCCCAGCAGCTCCCTCCCGGCCACAACAAGCCCATCCTGCTCACCACCTTCACCACCAACCTCACCGTCGACCTCCGCGCCCGCCTCTCCTCCCTCCTCGAACCCGGCCTCGTCGCCCGCGTCGAAATCACCAACATCGACAAGCTCGCGGCCCGCGTCCTCAACGAGAACTCGCTCAGCGGCACCGGTAAGCAGCGCATCTACGACAGCGTCGCGATCGGCATCCTGCAGCGCCTCCTGTTCGAACTCGACGAGAAGCGCTGGGAGCCCGAGTTCCTCTACGAGGAATGGGAACAGGTGATCCTCGGCCAGTCGCTCGGCAACCGCAAGGCGTACTTCGACGCCCGCCGCGCAGGCCGCGGCCGGTCCGTCAGCCGCCCCGAACGCGCCCAGATCTGGAAGATCCTCGAGCAGTTCACCGCCCGCCTCGACAAGGAGAACCGCGAAACCTGGGGCCAGGCCGCCGAACGAGCGGCCCGCTTCGAGATGGAACGCGCCGCCAAGATCAAGGCCAGGCAGGACCGTAAGGACGAGGTCGGTGGCAAGGACCTCATCCACCGCGACGACAGCTCCGGCATGCGCTACATCGCCCACCGCTACCAGCACGTCGTCGTCGACGAGGCCCAGGATCTGCGCCCCGCCCACTGGAAGATGCTCCGCGCCATGGTCGCCCCCGGCCCCGACGACATGTTCATCGCCGGCGACACCTACCAGCGCATCTACGACCAGCAGGTCACTCTCGGCACCGTCGGCGTCAACATCCGGGGTCGTTCCTCCCGCCTCACCCTCAGCTACCGCACCACCAAGGAGATCCTCGCCCGCGCGTTGCAGGTCGTCGACGCCAAAAGCAACGCCCCTGCCTACGACGACCTCGACGACGGCACCGACACCCTCGCCGGCTACCGCTCCGTCCTTCGCGGCCCAGTCCCCGAACTCGCCCCCTGCGACACCTGGGACGACGAACTCACCCAACTCGCCACCACTCTCCACGCCTGGCGCGAGGAACTCACCTCCGGCGAAGGCGGCAACAACCCGCGGCGCGACCCTCGCGGCAACATCGCCGTCTGCGTCGCCGACCGCGACTCTGTCAACCAGGTCATGTACTACCTCGCCACCGAGGCTGGCCTCACCGTAGCCGAACTCACCAAGGACGGCGTCAAGGGTGACGGCGAAGTCCACGTCGGCACCATGCACCGCTTCAAGGGCCTCGAGTACCAGAAACTCGCCATCGTCGGCGCCCGCGACGGTGTCATTCCCCGCACCGCAGTCATCGACCGCTACCGCGAATCCGATCCCCAGCGCTACGCCCGCGAGGAACGCAAGGCCCGCTCCCTCCTCTTCGTCGCCGCCACCCGCGCCCGAGACACCCTCCGCATCAGCTGGCACGGGGCACCGAGCCCCTATATCTCCCGGTCGTGAAAGACGAAGGCCTGTCCGGCGGGAGGCACAAAGGTTGTGCCTCATGACCGTCCTACAAGGCTCTGCTTCGCGTGATGCTGAACCGAGAGGTCGTTGGCGGGACGAGTCAGCTGGAGTCTTCGAGCCGATGCCCCAGCCGTCCCTCTGCGTCGCGCTCCGTCTGGTTGGTCGGTTGCGGGCGGCTTGGGCGAGAACCCTGCGGTTCCGCACCGGCACCGCCCGGCGAGACTTGCTCGGGCAGTCATCCGCCAACCGAAGCGGCGCATTCTACGCACCGCCTACCGCGAACTGGTCCGAAACCTAACCTCGCGCTTTCGCGAGGTGGGGTGTCCGATGCTTGATCAAATAATCGGAGAGTGCCCCTGACCTGCAACGATGGGACTTGTCTAGGGTCCTGTGGCTGCACGGAAAGAAGCACTCTCCAGGTGAAGAAGCGTATCGGGTCGTACCCGCGTGTCCGCATCGAGGGCGGTGGCC
>NZ_SSBI01000115.1 GCF_004795015.1 Streptomyces sp. A1277 | reverse complement strand
TTCCGTCTGGGGGAAGAAGGAGCAGAAGCTGGAGCGGCCGCAGGTGAAGTCCGGTGTGAACCGGGCGCCCGCTACCGCGCCGTCAGTGAAGCCTTCGGGGGAGCGCGCGGCGTGGCTGGATGCCGAGCGGGAGCGTACGGACCGGGCGAGGGACGCGGCCGGTGCTGCCGCGCTGGCCCGCAAGCAGAACAAGGCTGCTCCGAAGGCAGCGCCGTCGGTCTCGGCCGGCGAGTCCGGTGGGGTGGTGCCGCTGGTGTGGGTGCCGCGGGGGCAGGGTGATGTGCCCTGGCACCGGATAGCGGACACACGGCTGACCGATGCGCTGGTGGCGCGGGTGGACTACTCGACGGGCAATCTGATGCTGGCCGGGACGGACTTCGATATTGCCGGGGTGGGGCAGAAGCTGCAGCTGGCGCGGACGTACAACTCGCTGGACGCGCCGGCCGGTGCGATGGCGCAGCGGGCCTGGTTCACCTACGAGCGGCGCTTGGACACGTTCTTCACCGACGAGGTCGAGTGGTACGACTCCACCGGTGCGACGGTGTCGTTCAAGAAGAAGAGCGACGGGTCGTTCACTACGCCGGACGGGTATTCGCGGGACCTGGTGAAGAACAGCGACGGCA
>NZ_SSBI01000114.1 GCF_004795015.1 Streptomyces sp. A1277 | reverse complement strand
CCTCCGGCGCCCGCACCGCGTCCTGGCTGTACTGCTTCGACAAGGCCGGCAACCTCACGCACCAGGACACCACCGCCACCTCCTGCCCCACCAGCCCGACCTACGGCTACGACGACGCCTCCGAACTCGAATCGAAGAACGGTTCGACCACCGGCTGGTCCTACGAGAAGGCCGGCAACGAAACCGCCGCAGCCCCGGCCGGGGGCACTGCCCGCACAGGGGAGTCGTGGTCGGACTACAACCAGCTCACCAGCATCACCGCAGGCGGGACCACCTACCAGGCCAAGCACGCCGGAACCACCAACGACGAGCGCACCAAGCTCGGTGACACCTGGTTCCACCACACCCAGCTCGGCCTCGCCTCCACCACCGCCGGATCCACGGACACCGGATTCGTCCGCGAACCCGGGGGCACCCTCAACTCCATGACCCGCAGCGGGAAGAGCTACTACTACCTCACCGACGCCACCGGAAACATCCTCGGCGCGGTCGATCAGGCAGGCGCCCGTACCCACACCTACGCCTACACACCCACCGGCGCCGCCCGCACCACCCCCACCGAAACCGTCCCCCAGCCCTACCGCTTCGCCGGCGCCTACAACGACCCCACGGGCCTCTACAAGATGGGCGCCCGCT
>NZ_SSBI01000014.1 GCF_004795015.1 Streptomyces sp. A1277 | reverse complement strand
CCTTGGGCGCGGCCGGCGCGGCCGGCGCCCAAGGCTCCGGCTCCCGCCGCACCCGCCCCGGCGAAGGCCGCACCGGCTCCGGCCGCGAAGGCCCCCGCCGCCAAGGCCCCCGCCGCGAAGGCGAAGGCCGACGCGGACACGGAGGCTCCGGCCGGTCCGGAGTACGTGACGCTGCGCGGCCCGTCCGCCGCGGTCGCGAAGAACATGAACGCCTCGCTGGAGCTGCCGACGGCCACGTCCGTGCGCGCCGTCCCGGTGAAGCTGCTCTTCGACAACCGCATCGTCATCAACAACCACCTCAAGCGCGCCCGGGGCGGGAAGATCTCCTTCACGCACCTCATCGGGTACGCGATGGTGCAGGCCCTCAAGGCCATGCCGGCGATGAACTACTCCTTCGCCGAGAAGGACGGCAAGCCGACCCTGGTCAAGCCGGAGCACGTCAACCTCGGCCTGGCCATCGACCTGGTCAAGCCGAACGGCGACCGCCAGCTGGTCGTCGCGGCCATCAAGAAGGCCGAGACGCTCAACTTCTTCGAGTTCTGGCAGGCGTACGAGGACATCGTCCGCCGCGCCCGCAACGGCAAGCTCGGCATGGACGACTTCACCGGCGTCACCGCCTCGCTGACCAACCCCGGCGGCATCGGCACCGTCCACTCGGTGCCCCGCCTGATGCCCGGACAGGGCCTCATCATGGGCGTCGGCGCGATGGACTACCCCGCGGAGTTCCAGGGCACCTCGCAGGACACCCTGAACAAGCTGGGCATCTCCAAGGTCATGACCCTGACCTCGACGTACGACCACCGGGTCATCCAGGGCGCCGCCTCCGGCGAGTTCCTGCGCATCCTGGCCCAGCTGCTGCTCGGCGAGAACGAGTTCTACGACGAGATCTTCAAGGCGCTGCGCATCCCCTACGAGCCGGTCCGCTGGCTCAAGGACATCGACGCCTCGCACGACGACGACGTCACCAAGGCCGCGCGGGTATTCGAGCTCATCCACTCCTACCGGGTCCGCGGCCACGTCATGGCCGACACCGACCCGCTGGAGTACCACCAGCGCAAGCACCCCGACCTGGACATCACCGAGCACGGCCTCACCCTGTGGGACCTGGAGCGGGACTTCGCGGTCGGCGGCTTCGCCGGCAAGTCGATGATGAAGCTCCGCGACATCCTGGGCGTGCTGCGCGAGTCGTACTGCCGCACCACCGGCATCGAGTTCATGCACATCCAGGACCCGAAGCAGCGCAAGTGGCTCCAGGACCGGGTGGAGCGCCCGCGCCCCAAGCCCGAGCGCGAGGAGCAGCTGCGCATCCTGCGCCGGCTCAACGCCGCCGAGGCGTTCGAGACGTTCCTGCAGACCAAGTACGTCGGCCAGAAGCGGTTCTCGCTGGAGGGCGGCGAGTCCGTCATCCCGCTGCTCGACGCGGTCATCGACTCCGCCGCCGAGGCCCGCCTCGACGAGGTCGTCATCGGCATGGCCCACCGCGGCCGGCTCAACGTGCTCGCCAACATCGTGGGCAAGTCGTACGCCCAGATCTTCCGCGAGTTCGAGGGCAACCTCGACCCGCGCTCGATGCACGGCTCCGGCGACGTCAAGTACCACCTGGGCGCCGAGGGCACCTTCACCGGTCTGGACGGCGAGCAGATCAAGGTCTCGCTGGCCGCCAACCCCTCGCACCTGGAGGCGGTCGACCCGGTCCTGGAGGGCATCGCCCGCGCCAAGCAGGACATCATCAACAAGGGCGGCACGGACTTCACCGTCCTGCCCGTCGCACTCCACGGCGACGCGGCCTTCGCGGGCCAGGGCGTCGTCGCCGAGACGCTCAACATGTCGCAGCTGCGCGGCTACCGCACCGGCGGCACCGTGCACGTGGTGATCAACAACCAGGTCGGCTTCACCGCCGCCCCGGAGTCCTCGCGCTCCTCGATGTACGCCACCGACGTGGCGCGCATGATCGAGGCGCCGATCATCCACGTCAACGGCGACGACCCGGAGGCCGTGGTCCGCGTCGCGCGGCTCGCCTTCGAGTTCCGGCAGGCGTTCAACAAGGACGTCGTGATCGACCTCATCTGCTACCGCCGCCGCGGTCACAACGAGGGCGACAACCCGGAGTTCACCAACCCGCAGATGTACACCCTGATCGACAAGAAGCGCTCGGTGCGCAAGCTCTACACCGAGTCCCTCATCGGTCGCGGCGACATCACCCTGGAAGAGGCCGAGCAGGCGCTCCAGGACTTCCAGGGCCAGCTGGAGAAGGTCTTCGCCGAGGTCCGCGAGGCCACCTCGCAGCCGGCGCAGCCGCACGTCTCCGACCCGCAGGCCGAGTTCCCGGTCGCCGTGAACACCGCGGTCTCCGCCGAGGTCGTCAAGCGGATCGCCGAGTCCCAGGTCAACATCCCCGAGTCGATCACCGTGCACCCGCGTCTGCTCCCGCAGATGCAGCGCCGCGCCGCCTCGGTGGAGAACGGCACGATCGACTGGGGCATGGGCGAGACCCTGGCCATCGGTTCGCTGCTGATGGAGGGCACCCCGGTCCGGCTCGCCGGCCAGGACAGCCGCCGCGGCACGTTCGGCCAGCGCCACGCCGTCCTCGTCGACCAGGTGACCGGCGAGGACTACACCCCGCTGCTCTACCTCACCGACGAACAGGCCCGTTACAACGTCTACGACTCGCTCCTCAGCGAGTACGCGGCGATGGGCTTCGAGTACGGCTACTCGCTGGCCCGCCCGGAGTCGCTGGTCATCTGGGAGGCCCAGTTCGGTGACTTCGTCAACGGCGCGCAGACCGTCGTGGACGAGTTCATCTCCTCGGCCGAGCAGAAGTGGGGCCAGACCTCCGGCGTCACGCTGCTCCTGCCGCACGGCTACGAGGGCCAGGGCCCGGACCACTCGTCCGCCCGCCCCGAGCGCTTCCTCCAGATGTGCGCGCAGGACAACATGACGGTCGCGATGCCGACCCTGCCGTCGAACTACTTCCACCTCCTGCGGTGGCAGGTGCACAACCCGCACCACAAGCCGCTGATCGTCTTCACCCCGAAGTCGATGCTCCGCCTCAAGGCGGCCGCGTCGAAGGTGGAGGAGTTCACCAACGGCGGCTTCCGCCCGGTGATCGGCGACGACTCGGTCGACCCGAGCGCGGTCCGCAAGGTCGTCTTCTGCGCCGGCAAGGTCTACTACGACCTGGAGGCCGAGCGCCAGAAGCGCGGCGTCACGGACACCGCGATCATCCGCCTGGAGCGCCTGTACCCGCTGCCGGGTGCCGAGATCCAGGCCGAGATCGCCAAGTACCCGAACGCCGAGAAGTACCTGTGGGCCCAGGAGGAGCCGGCCAACCAGGGCGCCTGGCCGTTCATCGCCCTGAACCTGATCGACCACCTGGACCTGGCCGTCGGCGCCGATGTCCCGCACGGCGAGCGCCTGCGGCGCATCTCCCGCCCGCGCGGCTCGTCCCCGGCGGTCGGCTCGGCCAAGCGCCACCAGGCGGAGCAGACCCAGCTGGTCGAGGAGGTCTTCGACGCCTGACCGGCACAGCACGACCAGGGGCCCGTCCCGCGAGTGGATCGCGGGGCGGGCCCCTCGGTGTGTGAAAGCCGCGTCGGCTCAGGCGACCAGCGGCTCGAAGTCCCAGTACGGGCGGGTGCGGGAGCGGGCCGAGACCGTGTGGGTGTGCTGGGCGCCGAGGGTCGTCGCCAGGTCCTCCAGGGCCTCGTTCTCGATCTTCTCGGCCTTCTGCCGTTCGCGGATACCACGCAGGTCGGCGGCGTGGGCGATGCGGGCGGACAGTGTCAGCGGGTGCGTGCGACCGAGGACCTCGACGGCGCGGGTGATGACGGAGTCCGTCAGCGCGGCCGCGCCCTCTGGGTCGCCCACGAGGTTGCGCAGCGCCGAGGCGTTGATGGCGCAGCCCAGCGTCCACGGGTGGTTCTCGCCGACGGCCCCGGTCATGGTGGCGAGCGCTTCCTCCAGCAGCACGTGGGCGTGCTCCCGCTCCCCCACGTTGCGCAGGATGAGGGCGTGGTTGGACCGGGTACCCGCCGCGTACGGGTGCTCCTCGCCGAGCATGACCGCGTAGCCGCTGACCACCTTCTCGCTTATGGCCCTGGCCTGGTCGATGTTGCCGTGCTCACGGGCGAAGCAGCTCTGGCCGGCCGCGAACATCATGGTCAGCGGGTCGCTGTCGCCCATGACGCGTTCGCACCGCTCCAGGACACGGCTGAACAGGGCGCTCGCCCTGGTCCGCTCGCCGTTGCGGTAGTGGCACAGCGCGAGGTTGTGCTCGGCGCGCAGGGACTGCGGGTTGTCCGCTCCCAGGACGCGTCGGTGCACCTGGACGCTCTGGTTCTGGAGGGACAACGCCTCGTTGTAGCGGCCCAGCAGGCGCAGGTCGATGGCGTAGGCGATCTCGGAGTACAGGGTCCAGGGGTGCCGTTGCCGCAGGAGCTGACGGCGGGCGTCCAGCGTGCGCCGGTTGAGCTCCAGGGACTCCTGGTACCGGCCCAGCAGCCGCAAGGTGACGGCCAGGTTGCTCTGTGCGTTGAGCGTCCGCGAGTCCTGGTCGCCCAGCAGTCCCTGGTACGCGGTGAGGACCCGGCCGCAGACCTCCAGTGCCTCGTCGTACTGGCCGAGGCCCCGCAGGTCGGCGGCCAGGCCGGAGGCGGCACGCAGATGCTCCAGGTCATCGGGGCCGCGCTCGGCACGCAGGCGCTCCACCACCGCGCGTTCGATGGCCTCGGTGCCGGCGTAGTCGCCGACGGCCCTGAGCAGGTTGGCGTAGTGGTAGCTGACGTCCCAGATCCTGGGGTGGTCCTCGCCGAACAGCTCCCGCCAGGCGGCCATGGCGCGTTCGCCCAGCTTGATGCCGGCCCGGTACTCCCCCGACAGGTACATGTAGCGCAGGCAGTTGAGCACCAGCGTCTGCACCGCCGGGTCGGTGCTCTTCAGTACGTCGGCCCACTTGAGGTGCGGAGTGATCTCGGCGTACGCGGGCCACAGGCGGGTGTCGGTGGGGCGGCCGGGGTCCGCCGCCGCGAGGGCGCGCCGGACGACGTCGATGAACTCCTGCCGGTTCTCCTCCGTCATGTCGTGTCCGACGATCTGGTGGACCATCCGGTGCATGTAGACGGATTCCCCGGAGGACGCCGTGTCGACGCCCGTTTCATGGGATTCCAGCCGGACCACGGAGTACTGACGGAGCTGGTTGATCGCCTTGTTCCACAGCAGGGGGTCGCTCATCAGCCCGGACACCTGTTCCGGCAGGTCCCCGGGCGGCATGTCCTTCAGGAGCCTCACGGGGATGGAGCCGGGTGCGAAGAAGCTGCACAGGCGCAGCAGGTCGACGGACTCGGGGACGGTGTCCCTGAGCTTGTTCAGCAGTATCGACCAGGCGGTCTGGAAGGCGAGGGGGAAGTCGGCGGACACCTTGACGACGTCCTGGTCGATCCCGCCGTCGAGGAGCCCGATGTACTCCTCCACCGACAGGTCCGAGTCGTTGAGCCAGCCGGCGGTCTGGTCGAGGAGCAGCGGCAGGTCTTCGAGGGCCTCGGCGAGCTGGTCGGCCTCGGCCGGGGTCAGGCGCGGGGCCCGGCGGCGGATGAAGGCGACGGACTCTTCGCGCCGGTAGACGGGGACCTCGACGAGGTTGCTGTTGTGCTCGCTCCACTCCGGATTGCGGGAGGTGATCAGGACGTGCCCCGGTCCGGTGGGCACCAGGTCCCAGATCTGGTCGGGTTCGTCGGCGCCGTCCAGGATCAGCAGCCAGTGGGCGTGCGGGTCGCCCCGGCGCAGCGAGTCGCGTACGGCACGCAGCCGCTCGCCGTACTCGGCACCGGTGGACAGGCCGAGTTCAGGCGCGAGTTCGGCGAGCTTCTGCCGGTAGAGCGCGCGCCGGTCGGCGGGCACCCACCAGACCACGTCGTACTCGGAGCCGAAGCGGTAGGCGTACTCCGCGGCCAGCTGCGTCTTGCCGACGCCGGACATGCCGTGCAGGGTCACGACCCCCGCACCCGGTCCGGACTCCTGGAGTGCCCGGTAGGCGTCGGTGAGCAGCTGCTCACGGCCGGTGAACCGGATGTTGCGGCGCGGCACTCCGCCCCAGACCTGCGGGGTGTCGGACGGGAACCGCGGGCCCGGTGAGGTGCCGGCGTCGGGCAGCGGGTCGGTGGGCAGTCCCAGCCGGGCGAGGAGCCGGCGCTCCGCCTCCTCGGCGCCGACGTTGATGAGGTCGGCCGCACCGAAGGCGGACGTGGCTCCGGGGAGCGCGGAGGTGGTGACGCACACGGCGGCGAACCGGTCGGGGTCCGGGGCTACTTCGGAGCGCAGCGCCCGGTTCCACTCCTCGTGGCTGCGGGGGCCGAGCTGGAAGTACCAGTCACTGAGGATCACCAGGACCCGTCCGCGTGCGAGCGTCAGGTCGCGCAGCGCTTCCTCCAGCAGGACCGAGACGGGCGGGTCCCAGCGCTGCTGGACGACCGTCACACCACGCCGCTCCAGACGGTCCGCGATCCACGCCGCCCAGGCGCGATTGAAACCGGCGAAACTGATCGTGACGGTGTTCGCCCCGGTTACTCCAACTGGCCTACGCGTTCCGGGCATTCAACCGTCTCCCTGCCTCGATACGAGCCTTGTCAACATACACCGGAGCCACCGCCGCTCCAGCGGGAATCACGGGCTTCTCACGGCCTTCGCGAGCCGTTCCTCTGCTGCCATATCACCTTGGCGGTGCTCACGTACGCCTGCGCGCGCGCGAGATGCCCCGGGGGAGGCGGATTATCGTCCAGACGGTGGTAGACCGAGATCATCTCGTTGACCACCGTCCGGCCTTCGGGGGTGAGCGCCGCCGAACCGGCCAGCACGGGCAGTACGGCCCCGACCTGTTCCCGGCAGCGGGCGTGCTCGGCCCATGCCAGGTCCTGGTGGGTGACCCGGCGTGCCTGGAGGGCGAACCGCTGCCAGTAGTCGGCGAGGGCGAGGTGCGAATAGGCGCCCTGGAGGAGCCCGTCGAAGGGCCGGGGGTCGGGGCGCCAGGGGGCGAAGTAGCGCTCGGCCGGGTCCTCCCGGTGGAGTGGCACCAGGGCGGTGAGCGCGGCCAGTTTGGTGTGCTGGAGTTCGTGGACGAGCGTCGAGGCGAAGTAGGCCGCGGTGGCGGGCTTGCTGCTGAGGACGGCTCCGAACGCCTCGCGCCTGGTTCCGCTGCAGTGCGCCCCGCCCCCTCCGGTGGGCCCGGAGCCGGCCGGACGGCCGAGTGGGACCACGCAGCGCAGCAGCACGGCCGCTTCGGTGAGGCGGTGGTCGCCGCCGTCCCGGAGCAGGGGCTCGACCCCGGACCAGGAAGCGGCCCACTCCTTGCGCTCGTGGTCACCGACGCGCGCGGCCCCGCCCAGCCCGTATCGCGGGAGCCCACCGCCGTCGATGCCGTACGGGTCGGCGTCGTCGAGGGGCACGGGGCCGCCGCCCGGCGATACCGCGCGGAGCATGAGCACCGGGAGCCAGCGCGGGTCGGCCGAGCTCAGCGTCCGGTCCGGCTGGCACCTGACCGTGAACTCGGGCCCGGCCGGCGGGCGCAGCGTCAACTCGTCGCCGCGGTGGGAGAGTCCGACGGGGCCGGCGTCGGCCCGGACGGCGCCCAGCGTGGGGAGGCAGGCCAGCCCTCCGCGGGGGGCGAGCCGGCTCTCGAACGCCACCCCCGCCCGGATCGCCGCCGCGGCCGCCAGCGCCGTCAGGTGGGCCAGGTCGGCGCGGAGGTCCGGGCCGGCGGCGGCCCGGGCGGTGAGGCCGCCCAGCAGGCGCCGCGCCCAGGGACCGGCCAGGGGGTGAAACAGGACGGTGCGCACCGCGGCCCGGTCCGCGCGTTCAGCGGCTTCGAGGAGGGCCCAGTCCTCGCGCAGCCGGTCCAGCAGCGCGGGCGGGCACACCGTCGCGGGCGCGGCCGACGCCGCGTCGAGCAGGGCCCGCAGGAGGACGAGGCGGCGGGTGTCCTGGTCGCGGACGAGCAGGCCGAGGGACGCGGTGTCGCCCTTGGTGCGGCCGAGTTCGCGCAGGACGTGGTCGGGGACGGCGGTGCTCATGGGGGGTCTCCAGCGGTTGCGTCGGCGAGCCGGGCCGCGACGTGGCGGACCAGCCGTTCGAGGTCGGCGCAGTAGACGGAGGGGTTGCCGAAGCCGTTGTCTGCGCGGTAGCGGTGTGCGTAGTGGCCGCCACCGCACACGGTCAGCAGCGGGCAGGCGCGGCAGGCGGGGGCGAGCGCGCCGGCCCCCGCCTGGCGGGCGGCGACGCCGGGGTGGCGCAGCGCTTCGTCGAAGGTGTGGCGGAAGACGTCGAGCCCGGTGGTGGCCGCGCCGTCGTACGCGGACTTGAGGGAGTCGACCTGCTCGATGGAGCCGTCCGTCTCGACCACGACCGCGTTGAGCGGGTCGAGTCCGAGGGACTCGGTGGCGGCGGGCAGCCCGAGGAGCAGGGCGACGCACTCCTCGAACAGCCGGATGCGGGTCTCCCGCCGGGGGGCCAGCCACCAGCGGTCGAAGACGGTGCACAGCCAGTCGCCGTACGGGGTGGCGCGGCCCGATCCTGGGCCCGTGGCGGTGTCCGTCAGGTCGGGCAGTCCGGGCGGCGGGCTGGACCAGTTGCCGTGCGGCAGCAGGAGGTCCAGGGCCGGGGGGCGCAGGGCGAGCAGGGACTCGTACATCTCCAGGGGGTCGGTGCGCGGGTCGACGACGGTGAGGATGCCGGCGTACGCGTCGGGGTGGTGGTCGGCCAGGAGCCGGGCGCCGCGTGAGGCGGCGGGCCAGGAGGGGCGGCCCGCGTGGTCGGTGCGCAGGGTGTTGTGGGCGGCGAGGCCGCCGTCGAGGCTGATGCCGACGCCGATGCCGTGCCGGGCGAGGGTGGCGATCCCGGCGTCGGTGAGCAGGGTGGCGTTGGTCTGCACGGTGGTGTGGACGGCGCATCCCGCCGGCACCCGCTCGCGCACCCCGTCGGCGAGGGCCGCCAAGCGGCCGGGGCCGGCGAGCAGGGGTTCGCCGCCGTGCAGGACGAGGGCGACGCGGCGGAGCCCGTGGGCGGCCGCGTGTTCGGCGATGCGGCCGGCGGTGCGGTCCAGGACGGCGGGCGACGCCGCGGCGGGTCGGCCGCGCCAGGTCCGGTCGGGGCCCTCGTACAGGTAGCAGTAGCGGCAGGCGAGGTTGCAGCGGCCGTGCACCTTCACGATGAACTGGCCGAAGGGGACCGGCGGTATCCGGGCCGGGCCGGCGGGGCGGGGCGCGCGGGCATCGCGTCGCGGCGCCCGCTCGGCGGGCCGCTCCTCCCAAGGCGTCGTCCGTCCAGCCAATCGAGCACCCCCGTGCTGTACGCCGGCCGGGATGGCCCCGCTGCCTGCCCGGGGTGAGTGTCCCCGGCGTACGGCGGGGCAGGCCCGTCCCGGGCCATGATGTCCTGATCGGACGCACCCCCGGCCGAAACCGTGCGGTTTCTCGGCCGGGGGTGCGCTGCCGCCGGACCGTCCCGTACTGCCTGGTGAAGGTGTCGGCGGACCTGCCCCGGTTCAGAAGGCGTTGGTGAACCCCCAGAGCATCTCCTTCGGCTGCTCCGCCCGCCCCCGCAGATCCGCCACCACCTCGGTCAGCACCGGGTGGTCCATCGTCCGCAGGGTCGCCAGGTCCAGGCCCAGCAGGTCCGGCAGTTCACCCGTGCCGGCCGCGCCCGTCCCGTCGTTCCGTGTCGACTCGCTCATCACGCCTCCCCGTACCGCAGCACCGGGCCGGCCGGTGACCCGCTCGCCGTTGAGCGCGTCCCGCCGGTCCCGCATCCCTGACCTGCCCTGTTCCCGGACGTACGCGCCGGGGCGCGGGCCCGCTCGCCGTCGAGCGTGCCGCTCTCACCGCTCCAGCTCCGCCAGCCGCCCGGCGGTGGACTCACCCGCCGCGCCGCCGCCGTCCGGCAGTTTGCGCCACTCCTGCCGGGCCGCCCGGTACGCGTCCCGCGCGGCCCGGGGGCGGCCCGCTCTCTCGTACGTCATACCCCGCCAGTGGTTGGCTGTAGCCGCCAACTCCGCTGCTTCCTGGAGATGTTGTGGACTTTCCAGCTCCGTTTGCGCCTCGGCGGCGGACTCGGCGGCCGAGCGGAACGCCTCCGCGGCCTCGTCGCGCCGGGCCGGCCTGCCGAGGACCCCGGCGGCCTGGAGCTGGGCCCGGCCCAGCTCCAGCCAGCAGTGCGCGGCGGTGAGCGGGTCCGTCGCCTCCTCGGCCGCGAGCTTGAAGAGGTACTCCGCCTCGCGCAGGTCGACCCGGTCCTCGGTGGCGCGGTGCCGCAGCATCAGGGCGCGGCCGAGCATCAGCAGGCGTTCGGACTGGTGCGCTCCCCCGGCCGGCATCTCGGACCGGCAGTCGCGCAGCACCCGTACCGCCGCCCCGATGTGCTCTCGGCCGTCCGGGAGTTCGGCGCGGCGCAGCAGGATGGCGCCCCATTCGGCGAGGAGGTCGGTGTAGGCGCGGGAGTCGCGGGGAATGCCGCGCGCCGCGCGGGCGAACCACTCGGTGGCGGTGACGAGTTCGGCGGGGTCGCCGGTGTGCTCGTAGCGGGCGACCCGGACCCGGCCCGCCCTGGTCTGGAGCTGGGCGCGCTGGCGCTGGTCGCGTACGGTCTCCAGCGATTGGGCGACGAGGGTGGCCGCCTCCTCCGGTTCGGCGCCCGAGGCGAGCAGCGCGTCGACGAGGTCGAGGACGATGCGGATCTCGGTACCCATGGTCTGCCGGCCGCCCTGCGCGAAGGCGGTGCGCAGGGAGCGGGCCGACTGGCGGGCGTACTCCCGGGACTGCTCCTCGTCCTGGGTGGCGCGGGCCAGTTTCAGGAGGGTCCGGCCGTGCTGGAGCGGCAGGACGGCCGGGCGGTTCTCCTGGTCGGGCCAGGCGTCGGCGAATGCCTCCAGCATCCCGCAGGCACTCTGGAGCAGGGCGCTGTCGCCGTCGAGCCGCCACTGCGCCTCCAGGGCCCGCACCCGTTCCAGGGTGAGCCGCAGCGCCTCGCCGGGCTCCAGGCCGGGGCTCGCGCAGGCCGCGGTGTACTCGCGGTCGGCGCGCCGCAGCAGCTCCAGGGCGCCGCGCCGGTCGCCGCGCCTGCGCCGGTCGTCGGCCGCCGCGTGCAGCACCTTGGCCAGCACGGCCCTCTCCCGTACGGCACCGGGGCGGGCGGCGGCCCGTTCGGCGGCGCGTTCGGCCTCTTCGAGCAGGTCGGCGCCGCCCTGCACCTCCCACAGCCGCAGCACGCACCGGGCGTACTCCGACCAGAGTTCGGGGTCGGCGGCCGGGGCCGGGCTGTTCTCGGCGGCGCCTCTGAGCAGCTGTACGGCGTCGATCAGGCGCTGCACCATCTTGTCGGCCTCGAAGTGCCGCACGAGTTCACGCGCGCGCCGCACCGCGAGGCCGCCGGCGGGAGCGGTGGAGTTGCCCGGGGTCTTGGGCTCCCGGGTCACGAATCTGGGGGGTACGGGCATGAATCGCTCCAGTACGCGGGCTGCGACCTCGGCAAAGGCGTGGGGGACGCGCGGACCGCCGCGCCTCTCGTTCCCCCCGTTCCCCTCGTTCTCTTCGCTCTCCTCACTCTCGTCCGCTTCTTCCCCGTCCGTGTCCGCGTCCCCGTCGCGGGGCTGCGCGCCCTCGGCCGGGAGCGGCCGGCCGGCGTCCGGTCCGGTGCCGTCCCCGGCGTCGCGCGCCGTGCCGTCGCCGAGCTGGGCGTAGGCCAGGGCCGGGAAGTTGGGCCCGCCCTTGCCGAACCGCTGCTCTATGTATTGCGAACAGTGCTTGAGTACGAGTAGAGCCTCGTCACGGCCGAGCGGCCCGAGCAGCGCCTCCTGCACGTCGGGTTCGAACGCGTACCACTGTCCGCGTCCGGTTCCGCCGTCGACCCGCTTGAGGAGGCCGCTCAGCAGCACTTCGGCCAGTTCGGCGGGGCCCGAGTGGGGCAGCATCGTGCGCTGCACCAGCTGCATGACCGGTAGGTAGAGGGGGGCCGCCGCGAGGTAGACGGCGAGCTGGCCGGCGACCGGGGAGGCCGTCGAGCGGAACCGGCTGACCAGCTGGAGCGAGGACAGGGTGTCGCCCCGGCGGCGGGTGGAGGCCGCGGGCTGGTCGGCCCTGACCCAGCCGACCGCACCGGGGACGGACGCGGCGCCGGTGCCGGAGAGCAGCCTCGCCCAGGCCGCGAGCGCGTCCGGGGCCGGGGGCAGGACCGGCACGGCCAGCGCCCCGGGGTGGGTGGCGGGGCCCGTTCCGGCGTCGCCGGTGACCTTCAGCAGGGTCGCGCCTGCGGGGCCCTCGCCCCTGGTCAGCGAGCCGAAGGTGACGGGCAGCCGCGTCCGGTTCCACATGCGCTGCGGCAGCGGCTGCAGCACGGCTACGGGGGCCAGGCGGGCGAGCTGGTGCAGCAGCCGGTGGGCGTGTCCGCTGCGCCAGAGCGGTCCGGCGCAGTCGCTGACCACGACCGTGACCCGGCGCCCGGTGGGATCGCTGAGCCGGTCCGCCGAGTGCAGCGGGGCCGCGGCGGGGTCGGGGCTGCGGCTGACGGTGCAGCGGCCGTCCGGGCCCTGGTGCAGGTAGCGCACCTGTACGTCCCTGAAGGCGCCCAACTGCGCGAAGATCTGCTGGAGTTCGCCGAACAGCCGGTCCCAGACCAGCATCGACGAGGAGGCGTCCATCACGCACTGAACGATGGCGTCGCCCCGCCGGACGCCCCGGAACACCGGCATGATCACGCCGCCCGCGCGGGCACTGCGTTCCGCGGTCGCGGTCTCGTCCAGGACGCGGCGCTGCGGGGCGGAGACCGGGTGGTAGCGCTGCAACGGGCGCAGCGCGCGGGAGAGTTCGAGGGGAGCGGGCAGGACGGGGGCGGCCGGTACGCCGAGGGGGAGCACGGTGGCGCGGGTGTCCGCGCCGGGGCGCGCGCCGCCGGTCCGGAGCGCGGCCCGGTCCTCCGCGTCCTCGTCGTCGCCGGTCAGGGCGCGGCCGGGGACGGGGTGCAGGGAGATCCGCTCGCCGTCGCCCGGTTCCCTCTCGTCGCCCCGGCGGTCGTCCCGGGCCGCTTCCGGAGTGCGTACGTCCCGTGCGGTGAGCGTGCCGACGCGGCCCTGGGCGGCGGCCTCGCCGGAGGACCGGGTGCCCGAGAGCAGCGCGGGGGCCGCGCCGTCGGCGGCGTCGGGCGCGCCGGGGCCGCGGGTCCACTGGGCCAGCCAGAGCGCGTCGCACAGCTGCCCGACGTCGGGTTCCAGCCCGGCCGCGCGCAGCCGGGCGACGAGCTCGGGCAGCAACCCGTCCTCGTACGGCTCCGAGGCACCGGCCGCCCCGGACACCTCAGGCACACCAGGCACACCAGGCACCTCGACCGCCTCAGCCGCCTCGACCGCCTCGGCCACCTCAGCCGCCTCGATCGCCTCGGCCACCTCAGCCGCCTCACCAGCCCCATCCGCCCCATCCGCCCCGCGCATCAGCGCCTCACCTCGGCCGGTCGAGTCGCTGGATGAGCAGGTCGGCCAGCCGGTCGCGGCCGGCCGGTGACGCGGCGTGCGTGAGGTATATCGCGTTCAGCAGCTGGTCGGTGGCGAGGAGTTCGGTGCGGGAGCGCTCCAGGAAGTGGGCGATGAGGTCGTCGCTGGAGCGGGCCGCCTCCTCGCCCAGGTGGGCCTTGACGAAGGAGGCCAGCCGCTTGTGGTCGGGGCGGCCCAGCTCCAGGTGGATGCAGCGGCGCATCAGCGGAGCCGGGAAGTCGCGTTCCCCGTTGCTCGTGAGCACGACGAAGGGGAAGGCCCGGCACTGCACCCGGCCGCCCTTGATCCGCACCTTGTTGCCGTCGTGGTCGAGCACGTCCGCCTCGCCGTCGGGCAGCCGGTCGGCGATCCGCTCCAGCTCGGGGATGGCGAACTCGCCCTCCTCCAACACGTTCAGCAGGTCGTTCGGCAGGTCGATGTCGCTCTTGTCCAGCTCGTCGATGAGCAGCACGCGCGGCCGGTCCGAGGGGAGCAGAGCGGTCCCCAGCGGCCCGAGCCGGATGTAACTGCCCACGCTCTGCGCCGCGTCGGCCCCGGCCGCGCCGCCCGCCGCCGCGTGCGAGGCGATCTGGACGTCCTGGAGCCGGGCGATGGCGTCGTAGTGGTAGAGGCCGTCGAGGAGGGTGGTGCGGCTGACGACGGGCCAGCGCAGCACCTTGCCGAGCTCCAGCTCCCGCGCCACGGAGTGGGCCAGCGTGCTCTTGCCGGCGCCCGGGTCCCCCGTGACCAGCAGCGGGCGCCGCAGGTACAGCGCCGCGTTGATCATCTCCAGTTCCTCGGCGCCGGGCCGGTGCTCCTCGGCGACGCGTCCGGGGATGCCGAGCCGGCGGTCGGCCGACTCGCCGCCGTCCGCCCCGCCGTCCGCCCGGCCGCCGGTGAAGTCACGCCAGGGCGGCGGGGGCGGCAGCTGTGCCACTTCGTCGTGCGGTTCGCCGATGCCTCGGTAGATGAGCCACTCGCTGGGTTCACTCATAGCGTGTTCCTCATTGTCACTCGTCCGCCACCGGCGGCCGCCGTCGAACGTGCCTTACCGTAGCGATCCGACCCAACTCCCGTAAGAGGAAGGCAAGTTCGCCTGCTCGGGTGATGCGGTACGCGGTGGCTCAAGGCGCCTCCAGGAAGTCGGAGCCCGGCAGCGGACGGTGCGGATCGTCGTAGTAGAGGGCGGCGCCGGCGGACCAGTACGTCTCCGTGCGCCCCGCGCTCACCCCTCGTCTCAGTTCATGGATCTTCCACGGCAGCCGGTCATGGGTACGGGTGTCCGACACGGCCTCGGCCACGCGCCGGTGGAACTCCCGGCAGACCGTGTCGCCCTCCGTGGTGCGCCGCTGCAACAGGGCGACGCCGAAACCGCTGTCGAGCAGCCGCACCACTCCGGCCGTGACGTCGGAGTCCGGCCGGCTTCCGTAGCGGCACAGGACGGGCACGGTCTCGTGGACCAGGGTGCGCAGCCGCGCCGACTCCGGTACTCGTACCCTCAATTCGTCCTCGCAGTCGACCACTTCGGCCCGCATCGGGGCCGCGAGGCCGGCGTCCCAGCGGGCCGGTCGCTCCTCGGCGGGGCTCTGGTACGGGCTGCGCAGCACCACCGGGCGTACGGCTCCGAGGCGCTGCCCGGACGGGTGCAGCACCCAGTCGTCCACCGGCAGGCCGAAGAGCGCGGGCGCCACGACGACCTGGAGCATGGCCGGGCTGCCCGGTTCGTCGCACCGGCGGAACGCCTCGGTCAGCGCGGCGGCCAGCCGGTCGGGCACGGTCCCGAGCGGGGCGCCGCGGCTGTCCTCGTCCACGGGCTCCGCCTCCGAGGCCCGGCGGTCCACGGCGACCCGCCAGTCGTACTGGTCGCGGGACCAGCCCTGGAGGTCCACGTACAGCACGACGCAGTCGCGTTCGCCGTACAGGACGGGTTCGCCCGCCGGGGCGCGGGCGGCACTCTGGCGGTTCTGCTCCAGGCGCAGCCGGATCTCGGCCCACTCCACGTCGAGCTGCCGGCGCAGGTCCCTGGGCAGTTCGACGTCGGCGATCCGCTTCACCCAGCCCCACAGCGCCTTGGCGTTGCGCACGGAGAGCTGTCCGCAGGGGCGGTCGGCCGCGAGGACGCCCATGCAGAAGCGCACGATCAGTTCGAACCGGGCCTCGCGGTCGCGGGCGCGGGCGTCGTACAGCGCGCCGAGTCCGTCGCGCCAGCCGCGCGGGGCCGGGCGGTGGTCGCGGGAGTGCACCTCGGGCAGGCGGTCGAGCAGCATCAGCAGGGCGCGGGTGCTGGCCGGCGGCGGCAGTTCGGCGAGCCGGCCCAGCAGGTCCACGCGGAGCTTGGGTCCGAGGATGCCGCCGGGTGGGGCGGGCAGTTCGCTCTGGGCGTCGGTCCAGGTCCGCTCGGCCCCGGCCGAGCTGGTGTGCCGGTCGGCGTGGTAGCGGTCGTGGGCGTGGAAGACGGCCTGGTATATGTCGTCGGTCTCGGTCTCCACGGGGGCGGCCGGCACCTCCAGGGTGCGAAGCCGCTCGATGCCGACGGCGGTGCCGCCCTGGTGGCCGTCGAGCCGTGACTTGATCACGCCGACCACCTCGCCCCGCACGAGGTCCACCAGCGGGCCGCCGGACATGCCGAGCTCCACCCAGTCCCCGTCGAGCCGGACGACCTGCTCGGCGTCACCGGAGCCTCCGTAGGAGCCCTTCACCACGCAGACGCCGCTGCGGTTCTGCAGTCCGCCGCCCTGTCCGGGCGCCCAGCCCACGCAGCGCACCTCGCGGCTGCGGAGCATCGCCTCGGACCGCTCGGTGACGTAGACGCAGGTGTGTTCGACGGGCCGCTGGAGCTGGATGAGCGCGAGGTCGGGGGCCGGCCAGCCGCCCGCCCCGGGCGGCCGGGCGCCGGGCATCGCGGCGACGACCTTGCCCGGGACCTCGGTGAGCTCCGCGCTGTAGCGGTCCTCCTTGAACCACACGCTCACCCTGCCCCCCTCCCCCCGCATCGCCACGTGCGCGCACGTGAGGACCCAGCTGGGGGCGACGAAGAAGCCGCTGCCCAGGAAGTCCCCTCCCGGCCCGTCCTGGGCATACCCGGACGGCGGGCGATGGATGCGTACGGTGGCGTCCTGCACGAGGCCCATGAGGGCGGCCTGAGCGGGTCCCAGCACGCCCTCTGCGCCCCCCTGGTCATCGGAGGTCATGCCCCGCCGCCGTAGGCGTCGTCCGCACCTCCGGGGTGTGCCGGTGCGCCGGGGGATGCCCCGGCGGGCGGGAAGCCGGGGTGTGCGCCCGCGTGCGGCGACGCGGGAGGCGGTGGTGCGGGGGGCACGAACGGAACCGGCGGCGCGGGGGCCGGGCCCCCGGGCGGCGCGGACGTCTGCGCGGGCACCGGGGTGGGCGGTGGCGGGTCGACCGGGGGCCCGCCGCCGTTCCAGGTGAGCGTGACCGTGATCGCGGCCTTGGCCTCGCCGTCCGCGAGCAGCCCGACGATCTTGCCGGACTTGGCGGTGAGCTCGATGCCGAACTCGACGCTCACCTCGTCCGGCCGCACCGCGCGCAGCGGCACGGCGAGCGAGCGCGCCACACCCGTCACCACCGAGTGCAGGCTCTCGACCCGCGCCTGCACCTGGTCCGCGATGTCCCCGAACCCGGTGTCCGTGTAGGTCGGACCGCCGCCGGGAGCCGGACCGGCCAGCTCCTCGGCCCCGGAGATCCTGGCCCACACCGGTGTGCCGTCCGGCAGCTCAATGCGCGTAATACGGGACCCACTGTCACCCATGACACCCCCCGTTCGCCAACTACCCGCAGATTAACGGCCGTAGTCGGCCGATGCGGGGTACATCGACGAGGACGCGGCGGAAGGTGTCCGAAGGCCCTCTAAACTTCGTGCCATGTACTTCACCGACCGCGGTATCGAGGAGCTGGAGAAGCGGCGAGGCGAGGAAGAGGTCACTTTCGAGTGGCTCGCCGAGCAGCTGCGGACGTTCGTCGATCTGAACCCCGACTTCGAGGTGCCGGTCGAGCGCCTCGCGACCTGGCTGGCCCGTCTGGACGACGAGGACGAGTGACGGCAGCCGGCAGCCGGTAGGGCGGCCCGTCAGCCGGTCGTGCCCGGGCCGCTCTCCCGGATGCGGTCATACGCGAGACCCAGCGCCCCGTGCGCCGTCAGCAGCACCCCGGCGAAGGTCCAGCCGCCACTGCGCCGGGCCGCTCCCCACAGGGCGAGCGGAAGACCGGCGGCCAGCTGTGCACCCGCCAGGGCCCGGGCCCGGGGGCCCCGCGTCCAGGGCCCCATCCGGCTGTGCTCCACCGCGTCCAGATCGACCTGGACCGCGTCGCGCCAGCCGGTCCACTCGACGCGCTCCGCCCCCGGCCACTCCTCACCCCCCGGGGCCGGCCGCGGACCCGGCTCCCCCGGGCCGAGGCCGGCCGGGAGCGCGAGGCCGGTGCGGGTGAGCACGGCGAGCAGCCCGCGCAGCCGCGCCCGGGCGTCGGCGTCCGGGTCGGGGCGGGTCAGCGCTTCGAGCGCCTGCACGTCCAGTACGGGATCGAGCCCGAGCCGTTCGGCGAACGTACGCACCGCCTCGTCCTCACCGGCCGGGGTCCCGTCCGCGAGCCAGACGTAACCCACCGGGCGGCGGAAACCGGCGGCGAGGGTGCAGCCGGCCCGGTCGCCGTCCCACCACAGCGCGACCACCGGCCAGGTCGAGCCGACCGCGAGTGCGGTGGCCCAGCCGCCGAGCACCCGGTCGACGGGTTCGGCGGCCCCGGGCGTACCTCCCGCCTGCCGGCCGCCCTGCCAGGGCTCGCCCTCGGGTACGAGGACGCTCCACCCGTCACCGGCGGGCGCGAGCAGCAGCGGTTCGCGCAACAGCCGGGCGACCGGCCGCACGGCCTCCGGCGCGGTCCGGCACAGCAGCAGTGCACCCACGGGTGAGGTCGCGTCCATGCCTCACACCGTAGGACACATCGCCCTGTTCCGGGCCGTTTTGTTCACCCTCCACGCTCTTCCGGCCCCCGCCCCTCCCCCGACTTCCGGCTCCTTCCTTGACTTCCCCGATCCGCGATATATCGTGTTGTTCGAGAGACGCGATATGTTGCGTCATCCGTGCTACCCGGGAGGTCAGAACCATGCCTGTCTCGACGTGGGCCGTCGCCGAGCCTCGGAAGCTGACCTTCGACGAACCCGTGACCGCGCTGAAGGTGCGCGTCGTCAACGGCACGGTCAACGTCGTCGGCACCGACGAGCCGACCGCACGCCTGGAGGTCTCCGCCATCGAGGGGCCGCCGCTGGTCGTGACGCAGGAGGACGGCGTCCTGACCGTGGCGTACGAGGACCTGGCCTGGCAGAACCTGCTGAAGTGGTTCGACCGCAAGGAGTGGCGCCGCCACGCGGTCGTATCGCTGGCGGTCCCGGCCGGTTCGACGGTGGAGGTCGGCGTGGTCGGCGCCGGGGCCTTCGTCTCCGGGATCCGCGGCCGTACGGACGTACGGGGCGTCACCGGTGACACCACGCTCGTCAAGCTCGCCGGGCCGGTCGGCGCGGAGACCGTGTCCGGCAGCGTGGAGGCCCAGTCCGTCACCGGTGACCTGCGCTTCCAGTCGGTCTCCGGCGATCTGACGGTCGTCGAGGGCGCCGGCGCCTTTGTGAAGGCCGAGTCGGTCAGCGGCGGCATGGTGCTCGATGTGGACCCGACCGGGAAACCCACCGACATCCGGCTGACCACGGTCTCCGGCGAGATCGCCATCCGCCTGCCGCACCCCGCCGACGCGACGGTCGAGGCGAACACCGCCAGCGGCTCCGTCTCCAACGGCTTCGAGGACCTGCGGGTCAGCGGCCAGTGGGGCGCGAAGAAGATCACCGGCACGCTGGGCTCCGGCACCGGGACCCTGCGGGCGACGACCGTGTCGGGGTCGATCGCGCTCCTGCGCCGCCCGCCGGCCGAGGAAGAACCGTACGACGGCGAGCCGACCGGAAAGGTGCTCTGACATGCCCCCCGTATTCGCCCACGGCCGACTGCGGCTGTACCTCCTGAAGCTGCTCGACGAGGCCCCCCGGCACGGCTACGAGGTGATCCGCCTGCTGGAGGAGCGCTTCCAGGGCCTGTACGCCCCCTCGGCGGGCACCGTCTACCCCCGGCTGGCCAAGCTGGAGGCCGAGGGCCTGGTCACGCACGCCACCGAGGGCGGCCGCAAGGTCTACTCGATCACCGAGGCCGGCCGCGCCGAACTGGCCGACCGCACCGGTGAACTCGCGGATCTGGAGCTGGAGATCCGGGAGTCCGTCTCCGAGCTGGCCGCCGAGATCCGCGACGACGTGCGCGGGGCGGCGGGCAAGCTGCGCAGCGAGGTACGGGCCGCGGCCGACGAGTCGCGCCACACCTCCGGTGGCCGCACGGGCGCCCGCCCGGGTGGCAAGGAGTTCCCCTTCGGCGGCCTCGGCGACCTCGGAGACCTGGGTGATCTCGGCGATCTGCGCGACAAGGAGGGGTGGCGCGCCGCGAAGGAGGAGTTGCGCAAGGCCAAGCAGGAGTGGAAGGAGCAGGCCCGCCGGGCGAAGGACGAGTCCCGGCGCGCCCGCCAGGACGCCCAGCAGGCCCGCCGCCAGGCCAAGGAGGCCCAGGACCGGGCGCGCGAGCAGATGCAGAACGCCGCCCGCCAGGTCCAGGAGCACTTCGCCCGGGGCGACTGGCCGGCCGGGGTCCGCGAGGGCCTGGCCGAGATCACCGGCCAGCTGGGCGGCTTCGCCCGTACCGGCGCCTGGGCGCCCTCCACCAAGCCGGACGCCCCCGACACCGACCCCGACTGGGGCAAGGACGCGGGCGGCACCGGCGATCCGGCCCGCGACCTGGACCGGCTGCTCGACCGCTTCCGCGACGAGATCCGCGACGCGGCCCGGGACCGGGGTGTGACGGAGGACCAGCTCGCGGAGGCCCGCCGCCATCTGGCGACGGCGGCGGCCCGCGTCGAATCGGTGCTGCGCGGGGGCGCGGACGGCACCGGCTCCGCCGCGAAGTAGGGGCGGGGCCGAGCGGCCCGGGGAGCGGCACCCCGGGCCACTCAGCCCGCCCTGCGGTCCTGCCCCGCACCCCCCGTCCCGCTCAGCCCGCCTTGCGGTCCTGCCCCGCGCCGCCGTCCCCGTACAGCGCGCGTTCGACCGTCGTGTACGTGGCTCCGTGCTCGGCGAGCACGTCGGCGACGACGCCCGGGGCCGCGGTGAGGGCCAGCAGGAGGTGTTCCTCGCCGATGAACCGGTCCCCGCGGCCGAGCGCGGTCCGCAGCGACCTCTCCAGGATCTTCTTCGCCCCCCGGCTGAACGGCGGGCTGCCCGCCCACCGCCGCCGCCCGCCGCGGTCGCCCCGCAGGGCCCCCTCGCCGTGCGTCTCCTCGATGCGGGAGACGATCGCGGTGAGGTCGATGCCGATGTCCGCGAGCGCGTCGGCGTCGGCCCTGGTCATGCCGCCGCGCCGACGCGCCTCGGCGAGCCCGGCCTCCACCGAGGCCCTGTGGTCGGCGAGGCCCAGCGCGGTGACGGCGAACGAGGCCCGGCCGCTCTCCTGGTCCAGCAGGGCGAGCAGCAGATGCTCCTCGGTGACCGTATCGGCACCGGTCCGCCCGGCATGCTTCGCGGCGCCGTTCACAGTGGCGCGGGCACCCTTGGTGAAGCGCTCGAACATCAATGCCTCCCGTACTTCTTGTGCACGGCCTGCCTGCTGACTCCCAGTTCGGCGGCGATCTCCTGCCACGACCAGCCCTGGGCCCGGGCGCTTCTGACTTGTACGGCTTCCAGCTGTTCCAGCAGCCGCCGCAGCGCGGCGACCGATCGCAGCCCCACCCGGGGGTCGCGGTCGCCCGCCCGCTCGGCGAGATCCGTTGCTTCGGTCATGCTGTCAACTTACGTTGACGAGCCGACTATGTCAACCGTTGTTGACAGTCAGCACGATTTTCCCGAACTGGTCGCCCGCGGCGAGCCGTTCAAATCCCTCTCGGGCCCGGTCCAGCGGCAGTACCTCGTCGATGACGGGGCGGACGCCGGTGGCGGCGCAGAAGGCGAGGAGGTCCTCCAGTTCGTCCTTGGACCCCATGGTCGAGCCGACGACCTTCAGCTCCAGGAAGAAGATCCGGGTCAGCTCGGCGTGCGAGGGGCGGTCGCCGCTGGTGGCGCCGGAGATGACCAGCGTGCCGCCGGGGCGCAGCGACTTGACGGAGTGCGACCAGGTGGCCGCGCCGACCGTCTCGATGACGGCGTCGACCCGGTGGGGCAGCATGGCCCCCGCCTCGAACGCATCGACGGCGCCGAGCTCGACGGCCCGCTTGCGCTTGGCCTCGTCGCGGCTGGTGGTGTAGACCCGCAGCCCGGCGGCCCGGCCGAGCACGATCGCGGCGGTGGCGACCCCGCCGCCGGCGCCCTGGACCAGCACGGAGTCCCCGGGGCGCACCCCGGCGTTGGTGAAGAGCATGCGGTACGCGGTCAGCCAGGCGGTGGGCAGGCAGGCGGCCTGCTCGAAGGTGAGCTCCTTCGGCTTGGGCAGCACGTTCCAGCTGGGGACGGTGACCTGCTCGGCGAAGGTGCCCTGGTAGCGCTCGGTGAGGATGGACCGGGGCTCGTCCGGACCGACCCCGTGCCCGGTCTGGCCGATGACGGAGTGCAGGACGACCTCGTTGCCGTCCTGGTCGGTACCGGCGGCGTCGCAGCCGAGGATCATCGGCAGCTTGTCCTCGGCGAGGCCGACGCCGCGCAGGGACCAGAGGTCGTGGTGGTTGAGGGAGGCGGCCCGGACGTTGACGGTGGTCCACCCGGGGCGGTCCTGCGGGGCTGGGCGTTCGCCCAGCTCAAGGCCGTTGAGGGGGTGGTCGCGGTCGAGGCGGGATGCGTAGGCGGCGAACATGGGGCCGACGATAGGGGGCGCGCTACCGCGGCGTAACCGGCTGCGGGTGTGACACGCACCGCGCGTGACGGCGGTAGTTGCCCGCCGGCGGGGCAAAACCAAGCCCCTCCGGCGATTGAGGAGCGGGGGCCCGGGGGCAGCGCCCCCGAAAGCGGGGGCCCGGGGGCAGCGCCCCCGAAAGCGGGGGCCCGGGGGCAGCGCCCCCGAAAGCGGGGGCCCGGGGGCAGCGCCCCCGAAAGCGGGGGCCCGGGGGCGGCGCCCCCCCGAAACCCCCGCGCCGTGCGGCGCCTCAGCGCCGCGCCACACCCTCCGCCCGCGCCGCAGCGGCCACCGCGGCCGTCACCGCCGGGGCGACCCGCTCGTCGAACGGGGACGGGATCACGTAGTCGGCGGCCAGCTCGTCGCCCACGACGTCGGCCAGCGCGTTCGCCGCGGCGATCTTCATGCCCTCGGTGATCCGCGAGGCCCGCACCTGGAGGGCCCCCGCAAAGATGCCGGGGAAGGCGAGCACGTTGTTGATCTGGTTCGGGTAGTCCGACCGCCCGGTCGCCACGACGGCCGCGTACTTGTGCGCGATGTCGGGGTGGACCTCCGGGTTCGGGTTCGCCATGGCGAAGACGAACGCCCCGGGCGCCATCGAGGCGACGGCCGGCTCCGGCACCGTACCGCCGGAGACGCCGATGAAGACGTCCGCGCCGGCCAGCGCGGTGTCCAGGGAGCCGGAGATGCCCGCCCTGTTGGTGAGCTCGGCCAGCTCCCGCTTGACGTCGGTCAGGTCCTCGCGGTCCCGGCTGACGATGCCCTTGCGGTCGGCGACGGCGACGTCGCCGAGCCCCGCCTCCAGCAGGAACTTGGCGATGGCCACCCCGGCCGCGCCCGCGCCCGAGATGACGGCGCGCAGGTCGCCGAGGCTGCGCCCGGACAGCTTCGCCGCGTTGCGCAGGGCGGCGAGCGTGACCACGGCGGTGCCGTGCTGGTCGTCGTGGAAGACGGGAATGTCGAGCCGCTCCTGGAGCTTGCGCTCGATCTCGAAGCAGCGCGGCGCCGAGATGTCCTCCAGGTTCACCCCGCCGAAGGACGGCGCGAGGCGCACCACGGTGTCGACGATCTCGTCCGCGTCGGTGGTCGCCAGCGCGATCGGCACCGCGTCGACGCCGCCGAACTGCTTGAACAGGATCGCCTTGCCCTCCATCACCGGGAGGGACGCCTCGGGACCGATGTCGCCGAGGCCGAGCACCGCGGTGCCGTCCGTCACGACGGCGACGACCTGGGACTTCCAGGTGTAGTCGTGGACGAGCTCGGGCCGCTCCGCGATCGCGCTGCACACCTTCGCCACGCCGGGCGTGTACGCGAGGGACAGGTCGTCCTTGTCCCGGATCGGGACGGTGGCCTGCACGGCCATCTTCCCGCCCCGGTGGAGCGCGAAGGCCGGATCGAACGGCTCGTCGGTGGCGCTGTCCGCGGCGTCGGCCGCCGCGATGTCCGTATTGCTGTCGCTGCGAGGATTGACGATCTCCGCTGCCATGGTGTTGACCCCTTAAGTCTTCATCGTTTGAGGGTGGCCACTCCTGGTTGAGGAGGGGTGGGCGGGCACCGCGTACGTGCCCTGCGCCGGGCGGTTGGCCCGCCCCGACAGGGGGACGTACGTACGCGCGGGCGCGCCGCACACGCGCCCTGAGCCCCGGATGAGGGGTGTAAAGGTCTTTCTTACCGGACGGACCTGGTCACGGACGAGTCCATATCGACTCCGTGACGTGACTCATAGTCGGATATCTGAACAGGTCAGGCTTGTGCCGTGCCTGCGTCCGCCACGCGAGACGCGCCGCAGATCTTCCGGCCGTCGGAAGGAAACCCCATAGAAGGTCCGGCCTTGGTGGTACCGGCCTCAAGAGGTTCGGGGATCGCCCGTTATCCGATTTTGACATGGCAGGCCCCCTGTTCGGGCTAGTCCGAATGGCAACATGCCGTAATCACACAAGGCGGCGACACCCGACGCCATGTGCCATTACCGCCCTGGCGACCCACCTGACCTGCCGGAGGAACCCGATCATGACCGCACGCTCCACCCGTCGTACGGCCGCGAAGTCCCGCATCGCCGCGGTCGGCGCCATCGCGGTCGCCGGCACCATGCTGCTGACCGCCTGTGGCGACCAGACGAAGAACAACGACTCCAGCGGCTCGGCCAAGACCGAGACCAGCGCCGGGGCCTCCGCCGGAACCTCCTCGCCCGCCGACCTGCTCCCCGCGGAGATCAAGTCCAAGGGCGTCATCAAGGTCGGCTCGGACATCGCGTACCCGCCGGTCGAGTTCAAGGACAAGTCCGGCAAGACCGTGGGTATCGACCCCGATCTCGCGGACGCGCTCGGCAAGGAGTTGGGCGTGGAGTTCCAGTTCGAGAACGGCACGTTCGACACCCTGATCACCGGCCTGCGCTCCAAGCGCTACGACCTGGCGATGTCGGCGATGACCGACACCAAGGACCGCCAGGAGGGCATCGACCCGGAGACGAAGAAGAAGGTCGGCGAGGGCGTCGACTTCATCGACTACTTCACCGCCGGTGTCTCGATCTACACCAAGAAGGGCGACGATCAGGGCATCAAGACCTGGTCCGACCTCTGCGGCAAGAAGATCGCCGTCCAGCGCAACACCGTCTCGCACGACCTGGCCAAGGCCGAGTCCAAGAAGTGTTCGGGCGGCAAGAAGATCGCCATCGAGCCGTACGACAACGACCTTGAGGCCCAGACCCGGCTGCGCTCCGGCGGTGCCGACGCCGGCTCGTCCGACTTCCCGGTCGCCGCGTACGCGGTGAAGACCTCGGGCGGCGGCAAGGACTTCCAGATCGTCGGCGACCAGGTCGAGGCGGCCCCGTACGGCATCGCCGTCGCCAAGGGCAACGACCAGCTCACCAAGGCCGTCAAGGCGGCCATGGACGCCATCATCAAGAGCGGCGAGTACGAGAAGGTCATCGCCAAGTGGGGCGTCGAGGCCGGTGCGGTCACCGAGGCCAAGGTGAACGGCGGGTCCTGACCGGTTCCGGCGCTGAAAGGCAACAGCCGTGACTGACATCAAGAAGACGGGCCCGGTCGACGAACCGCCGGCACCCCCCGCCGCCCCGGCGTCCGGACCCGAGGCCATCAAGGCCATCCCGGTCCGGCACTACGGCCGGTACGTCTCGGCGCTCGTCGCCATCGCCGCGCTCGTCGCGATCATCTACGCCTTCAGCCAGGGCAGGATCAACTGGGGCGCGGTCCCGGACTACTTCTTCGACGACCGCATCATCAAGGGCGTCGAACAGACCCTGCTGCTGACCGCCCTGTCGATGGTCATCGGCGTGGTCGGCGGCATCCTGCTCGCCGTCATGCGCCTGTCGAAGAACCCGGTGACCTCGTCCATCGCGTGGTTCTACATCTGGTTCTTCCGCGGGACGCCGGTCCTGGTCCAGCTGTTCGTGTGGTTCAACCTGGGTCTGGTCTTCGAGTACATCAACCTCGGGCCGATCTACAAGGACTACTGGTCGAGCTTCATGACGCCGCTGCTGACGGCGCTGCTCGGCCTCGGCCTCAACGAGGCCGCGTACATGGCGGAGATCTGCCGGGCCGGTCTGCTCTCGGTGGACGAGGGCCAGACGGAGGCATCGCACGCGCTGGGCATGAGCCACGGCAGGACCCTGCGGCGCGTCGTGATTCCGCAGGCCATGCGGGTGATCGTGCCGCCCACGGGCAACGAGGTCATCAACATGCTCAAGACCACCTCGCTGGTGGCGAACGTGCAGTTCTACGAACTCTTCAAATACGCCCAGGACATCGGGCAGAGTTCGGGGGCGCCGGTGGAGATGTACTTCCTCGCCGCCGCCTGGTATCTGATCATGACCTCGGTGCTGAGCGTCGGGCAGTACTACCTGGAGCGGTACTACGCGCGCGGCTCCAGCCGGAGCCTGCCGCCCACCCCGTTGCAGAAGGTACGGGCCACGCTGCTGTCGTTCGGCCGCCCGAAGGGAGGCATGGCATGACCGCCATGGTGAAGGCCGAGGGCGTCCACAAGTCCTTCGGCGCCGCGCACATCCTCAAGGGCATCGACCTGGAGGTCGCCCCGCGCGAGGTCTTCTGCCTGATCGGCCCCTCCGGTTCCGGTAAGTCGACGTTCCTGCGGTGCATCAACCACCTGGAGCAGATCAGCGCCGGCCGGCTGTACGTGGACGGCGAGCTGGTGGGCTACCGCCAGAAGGGCGACAAGCTCTACGAGCTCAAGGACAGCGAGGTCGCCCTGAAGCGCCGGGACATCGGCATGGTCTTCCAGCGCTTCAACCTCTTCCCGCACATGACGGCGATCGAGAACGTCATGGAGGCCCCGGTCCAGGTGAAGCGCGAGTCCAAGGCGGTCGCCCGGGCCCGTGCCGAGAAGCTGCTGGACCGGGTCGGCCTCGGCGACAAGGCGAAGAACTACCCCTCGCAGCTCTCCGGCGGGCAGCAGCAGCGGGTGGCCATCGCCCGGGCCCTGGCCATGGAGCCGAAGCTGATGCTCTTCGACGAGCCCACCTCGGCGCTCGACCCGGAGCTGGTCGGTGACGTGCTCGACGTGATGCGCGGCCTCGCCGAGGACGGCATGACGATGATCGTGGTCACCCACGAGATGGGCTTCGCCCGCGAGGTCGGCGACGCGCTGGTCTTCATGGACGACGGGGTGGTGGTCGAGTCGGGCCACCCGCGCGACGTCCTGGCCGACCCGCAGCACGACCGGACGAAGTCGTTCCTCTCCAAGGTGCTCTGAGGCGTACGGCAAGGGGCGGTACGGACCATGCCGGTCCGTACCGCCCTTTCCCCTTGCGGGGTCACTTCCCCGGCAGCAGCTCCGGACGGAGCATCAGCGCGTGCAGCTGCGCACGGGTGAGCGGCGGGGTCTTGAGCAGCGGCCCCTGCACGATGTCGGCCTCGAAGCCGGTGCTGTCGCGCACCGCCAGTTCGCTGCCGTCGGCAAGGACGAGCCGGGCGGTCAGCTCCGGCCCCCACTGCGGGGTGCCGTCGCCGTAGTCCATCGCGTCGCTCCAGATGGTGAGCACCCGCCCGCCCGGAAGCTTCTCGCGCACGCACTCGGTACGGGCCCGCTCCCCGTTCCCCTGCTTGCACAGGTCCTTGACCCGCGGGCTGCCGCCCAGCTTCCGCTCCACCGCCTTCGCGTCGCTGACGTCGACGGTCAGATAGCCGACACCGCCGTCCCGGCGGACCGCGTACTGCCCGTCCAGCGGCCCGGTCCTGGGGGGCTCGGGCGGCAGCGGCGACGCGTGCTTGATGATGTCGGCGAACGACACCTCCTCGACCGCGCCGATACCGCCCGGCAGGAGCTGGACCAGCCGCGCGGCCCGTTCGGTGCCGCCCGGCGGCTTGGCCGGTGCCGCGACGGACGCGGTCCGCGGCGCCTCCGGTGCAAAGGACGAGAGCTGCGGCACGACGAACGCCCCGAGCGCCACCGTGCACACCGCCCCCGCCGACACCGCGGCCCGGCGCCGCCACCGCACCCGCGCGGCCTTGGCGTAGACCGCCTCCGTGCTGATCACCGGCCGCCCGGCGTCCTCGGCGGCCCTCCCCAGCAGTTCGCGCACGTCGTCGCTCATACCAATGCCTCCGCCATCTCGGCGCGCAGCGCCGCCAATCCCCGAGCCGCGTGGCTCTTGACCGTGTTCTCCCGCATCCCGAGCAGCGCGGCGGTGGCCTCGACGCTCAGGTCCTCCCAGTAGCGCAGCACCAGGACCGCCCGCTGCCTGGGCGTGAGCCGGGCGAGCGCCGCCCTTACCGCCAGCCCGGTGTCCGTGTCGGGCGCCTGCGCGGCCCGGTCGGGCAGTTCCCCGTACGCCTGCTCGCGCCGCCAGAACCGTCGGCGGGCCGCGATGAATGTGTTGACCAGGGTCTTGCGCGCGTACGCCTCGATGTTGTCGAGCCGCCCGTGCCGCCGCCCGCCGAGCACCACCTTGACCAGAGTCGTCTGGACCAGGTCCTCCGCCTCGTGCCGGTCGCCGCAGAGCAGGAACGCGCTGCGGAACAGGGCGGTGCGTCTGCTCTCGACGAAGGCGTGCAGCGCGGCGTGGTCATCGCTCCGCATCCTCGGTGTCCTTCCCCCGGCCCGCGGGTGCGGGCCGTCTCACCCTTCCAGTGCGGTGGGGGGTACGGGAGGTTGCAGGAGCCTGGGAGAAAAATGGGAGACGAGACCACCGACCAGATACGGGCGCCACCGACTCGTAATACCCTGTACCTTTAACGACCCATTACGCCCGCACCGCAGAGCCCGTGGACCGACGCCGTAAGGACTACTCGTGGAACTGGCCTATTACTCGGACTACGCCGTGCGCCTGGTCAACACCGAGGAGCCGGCCCGCAACAAGGACGTCCTCACCTCGGTCGACGCGGTACGGGACCTGTTCGGCACCAACGGCCAGGCGGCCCGGCGGGCGACCGACGCGGACGTCACCCGCTTCCGCTCCGTACGGGCCCGGCTGCGCGCGGTCTTCGAGGCGGCCGACGACGGGGACGAGAGGCTCGCGGTCGACCTGCTGAACTCGCTGCTCCTGGAGTTCCCGGTCAGCCCGCAGATCTCCGGTCACGACTTCCGCGACGCGGACGGCAAGCCGGACTGGCACATGCACCTGGCCGACCACCCGTCCAACGCGACCGCGGGCTACGCCGCGATCGCCGCCATGGGCCTGGCCTTCCACCTCACCTCGTACGGTGTGGACCGGCTCGGCCTGTGCGAGGCTGCGCCGTGCCGCAACGCCTACCTCGACACCTCGACCAACCGCTCCCGCCGCTACTGCTCGGACCGCTGCGCGACCCGCGCCAACGTGGCCGCCTACCGGGCCCGCAAGCGCCTGGAGACCGAACGCGCCGCCGACACCGGCCGCAGCGCGGAGACCGCCCAGGCCACCACGCCGCGCACCGAGCGCTGATCCTTCGTCAGCGGCCGGTAGCGCGCCCGGGCCCGGGCCAGCACCAGTTCCTCGGGCACGGTCCCGTAGTCCGTGCTGTCCCCGCCCGCGTAACTGTTGTCCCCCAGCACCCACCAGCCCCCGGCCCGCCGCTCCACGGCCCGCTTGACCACCAGCAGGTCCTGCTGGAACGGATGGCGCAGAATCACCACGTCCCCGGGGCGCACCTGCGCCCCGTACTGCACGAGCAGCCAGTCCCCGTGGTGGAGCGTGGGCACCATCGAGGGCCCGGTCACCTCCACCACCTGGAACGGCACCCGCGCCGACAGCCCCCGTGCGGGCTGCTCATCGGCCAGCTCCGTCACCTCCGGCACCTCCCTCATCTCCTCCGGTACCTCCCCGGTCCGTCCAGTACACCGTCCACGACAGGGTTTCGTACATTCGGCCACTGGTCCCACACTCATCCCGGACTTTTGGCCTAAGCCCCTGGGGGCACCCGCAAAAAGAGGCTTCTCACGGAGTAATGTCCCACCTGAGAAGACGATCACGAGGAAGGACAGCTCAATGCTTTCCCGCCTGTTTGCCCCCAAGGTGAAGGTCAGCGCCCACTGCGACCTGCCCTGCGGCGTGTACGACCCGGCCCAGGCCCGCATCGAGGCGGAGTCCGTCAAGGCCGTCCAGGAGAAGTACCAGGCCAACGAGGACGCGGACTTCCGCACGCGCGCGATCCTGATCAAGGAGCAGCGCGCCGAGCTCGCGAAGCACCACGTCTCCGTGCTCTGGAGCGACTACTTCAAGCCCCCGCACTTCGAGAAGTACCCGGAGCTGCACCAGCTGGTCAACGACACCCTGAAGGCCCTCTCGGCCGCCAAGGGCTCGAACGACCCGGCCACGGGCCAGAAGGCGCTGGACCTGATCGCCCAGATCGACAAGATCTTCTGGGAGACCAAGAAGGCCTGATCTCCCGGGCCGGATCAGGAGGGGTACGACCGCTCGCCGGTCGTACCCCTTCCGGCGTTTTGGGAGGCGGCTGGGAGGTACGTGGGGGCCGTGGCGGGCAGCGAGGTGGGCGGCGTTGTGGCCGGGGTCGTAGCCGCGCTCCCTGGGCGATACGGTCGAGCGCGTCCTCGACCTCGTCGGCATCCTGCCACCACTCTCCCCTGCGTAGCCGTTCGTGCTCCAGTGCCCGCGCCGGAAGCGTGCGCAGACGCTCCTGGCCGACGACGGGCAAGGGAGGAGTCGTACGGGCGCCGTGCAGGATCACGGTCGCGGCGACGCCGTCGAGGTCGCCGGCCTTGGAGCCTTCCTCGCACAGCACCTGTAGGAAACGGCCGGAGTCCTCGGGGCTTCAGCCCAAGGTGTATGTCAACCCGGTATCTGCCAGCGGTACGACATCGTGATCAGACCGGCGGTAAAACTGACTGCCGCCACGACTGCCGCCACGACGCTGGTGGACTCCATCAGGAGAACCGCCCACGGGTACGGCCTCTGGTCTCCCGCCAGGCCGGTGACAATGCTGACCATCACGAACATGGTCGCCGCCGCGCCACCGGCGATCGGCCCGTACCAGCCGCGTACGAGGAGAGCGAGGCCCAGCACCATGACGGTGTTCCGTCCGCCCGCCACCGCTGTCGGCATGTCCAGGAACTCCCCGAGTGCAAACCCCAGCCCCGCCGCGCTCATTCCCAGAAGCAGGAGAACCAGCCGGTCAACGATGGCAACCGCTCGCGCCGCTGTGGCTTCGGTGGCGATGAGGCGCCGGCTCATGCAGTACATCGTCGGGATGCACAGGATGAGCGGGAGGAAGTTCATCAGCTTGATCGAGAAGGTGCCCTGCGCGGCGATCTGGGGAACCTTCGCCACGTCGTCGCGCACGAGTACAAGGAGGAGCGTCCAGGCGAACAGGGCCACTGGCAGCAGCCAGATCCTTCGTACGCGCGCCCAGAGGATCAACGGTCCACCCCTGGCGCCGTGTCCGCCGGATCCTCCAACCGCGGGCCCAGCGCTCGGCCCCGCTCGTTCTCGGTCTTGGCCGCCGCCCGGGCCTTCTCGTGGAGCTGCTCGTCGCAGGAGTTGAGGTACCTCAACTGCTGCTTATACCAGGTGTACTGCTTCGCCTTGGGGAGGCTGCGCACCCAGCGTGCCCGGTACACGCCGCTGGGGCCGTAGCTGCGGGCAGCCTCTTCCTCCGACATCCCGACCGTCAGGCCGACCCAGGCGAAGGCGGCTCCACGCGCCGGATAAACGTAGTCATCAGGAAGGTCCGGGCAGTCGTGGAGCCCTGACGGAACCAAGGCGCTGACGTAGACGGCCCGGCTGCGGTGCTGGGTCACCGGCTTCTGGAGGTAGGTTCGCCAGGTGTCGCGTGGCAGCGGTAGATCCTCCGAGACGAAGGCCAGCTTCCGGGGCGGGGTGAACCCGACCTCTCGCAGGCGGGGCAGTGCTTGTTGAGCGGAGCGGTGCAGCTCGGGGATGTCGTCGGCGAACTCGCTGGGGACACAGATCACCGGAGCGGTGCGCTCGCACGTCGTTGCCCAAGTGCGGGGAACGGTGGGGTCGGCGTAGCGCGGGGCGTCGCTCACCAGAGGATACGACGCCCCGAAGCCCGCGAGGACGCAGCAGGCCACGGCGGCGGCGCGCAGCGCCGGATGTGAGAGCAGGCTGAACGCGACAAGACCGAGCAGCAGCCCGAGAGCCAGGATCGCCGGTGCCATGAGGTAGGCGCGGTCCACGACATCCGTGTAGGTCGGAGTGCTCATGTCGAATCCGGATATCGCCCGCAGCCATGGGATACCCAGCGCATAGGCGACGAAGACCCACAGCGCCGTGATGACCACCCCAAGGGGGCGGGCGATAACGGACGGAAGGGAGAGCCCGAGGAAGAATCCGACTGCTACTGCACTGAACGGGATCGCAAGACTTCGGACCACGGGAATGGTGTCGTGGAGCCCTGGTGCGGGACCTCCCAGATAGCTGATCACCAATAGGAGGGACGCCACCCAGCTGATGATCACCAGGGCCAGTGAAGGGGCCATCGCATCGACAAGTACGCGCAGCAGGTGGCGGCTGGACGGGGCGGCTGTGATCCGAGCCTGGCGAAGCCTCCCTGCGTCCCAGGCGGCCACCAAGGCCATTCCCAGCGCGGCAATCCTCAGGGCCACCGAAACCACGACGACGGAATCTTCACCGGTGAACGGCATGGGCTGGTAGGCGGTGAAATATATGGCCAGAGCCACCGTCGGTGCTCCGAGCCCGACGGCGGCCGAGTGCCGAGCGAAGGGGAATCGGTTCACCACGAGATCGCCCCATCGACCTCGGTGAATGCCTGATAAGCGGAGGCGGCCCGCTGCTCGTCGGATGTCGCCGTCGCGCTCGCGTGGGAAAGGAAGTCCGCCACCGTTCCCGAAAAGCGCACCTGGCCATCCAGCAGAACCGCGACTGAGTCGTACGAGTTGGCGATGTCCGAGGTGTCATGTGTGGAGAGAACGATGTGCACGTTCTTCGACAGATCGGCGAGAATCTGGTGGAATACCTGCCGCTGCCGGGGATCCATGCCCGCTGTCGGCTCGTCGAGGAGAAGGACCTCCGCATCATGCACGAGGGCCTGCGCCACAGCGACGCGCCGCTGCTGTCCCCCGGAGAGTTCCTGGACCTTGTCGTCCGCCCGATCGGCCAACTCCACGCGTTCCAGGGCCTGGAGAGCTTCACGCCACGCCTCTCGCCGGCCCATCCCCTTGAGCCAACCGGCATACGCGACCTGATCCCGGGCCGTGAGCCCCGGCACCTGCTCCACCTGCTGAGGCATCCATGCCACACGCCTGCGGAACGCGGGCAGCGCCCGGCGCCGGCCGGTGCTCAGGCCGCCATAGGTCACGGAACCGGAACCGGGGCGCAGCGCCGATGCGCACAAACCCAACAGAGTGCTCTTCCCGGCCCCGTTCGGCCCCAGGAGCACGGTCCGCCCGGGCGGCAGCGTATAGCTGAGATCACGCAGCACCGGGCGCCTACGCCGATAGGAGAAGGAACACTCGGACATCGAAATAGGCATGCGACACCTTGGTATTTCAGCGTGGGGGTGCCTCTGTCTGTTTCACCAAGAGGCAGGTGGAGACCTGCGTTTCAGGCCTCCACCCAGGTATTCCGAATCCAGTGCCGCCTAGAACGACATGCGGGTCTCATCGACGCTGATCGTCGGGCCGACTACCGAACTTCCACCAACCTTGGTGATGCGGAAGTAGTAGTCGTGGCCCTTGCTTCCGGCACCCCACTCACCGGACGAGGTTCCGCCGTTGAAGCATGCCGTGTAGGTCTTTGTGTCGAATCCGGTGTCGGGTCCGATGACAGCACGTCGCAGCTGAACAGTCACACTCTTGGTCACGCCCGAGCCCGTATGGCACCCGGTGAAGTCCACCTTGTTCGGGCCGGTGCCTCCGTCATCGGTCACATAATGCGAGTTGAAGCCGGCGACTCCACCCGTTATGTACGAATACTTCACGACAGCCCAAGCAGGGCTCGCAAGAGCCAACGGAAGGGTCGCGATGGAAGCAACCATACCGATCCGCTTCCAGGTATTCCGGGTTCCCAACTTGCGCATAGTCGTGCCTCTCGTCAACAATAATGGACAGGCGCGCGCATCACAAGGTGAATTAAGCGAAGGCCGCATGGGCGGGAGTTCCTCATGAGCGGATTGAGTGTACATCAACAGCCTTGCGTCTAACGTCAGTTGATGTTTCATCGCTGTTTGCCGCGTTTCGCGTAAGCTCTGGTGGTCTTCGCGGAGATCTGCGACGTGAACTACTCCCACGACCTGCTTCCGGCGCGACCGACGAGGCCACCGAAGAACTCGATGCCCAGCGTCAACGACCCAGGAAAACATGGAGGTTCAGGGCGCCAGCGCGCTGCACTCCGAGCCCAAGTGGTCAGCCTCTCCGCTGAACGTGGTCGCCCGCTGCACGTTCAGGGGGGCTTCAGGCCCGGAGCGGCCTGCCGCCCACGTCTGTGACAGGGGGCCGTCGCCCCCGCCCACGTTGCCGGCCGGGTGGCCCTCGCCCCCTGGCCCACCCGCCCCGCTCCGGCCACCGCGAAACGAACCGCTTGACGGTCACCACCGGGCACCCCGCCGCGGCGTCCGGTCCGGGAGCAACAGCTCGATTCGCGCCCACCGCGCGTCAGTCAACGGCATACGCGAACTGAGGGGGACGTCAGGGGAAGGGCTCGGGGGCCCGCAGGGGGCTCCCCGGCCCGACCGTTCTCAGCCCGCCAGGAGCGCCCGCAACCGGGCCGCCCACGGGTGGTCGGCGCCCTCGACCAGCGCGATCGTCTCGGCCAGCCAGGCGCGTCCGTGGACGTCGAGGACGGGCAGCGCCGCCTCGAAGTCCTGCTCGTCCTTGGCCCTGCGGGACTTGGACTTGTAGAGGAGCTGGACCTCGGGCGCGAGGTACGGGACGCCCCCGTCGGAGAGCCGGCCCAGCCGCTCCAGGGGGGAGGCGGACCCGGGGGTCGCGGCGGAACACCCAGTCCTCGCCGTCCGTGTCGGCCAGCATGAACTGCAGGCGCCACGGCTCGTCCGCCCCCGGCCGGCACCAGATGTCGTGGACACCGGCGGGCAGGATCTCGCCAGGACGCCAGGGCCGCAGCGTGCCCGGCGGATCGGCGGCCCACCACTCCCAGCCGGACAGCACGCGCTGCGCCTCCAGCTGGTCGCGGCGCAGCAGGAGCACGTCGATGTCGGCGTGCTCCCGGAAGGGACGGCCCACCGCCAGCTCGACCGCGTACCCGCCGGCGATCCACCACGGGGCGCGCAGCGGGGCGAGCAGGCGGACGGCCCCGTCGAGCGGCGGGGGGTCCCAGGGGCCCCAGGGGGTCTCCGTCCGCATGGCGGTCAGTCCTGCTTCAGGAGGTGGCGGTAGCTGTCGGGGTGGGCGCGCAGAAACCCGGCCAGGTCCATGGCGGGGCGGCCGGTCAGCGTCGGCACGGCGTCCGAGACGGTGGCCATCTCCCCGGCCGCGATGGCCTCGTACGAGGTGACCCAGCCGGCCACCTCCCAGTCTGCCGCGCCGTACCCCGCCCGTGAGGCGTACGCCTCCTCGCGGGTCTCCGGCTCGTAGGTGACGGTCCGTCCGGTGACCCGGCTCAGTTCCTCGGCCGCCTCGGCGAGGGTGAGCGCCTCGGGCCCGGTCAGGTCGTAGGTGCGTCCGTCGTGCGAGGGGCCCGTCGCGTCGGTGTCCGCGAGGAGCACGGCGGTCGCCGCGTCGGCGATGTCCTCGTGCGCCACGGCCGCCACCCGGCCGTCCCCGGCGGGGCCGCGCAGCACGCCGTCGGCACCGGTCATGGCGGGAAGGCCGGCGAGATACCAGCTGTCGCGCAGGAAGGTGTACCGGACGTCGGAGGTCCGGATGTGCGCCTCGGTGTGCCAGTGGTCGCGAGCGAAGGTGAACGTGGCGTCGGGGGCGGCGCCCAGGAAGGAGACGTACACGATCCGTTCGACGCCGGCCGCGACCGCCGCGTCCACCGCCGTGGTGTGCTCGCGGACCCGGTCGGGGCTCTCGTGCGCCGAGACGAGGAACAAGGTGTGCGCCCCGGCCAGGGCGCGCCGCATGGCCTCGCCGTCGCCGTAGGAGGCGGGCGGCGCGGGGTCGGCGCCGGGGAGATCGGGCAGCCGGGAGAGGGCGCGGCCGAGCAGCCGGACGGGGACGCCGGCCCGGGCCAGCCGGGCGGCGACCCGGCCGCCGAGCGCGCCGCTCGCACCGGTGACGGCGGTGACCGGTCCGCCGGTGACGGTCTCGGACGGGGACGTGGGATCGGTCGTGGGGCTCATGCGGTGACCTCCTCGGTCGGCCAGGGGCGTACCTCGACGACGGCGTCGACCGGGAGCGGTCCGTAGATGTGCGGGAACTCCTCGCCGCCGGGTGCGGCGGCCTCGTACCGCAGGGGCGCGGTGAGCCGCGCGGTGTCGATGACGAGCACCACGAGGTCCTGGTCGGCGGCTCCGGCCCGGCTGCCGGCGCCGTAGAGCATCTCGGCGACACCGGGGAGCTGGTGGGGCAACGAGCAG
The DNA here is from genome assembly GCF_004795015.1 of Streptomyces sp. A1277. Taxonomy (GTDB): domain Bacteria; phylum Actinomycetota; class Actinomycetes; order Streptomycetales; family Streptomycetaceae; genus Streptomyces. The sequence goes on along the minus strand of NZ_SSBI01000014.1, from coordinate 105,688 downwards.
TGGATGAAGCCCTCTTCGTGCAGGGTGCGGCCGCGGGTGGACATCTCGTACGTCCCGATCCCGCGGGCCGCCTCCCAGAGCGGGCCTTCGGTGAGGTGCAGCAGTTCGGCCATGGGCCGAGGCTAACCCCGCGACGGTTCGCAGGCCGGACCCTGTGGATAACCGCTCGCCGCGTCGGCGCGCCCCTCACTCCGCCAGCAGCTTCGCCTCCGTCTCCGGGCCGAGGCCCACGGTGGGGCGGTCGGGGCGCTGGGGTGCCGTACCGCCCAGCCCGCGCAGCCAGGTCCAGGTGTCGGCGACGGTCTCCTCGACCGGGCGGCAGCGCAGCCCCGCCGCGTACGCGAGGCCGACGTCGCCCTGGTGCAGGGTGTCGTACAGCTCCCCCGGCGGCAGCCACACCGGCAGGTCCGTCCACGGTTCGACGCCCGCGGCGAGGATCTTCTCCGCCGGGGTCCAGCGCAGTCCCGCGTCGGAACCGGTGGCGCGCACGCAGGCGTCGAGCAGGCCGCCCATGGTGGTGTGCCCCGGTCGGCTGGCCAGGTTGTACGGGCCGTGCAGCCCGCGTTCCGCCGCGTCGAGCACCCAGTCGGCGAGGTCGCGCACGTCGATGTACTGGATGTCGGTGTCCGGGGTGCCGGGCGCGAGCACCGGGCCGCCGCGCGCGATCCGGTTCAGCCACCAGGGCAGCCGGCCGATGTTCTCCCAGGGGCCGAGGATCAGCCCGGCCCGGGCGAGCAGGGCGCGGTCGCCGAAGGCGTCCAGCGCGGCCAGTTCGCCGCCGCGCTTGGCCAGGGCGTACGACTGGTCGTCCCCGGCGTCGGGCGAGGCGCCCGCCACCACCGGGCCGTCCTCGGTGAGGCCCGCCGGGGTCGGGTAGTCGTAGACGGAGCGGCTGGATATGTAGGTGTACCGGGCGGCGCGCGTGGACAGCAGCCGGGCCGCGTCGCGCACCGCGGAGGGCGCGCCGCTCCAGGTGTCCACGACCAGGTCCCAGGTGTGGCCGTCGGCGTCCGGCGCGTCGGCGGCGGCGAGCGCGGCGAGGCCGTCTTCGGCCGTGCGGTCACCGATCAGTTGGGCCACGCCGGGCGGGGGCGCGTGGTGGCCGCGGTGGAAGACGGTGACGTCCCAGCGGCGGGCGAGGGCCGCCTCGGTGACGGCCCGGCCGACGAACTGCGTACCGCCCAGGATCAGAAGCCTCATGACAGTGACTCTGCCCTGGGGCGCGGCGAAGGGAAACGGTCCACGCTCTCGGCTGAATCGGGCGGAACCGGGAACTCCTCGGGCGGCGCGCCGGTGTCCGGGAGGGCGAGCGGGCTGCGGTGGCGCAGCAGCCACTGGTGGTATCCGGCCACCCGCCGGGCCGCCTCCCGGTAGGCGGCCTCCAGTTCCGCGTAGACCGCGGTCGTGTCCGCGCCGGGCCGGGAGACCAGGAGCAGCCGGACGGCGAGGGGGTCGTCGCGCAGCGGACGGATGGCCATGTCGTCGCGGGGGCCGGAGGTCGGCTGGCAGGGGGCGACCGCCTCGCCGAGGACGACGAGGGAGGCGGCGGTGAGGTAGTCGCCGTGCAGCACGGCCGGCGCCACACCGGCCTCGGCGAACACCCGCCGCAGCCCGTCCCATTCACCGTCCACCGTCGGGTCGACCATCCACCGGTCGGCGGCCAGGTCCGCGAGGTCGACGACGGGCAGCGCGGCGGCCGGGTGGTCGCGGGCCAGGGAGATGAACTGCGGTTCGCGGTCCACGAGGACCCGCTGCTCCAGCCCCTCCGGGACGGCGAGCGGGCAGCCCTCCACCTCGTGCACGAAGGCGACGTCGAGCCGGCCGGCGTCGACGGCGCGGAGCAGGGCGTGGGCGGAGACGTCCACCCGGAGCGAGATGTCCGTCCCCGGCAGCCGGAGCCGCAGGCGGCGCAGCCAGCCGCCGATGACCCTGCTGGCGGTGCAGCCGATGCGCAGCCGGGGCCCCTCGGCGGCCGCGGCCTCCGCTTTCGCGTCGCTGACCAGGGCGCTCATGCCGTCGACGAGGGGGCGGGCACGGCTGAGGACGGCCCGGCCGAGGAGCGTGGGGCGGCAGCCGGTGCGTCCGCGGCTGAACAGTTCGGCGCCGAGGGCGTTCTCGATCCGCCGCAGCTGGGTGGTGAGCGCGGGCTGGCTCACGCCGAGGGTGCGGGCCGCCCGGTGCAGGCTGCCGGCGTCGGCGATGGCGCACAGCGCCCTGAGGTGTCTCACCTCAAGCTCCATGCTGCCGAGGTTAGGGCGGCCGGTCCGGCCGCACCATGGGCCGTAACCCTGTCAAAGGCGGGCGATTCAGCGGGCGTTGGGCATGTGGACCGCAGGAGTGCACGGGATGTCCGCACGGGGGTGATAGGGCCGCGTTATCACCGGCTGACATCATCCGCGCGGGCTCCGCTTCCCCGACACTCGCTGCGTACCGCCCCCGTCCGAGTCCGATCATCGGACGGGTTCCTCTGACAGGTGACTGGTAGGAGACCCCCCACATGAGACACCCCAGGACCGTGATGTCGGCCGTGCTCGGACTCGGCCTCTCGCTCGCCGCCGCGCTGGGCACCGCCCCCGCGATCGCCGCTCCCGAGGCCGCCGCACCGGCCCCGCACCAGGCGTACACCGCCGATTCCGCTTCGCACGAGAGCGCCGCCGCCAACAAGGCGTTCTTCGAGGCGGTCGTGAAGTCGGTGGCCGAGAAGCGGGCCGCCAACCCGGGCCTCCGGGCCGTCACCATCGTGTACAACGCCGCCAACGCCCCGAGCTTCCGCACCCAGATAGCCAACAGCGCGTCCATCTGGAACAGCTCGGTCTCCAACGTCCGGCTCCAGGAGGGCTCGAACGCCGACTTCACGTACTACGAGGGCAACGACTCCCGCGGTTCGTACGCGAGCACCGACGGGCACGGTCGCGGCTACGTCTTCCTGGACTACGCGCAGAACCGGCAGTACAACTCGACGCGGGTCACCGCCCACGAGACCGGGCACGTGCTCGGCCTGCCCGACCACTACTCGGGTCCGTGCAGCGAGCTGATGTCGGGCGGCGGTCCCGGCACGTCCTGCACCAACCCGTACCCGAACGCCAATGAGCGCAACCAGGTGAACTACCTGTGGCAGTACGGCTTCGCGGCCGCGCTGACCAACGCCGGTTCCTGACCGGCACCGCTCGAACCGGCGGGCCGCCTCGCAGGACGGGGCGGCCCTTCGCCGTATGCGGTACGCACGCCGTCAGCCGGTGCCGTATTCGGTACGCACCAGGGCGAGGAGTTCGTCGCTGGTCAGGCCGAGGCCCCGGGCCTCGCCGACCGTCTCGCGGATCCGTTCGAGGAGGCGGGCGCGGTGCGGGGAGGCGCCGTCCGCGATGGCGGCGCCCCGGCCCCGGCGCAGTTCGATCAGGCCCTCTTCGCGCAGCCGCTGGTAGCCGCGCAGCACCGTGTGCACGTTGACGCCGAGCGATTCGGCCAGGACCCGGGCGGCGGGCAGCCGTTCGCCGGGGGCCGCCGCGCCGTCGGCCACGGCGCGGCGCACACAGGCCGCGATCTGGTCGCCGAGCGGCACGGTGGAGGTCGGGTCGACCCGGAAGAGCATGGTCAGTGGTCCGTTCGGCGCTGGTCGATCAGGGTGTTGAGGAGCGCGGCACCCGTCGCCGAGTCGTCCACGGTCACCGCGAAGTCCCGGCCGCCCGCCAGCCGCGCCACGATGCCCTCACCGGAGCGAATCATGACACCGGTGCGCCCGGGCCGGATGCGGTATCCCCAGCCGCCGAACTCGGTGAGCGGACTGATGTCACGGCTGGACGCGGCCTCGATCCGGTCCAGCGGGACCCGGACGCGCGGCCAGGGCAGCAGCCCGGAGACGGTGATCCCGCGCCGGTCCACGGTGACGTAGGGGCGGGCGAAGGTCGCTATCAGGAGCCCGACGACGAGGGCCGGCAGGGCGGTGGGCCAGGACGCAGTGAACAGGAGGAGGACGCCGCCGCCGAGGACGAGGAGCGCGGCGAGCGGCAGCCACCAGGTCCCGGCGCTGCGGGCCCACCCGGCGACCTCTCCGGTGCGCAGCGCGATCCGCTCGCCCTTTCCGGCCGGACCGTCGCCCTCGACCGGCTCGGGGGCGGGGCCCAGCGCGGCCGCCAGGTGTCCGAGGCCGTAGGCGGCGGCGCCCACACCGAGGGCCGCGGCCAGGTGCCACAGGGGGAAGGAGACGTCCTGCCCCCGGCCCTGCGCGTCCTCGGGCGCGTCCACGTTGATGAGCAGCGTGACCGTCAGGAGGTAGCCGAGGAAGCCGGCGACGGCGTACCCGAAGGCGATCGTCGTGCGATACGCCCGGCCGGTGTACTTTCCGGTCCACGCCATCACCGTCCACAGGAGGCCGGTGCCGAGCAGGACGAGGGTGGCGACGACGAGGTACGAGGTCTGGCCGGCGTAGTCGTCGGCCCGGCCGCTGCCCACGAAGTGGCTGGCCAGCCGGTCGGGCAGCCGGTCGCGGCGGGCGGCGAAGAGCAGCAGGAAGACGGCGAGTGCGAGCAGGAACGGCAGGGCGGCGAGCGACGCGCGGGCGACAGATTTCCGGTTCATGAAAACCTCCATTGTTCGCATGGTAGTAGAACAATGGAGGTGGCGGCAATGGTGCGGTGCGCGGGGCACACTTCAGGCGGTCAGGCGGTCAGGCCGTTTCGAGCGGGAAGGCTCCCCGGTGGCCCGTGCCGGCGCCTTCCGTCGGCCGGGGCTCGAACTCCCGGCAGCTCCAGACCTCCTGGACGAATCCGGTCCGCCGCTCCCACAGTCCCAGCACGTCCTGCTCTCCGGCCGTGCCCCGGTACTCCTCCTTGGCGCCCCGGAAGCAGGCGAGCCCGCCGGAGAGACCAGGTCCGGGCGCCGGGTCGGGAGCCGGGAAGTAGTCGGAGAAGGCACAGGCTATGCAGGTCCGCAGGGTGACCCCGGGCGGCAGCTCCCGCTGGATCGTCGCCAGCGCCGACCCGAAGTCGCTCTCCGCCCGCTGCGAGCCGAAGGCCGCCCCGCCGAAACGGAGTTCCAGGTAGAGGTACGGGTCCGGTTTACGCAGGGAGAGCAGGCAGCTGAGGGTCGCCTGCCGCTCCGCCCCCTCCGCCATGACGGGGAACGGCAGATCCCACTCCAGGACGCAGTCGCCCAGCACGCCGTCCGTCAGCGCGAACAGCCCACCCTCCGCCGGCCCGGCCACCACCGGACGCAGGGCGTCGAAGCTGCCGCCCTCGAAGTCCACACCCCGCACGCGCAGGCGGAGTTGCTGCCCGTCCGTGGTGAGGACGACGGCGTCGGAGCCCTGCCGGTCCCGGTACCACCCTGCCCACGACTCATCTGTCATGAGCAGGGACTGTAGCTCCCGCCTCCGACAACCCCCCTACCGCCCTCCACTTGGCCGGTGCTCCCCTCCAACACCTCCTCCCACCTGGGGACTTGTCAGTGCGTGCGGCGCGTGACGAACTCCGCCAATGCGAGCAGATCGCCCGCCGCCGACAGGTCCGGGACCGCCCGGGACAGGTGGTGCACGGCGCGCGCCATCCGGTCCCCGGCACAGCTCTGCGCCCAGTCCCGGCCGCCGGCCCGGTCCACCGCCTCCGAGGCCCGGACCACCTCGGCGCGGGTGTTCATCGCGCCCCGGTACAGAGCGGCGAGCTCCGCCGCGGCCGGGCCGCCCGCGGTGAGCGCGGCCACCACCGGCAGCGACTTCTTGTGGGCGCTGAGATCCGCGCCGACCGGCTTCCCGGTCTGCGCCGGGTCCCCCCAGATGCCGATCAGGTCGTCGATCAGCTGGAAGGCGAGCCCGGCCTCCCGGCCGAAGCCGTCCATGGCCCCGACGGCCCGTTCGTCGGCGCCCGCGTAGAGCGCGCCCAGCGCACAGGCGCAGCCGAGCAGCGCGCCCGTCTTCGCCGTGGCCATGGTGAGGCACTCGTCCAGCGAGACCTGCTCCGGATCACGCTCCTCGAAGGCGCAGTCGGCCTGCTGGCCCGCGCAGAGCTCGATGACGCACGTCGAGAGTCTGGCGGAGGCGCGGGGCGAGACCGCTCGGTCGTCCTCGGCCAGCAGCCGCTGGGCGAGGGCCAGCATCGCGTCGCCCGCGATGACGGCGTCCGCGACCCCGAACACCGTCCAGGCGGTGGGCCGGTGGCGGCGGGTGTGGTCCTCGTCGATGACGTCGTCGTGGAGCAGGGTGAAGTTGTGGACCAGCTCCACGGCGACGGCCGCCCGTACCGCTTGTTCGGGGTCGCCGCCCAGCGCGCGGGTGGCCGCCAGGACGAGCGCCGGTCTGATCGCCTTGCCCGCGCCGCCGGCCGCCGGGCTGCCGTCGGCGTGCTGCCAGCCGAAGTGGTACATCGCGACCCGCCGGAGCGATCCGGGCAGGGAGGCGATGGCGGCGCGCAGGTGGGGGTCGACGAGGGTACGGGTGTACTCCAGCAGCGCCGCGGCCTCGTTGCCCTCGGTCGCGGCGTCTGTTCGGGTCATGGTCAATCGGTCACCCCTGTCGTTGCCGTCCCGCCTCGGCCGCTGTCGCGCCGGGGGCCGGGGACGTGGGTGGTTGCTGTGGTTGCGCGCTGCGGGCCGGGGCCCGGACCCCCGCGGAGGTCCGGGCGCCTGAGCTCACCGCCAGCGGCTGACCTCGACGTTCTCCAGGACACCGAGGGCGTCCGGGACGAGGATCGCCGCCGAGTAGTAGGCCGTCACGAGGTAGGAGATGATCGCCTGTTCGTCGATGCCCATGAAGCGGACCGAGAGGCTGGGCTCGATCTCGTCCGGGATGCCCGTCTGCTGGAGGCCGATGACGCCCTGCTCGGCCTCGCCGGTCCTCATGCAGATGATCGACGTGGTGCGGGCGTCGCTGATCGGGATCTTGTTCGAGGGGAAGATCGGCACCCCGCGCCAGGCCGGCACGTGGTGTCCGCCGATGTCGACGCTCTCCGGCACCAGTCCGCGCTTGTTGCACTCGCGGCCGAAGGCGGCGATGGCGCGCGGGTGGGCGAGGAAGAGCTTGGAGCCGCGGCGGCGCGAGAGCAGTTCGTCCATGTCGTCGGGGCTGGGCACCCCGTCGTGCGGCTGGAGCCGCTGGCCGTAGTCGCAGTTGTTGAGCAGCCCGAACTCGCGGTTGTTGATCAGCTCGTGTTCCTGGCGCTCGCGCAGCGCCTCGACCGTGAGCCGCAACTGCTGCTCGGTCTGGTTCATCGGCTGGTTGTAGAGGTCGGCCACACGGCTGTGGACCTTCAGGACGGTCTGGGCGACGCTCAGTTCGTACTCGCGGGGCGCCGCGTCGTAGTCCACGTACGTGTGCGGGACGACGGCCTCGCCGACGTGGCCCGCGGACAGGTCGATCGCCGCCTCGCCGTACTTGTTGGTGCGCTGCTGCGGGAGGGCCAGCAGCCCGGCGAGGTGGTCGCGCAGCGGCTCGGACCGCTCGGCGAGGTTGAGCACATCGGCCCGCCTGAGCGTCAGCACCGTGCACGCGGTGACGGCGCGGGCCGTGTACTCCCAGACGGCGTCGCCCTCGATGAGGGAGTGGTCCCCGAAGTAGGCCCCGTCCGCGTGGACGCCGAGCACCGTCTCGTCCCCGTAGGGCCCGGTGCCGACCTTCTCGACCTTGCCGTGCGCCAGCAGGAAGACCCGGTCCGCCTCCTCGCCCGCCGTGGCCAGGAGCTGTCCGGCGGGGATGTCGCTCTGCTCACACCTCCGGGCGAGCTCGGCGAGGGCCTCCTCGTCCCCGAAGTCCCTCAGGGCGGGGAGCTCACCGAGCTCGGCCGGGATGACCGCCACCCGGTCCCCGGTCTGCACGAACGTCACGCGGCCGTCCCCGACCGAGTAGCTCAGCCGGCGGTTGACCCGGTACGTACCGCCCTGCACCTGGACCCACGGAAGCATCTTCAGCAGCCACCGTGAGGTGATCTCCTGCATCTGCGGAGCGGACTTGGTGGTCGTCGCGAGGTTCCGCGCGGCCGCCGTGCCGAGACTCTGCTGCGGCGGCACCTGCGCGCTCTGAACCTCTTCACCAACGGACATCTGTCGTCCTCTCGATCTATCGGCTGACCTGCGAGAAGAAGACTTCCAGCACGAGGACGCGGCACGCCATTACACAAAAGAGTGTGACTAATCGGCCTTTGGGCTGGGCACAACGCTGCGCGATACCCCGCCCGATCCATAATTTGTATCTTGAATGCAAATTAACCTAGCCTCGCCGTCATGCGGCTGACGAGATTCACGGACGTGGCGCTGCGCGTACTGATGCGCCTCGCCGTCGTGGAGCACGAGGATCCGCCGACCACCCGCGAGGTGGCGGCGACGATGCAGGTGCCGTACTCGCACGCCGCCAAGGTCGTGGCCCGCCTCCAGCACCTCGGCCTGGTCGAGGCGCGGCGCGGGCGCGGTGGCGGCCTCATCCTCACCGGGGCCGGCCGGTCCGCCTCGGTGGGCGGCCTCGTGCGCGAGCTGGAGGGCCCCGGCGACGTCGTCGACTGCGAGGGGGGCACCCCGTGCCCACTGCGGTCGGCCTGCCGGCTGCGCGGCGCCCTGCGCCAGGCCGAGGAAGCCTTCTACGCCTCGCTCGACCCGCTCACCATCGCCGAACTCGTCGCCACCCCCACCGGGCCCCTCCTGATCGGCATCAGCAGCGGCCCCCCGCCCGCCGGCCGGGTCGCCGGCGGCGGACCCACCCCCTGAACCCACCCCCGTCGCACCGGGCTTCGAGCCCGGTCCTACACTGCTCATAAATGCGCATCTCAAATGCCAATTAAAATCCGAGGAGTCACCGATGCTCTCCGAGTCGTCGACCGCCACCGTCCGTGCCACCCTCCCCGCCGTCGGCGCGGCGATCGGGGACATCGCCGATCTCTTCTACCGCAAGCTGTTCGACGCCCACCCGGAGCTGCTGCGCGACCTGTTCAACCGCGGCAACCAGGCATCCGGCGCCCAGCGCCAGGCGCTCGCGGGCTCCATCGCCGCGTTCGCGACCCAGCTGGTCGAGCAGCCCGACACCCGCCCGGACGTGATGCTCAGCCGCATCGCGCACAAGCACGCATCGCTCGGCGTCACCCCGGCCCAGTACGACGTCGTCCACACCCACCTCTTCGCCGCGATAGCCGAGGTCCTGGGCGAGGCGGTGACCCCCGAGGTCGCCGCCGCCTGGGACGAGGTCTACTGGCTGATGGCCAACGCCCTGATCGCCATCGAGGAGCGGCTGTACGCGCAGCAGGGCGTCGTCGCCGGTGACGTCTGGCGCGAGTGGGAGGTCGTCTCGCGCAGCGAGGAGACCGAGGACGTCGCCCGGTTCCGCCTCCGCCCGGCCGACGGCTCGCCGGCCCCCGCCTTCCGCCCCGGCCAGTACGTCTCCGTACAGGTCGAACTCCCCGACGGCGCCCGCCAGATCCGCCAGTACAGCCTCTCCTGCGCCCCCGGCTCGGCGCTCCGCTCGATCACGGTCAAGCGGGTGCACGGCGGCGGCGCCCCGGACGGCGAGGTCTCGCGGCACCTGCACGCCCACGTCCGCGCCGGTGACCGGCTCCGCGTCTCCGCCCCGTACGGCGACCTCGTGCTCACCGCCGACGACGCCCCGCTGCTGCTCGCCTCCGCGGGCATCGGCTGCACCCCGATCCTGTCGATGCTGGAGCACCTCGCCGAGTCCGGGCACCGCGCCCCGGTCACCGTGGTGCACGGCGACCGCTCCCCCGCCGACCACGCGCTGCGCACCGACCACGTGGCGCTCACCGGCAAGCTCCCCGACGCGGCGGCCCACTTCTGGTACGAGAACCCGGCGGACGGCCACCCCGCCGACCGGACCGGCCTGGTCGACCTGAGCGGCCTGGCCGTCGCCTCGGGCACGCACGCCTACCTCTGCGGCCCGCTGCCCTTCATGCGGTCGGTGCGCACCCAGCTGCTCGCCAAGGGCGTCCCGGCCTCCGACATCCACTACGAGGTGTTCGGCCCCGACCTGTGGCTCGCCTCCTGAGTACCGCACGTCGCTCGCCGAGTTGACCGGATCCGCTCGCACAGCATCCGAACAGGGCCCCGCAGTCGCTCCGCGACTGGTCGGGGCCCTGCCCGCCGGGTAGAAGCGGTACAAGGACACACTCCCCCACGCACCAAAAGGAGTCGGCCATGTCCTCACCGATGTCCGCGAGCGCTTTCCTCGCCGCCCTGAAGAACGAGGGCCTCACCGTCGTCCAGGTCGGCGACTGGCGCGGCCACAACCGCAACCACAAGGGCGCCTGGGGCCCGGTCAACGGGGTGATGATCCATCACTCCGCCACCAAGGGAACCGACGCCACCGTACGGATGTGCCGCGACGGCCACCCCGACCTGCCGGGGCCGCTGTGCCACGGCGTCATCGCCAAGGACGGCCGGGTCCACCTGGTCGGCTACGGACGGACCAACCACGCGGGTATGGGCGACGACGACGTCCTGCGGGCCGTCGTCGCGGAGAAGAAGCGCCTGCCCCACGACAACGAGGCCGACACCGACGGCAACCGGCACTTCTACGGGTTCGAGTGCGAGAACCTCGGCGACGGCAAGGACCCCTGGCCCGACGCCCAGCTCGAAGCCATCGAGAAGGTCGCGGCGGCCATCTGCCGGCACCACGACTGGGGTGCCCGCTCGGTCATCGGGCACCTCGAATGGCAGCCCGGCAAGGTGGACCCGCGCGGCTTCACGATGGCGGACATGCGCGACCGCATCCACGACCGCCTCAAGTAGGCAGGCACCCGAGGCGGGACCGGGCGCCGCGGGCGTACGCCCACAATGGGGGCATGCCCGACGCGCCCGCCCCGCCTCCCGACCTGCCCGGCCCCTCCCGGCTGCGGCCGGCGCTTCCGTCGCCCGTGCAGCCGGTGGAGGACGAGCGCTTCGCCCGGTACGGCGTGACGCTGCTGCTCAAGCGCGACGATCTGATCCACCCGGACCTGTCGGGCAACAAATGGCGCAAACTCGCCCCCAACCTGGCGGCCGCCGCCGGGCGCCCCGTGCTGACCTTCGGCGGCGCCTACTCCAACCACCTGCGGGCCACGGCCGCCGCGGGCCGGCTGCTGGGCTTCCGCACGATCGGGGTCGTCCGGGGCGACGAGCTGGCCCACCGCCCGCTGAACCCCTCGCTCGCCCGGTGCGCGGCCGACGGCATGCGGCTGCACTTCGTGGACCGTCGCACCTACCGCGCCAAGGCCGATCCGGCGGTCCTGGCCGAGCTGCGAAACATTCACGGGGAGTGCGAGGTCGTCCCGGAGGGCGGCAGCAACGCCCTCGCGGCCCGGGGCTGCGCCGCGCTCGGGCGCGAGCTGCGGGGCGTGGCCGACGTGGCGGCGGTGGCCTGCGGCACCGGCGGCACCCTGGCCGGGCTGGCCGCCGGACTCGCACCGGGGCAGCGCGCCCTCGGCGTACCGGTCCTGCGCGGCGGCTTCCTCGGCGACGCGGTACGCGAGTTGCAGCAGGAGGCGTTCGGCGGGCCGGCCGGTCACTGGTGGCTGGACGAGCGCTTCCACTTCGGCGGCTACGCCCGTACGACACCCGCCCTGCACGCATTCGCACAGGACTTCGAGGACCGCCACGGGCTGCCCGTCGAGCGACTGTATGTGGCCAAAATGCTGCACGCGCTCACGGTGCTGGCCGGCGAGAGCGCGTTCCCCGCCGGGAGCACCGTCGCGGCCGTGATCACCGGCCGTCCGGAGCCCGGCGCCGGCGGTCAGCCGTCCGCGTCCTCCCGGTAGGCCGCCGCCTCCTCCAGATCGAGGCGGCGCAGCAGGGTCCGCATCATCTCGTCGTCGATCCTGCGCTCGTCCCGCAGCCGTACGAAGACCTCGCGCTCGGCCTCGATCATCTCGCCGGCCAGCCGCCGGTAGGTGTCGTCCGCGGACTCGCCGGTGACCGGATTGCCCGCGCCCAGCCGCTCCCACACGGCGTTGCGGCGGCGCTCCAGGACGGTGCGCAGCCGGTCGGTGAGCGGCTGGGGCAGGGAGTTGCGCTCGTCGGTGAGCAGGTCCTCCAGGCGGGCCTCGGCGGCCGTGGACGCCTCGCTCTGGGCCTGCGCCTCGGCGAGGGTCTCGGCCTGCCGGTCGCGGCCGGGGAGCTTCAGTGCGCGTACCAGGAGCGGCAGCGTGAGCCCCTGGACGACGAGCGTGCCGATGACGGTGGTGAACGTCAGGAACAGGACTAGGTTGCGGGCCGGGAAGGCCGCCCCGTCGGACGTGACCGGCGGGATCGAGAAGGCGATGGCGAGCGAGACGACTCCGCGCATCCCGGCCCAGCCCACGATCAGCGGCGAGGTCCAGTCCGTTCCCGGCTCCCGTTCCCTGATGCGCCGCGACAGCCACCGGGGCAGGTAGGTCGCCGGGTAGACCCAGACGAAGCGCACCGCGACCACGGCGAGGAAGACCAGCGCCGCGTACCCGAACGCCTCCGTCACGGAGTAGGTGCCGAGCCCCTTCAGGACGAACGGCAGTTGCAGGCCGATCAGGGCGAACACGACGGACTCCAGGACGAAGGCGACCATCTTCCAGACGGCGGCCTCCTGGAGCCGGGTGGCGAAGTCGACCTGCCAGGAGCGGTGGCCCAGGTACAGCGCGACGACGACCACGGCGAGCACCCCGGAGGCGTGCACGCGCTCGGCCGCCGCGTACGCCACGAACGGGATCAGGAGCGAGAGGGTGTTCTGGAGCAGCGGCTCCCGCAGGTGGGTGCGCAGCCAGTGCAGCGGCACCATGAGCAGGAGGCCGACCCCGACGCCGCCGACCGAGGCGAGGAGGAATTCGCGCACCCCGCCGCCCCAGCTGACGCCCTCGCCCACGGCGGCGGCGAGCGCCACCTTGTAGGCGGTGATCGCGGTGGCGTCGTTCACCAGGGACTCGCCCTGGAGGATCGTCGTGACGCGCGCGGGCAGCCCGGCCCGGCGGGCGATGGCCGCGGCCGTGACGGCGTCCGGCGGGGCGATCACGGCACCGAGCACCAGGGCGGCGGTGAGCGGCAGGTCGGGCACCAGCCGGTAGGCCAGCCAGCCCACCGCGACGGTCGCGAACAGCACGTACCCGACCGACAGCAGGGCGACGGGCCGCAGATTGGCCCGCAGGTCGAGGTAGGAGCTGTCCACGGCGGCGGTGTAGAGCAGGGGCGGCAGCAGCAGCGGGAGCACGATGTGCGCGTCCAGGGTGTACGTCGGCACCCCCGGCACGTACGAGCCGATCAGCCCCACGGCCACCAGCAGAAGAGGGGCCGGCAACGGCGTGCGGCGGGCGAGCCCCGCCGTCGCCGCGCTGGCCGCGACCAGTGCCACCAGGGGCAACGCGTCCATCTCACGGTCCTCGCATCCGTCGTAACCTGGCCATCATGAGTGTGTGCCCGCATGTACCGGACCTGCCGCGCCCCGAGCCCGCGCCCCTGAGCGAGACCTGTGCCGAGTGCCGGGCGGCGGGCACCAACCCCGTGCAACTGCGACTGTGCCTGAGCTGCGGCCATGTCGGCTGCTGTGATTCCTCGCCCGGGCGGCACGCCACGGGGCACTTCCGGGAGACCGGCCACCCGGTGATGCGGAGCTTCGAGGCCGGCGAGAACTGGCGTTGGTGCTTCGTGGACGGTTCGATCGTCTGACGTCTGGGTACGTCAAACCGGCGCCCGTCGTTCGCAATTGACCGGCGCAGCCCCCTAGCCACTGTGTGTACCCATGGGCCTACCATGAGTGACAGCCGCGGGAGGGGGCTCCGGCGACACGGCATCATGGATGGCGATAGCGTCGCCGGGACTGGAACCGAAGACGTACCGCATGGCTCCGGGCGCTCTTCCCGGAACCTCGAATGAGTTTGTGCCACCTTGGAGGTGAGGGTGTCCCAGATCGCAGGCGAGCCCGGGAATCAGGACTTCGTAGAGGTCCGGCTGCCCGCTGCGGGTGCCTACCTGTCGGTGCTGCGTACGGCCACGGCCGGTCTCGCAGCACGCTTGGACTTCACGCTCGACGAGATCGAGGACCTTCGCATCGCCGTCGACGAGGCGTGCGCGATCCTGCTCCAGCAGGCCGTGCCCGGCTCCGTCCTCAGCTGCGTGTTCCGTCTCATCGACGATTCACTCGAGGTGACGGTCGCGGCCCCGACCACCGACGGCCGCGCCCCGGAGCGCGACACCTTCGCCTGGACGGTGCTCTCCGCCCTGGCCGGGAAGGTCGACTCCTCGGTCGCCGACGACCGTACGGTCAGCATCAGCCTGTACAAGCAGCGCGGCGCGGGACCCGGGCCGGCGTGAGCAACGGGAACGGGGACGGTCCTGTGCGGGACGAGACGATCCGACCGGGGGTGGTGCGTGCGGCAGGCATCCCGGAACAGCAGGCCCTGCCTCATCCGGTGGACGGGGCGGACCTGCCCCGTGCGGTGGACGGGGCGGACCGGTCCGCCGGCACTACGGTCGCGGTGGAGCAGTCGCAGGCGGAGCGGGCAGGCCAGATGAGCGAGCACGGGCACCACGATCCAAACGACCGCAGCGGGGCGCGGGCGTTGTTCATCGAGCTGGGCGGGCTCCCCGACGGCTCGCCGGAGAGGGCTGAGCTGCGCAACCGGCTGGTGCGGATGCACCTGCCGCTGGTGGAGCATCTGGCCCGCCGCTTCCGCAATCGCGGGGAGCCGCTGGACGATCTCACCCAGGTCGCCACGATCGGGCTGATCAAGTCCGTCGACCGGTTCGACCCGGAGCGGGGCGTCGAGTTCTCCACGTATGCGACGCCCACCGTCGTCGGGGAGATCAAGCGCCACTTCCGCGACAAGGGCTGGGCGGTGCGGGTGCCGCGCCGGCTCCAGGAGCTGCGGCTCTCGCTGACCACGGCCACCGCTGAGCTCTCCCAGCAGCACGGCCGCTCGCCCACCGTGCACGAACTGGCGGAGCGGCTGGGGATCTCCGAGGAGGAGGTGCTGGAGGGTCTGGAATCGGCCAACGCGTACAGCACGCTCTCGCTGGACGTACCGGACACGGACGACGAGTCCCCCGCCGTCGCGGACACCCTCGGCTCCGAGGACGAGGCGCTGGAGGGCGTCGAGTACCGGGAGTCGCTGAAGCCGCTGCTGGAGGACCTGCCGCCGCGAGAGAAGCGGATTCTGCTGCTCCGGTTCTTCGGCAACATGACCCAGTCGCAGATCGCGCAGGAGGTCGGCATCTCGCAGATGCACGTCTCGCGGCTGCTGGCCCGCACGCTGGCGCAGCTGCGCGAGCGGCTGCTCGTGGAGGAGTGAGCGGCGCCACTCACCGGCTCACCGAGGCCGCCGGGGCGTGCCGGCGGCCTCGCGCGCGTCAGGCTTCGGTGCTGTCCGCGTCGGGCGCCGTGCCCGGCCTGCGGATGCCGAGGGCCTCGATGGTGGCGGGCCTGACCAGCTGGTAGAGCGCGGTCAGCGCCGCCGCCACGAGGACGATCCCGGCCGGGATCAGGACGCCGTGGGACCGCAGCAGCGTCCAGGCCACCGGCAGCGCGATGATCTGCGTGATGAGCGCGGGACCCCGGCTCCAGCTGCGCCGCCGCAGCAGTCCGCGCGCGGCGAAGAGCGGGATCAGCCCCAGCGCGATCACCGTCAGCCCGCCCATCTCGGCCTGCTCCGGGCTGTCGGGGCGGCCGAGCAGCCCCATCACCAGCATGTAGATCCCGCCGATGACGAGGGCCGCGCCTTCGAGGGCGTTGAGTCCGGCCACCAGCGTGATCCTGGCCGGCTTCACCGGCTCGGCCGAGGGGGTCGGCGAGGGCGCGTTCTGCTGAGTACTCACCCTTGCAGGTTGGCATCCCGGCCCCGGGAATGGAAAGCCGGGGGTCGCCGTGCCACCCGCACGGCGGCGGTGCGCCGCCGCCCGCTCCCGTACCGTCACCGAGCGTGAAGGCCGACGGGCAGGACTTCAGGCCCATACCCCGCGGTAGGTAGGCTGGCAGTCATGCGCGCACTTCTTGTGGTCAACCCAGCTGCCACCACCACCAGCGCGCGGACCCGTGACGTACTGATCCACGCGCTGGCCAGTGAGATGAAGCTGGAGGCCGTCACCACCGAGTACCGGGGGCACGCCCGCGACCTGGGGCGGCGGGCCGCCGACAGCGACGACATCGATCTCGTGGTGGCGCTCGGCGGCGACGGCACGGTCAACGAGGTCGTGAACGGGCTGCTGCACCGGGGCCCGGACCTCGACCGCCTGCCCAAGCTGGCCGTGGTGCCCGGCGGCTCCACCAACGTCTTCGCGCGCGCCCTCGGGCTGCCCAACGACGCGGTGGAGGCGACCGGCGCCATCCTGGACGCCCTGGCGAACCGGACGGAGCGCACGGTGGGCCTGGGCCTCGCGGCCGGTACGCGGGGCACGGAGGACGAATCGGTGCCGGAGCGCTGGTTCACCTTCTGCGCCGGCCTCGGGTTCGACGCCGGGGTGATCGGCCGGGTCGAGCAGCACCGCGAGCGCGGCAAGCGTTCGACCCATGCGCTGTACGTGCGCCAGGTGGTCCGGCAGTTCCTGGACGAGCCGCACCGGCGGCACGGCGTGATAACGCTCGATGTGCCCGGTCAGGATCCGGTCACCGATCTCGCGCTTTCCATAATCTGCAACACGGCCCCCTGGACGTACCTGGGGAACCGGCCGATATACGCGGCCCCGAAGGCATCCTTCGACACCGCCCTGGACGTGCTGGGCCTGCGGAAACTGTCCACGGCGGCGGTCAGCCGCTACGCCACCCAGCTGCTCACGTCGAGCCCCGAGAAGGGCCCTCGCGGCAAGCACGCGGTTTCACGGCACGACCTCACGGACTTCACCTTGCATTCAAAGGTTCCACTGCCCTTCCAGATGGACGGTGACCACCTCGGGGTGCGTACGAGTGTGACGTTCACAGGCGTACGCCGTGCACTGCGTGTGATTGTGTGAGTGGAAGGGACCAAAGTCCTTTAACTCGAACGTTTGGACTGGCTTCCACCCTCTAGAAGTACGGCTGTGACCTAGCCGACACCGAGGAATCAAAAAAAACTTTCCTGAAGGGGTTGTATCCGCAGCCGAGGTTTGCGAATCTCTACATGGCGATCGGGACGGCCCGCAACAACGGCCTCCACTGAAAGCCAGAACCCCTCCTCACTTCACAGGACCGCTACCAGTTCATCTGGGCGACGGCCCGACACCTGCGGGGGGATTCGTGAAAGCGTTCACATTCACAAGCCACAGTACGTAATACCAAGGAGAGGTAGCAGCCATGGACTGGCGTCACAACGCCGTTTGTCGTGAGGAAGACCCGGAGCTGTTCTTCCCCATCGGCAACACCGGTCCTGCGCTGCTGCAGATCGAGGAAGCCAAGGCCGTCTGCCGTCGCTGCCCCGTCATGGAGCAGTGCCTGCAGTGGGCGCTCGAGTCCGGCCAGGACTCCGGCGTCTGGGGTGGCCTCAGCGAGGACGAGCGCCGCGCAATGAAGCGCCGCGCCGCTCGCAACCGGGCGCGCAACGCCAGCGCCTGACCGACGCCACCGCTACGAACCTCAGCCAGGCGGCGCGTACAGCGCGTACGTACCACCCCGCCCCCCGAGTCGCAGCGCGCAGTACCCCCGAAGCGCATGCTTGACCAGAGAGCCCGGACCGTTCACCGACGGTCCGGGCTCTCTGCTGTGCGCGGGGACGGGTTACTTGTCGGCGCGCACCGGGATGTCGAGGACCACCTGCGTACCGCGCTCCGGCGCCGGGACCATGCCGAACGAGCCGCCCAACTCGCCCTCCACCAGCGTCCGCACGATCTGGAGGCCCAGATTGCCGGCCCGCTGCGGATCGAAACCCTCGGGCAGACCGCAGCCGTCGTCCTGGACGGTGATGAGCAGCCGCCCCTCGGTGGGCGAGCCGCCCCGGACCGCGGAGACCTCGACCGTGCCGGACTCGGCGACGCCGAACGCGTGCTCCAGGGCGTTCTGCAGGACTTCGGTGAGGACCATCGCCAGCGGGGTGGCCACCTCGGCGTCGAGGATGCCGAAGCGTCCGGTGCGGCGGCAGATGACCTTGCCCGGGGAGATCTCGGCGACCATCGCGATCACCCGGTCCGCGATGTCGTCGAACTCCACCCGCTCGTCCAGATTCTGGGACAGCGTCTCGTGCACGATGGCGATCGAACCGACGCGCCGCACCGCCTCGTTGAGCGCCTCGCGGCCCTGCGGGGAGTCCATCCGGCGGGCCTGGAGCCGCAACAGGGCGGCAACGGTCTGGAGGTTGTTCTTCACCCGGTGGTGGATCTCCCGGATGGTGGCGTCCTTGGTGATCAACTCGCGTTCGCGGCGGCGCAGTTCGGTCACGTCGCGCAGCAGGACCAGGGACCCGATGCGGACCCCCTTGGGCTTAAGCGGGATCGCCCGGAGCTGGATCACCCCGCCCGCGCACTCCACCTCGAACTCACGGGGCGCGTACCCGCTGGCGAGTTTGACCAGGGCCTCGTCCACCGGGCCCCGGGAGGGCGCGAGTTCGGCGGTGATCTGGCCGAGGTGGTGGCCGACCAGGTCGGAGGCGAGGCCGAGCCGGTGGTAGGCGGAGAGGCCGTTGGGGCTGGCGTACTGGACGACCCCGTCGGCGTCGAGCCGGACGAGGCCGTCGCCGACGCGCGGGGAGGCGTCCATGTCGACCTGCTGGCCGGGGAAGGGGAAGGACCCGGCGGCGATCATCTGGGCCAGGTCGGAGGCGGACTGGAGGTAGGTGAGCTCCAGCCGGGACGGGGTGCGGACGGTGAGGAGGTTGGTGTTGCGGGCGATGACACCGAGGACCCGGCCTTCCCTGCGTACGGGGATCGACTCCACCCGTACGGGGACCTCCTCGCGCCACTCCGGGTCGCCCTCGCGCACGATGCGGCCCTCGTCCAGGGCCGCGTCCAGCAGCGGGCGGCGGCCGCGCGGCACCAGGTGGCCGACCATGTCGTCCTGGTAGGAGGTGGGGCCGGTGTTGGGCCGCATCTGGGCGACGGACACATAGCGGGTGCCGTCGCGGGTGGGGACCCACAGGACGAGGTCGGCGAAGGAGAGGTCGGAGAGCAACTGCCACTCCGAGACCAGCAGGTGGAGCCACTCGAGGTCGGTGTCGCTGAGGGCGGTGTGCTGGCGTACGAGGTCGTTCATGGAGGGCACGTGTGCGAGCGTACCCGTGGATGTGCGCCGGGTCCGAACCGGAAGCCGCGCCCGTACGTGCGGCGGAGTGGGCCCTGACATTGGCACGGCCCACGGATGGACAGGGACTAATGGTCTAGTCCACAATGCTTGATGTAAGAGCCTCCGCTCTCCCCGCACAGGAGAGCGGATCGAGGTACCGCGCTCTCTGCCCTGACTGCGCCGGTGCCTCCCCCCGGCCGGGGGCACCGCACACCGCCGGCCGAGCCGGCCGCCCGCGAGGGCGGCCCTACTCCGGGCTGCGGTGCTGGTCGGGCTGAGGGTCCCGGCCCGGCGCCGCGGCCCGCGGGTGTTTCCGGGGCCTTCGCGCCCGGCGGGCCCGGTTCAGCGGGTCTCGGTGACCTTCGCGAGCGCGCGCGGCGCGTCCGGGTCCTGGCCCCGGGCGATCGTCACCTCGTAGGCCAGCATCTGGAGCGGCAGGATCTCCAGGACCGGCTGGACCTCCTCCGCCACCCCGGCCGTCGGCAGCACGAACCCCGCGGAGGCCGCGTCCACCTGGGCCCTGGGGCCGACGACGAAGAGGTCGGCGCCCCGGCCGCGCAGCCGGTCCAGGACGGGCTGGAGGGCCTCGCCGCCCCGGCCGTCGGTCACCACGGCGATCACCGGCGAGATGTTGTCGACCATGGCGAGCGGGCCGTGCAGCAGGTCGGCGCCGGAGTAGGACAGAGCGGGGATGTAGCTCGTCTCCATGAGCTTCAGGGCGGCTTCCTTGGCCGTGGGATAGCCGTAGCCGCGCGAGGTGATGACCATCCGCTCGGCGAACCGGTAGCGCGAGGCCAGGGCCTTCACCTCGTCCTTGCGGGCCAGCACCTCCTCGGCGAGGCCGGGCAGGACGCCGGCCGCCGCGCCGTCGCCGCCGCGCAGCCCCTCCACGAACAGGTACAGCGAGAGCAGGGACGCGGTGTACGTCTTGGTGGCGGGCAGCGCCTTCTCCGGCCCGGCCAGGATGTCGATGTGGTACTCGGAGACGGCCGCGAGGGGCGAGTCCGGGTTGTTGGTCACGGCCAGCGTCACCGCGCCCGCCTCGCGGGCCGCCCGGGTCGAGGCCACCAGGTCGGGCGAGCCGCCGGACTGGCTGACGGTGATGACGAGGACGTCGCGCAGGTCGGGCTTCGCGCCGTACGCGGTGGTGGTGGACATCGAGGCCAGCCCGCAGGGCAGACCCATCGTGATCTCCAGCAGGTACTTGGCGTAGAGCGCGGCGTTGTCGGAAGTGCCGCGGGCGGTGAGCAGGACGAAGCGCGGCTTCCTGGCCGCGATCCGCTCGGCGGTCTCCCGGACGGCGGGCGCGCCGCGTTCGAGGATGCGCCGGAGCACCGCGGGCTGCTCGGCCATCTCGCCGGACATGATGCGGCCGGGCCGTTCGCCGTCGTCGTCGGCCGGGTACGTGGCGGACATGTTCGGTGCCTCCCGGGTGTCGCGATGCGTCGGACAAGTTGAACACGGGGCTCCGGGGGGCCGCCAGCGGGCGGCGGCCGGGGGTATGGCGCCCGGGGAGCGGGCCGTTCGTCCGAGGGGCGGTACGGGCCGTGTCACGGCGGGCGGGGTCTGCTAGATTAGGCGGTTGATTGGTCTATACCACATACCTTCAGTCTTCAATCGGATCGGCAGGCCCCGCGTGGAAGTTGTCATCGTCCCGGACGCCAAGGCAGGCGGCGAACTGATCGCGGGGGCCATCGGCGCCCTGCTGAGCCGCAAGCCCGACGCCCTTCTCGGCGTTGCCACCGGCTCTACCCCGCTGCCCATCTACCAGGCCCTCGCGGAGAAGGTCCGCTCCGGTGCCGTGGACGCCTCGCGCGCCCGCATCTGCCAGCTCGACGAGTACGTGGGGCTGCCGGCGGGCCACCCGGAGTCCTACCGCTCCGTGGTGCTGCGCGAGGTGGTCGAACCGCTCGGTCTCTCCGAGTCCTCGTTCATGGGCCCCGACGGCTCCGCCGAGGACGTCCAGGCGGCCTGCGAGGCGTACGACAAGGCGCTCGCCGAGGCCGGCGGGGTGGACCTCCAGCTGCTCGGCATCGGCACCGACGGGCACATCGGCTTCAACGAGCCGTGCTCCTCGCTCGCCTCCCGTACCCGGATCAAGACGCTCACCGAGCAGACCCGGGTCGACAACGCGCGCTTCTTCGACGACGACATCGACCAGGTGCCGCACCACGTCATCACCCAGGGCATCGGCACGATCCTGGAGGCCCGCCACCCGATCCTGCTCGCGACGGGCGAGGGCAAGGCGGACGCGGTGGCGGCGACGGTCGAGGGGCCGGTGGCCTCGATCGTGCCCGCCTCGGCGCTCCAGCTGCACCCGCACGCGACGGTGGTGGTCGACGAGGCCGCCGCGTCGAAGCTGAAGCTGGCCGACTACTTCCGCGCCACGTTCGCGGCGAAGCCGGCGTGGCAGGGGCTGTAGACCTTCGCGTCACGCGAGAGGGCCGGGACACCTTCGTGGTGTCCCGGCCCTCTCGTTCGTGCGGGTGCCTCCGGCTGGACGCTCTGTCCTCAATCGCCGGACCGGCTTGATGCGGCCTACCGCGCGGCGATGATCTCCGCCGCCGCCTGGCCGCAGACCCTGGCGGCGCCGTGTGTGGCGATGTGCAGGGCTCCCCGGGGCTCGGCCTGGGGTACGCCCATCTCGACCACGACCGTGTCCGGGCGCGCCGCGAGCAGCGCGTCCAGGGCCTCGGTCATCCACGCGTGGCGGTGCGCGTCGCGGACCACGGCGACGATGCGCCGCTCCCCCGCCGCCCGCAGCGCGGCCTCGGC
The DNA here is from genome assembly GCF_004795015.1 of Streptomyces sp. A1277. Classification (GTDB taxonomy): domain Bacteria; phylum Actinomycetota; class Actinomycetes; order Streptomycetales; family Streptomycetaceae; genus Streptomyces. The sequence goes on along the minus strand of NZ_SSBI01000014.1, from coordinate 83,814 downwards.
CGGGGCCTCGGACTCGCTGTCGTACGTGTCGGTCGCGGTGCCCGGCACCAGCCGGGTCAGCTCGGCCGCGAGGCCCCACGGGGTCTCGTCGCCGACCGCGATGTTCGCGACCGGGGTGAAGGCGGCCACGTAGGCCGGGCCGGTGAGCGCCTGCGCGGTGCCGGTGACCTTCACCGCGCGGCGGGCCGCGACCAGGCCGATGTCCGAGGCGGTGCCCGGGTTCTGCGCGGTGCCGGGCGCGGTCCCCTCCTGCACTGCCGCGCCCGGCGCCCGGACAGCCCCCCTGGCCTCCCGCGTCCAGGACGCGAGGGCCCGTACCCGGGCAGCGGCATCGGCGAGCCGCTCCTCGGGGAGTTCACCGGAGCGCACCGCGGCGACCAGCGCGTCCCGCAGCCGCAGCACGGTGCTGTCGTCGTCGAGCCCGCCGCCGACGCACAGCGCGTCGGCACCGGCCGCGACGGCGAGCACCGAGCCGCGCTCGATCCCGTACGTCGAGGCGATGGCCTGCATCTCCACGGCGTCGGTGACGATGAGGCCCTCGTACCCCAGCTCCTCGCGCAGCAGACCGGTGAGGATCTGCGGGCTGAGCGTCGCCGGGCGGTGCGGGTCGAGTGCGGGCAGCAGGATGTGCGCGCTCATCACCGACTTGGAGCCGGCCTCGATGGCGGCCCGGAACGGCACCAGTTCCCGGGCGTGCAGCGTCTCCAGGTCCACGTCGATGCGCGGCAGCGCGTGGTGCGAGTCGACCGCGGTGTCGCCGTGTCCCGGGAAGTGCTTGGTGCAGGCGGCGACGCCGGCGGCCTGAAGGCCCTCCACGTACGCCGCGGTGTGCCGGGCGACCAGGTGGGGGTCGGCGCCGAAGGAGCGGACGCCGATGACCGGGTTGCCCGGGTTGGAGTTGACGTCCGCGGACGGGGCCCAGTTGAGGTTGACCCCGCACTCGGCGAGCCGGCGGCCCAGCTCGCGGGCGACGGCCCGGGTCAGCTCGGTGTCGTCGACCGCGCCGAGCGCCAGGTTGCCGGGGAAGGAAGAGCCATGCCGCACCTCCAGCCGGGTGACGTCGCCGCCCTCCTCGTCGATCGCGACGAGCACGTCGTCGCGCTCGGCCCTCAGCTGGGCGGTGAGCGCGGCGAGCTGCTCGGGCGTCTTGATGTTGCGGCCGAACAGGCCGACGGAGGAGAGCCCTTCGCCGACCCGGCGCAGCAGCCATTCCGGCGCGGTGGTGCCGGTGAAGCCGGGCTGCAGGACGGCCAGCGCGTCGCGGGTGACGGTGTCCGTGGTGGATATGAGGGTGGTCATGGGGCGGCGTTATCCCTTCACGGCGCCGGAGGTGAGGCCCGCGGCCATCTTCTTCTGCACGAACATGAAGAAGATGACGACCGGAAGGGCGATCATGGTCGAGGCCGCCATGAGGGCACCGTAGTCCGTACCGCGCTCACTGGTGAACGTCATCAGCCACACGTTGAGCGTGTACTTGGAGTTGTCGTTGATCAGGATGTAGGCGAAGAGGTACTCGTTCCACGCGTTGACCAGCGCGAAGATCGACGCGGCGGCGAGGCCCGGGGCGAGCAGCGGCAGGATCACCCGGCGGAAGGCGCCGAAGCGGGTGCAGCCGTCCACCATGGCGGACTCCTCCAGCTCCACCGGGATGTTCACCACGAAGCCGCGGATCATGATCGTCGCGAACGGCAGCGTGGAGACCAGGTAGACGACGATGAGGCTCCAGTACTCGTCGATGCCGCCCATGGCGTTGAGCTGGGCGTAGATCGGGATGAGCATCGCCGTCGGGGGCAGCATCTGGACCAGGATGAGGATGAGGACCAGGGGCTTGCGGCCGAAGAAGCGGAACCTGCCGATGGCGAGGGCCGCCAGGGTGGCGATGATCATGCCGCCGACGACGGCGGTGATGGAGACGATCAGGCTGGACTGGACCGCGGTGCCGAAGTTCGGCTGGTTCATGGCCCGGGAGAAGTTGTCGAAGGTGATCGACGAGGGCCACAGCGTCTGGTCGTAGGAGCGGATCTCGCGGCTGGGCCGCAGGGCGCTGATGATCAGCCAGTAGACCGGGAAGAACATGACCAGGGCGATGCCGAGGCCGAGGATGTTCAGGCCGACCCGGGACTTCTTGCGGTCCGGGCGCAGGACCTGTGGTGTGTCGGTCGTGGTGCTCATTCGACCTCTCCCGTCTTCATGAGCTGGCGCAGGTAGTACACGGCCACGGCGGACAGCAGGATCACCGTGATCAGGGCGATCGCGGTGCCCTGGCTGAAGGAGGTGGACTCGAACGCCTTGGAGTAGGAGTAGAGGCCGAGGGTCTCGTACTCCGGCTCGGGCTTACTGCCGCGCAGCAGCCAGATCTGGCCGAAGACGTTGAAGTCCCAGATCACCGACAGCGTGGAGACCATGCTGAACACCGGCTTGATGACCGGCCAGGTCACGTAGCGGAAGATGCCGAAGCCGGTGGCGCCGTCGAGGGAGGCGGCCTCCTCCAGTTCCTGGGGGACCTGGGTGAGGGCCGCGTACAGGGTGACGACGACGAAGGGGATGGCGCCCCAGACCACCAGCAGGGTGATGATCGCGAAGCCCTGGATCGGTTCCAGGTACCAGTTGTGGCCGAGCCAGTCGTCGCCGACGACCTTCGCGATGAGGGTGTTGATGAGGCCGTAGTCGGAGTCGGCCATGAACCGGAAGATAGAGGCGGCGACCATCAGCGGCATCGCCCAGGCGGCGATGAGGCAGAAGGTCAGGATGAGCCGCACCCAGTTGGACAGCCGGCGCATCAGCAGGGAGATCAGCAGACCGATGCCCATGGTGAGCGTCACGCAGACGGCCATGAAGACGACGGTGCGGAAGGTCACCCACCAGAACTCGGAGTCACCGAGGATGTTGGTGAACTGGTCGAAGCCGACCCAGGGTGCGGGATCACCGGTCCACAGCTCGCGCCGGCCCATGTCCTGGAAGGACATGATGACGGTCTTGGCGAGCGGGTAGAGGTAGACGGCGGCGATCGCCACGATCGCCGGGAGGATCAGGAAGTAGGGGAGGAGTTCACCCTTCTTCCGCTTCCTCTTCGGTGCACGGGGGCCCTTGCCGCCCTCGATGGGCAGCGGGCTCACGGCCGATTTGGGATCACGTGGTACGGGGACCGGTGGCCCGGCGGCCTTGGTATCGGCGGCAGTCACGTGGCTGACCTTCCATCGCGGGTCCGAGGCAGCCCCCGGAAATCACGGCGTTGCTGGTAAAGGAGCGGGGGCCCGGCACAGTGCCGGGCCCCGCCTGGCGATCAGAAGGCTCAGGCCTTCTTGTTGATCAGTGCGTCGATCTCGCTGTCGGCCTTCTTGGTGGCGTCGGCGACGGACGTGCCCTTGAGGATCTTCAGGAGCATGTTCTCCAGAATCTCCTCCTTCTCGATGGAGGCCCAGCCCGGCGCGATCGGCGTGAACCAGGCGTCCGGCACCGCGTTGGCGATGGCGGCCGTCTCGGGCTTGGCCTTCAGCGGCTCGAGCTGCTTCTCGTTGTTCGGGAGGATGTTCTTCGACGCGAGGACGTCCATGGACTTCGCGTTGGTGAAGAGGGAGATCCACTCCTGGCCGAGGTCCTGGACCTTCGACTTGGAGATGGTGGCGAGGTCGGAGCCACCGATGAAGGACGGGAGCGCCTTGCCGTTCGGGCCGGGCATACCGGCCGTGGCGATCTTGCCGTCGAGCTTCGGGTTGCCGTTCTCGCCCGTGGTGACGCTGCCGGCCTCCCAAGCCTGGCCGTAGATGACCGCGGCCTTCTCGTTGGCCATGACGTTGGCGTGGTCCTGCTCGTCCTTCGTCTGGTCGGCCTTGTTGTACTTCTTGACCAGGTCGATGAAGTGCTGGATGCCCTTCTGCGCCTCGGGAGTGGAGAGGCTGGCCTTCCACTCCTTCGAGCCCTCGTCGTACTTGGCGATCTGGCCGCCCTCGGCCGCGACGTAGGACATGGCGGCGTACCAGTAACGGCCCGGGTAGTACAGGGACGAGGCGCGCTTGTCCTTCTTCGCGAGCTGGGCCTGGACCTTGTCCATGGCCTTGAGGAAGTCGTCCTCGTTCTGCGGAAGGACGTCGCTGCCGGTGCCGGCCTTCAGCATGTCCTTGTTGTAGACGGCCAGACGGGCACTGGCGTAGTACGGGACACAGTAGATCTTGCCCTCGTAGGAGCAGGTGTCCTTCAGACCCTTGATCCAGGAGTCCGAGTTCTCGTACTTCGCGGTGTCGACCTCACCGAGCGCACCGTTGAGGATGTACTGCATGGTCTCGGTGTTGCCGAGCTCGACAACGTCCGGGAACTTGTCGCCACCGAGGGAGGTGTCGAGCTTCTTGACCTTGTCCGCCCAGCCCTGGTACTGGACCTTGACCTTGACGTTCGGGTACTTCTCCTTGAACTGGGCGTTGACGTCCTTGACCAGTTCCGGCCAGGTCGACTGGGCCTCGCCCATGAGCCAGACAGTCAGGTCTTCCTTGCGGTCCTTCGGGTCCTTCGAGGACGACTTGTCGTCCGAACCGCCACACGCCGCAATGGAAACCAACATGCCCGCGACGCCGATCGCCGCGATGAGCTTGCGCTTCACGCCACCCTCCTCAGGGATGCTGCAACCCCCTCCCCCACCGCGCGGAAACGTCGACGAGTACTGCTGGGGCTGGGACCTGGTCTTTAATGGTTTAGACCAGTACCGGGAGCTTGGCCTAGACCTTTAGGGGTGTCAAGGGTGTATAAGAAGTGCACTCGCGTCCGTTATAGGACCGACACCTGAGGGAGGGCGACGAGCCGTGACCGGACCGTGCCACCATGTGAGCCGCGACAGACGGAGGAGCCGGTGACGGCAGCAACGCAGCAGTCGGGAAGGCGGGCCATGGGCGCCGACGGGGGCAGTTCGGAGAACGAGACGGGCACGGGCGCCGGTGCGCGTACCGCGCGCGTCCCGAAGTACTACCGGCTGAAGCGACATCTCCTCGACATGACGGACACCATGCCGCCGGGCACCCCCGTCCCACCGGAACGGACCCTGGCCGCCGAGTTCGACACCTCGCGCACCACCGTGCGCCAGGCGCTCCAGGAACTGGTCGTCGAGGGCCGGCTGGAACGCATCCAGGGCAAGGGCACCTTCGTCGCCAAGCCGAAGGTCTCCCAGGCCCTGCAACTCACCTCGTACACCGAGGACATGCGGGCCCAGGGCCTCGAACCGGCCTCGCAGCTCCTCGACATCGGCTATGTCACCGCCGACGACACCCTCGCCGGGCTGCTCGACATCAACGCGGGCGGCCGTGTCCTGCGCATCGAGCGCCTGCGCCTGGCGAGCGGCGAGCCGATGGCCATCGAGACCACGCACCTGTCGGCCAAGCGCTTTCCGGCGCTGCGCCGTTCACTGGTGAAGTACACCTCGCTCTACACCGCGCTGGCCGAGGTGTACGACGTCAGGCTGGCCGAGGCCGAGGAGACCATCGAGACCTCGCTCGCCACCCCGCGCGAGGCCGGACTGCTCGGCACGGACGTGGGCCTGCCGATGCTCATGCTGTCCCGCCACTCGCTGGACGAGCAGGGCGAGCCGGTCGAGTGGGTGCGCTCGGTCTACCGCGGTGACCGCTACAAGTTCGTGGCCCGCCTCAAGCGGCCGCTGGACTGACCCACCGCACGTATGTGCCCGCCGAACAGCCCCCGGACCGCCGCCGGGGGCTGTTCCGCGTTCCGCGCCCGCCCCATCTGCGCACTTGGGACGGGATGTTCGGCGCAATCGTGATCATATGGCAGACCCCCGTCGACCGTTGTCGGACCGCAATGCGGACAGGGGGTGACGCTGGCTGGAACGCTCCTTTAGATTTCCTGCGCATCACAGGTGATCAGCGAGGGGACGGAGTCGCCGCCATGCCGGAAGAACCAGAAGAAAAGCCACCCACCGTCACACCGGTGAGGGTGGTCATCGCCCTCTGCCTCATCGCGCCGTTCGTGGCGATGCTCTGGGTGGGCTCGTACGCGAAGATCGACCCGACGTTCATCGGCATCCCGTTCTTCTACTGGTACCAGATGCTGTGGGTGCTGATCTCGACCGCCCTCACCATGATCGCGTACAAGCTGTGGCAGCGTGACCAGCGCGCCCGCAAGGGGGGTGCGTCGGCATGAAGGACGGCGTGAACGGCGTCGCGCTCGGCGTCTTCATCTTCTTCTTCCTGGCCGTCACGGTCATGGGCTTCCTGGCCGCGCGCTGGCGCAGGGCCGAGAACGAGGCCAGCCTCGACGAATGGGGGCTGGGCGGAAGGTCGTTCGGCACCTGGGTCACCTGGTTCCTGCTCGGCGGCGACCTCTACACGGCGTACACCTTCGTCGCCGTCCCCGCGGCGATCTACGCGGCGGGCGCGTCCGGCTTCTTCGCGGTGCCCTACACCATCCTGGTGTACCCGCTGATCTTCACCTTCCTGCCGCGCCTGTGGTCGGTCTCGCACAAGCACGGCTACGTCACCACCTCGGACTTCGTCCGCGGCCGCTTCGGCTCGAAGGGCCTTTCGCTGGCGGTCGCCGTCACCGGCATCCTCGCCACGATGCCCTACATCGCGCTCCAGCTCGTCGGCATCCAGGCCGTGCTGGACGTGATGGGCGTCGGCGGCGGCGAGAACACCAACTGGTTCGTCAAGGACCTGCCGCTGCTCATCGCGTTCGCGGTCCTCGCCGCGTACACCTACTCCTCCGGGCTGCGCGCGCCGGCGCTGATCGCGTTCGTCAAGGACGGGCTGATCTACCTGGTCATCGCCGTGGCGATCATCTACATCCCGATCAAGCTCGGCGGCTTCGACGACATCTTCGCGGCCGCCCAGGACAAGTTCGCCGGACCGCCCGGTGGCAAGCCGACCGGCGCGCTCGCCCCGGCCGAGGCGGGCCAGTGGGGCTACGCCACCCTGGCGCTCGGCTCCGCGCTGGCGCTCTTCATGTACCCGCACTCCATCACGGCGACGCTCTCCAGCCGCAGCCGTGAGGTGATCCGCCGCAACACCACGATCCTGCCGCTGTACTCGCTGATGCTGGGCCTGCTCGCGCTGCTCGGCTTCATGGCGATCGCCGCCGGCGTCAAGGTGGACAACGGCCAGCTGGCCATCCCGCAGCTGTTCGAGAACATGTTCCCCGACTGGTTCGCGGGCGTGGCGTTCGCCGCCATCGGCATCGGCGCGCTGGTGCCGGCCGCGATCATGTCCATCGCCGCGGCGAACCTGTTCACCCGCAACATCTACAAGGACTTCCTGAAGCCCGACGCGACGCCCGCCCAGGAGACCAAGGTCTCCAAGCTGGTCTCGCTGCTGGTCAAGGTCGGCGCGCTCGCCTTCGTCCTGACCATGGACAAGACGGTCGCGATCAACTTCCAGCTGCTCGGCGGGATCTGGATCCTCCAGACGATGCCGGCCCTGGTGGGCGGCCTGTTCACCCGGTGGTTCCACCGCTGGGCGCTGCTCGCCGGCTGGGCGGTCGGCATGATCTACGGGACGGCCGCCGCGTACGGGGTCGCCAGCCCGACGCAGAAGCACTTCGGCGGGTCCTCCAAGGAGATCCCGGGCCTCGGTGAGATCGGCTACATCGGCCTCACGGCCTTCGTGCTGAACGTCGTGGTCACCGTGGTGCTGACCTTCGTCCTGAACGCCGTGAAGGCGCCCGCCGGGATCGACGAGACCGCTCCGGGCGACTACACCGCGGACGCGGGCGACCCGGGCGTCCAGGAGAAGCTGCCGCCGGCCACGGCGGGGGCGCCGGGCGGTCACTGACCGCACACGATTACGTCACGCGACACAACATGTGGGGGCCGCCTCATCGGGCGGCCCCCACATGTATGCTCATGCTCGCTGTCGCCGCAGGGGAATCCGGTGCGAATCCGGAACTGTCCCGCAACGGTGTGTTCGGTGTGCTTTTGCGCACCCATGAGTCCGAGGACCTGCCGACAGCGCATCCGGCTCGACCGAACCGGGTGCCCAGACGTCCGGGCCTCGTGGATGGGCCGGTGGACGCCGCACGGAGTGCTGCCCTGTCCGGGCCCGCCCTCCGCCCGGCTGCCCCCGCTCCCCGCCGGCCCAGAGCCGAGCGAGGGAGAGCACCACGTGACCATCGCGCCAGCCGATCCGGTCTCAGCGGCCGAATCAACGGGGACCATGAGCGACGGGCCCGGCACCGCACTGCTGCGGACCCTGACCGACCTCACCGCCGACCTGCCCGACACCGACCCCGGGCGCGTCGCCGCCGCGGCCCTGCGCGGCCGCAACGCCCGGTCGGACGAGGCGGAGCTGCGCTCGCTGGCCACCGAGGCCGCCGCGGGCCTCATCTCCGAGGACCCCGCCTACTCCCGGCTCGCCGCCCGCCTCCTCACCCGCTCCATCGCGGACGAGGCCGCCGGGCAGGGCTCGACGTCGTTCTCCGCGTCGGTCGCCGTGGGGCACCGCGAGGGCCTGATCGCGGACCGCACCGCCGCGTTCGTCACGCTGCACGCCGCGGCCCTGGACGCGCTGGCGGAGCGGTCCCTCGCCGACGGCGCCGACGACCGCTTCGGCTACTTCGGCCTGCGCACCCTGCACAGCCGCTACCTGCTGCGCCACCCGCACACCCGCCAGGTCATCGAGACCCCGCAGCACTTCATGCTCCGGGTCGCCGCCGGGCTCGCCGAGGACGACTCCGAGCGCGCGCTGGACGAGGTCGCCGCGCTGTACGGGCTGATGAGCCGGCTGGACTACCTGCCCTCCTCCCCCACGCTCTTCAACTCCGGCACCCGTCACCCGCAGATGTCCTCCTGCTACCTGCTGGACTCGCCGCTGGACGAGCTGGACTCGATCTACGACCGCTACCACCAGGTGGCGCGCCTGTCGAAGCACGCGGGCGGCATCGGCCTCTCCTACTCCCGTATCCGCGCCCGTGGTTCGCTGATCCGCGGTACCAACGGCCACTCCAACGGCATCGTGCCGTTCCTGAAGACGCTGGACGCCTCCGTCGCCGCCGTCAACCAGGGCGGCCGGCGCAAGGGCGCCGCCGCGGTCTACCTGGAGACGTGGCACGCGGACATCGAGGAGTTCCTGGAGCTCCGCGACAACACGGGCGAGGACCAGCGGCGTACGCACAACCTGAACCTGGCCCACTGGATCCCGGACGAGTTCATGCGCCGGGTCGACGCGGACACCACCTGGTCGCTGTTCTCCCCGGCGGACGCGCCCGAGCTGACCGACCTGTGGGGCGACGACTTCGACGCCGCGTACCGGGCCGCCGAGGCGAAGGGCCTGGCCCGCAAGACCCTGCCGGCCCGTGAGCTCTACGGCCGGATGATGCGGACCCTCGCGCAGACCGGCCAGGGCTGGATGACGTTCAAGGACGCCTCCAACCGGACCGCGAACCAGACCGCCGAGCCGGGCCGCGTCGTGCACTCATCGAACCTGTGCACCGAGATCCTGGAGGTCACCGACGACGGCGAGACGGCCGTCTGCAACCTCGGCTCGGTCAACCTCGGCGCGTTCGTCACCGAGGGCACGATCGACTGGGAGCGCCTGGACGCCACCGTGCGTACGGCGGTCACCTTCCTCGACCGGGTCGTGGACATCAACTTCTACCCGACCGAGCAGGCCGGCCGGTCCAACGCCCGCTGGCGGCCGGTGGGCCTGGGCGCCATGGGCCTCCAGGACGTCTTCTTCCAGCTGCGGCTGCCCTTCGACTCCCCCGAGGCCCGCGCGCTCTCCACGAAGATCTCCGAGCGGATCATGCTCGCCGCCTACGAGGCGTCCTGCGACCTCGCCAAGCGGTCGGGTCCCCTCCCCGCCTGGTCCGAGACCCGGGCCGCGCGCGGGGTGCTGCACCCGGACCACTACGACACCGAGCTGAACTGGCCGGAGCGCTGGGAGGCCCTGCGCGCCCGGATCGCGGAGACCGGGATGCGCAACTCGCTGCTCCTGGCCATCGCCCCGACCGCGACGATCGCCTCGATCGCGGGGGTCTACGAGTGCATCGAGCCCCAGGTGTCCAACCTCTTCAAGCGCGAGACGCTCAGCGGTGAGTTCCTCCAGGTCAACGGCTATCTGGTGGACGAGCTGAAGCGGCTCGGCGTGTGGGACGCGCGGACCCGTGAGGCGCTGCGCGAGGCGAGCGGTTCGGTGCAGGGCTTCGCGTGGATCCCCGAGGGCGTGCGGGCGCTGTACCGCACCGCGTGGGAGATCCCGCAGCGCGGCCTGATCGACATGGCGGCGGCCCGCACGCCCTTCCTCGACCAGAGCCAGTCGCTGAACCTCTTCCTGGAGACGCCGACGATCGGCAAGCTCTCCTCGATGTACGCGTACGCCTGGAAGCAGGGGCTGAAGACGACGTACTACCTGCGTTCGCGCCCGGCGACCCGGATCGCCCGCGCCGCGTCCGGCCAGGCGGCGGCCGCCGCCCCCATCCCCGTACAGCAGGCGCAGTCTCCCGACGCGGACGCCATCGCCTGCTCCCTGGAAAACCCCGAGTCCTGCGAGGCGTGCCAGTGATGAGCTCCGACAACGACAAGAACCTGCTGGACCCGGGATTCGAACTGACCCTGCGGCCCATGCGCTACCCGGACTTCTACGAGCGCTACCGGGACGCGATCAAGAACACCTGGCACGTGGAGGAGGTCGACCTCCACTCCGACGTGGCGGACCTCGCCAAGATGACGCCCGCCGAGCAGCACCTGATCGGCCGGCTGGTGGCGTTCTTCGCGACCGGTGACTCGATCGTGGCCAACAACCTCGTGCTGACGCTGTACAAGCACATCAACTCCCCCGAGGCGCGGCTGTACCTGTCGAGGCAGCTGTTCGAGGAGGCCGTGCACGTCCAGTTCTATCTGACGCTGCTCGACACCTATCTGCCCGACCCGGACGACCGGGCGGCGGCGTTCGCGGCGGTGGAGAACATCCCGTCGATCCGCGAGAAGGCGCAGTTCTGCTTCAAGTGGATGGACTCGGTCGAGTCGATCGACCGGCTGGAGACGAAGTCCGACCGCCGCCGCTTCCTGCTGAACCTGATCTGCTTCGCCGCGTGCATCGAGGGTCTGTTCTTCTACGGCGCCTTCGCGTACGTGTACTGGTTCCGCTCGCGCGGCCTGCTGCACGGTCTCGCCACGGGGACCAACTGGGTCTTCCGCGACGAGACCATGCACATGAACTTCGCGTTCGAGGTCGTGGACACGGTCCGCAAGGAGGAGCCGGAGCTCTTCGACGACGCGCTCCAGCAGCAGGTCACGGACATGCTGAAGGAGGCCGTCGAGGCTGAGCTGCAGTTCGGCCGCGACCTGTGCGGCGACGGGCTGCCCGGCATGAACACCGAGTCGATGCGGGAGTACCTGGAGTGCGTCGCCGACCAGCGGCTCACCCGGCTGGGCTTCCCGGCGGTGTACGGCTCGCAGAACCCGTTCTCGTTCATGGAGCTCCAGGGGGTGCAGGAGCTGACGAACTTCTTCGAGCGGCGCCCGTCCGCCTACCAGGTGGCCGTCGAGGGCACGGTCGGCTTCGACGACGACTTCTAGTAGAGCCGGGGGCTAGATCCTGGCCCAGCTCCTGACGTACGGACGCCGTGCGACCCTCACCGGCCGCGCGGCGTCCGTCGTTTGCGGTGGGCGGGTGCTGCGGTCCCGTTCCGCTTCGCGCAGCTCGCGGTCGATGCGGCGCTCGCGGGCGACGCCGACCAGCACCGGCAGCAGGACGAGTGCGAAAAGAGCTGCTATGCCCAGGTAGTTCAGGAATGTGTTCATGCCTCTACTGTCGTCGTTCGCGAGGCGGAGCGGCAGTGGCAGGACTGTCATGAACCATCGAATTGCTGCCACACTGGTTCCATGCTGAACAATGTCGCCGTCCTGATGCTCGACGATGTCCACCCCTTCGAACTCGGGGTGCTCTGCGAGGTGTTCGGCCTCGACCGCAGCGACGAGGGCCTGCCGGTGCACGACTTCGCCGTGGTCTCCGCCGAGGGCCCCCGGCTGCGGACGCACGCCGGTTTCACCATCAGCACCCCGTACGGCATCGACCGCCTGGAGGAGGCCGACCTCATCGCCGTACCGGCCGGCAGCCGCTTCGGGGACCGGGAGTTCCCCGAGGAGGTCCTGGAGGCGCTGCGCCGGGCCGTGGAGCGGGGGGCGCGGGTGCTGAGCGTCTGCTCGGGGGCATATCTGCTGGGCGCGGCCGGGCTGCTGGACGGCCGGCGCTGCACCACGCACTGGCGCCACGCCGACGAACTGGCCCGCCGCTTCCCGAGCGCCTGTGTGGAGCCGGACGTGCTGTACGTGGACGCGGGCCCGGTCATCACGTCGGCGGGGACGGCGGCGGGGATCGACGCCTGTCTGCACCTGGTCCGCCAGGCGTACGGTCCGGCCGCCGCCAACACCATCGCCCGCCGCATGGTGGTGCCGCCGCACCGGGACGGCGGGCAGGCGCAGTACATCGAGCGGCCGCTGCCGCGCACCCGCTGCGACACGGTGGGCGACACGCTCGCCTGGATGGAGCGCCACCTCGACCGGGAGATGACCGTCGAGCAACTGGCCGCCCAGGCGCACATGTCGCCGCGCACCTTCGCCCGCCGCTTCCAGCAGGAGACCGGCACCACGCCGTACCGCTGGCTGCTGCGCCAGCGTGTCCTGCTGGCCCAGCACCTGCTGGAGACGTCCGACGAGACGATGGACACGATCGCCGGGCAGACGGGCTTCGGGAACTCCGCGGCCCTGCGCCACCAGTTCGTCCGCTCGCTCGGCACCACGCCGCACGCCTACCGGCGCACCTTCCGGGGGCCCTCCGCGGTCGCCGAGGTCGCCTGACCTCATGTGCGCGTGAGGGCCCGCCGGATTCCGGCGGGCCCCCACGCGTGTCAGATGCCGCAGTTGGGCGCCGACCAGTAGTGGCTGGGGCCCTGGTTCACGTGGACGTGGTCGTTGTGGTCCGGGTAGCCCGGGCCGAGAATCCCGTTGAAGCCGTGGTAGCGGGCCTCCTTGGCGAGGGTGCAGAAGGCGATCCCGCCTAGGTCGGCCGCGTCGCCGTACATGTGGCGGCTGTTCGAGGCGCCGCCGACGGCGCTGTTGCAGGACTTCGACCGGAACCCGCTGTTGATGGTGATGGGGTGGTCACCGAGCGCGTGGCGCAGCGCCTCCAGCTTCCACATGGTGCTCAGCGCGTTGGCTTTCGCCGTCCCCGCGGCGACGGCGCCGCTCGCCCAGGTGCTGTTGCAGCGGTTCATCTCGGCGTACGTGAAGTGCGCCGGGGTGCAGTCGTTGTCCTGGAGGGCGTAGAGCTTGGCCTGCGTGGCGGGGCCCGCGATGCCGTCGGCGGCCAGCCCGTAGGCGGCCTGGAAGCGCTTGACGGCGGCGGCGGTGGCGGGCCCGTACGAGCCGTCGACGGCGAGGACCGAGTTGTACCCGGGGTATCCGGCGACCCTGATCTGGAGCTGGACGACGTCGTTGCCGGTGGCGCCCGACTTCAGGGTGCGGGTCCAGGTGTAGCAGCCGTCGGCCTGGGCGGCGCCGGCCGTGACCATGACCCCGCCCCACGCGAATGCCATGGTCATGACAAGGCTGAGCAGCAGTCGTGCGGAACGTCTGATCATGAGGGCTCCCTACCGCTGTGGAGGTTGTGGGCCAAGAGCCTGTCGGACGAGTCAACGCGCGTCAACTACGCGTGTAGGAACGGAAGTCGGCCATCCGGAAAAGCGGCGCGGGCCCGGCCCCGGCGTACCGGGGACGAGCCCGCGCGACGGCGCGTGGAGCCGGGTCAGTCGTTCGGGACGACCTCGTAGCGCGGGGTGTTCTCCGCCATCTGCCGCAGCGCGTCCTTGCGGTCGCGCTTGGAGAGCCGGTCGATGTACAGGTAGCCGTACAGGTGGTCCGTCTCGTGCTGGAGGCAGCGCGCGAAGTAGCCCGTGCCGCGCACCCTGACCGGGTTGCCGTTCGCGTCCTGGCCGCGTACCACGGCGTAGTCCGGGCGGGCCAGCGAGGCGTACGCCGTCGGGACGGAGAGGCAGCCCTCGCCGGAGTCGTCCAGGACCCGCGCCTCGGGCGGCAGCTCCTCCAGCACCGGGTTGCAGATGGCGCCGACGTGTCGCACGCCCTCGTCGTCCGGGCAGTCGTAGACGAAGACCTTGAGGTCCACGCCGATCTGGTTGGCGGCCAGGCCCACGCCCTCCGCCGTCCGCTGGCTCGCGAACATGTCGTCGATCAGCGCAGCCAGCTCGTCGTCGAACTCCGTGACGTCCTTGCACTCCTTGTGCAGGACCGGGTTGCCGACGACCGTGATCGGGCGGGAGGTGCCGCGCTCGCGGTGTGCCGTCTCGCGCGCCTCACAGTCCTCGGTGTCGATGAGGAAGCCCTCCTCGTCGACGCTGACCTGCTCGTCCGTCTCCTGCTGCGCCATGTCCGCCGTACGCCTTCCTCACAACCTGAAACCCGGGGCTCGGCTCGTTGGAACGCGGGCGCCCGAGCACCGGAATCGGTGCGCGTACAGCCTACGGGCACCGGTCAGCAGACTTCTTCGAGATCCCGCCACTCGCGGCTGTCCGGGCTGTCCGCCACCCAGCCGTCCAGGAGCCCGCGCACCAGGCCGGCCGGCGCCGCGAGGCCGCACTCGCGCTCCGGCACCCACAGCTCACCGGCCGTGCGGTGGCCCAGCGGCCCCGGGTGGCCCGGCTCGCTGTGGTCGTGCGGGTCCAGGTGCTCGCCGTCGCCCTCGTCGCTCTCCATCCGGCTCTCCGAACAGGACCGGCACAGCAGCCGCACGGACGAGGACCAGTCCTCGGCGGCGAAGCCCGCATCGGACGCCAGCTGCTCCAGCGCGTCCCGGTCCGCCTCGGTGGCCGCCTCCAGGAGCACCACCCAGGTCGGCACGGGCGACGGGGCCCACAGCTCGATCTCGTCGAACACCGGGTAGGACGGGCCCGCCGCGGTGATCCGCTCGCCGTTCGGCACGCCGTCGTGCAGCACGACCTCGCCCCAGCGCCGCCCGGAGGACGGCAGCGGGATCGACAGCACCTCTATCCGCGCCGGGTCGAGCCTGCGGCCCCACACGACCTCGGCCTCGCCCTCGGGCGACAGCCGCACCGCCGCGCTGCCCAGCTCCATGCCGACCGGCTCGCTGCCCGCGGCCGGGGTCTGCTGGCCGCCGCCGGGGACCTTGAGCCCGTACGCCTGCCAGGCCCGGCGCGCCAGCGGCCAGTCCTGGAGCGCGGTCGCGGCGATCCCGACGTTCCACCAGTCCGGGGCGCCGGATTCCTTGTCGAGCAGCGCGACGGCCCGCAGGCCGGCCGCTCTCGCCTGCTCCCAGTCGTGCCGGAATTTGTGCAGCAGCGCCAGGTTGAACCACGACTCCGAGAGCCAGGGTTCCAGGTCCGCCGCACGTGTCAGCAGCGCGCCCGCGTCCTCGTACCGGCCGTCGCCGATCAGCGTGAACGCGCGGTCCGTGGCCTGCCGCCAAGAGGCGGACGGCCGATGCCGTACCTTCCCGAAGATCCTCACGATTCCCGCCTGTCCCGACTGGACACCCTCGTTCTACCGCTCTCTTCGCATCCAACCATGCCCGGCCGGACGCCCGCTCATTACCCATCGGTTACCCGGGCGGGACGGGGGTCAGACCGCCCCTGGCCAGAACCCGGGCCAGCGATTCCACCACCTGCGGCTGGAAATCGTGCCCGGTCCCGAGCCTGAGCTGCTCCAGCGCACTCAGTGGCCCGGAGAGACTTTCCCCGCACAGGTCGTCGTATGCGTTCACCGCCCGGACGATCCTGGCGGACAGCGGCTGCTCGCGGTAGGGGTCGGCCTGCTGTTCCACCACGACGGCCACCTTCGCGTCCACCCCGGTCTGGCGGACCACCGCCCCGCCGAGCAGGGCGATCCGGCGCTGCTCGGTGACCGGCAGCACCGCCGTCGCCCCGGCCGGCACCGGGTCGACCAGGGAGAGCTGGCCGATGTCGTGCATCAGCGCCGCGTACTCCAGGACGGTGAGCTCGGGCCCGGAGAGCCCCATCTCGCGCCCGACGGCCGTGCACAGCTCGGCGACCCTGCGGGCGTGGCCGTGCGGGGTGTAGCCGGCGATCTCGGTGGACCGGGCGAGCGAGGCGATGGTCTGCCGGTAGGTGGTGCGCACGGCGGTGAAGCGGCGGAAGGAGAGCTGGGTCAGCAGCAGGGGTACGCACAGCACGGGCAGCGCCCACAGCCCGGCGGCGGCCACCCCGAGCGCCATGACCGCGCCGGTCGCGCAGACCGCGGACCCGATGCCGGTCAGCGCCCGCAGCTCGTCGCAAAGGAGCGGGCCGTACGGGGCGGGGGCGGCGCGCGAGCCGGGCGGGCGGGTGCGGGCGCGCAGCAGCAGGGCGGTGAGGACGGCGTCGCACAGCGCGGTGAGTCCGAGCAGCAGGAGCAGGAAGGCCGCGTAGTAGGGGCCGTCGCCGAACCAGTCCTCGCAGCGGCCCGAGTTGTACAGCGGCTGGAAGCAGACCGCCGCGAAGGTCACGGTGAGCAGGCGCCGGGCCGCCTGGTCGGCGCCCGGCCCCGCGTCGCGCGCCACCTGCGGCACCGAGGCGACGAGCTGGGCGGCGGCCAGCACGGCGACCACCTGGAGTACCCCGTGGCTGGTGGGCTGACCGCCGCTGCGCCCGAGCAGGGCGTACGCGAGGGCCCCGGCGGCGCCGAGCGGCGCGGGTTCGCGTTCCCCTGGCAGGGCGCCCCAGCGGGCCAGCTCGCCGATGGTGATGAGGGCCCCGAAGGCGAGGGCGTGGCCCGGTTCGTGGACGCCGCGCCAGAGGGTGTGCCCGAGCCCGGCGGCGGCGAGCAGGAGGGCGGCGCCGCGCACGCCGAGGGTCGCGGGCGCCGGCCGGGCCCACCGGGGGGTCACCGCGGCGCCTTCCCCTCAAGGCCGTCCGGCAGTCGCGCGGCCCCGGTGCTCACGTCCCGGGGGCGCTCCTCCCCCCGGGACGGCGGCACCCGCACATCGTCCGCGGTCACCGCCCCGAACCACCCGTACCGCTCCAGGCCGCGCGCCAGCGCCCGCACCATCTGCGGGTCGAACTGGGTGCCGGCGCACCGTTTCAGCTCCTGAACGGCGACCGGGACCGGGCGGCCCGGCCGGTAGGAGCGGGTCGAGGTCATCGCGTCGAAGGCGTCGGCGACGGCGACCACGCGGGCGCACTCGGGGATGGCGCGGCCGGCGAGCCCGTACGGGTATCCGCCGCCGTCGAGCCGTTCGTGGTGGTGCAGGATCGCGGCCCGCGCCTCGCCGAGGAAGCCGATGCCGCGCACGATCTCGTGCCCGTACTCCGGGTGGAGCTCGATCACCCGCCGCTCCTCGGGGGTCAGCGGGCCGTCCTTGCGCAGCACCCGGGTGGGCACGCCGAGCTTGCCCACGTCGTGCAGGATGCCCGCGAACCGGAGCACCTCGACGCGCTCCCGGGTCATGCCGAGCTCCTGGGCGATGAGGACGGAGGCGCGGCCGACCCGTTCGCTGTGGCCCCGGGTGTAGGTGTCCTTGATGTCGACGGCCTGCACGAGGGCCCTGATCGTGGCCCGGTGCGCGGCGTGCTCGCGGTGGTACTGGGCGAAGACCCAGCAGGAGATGTACATGGGCAGGAGCACGAAGAGCGCGGCCAGCGGCCCGTACGGGCTGTTCCACAGGACGGCCATCATGAGCCCGGCGAGGCCGTGCACCAGGTGCGGGGCGAGTGAGCGCGGCAGCAGTCCCCGCCAGGCGCGGCGCAGCGGGAGCTGTTCGGCGGCGGCCAGGATCGAGCCGTCCAGGGCGGCGAGCACGGCACTGAAGGCGAGGGCGGCCGCGCAGACCGGCAGGAGGGCGTACGGGAGGTCGGGCAGCAGCCCGGGGCCGCCGAGCGCGGCGGGCCCGCCCAGGAGGGTGTGCACGGTGGCGGCCGCCCAGACGGTGACGGCGAGCTGTGCGGCGCGCCAGATCCGGCGGGCGGCGGCCGGGGGCTCGTCCACCCGGCCCACGAGGGAGCCGGGGATCGCGACGAGCGCCGCGGCGGACGGCGGGAGCAGGAAGGCGGCGGCGAGCAGCAGCGGGAAGAACGATCCCGCGGCGAGCGGTGACGAGCCGCCGGAGAACGGGCGGCGGCCGGGGAGTTCACAGGCGAGGTAGAGCCCGGTGAGCAGTCCGAGGGTGGCCCACGGGGTGCCGGCGCCGGGGAGCAGCGCGGGCTGGACGCAGAGGCCGGCGCAGAGGGCGACGGCGCCGATGTGGGCCCGCGCCGCCCTGCTTATGGCTCTCACCCCTGGCTCGCCCCCCAGCTCCGCTCGTGAAGGGGCCACGCTAGCGAGCGGGGCCTCCCGGGCGGGGGCCGATGAGGGCGATTAGCACGTTCGGGTGAAGGCGGGGGACGTCATTCCTTGGCGGCGGTCGGCACCTCGGCGCCGGAGACCGTGACGTCCTGTTCCGGCACGGCCTGTCCCGAGCGGATGAGGTCGATGCGGCCCATCACCTTGGAGCGCAGGTCAGCCGGCACGTCGTCCTGACCGCAGCAGCGCTTCACCAGCTTCTTGACGGCCTGCTCCAGGCCGTACTTCTCCAGGCAGGGGGAACACTCGACGAAATGCGCCTCGAACTTGGTGCAGTCGCTGTCGGGCATCTCCCGGTCGAGGAACTCGTAGAGGTGGTCGAGGACCTCTGCGCACTCCGTCTCGTGCGGCTCTCCGCAGCTCATGAGCCCGAGCCTTTCCGATCGTCCGACTCACCGGCGCCGGCGGGGACGAGCCCGCGGTCACGGGCGTAGTCCTCCAGCATGCCGCGCAGTTGACGGCGGCCCCGGTGCAGTCGGGACATCACCGTACCGATGGGAGTCCCCATGATGTCCGCGATCTCCTTGTAGGCAAAGCCCTCGACATCGGCGAGATACACCGCGATGCGGAACTCCTCCGGGATCGCCTGCAGGGCGGACTTCACGTCCGAGTCGGGCAGGTGGTCGAGGGCCTGCGACTCGGCGGAGCGCAGCCCGGTCGACATGTGCGACTCGGCGCGGGCCAGCTGCCAGTCCTCGATCTCCTCGGCGGCACTGCGCTGGGGTTCGCGCTGCTTCTTGCGGTACGAGTTGATGAAGGTGTTCGTCAGGATGCGGTACATCCACGCCTTGAGGTTGGTGCCCTCACGGAACTGATGGAAGGAGCCGTACGCCTTGGCATACGTCTCCTGGACCAGGTCCTCGGCGTCCGCGGGGTTGCGCGTCATGCGCAGCGCGGCCGAGTACATCTGGTCGAGGAAACCGAGGGCGTCGCGCTCGAAGCGCGCGTTGCGCTCGGCCGTCGTCTCCTGCGGGCGGCCGTCGTCGGTCCCTGTGTCGGTCCCTGTGACCGGACCCACCTCCTCCAACGCTGGGGCGGAGCCGAAACCGGACCCGCTCGAATCGGAGAATAGTCGACCTTGGTCCGGCGCGGGCTGTCGTTCCGTCGCACCGAGGGACCGCCCGGGGGCGGTCCTGGCCGCATGCAGGACCGTCCACTCCAGGTCAGCGGCGTCTCTGCGACGCGGGCAGATGGTCGAACCCATGCGACGGACTCCCTCTCCACATACGACGTTGGTGTACCGATGTCCGCAACAACAGCGGCCCGCCGTCCGGCATTCCCCGGTCCGGGGCCCGCACCGGTTCAGACGATTCCGGCCAGCCACTCGGTGACGGATGTGGTGAGGATCTCCATCGCCCGGTCCTCGGTCAGACCGGATTTCCTGGGAACGGCGAAGCCGTGGTCACCGTGCGGCACCTCGGTGATCCGGTAGTCGCCCGGGGGGAATTCGGCGGGCCTGCCGAACGGGTCGTTGCCGCCCTGCACGACGAGCGCGGGCACCTGACAGCCCAGCAGTTCGCCGGCGCGGGTCTTCTCGGGGCGGCCCGGCGGGTGCAGCGGGAAGCTGAGCGCGAGGACCGCGCGGGCGCCGAGCGTGGCCGCGGTGCGGCAGGCCACCCGGGCGCCGGCGCTGCGGCCGCCGGCCACGACGGGGAGCCCGGGGGCGGCGAGGGCCGGCCACAGCCCGCGCCATCCGGTGTCCAGGGTCTTCGGGGCGGGCGCGAGCTTCTTCCCGGCGACTCGCCAGGGCTGCTCCACGAGGGCGACGCTCACGCCGTGCGCGGGCAGGGCGGCGCCAAGGGCCGTCAGGTCGCGGGCCCCGATGCCGCCGCCGGCGCCGTGGCCGAGCGCGAGCAGGAGACGCGGTGCGGCGGCGGCCAGCCAGGTGATCCGGGCGGTCCCGGCCTCGGTCTCGACCGTCTCGGTGCGGGGGTGCGTGCCGTCGGTGTTCACGCCTCCATCCAACCAACACCGGTGGGCGGTACGCGGGTGGCGCGTGGGTCAGAAGAGCGTGCTCACCTCGGGCTCGGCCAGCTCGTCCTTCAGCTCGGGCCCGTTGTTGCGGACGTTGCTGACGGCGGTCGCCACCGGGTAGGCGCGCATCAGGCCGGGGGGCGGCGGTGTGAGCAGGGCGCGCAGCTCCTCGATGTCGGTGCGCGAGGGGTCCAGCCAGTCGTCCCAGCGGTCCGGGGTGAGCATCAGCGGCATCCGGGGGTGGATGTCGGCGAGCGCGGCCGGGCCGTCGGCGGGGGCCACGGCGAGCGGGGCGGTCTCCGCCTCGGTGGTGATCACCGAGCAGGTGACCCACCATGCCTGCGGGTGGTCGTCGGGCAGGGTCCGGTCGCGCCAGAACTCGTACAGACCGGCCATCGCGAAGACCGAGCCGTCGGCCGGGGTCACGAAGTAGGGCTGCTTACGGGGGCGTTTGCGGCGGCCCTTCTCCTCCATCTGCCGCTCCTCGGCGCCGGTCACCCACTCGTAATAGCCGTCGGCGGGCAGGATGCAGCGCCGGGAGACGAAGGGGCGGCGGAAGGACGGCTTCTCGTGGACCGTCTCGGCGCGGGCGTTGATCATCCGGGCGGCGCCCTCGGGGTTCTTGGCCCAGGACGGGACGAGCCCCCATTTCAGGGCGCGCATCTGGCGAACCGGACGCTGGTCGTCCGCGTCTTTCACAGGGCGTTCCAGTACGGCGTAGACCTCCTTGGTCGGCGCCACGTTGTAGTCGGGCTCCAGCGTCTCGGCCGGTTCCCACTTCTCCACCTGGAAGAGTCCGGTCAGATCCTCGGGCCGCCGACTCGCTGCATACCGTCCGCACATAAGTGCCAGACTGCCACGACCGCCGTCCCGACCGGACCCACTCCCCGCAAGGAGCCGCCCACCCCATGGACAGCACCGATCTCGGCAATCTGTGGGACCGCATCGTCGGCACCCAGCCCGCCCCCGAGCAGTGGCTGGTGGTGGTCACCGCCACGGCGGCGTTCATCGTCGTCGTCCCGAACGCCCTGTGGCGGCTGTCCCGCAACGCGATCACCATCGCCCACGAGGGCGGCCACGGGCTGATCGCCCTGCTCTCCGGCCGGCAGCTCTCCGGCATCCGGCTGCACTCGGACACCAGCGGGCTGACGGTGAGCCGGGGCAAGCCGACCGGCATCGGCATGGTGCTGACCGCGGCGGCGGGCTACACCGCGCCCTCCCTGCTCGGGCTCGGCGGCGCCTGGCTGCTGGTGGACGGCCGGATCACGCTGCTGCTGTGGGTGGCCACGGCCCTGCTCGCGGTGATGCTGGTGATGATCCGCAACGTGTACGGGGCGCTGACGGTGATCCTCACCGGTTCGCTCTTCCTGCTCGTGTCCTGGCTGGCCTCGCCGGCCTGGCAGTCGCTGTTCGCCTACAGCGCGGTCTGGTTCCTGCTGCTGGGCGGGGTACGCCCGGTGTTCGAGCTCCAGTCGAAGCGGCGGCACGGCGGGGCCCCGGACTCGGACGCGGACCAGCTGGCCCGGCTGACCGACGTGCCGGCCGCGCTGTGGCTGTTCCTCTTCCACGCGGTCTCGCTGTGCTCGCTGATCGGCGGGGGCCGCTGGCTGCTGGGGCTGTGACCGGGCCCACCATGGCCCGAACCTCTAAAGTGAGCGCATGACCGAAAGTGCCGTGCATCCCGCCCTCTGGCCCGCCCCCCTCGCGAGCGGAGCCGTCGACGCGACCGTCACCGTGCCCGGTTCCAAGTCGGTCACCAACCGCGCGCTGGTGCTCGCCGCGCTCTCCTCGGAGCCGGGCTGGCTGCGCCGCCCGCTGCGCTCCCGCGACACCCTGCTGATGGCGGACGCGCTGCGCGCGATGGGTGTGCGCATCGAGGAGACGGTGTCCTCCAGCTCCGCCGCGACGGACGGCGCCGAGGGCCCGGAGGCCACGGGCGAGGCGTGGCGGGTCATCCCCGCCCCTCTGCACGGCCCGGTCACGGTGGACGTCGGCAACGCCGGTACGGTCATGCGCTTCCTGCCCCCGGTCGCCACGCTCGCCGAGGGCGAGGTCCGCTTCGACGGCGACCCGCGGTCCTACGAGCGCCCGCTGACCGGGGTGATCGACGCCCTGCGGGTGCTCGGCGCCCGGATCGACGACGACTCCCGGGGCTCGCTGCCGATGACCGTGCACGGCGGCGGGGCGCTGGACGGCGGCCCGGTCGCGATCGACGCCTCCTCGTCCTCCCAGTTCGTCTCGGCGCTGCTGCTGTCCGCGCCGCGCTTCAACCAGGGCGTGGAGGTCCGCCACACCGGCGACCGGCTGCCCTCCATGCCGCACATCCGGATGACCGTGGACATGCTGCGGGCCGTCGGCGCGCAGGTGGACGAGCCGGAGACGGGCGGCGAGCCGAACGTCTGGCGGGTCTCCCCCTCCGCCCTGCTCGGCCGCGACCTGACCATCGAGCCGGACCTCTCCAACGCCCAGCCGTTCCTCGCCGCGGCGCTGGTCACCGGCGGGCGGGTCACCATCCCGGACTGGCCGCTGCGCACCACGCAGCCCGGTGACGCGCTGCGCGAGATCTTCACCGCGATGGGCGGCAGCTGCGAGCTGACCGAGCACGGGCTCACCCTCACCGGCTCGGGCCGCGTCCACGGCATCGACGTCGACCTCGGCGAGGTCGGCGAGCTGACCCCGGGCATCGCGGCCGTCGCCGCCCTGGCCGACTCCCCCTCGACGCTCAGCGGCGTCGCCCACCTGCGGCTCCACGAGACGGACCGGCTGGCCGCGCTCACCAAGGAGATCAACGAGCTGGGCGGCGACGTCACCGAGACCGCGGACGGACTGCACATCCGGCCACGACCGCTGCACGGCGGTACCTTCCATACGTACGACGACCACCGGATGGCCACCGCGGGGTCGATCATCGGCCTTGCCGTCCCCGGAGTGGAGATCGAGAACGTGGCGACGACCGCCAAGACCCTGCCCGACTTCCCGCAGATGTGGACCGGAATGCTCGGGGCCTGAGACATGCGCCGCTACGGCAAGAACCCCGACGAGGACGACATCCGCGTCCGCCCCAACCGCAAGGGCAACCGGCCGCGTACCCACATCCGGCCCAAGCACGAGGACGCCGAGGAGGGCATGGTCCTCACCGTGGACCGGGGCCGCCTCACCTGCCTCGTGGACGGCCGCACGATCACCGCCATGAAGGCCCGCGAGCTGGGCCGCAAGGCAGCGGTGGTCGGCGACACGGTCTCCCTGGTCGGCGATCTGTCCGGCGACAAGGACACGCTCGCCCGGATCGTGCGCATCGGCGAGCGCCGCTCGGTGCTGCGCCGGACGGCGGACGACGACGACCCGTTCGAGCGGGTGGTCGTGGCCAACGCGGACCAGCTGGCGATCGTCACCGCACTGGCCGATCCGGAACCCCGCCCGCGGATGATCGACCGCTGCCTGGTCGCCGCGTACGACGGCGGGCTCTCCCCGCTCCTGGTACTGACCAAATCCGACCTGGCACCGCCCGACAAGCTGCTGAGCGCGTACACCCCGCTGGGCGTGCCGTTCGTCGTCACCAGCCGCGAGGAGCTGGAGAACGGGGACGCGGCCGACCGGGTACGCGAGCAGCTCAAGGACCGGGTGACCGCCTTCGTCGGGCACTCCGGCGTCGGCAAGACCACCCTGGTCAACGCGCTGGTGCCGAAGGAGAAGCGGCGCACCACCGGGGTCGTCAACGCGGTCACCGGCCGGGGCCGGCACACCACGACGTCGGCGCTGGCCCTGCCGCTGCCGGACTACCGGGGCTGGGTGATCGACACCCCGGGCGTCCGCTCGTTCGGGCTGCACCACGTCGACCCGTCCCGGGTCATCCACGCCTTCCCGGACCTCCAGCCCGGCACGGAGGATTGTCCGCGCGGCTGCACCCACGACAGCCACGAACCGGAATGCGCGCTGGACGCCTGGGTGGCGGAGGGGCACGCGGACCCGGCGCGGCTGGACTCGCTGCGCCGTCTGCTGTCCACCCGCAACCGGCGCGAGGGCGACTGAAAGCCGTCCGGTCCGGGTACGAAGCGCGGGCGGCCGGTCCTCGCCGGGCCGGATGCGGCGCGCGGACGACCGGACCGGGTACGTTTGCGATCACTCGCCGCCGGTAAGTGCATAATCACGAATCACGCCCGGCGGCACCGGGCGTTGCCGGGCGGTCACCGATGCGGGAGGGCACTGACGATGGCGTGGCTGCTGGTCGTGGTCGCGGGATTTCTGGAGACCGGCTTCGCGGTCTGCCTGAAGCTCTCGCACGGCTTCTCCCGGCTGTGGCCGACCATCGCGTTCTGCGCCTTCGCGCTCGGCAGCTTCGGTCTGCTGACCCTGTCGCTGAAGAAGCTCGACGTCGGGCCCGCGTACGCGGTGTGGACCGGCATCGGAGCGGCGGGCACGGCGATCTACGGCATGATCTTCCTCAATGACGTGGTCTCCGTGCTCAAGCTGGTGTCGATCTCGCTGGTGATCCTCGGCGTGATCGGGCTCCAGCTCTCCGGCTCCGCCCACTGACCGCGCTCCGGGCCCCTGTGGCCCGGGTCACCGGCGGGTCGATACTGTGACGGCATGTCCGATTACCACGATGATCTGCGCCTCGCCCATGTCCTGGCGGACGCCGCCGACGCGGTGACCATGGACCGGTTCAAGGCTCTGGACCTCAAGGTCGAGACCAAGCCGGACATGACGCCGGTGAGCGAGGCCGACAAGGCCGCCGAGGAGCTGATCCGGGGGCATCTGCACCGGGCCCGCCCGCGCGACGCGATCCTGGGCGAGGAGTACGGGATCGAGGGCACGGGGCCGCGGCGCTGGGTGGTCGACCCGATCGACGGCACCAAGAACTACGTGCGGGGCGTGCCCGTCTGGGCGACGCTGATCTCGCTGATGGAGGCCGTTGAGGAGGGGTTCCAGCCGGTGGTCGGGGTGGTGTCGGCGCCGGCGCTGAACCGGCGCTGGTGGGCGGCGAAGGGCGCGGGGGCGTACACCGGCCGCAGCCTGACCTCCGCGACCCGGCTGCACGTGTCGAAGGTGGAGCGGATCGCGGACGCCTCGTTCGCGTACTCCTCGCTGACCGGCTGGGAGGAGCTGGGCCGGCTCGACGGGTTCATGGACCTGACCCGGGCCTGCTGGCGCACTCGCGGCTATGGGGACTTCTGGCCGTACATGATGGTCGCCGAGGGGTCCGTGGACATCTGCGCGGAGCCGGAGCTCTCGCTGTGGGACATGGCGGCGAACGCGATCATCGTCCAGGAGGCGGGGGGCAGTTTCACCAGTCTGGACGGTGTCAGCGGGCCGGGCGGCGGGAACGCCGCCGCGTCGAACGGCGCACTCCACCACGAGCTGCTGGGTTATCTGAACCAGCGCTACTGACCGCGCTCCCGCTCGCCGGGCAGCTCATGCGGCCCCGGAGGGGCGTGCCGCACCCCTGCACGCCCCTCCGGTGATCTTCGCTCCCCCTTGTTGACCTCTCCCATCGGTGCGACTCTGAGAGCTCCCCCACTTGTGAACTTGTGAATCGACTCACGCGGTCGCTTCACCGAGGAGGTGGCTCTCTTCATGCTCGTCCGTGACGCCATGAGCACGGTGGTCCTGACCATCGGCCCGGCCCATACGCTGCGCCAGGCCGCCCGGCTGATGTCGGCCCGCCGGATCGGTGCGGCCGTCGTCCACGACCCCGATACCAGCGGACTCGGCATCCTCACCGAGCGCGACATCCTCAACGCGGTCGGCTCGGGCCAGGACCCCGACACCGAGACCGCCTCCGCGCACACCACCACCGACGTGGTCTTCGCGGCCCCCGCCTGGACCCTCGAAGAGGCCGCGGCGGCCATGACCCACGGCGGCTTCCGCCATCTGATCGTGCTGGACGACGACGGCCCGGTCGGGGTCGTCTCGGTGCGCGACATCATCCGCTGCTGGTCCCCGCTGCGCCGCCACCCGGTGGAACTGGTCGGCTGACCGTCCCGCACGCGTGCGGCCGGCCCGGCCCCCGGGTGCGGGGCCGGGCCGGTCGCGTACAGCCGCGGGGACTCAGGCGCGCAGCGCCTGCACGGCCGCTTCCAGCCGCTTGCCGAAGTCCTCGTCGGCCCGGCGGAAGTTGTCGATCGCGCGCTCGGCGATGTCGTCGCGCGAGACCTTCGCGATGAACCCGGCGAGGTTGTCGATCAGCCGGAGCTTCTCGTCCTCGGAGATGAGCCGGTAGAGGTTGCCGGCCTGCACGAAGTCGTTGTCCTCGGCGTGCCGCGGCGTCTCGTGGTGGCCGGTGCCGCCCGCGACGGGAGTGGACTCCCACAGCGGCCGGTCCGTCTGGGCGGGACCGCCGAAGCTGTTCGGCTCGTAGTTCTTCGCGCCCTGGTGGCGGCCGTCGTAGAGGTAGCCGTCACGGCTGTTGGTACGCGCCTCGGTGGCGTGCGGGCGGTTCACCGGCAGGTGGTCGGCGTTGATGCCGACGCGGTAGCGGTGTGCGTCGCCGTACGCGAACAGGCGGCCCTGGAGCATCTTGTCCGGGGACGGGCCGATGCCGGGCACGAAGTGCGCGGGGCTGAAGATCGACTGCTCGACCTCGGCGAAGATGTTCTGAGGGTTGCGGTTGAGCTCCAGCTTGCCGATCTCGATCAGCGGGTAGTCCGCGTGCGGCCACACCTTGGTGAGGTCGAACGGGTTGAAGCGGTACGTCGCCGCCTCGGCCGCCGGCATGATCTGCACCTGCACGGTCCAGGACGGGAAGTCGCCGCGCTCGATGGACTCGCGCAGGTCCCGCTGGTGACTGTCGGGGTCCACCCCGGAGAGGCGGTTCGCCTCGTCGGTGGTGAGGTTCTTGATGCCCTGGTCGGTCTTGAAGTGGTACTTGACCCAGAAGACCTCGCCGGCCTCGTTGTTCCACTGGTAGGTGTGCGAGCCGAAGCCGTCCATGTGACGGTACGAGGCGGGGATGCCCCGGTCACCGAAGAGCCAGGTCACCTGGTGGGTGGACTCGGGCGAAAGACCCCAGAAGTCCCAGACGTTGTCCGCCTCCTGGGATCCGGTGTACGGGTCGCGCTTCTGGGTGTGGATGAAGTCGGGGAACTTGATGGCGTCCCTGATGAAGAACACCGGGGTGTTGTTGCCGACGAGGTCGTAGTTGCCCTCCTCGGTGTAGAACTTCAGCGCGAAGCCGCGCGGGTCCCGTACGGCGTCGGCGGCGCCGAGGTTGCCCGCGACGGTGGAGAAGCGCAGGAACGTCTCGGTCTGCTTGCCGACCTCGGAGAGGAACTTCGCCCGCGTCCACCGCGACACGTCGCGGGTCAGCGTGAACGTGCCGTACGCGCCGGCGCCGCGTGCGTGCACCACGCGCTCCGGAATGCGCTCCCGGTTGAAGTGCGCGAGCTTCTCCAGCAGCGACTGGTCCTGCACCAGGACCGGTCCACCGGGACCCGCGGTCTCACTCTGCTGGTTGTCGGCGACCGGCGCGCCGGCCTCCGTGGTGAGCGGTCCCTGCGTCACGTGCGCCTCCTGGGTCGTTTCCGCACGTCATGCCTTCATGCCGTGCACGGCATCGCGGCCTTCCTGTCCTCCGGCCGCCGCCATAAGAGATCCTACATTGGACTAAGTCCAAGTCAAACAGTCATCCAAAGTCGCACCTATTCAAGACATGGCTCGCGCGCTGCTAGACTGGCGCCATGAGTGACCTGCTGGAACGACTTCGAGGACGCGGCTGGCGTATGACCGCACAGCGGCGCGTCGTGGCCGAGGTCCTCGACGGGGACCATGTGCACCTGACGGCCGACGAGGTCCATGCCCGGGCGGTGGCCAAGCTGCCCGAGATCTCCCGCGCCACCGTCTACAACACACTGGGCGAGATGGTGACCCTCGGCGAGGTCATCGAGGTCTCCACCGACCGCCGCGCCAAGCGCTACGACCCCAACGCGCACCGCGCCCACCATCACCTGGTGTGCGCGAAGTGCGGTGCGATCCGCGACGTGCACCCCTCGGGCGACCCGCTGGCGGACCTGCCGTCCGGCGAGCGCTTCGGCTTCACGATCTCCGGCGTCGAGATGACCTACCGGGGCATCTGCCCGGAGTGCGCCGCTACCGCCTGAACCCCGCGCTCACCGCCGCCTCACGTCGGACATCCCGTCCGAGGTGCGCACGGCACACGCAGAAGGCCGGATCTTCGAAAAGATCCGGCCTTCTGCCTTCAGTAGCGGGGACAGGATTTGAACCTGCGACCTCTGGGTTATGAGCCCAGCGAGCTACCGAGCTGCTCCACCCCGCGTCGTTGTGTTCACAACCCTACGGCACCCCTCGGACCAGCGCAAATTCATTGCGGGTTCCCCGCGAGGGGCCCCGGCCGGTCTACGCGGTCAGCTCCTGGTGCAGCGCCTCGCGCAGCCGCGCGGCACGCTCCGCGACCTCCGCGGGGCCCAGCTCGACCGCCCGCGCACACCAGTGCTGCCCCTCGGCCAGCTCACCGCGGCGGGCGGCCAGCAGGGCCAGGCGCAGCGCGGCCCGCCCGTGCCCCTCGGCGGCGGCCCGGGTCCACCACAGGGCGGCCTCGCGCTCACTGCCCTCGCGGGCGAGCAGCAGGCCGAGGTTGAAGGCCCCGTTGCGGCTGCCCGCCTCGGCCGCCTCGCGGTACCAGCGGCCGGCGCTCTCCACGTCCCCCCGGGACGCGGCGAGCATGCCGACGCGGACCTGGGCGCGGCGGTGCCCCTGCTCGGCCGCCCGTTCGTACCACTCCTCGCACTCGGTCTTCTCCGGCAGCGGCTCGCCCAGCGCGGGCGGGCCCGGCGGCGGCTGCCGCGAGTCGAGCACCCCGGCCAGCCGGAAG
Organism: Streptomyces sp. A1277; assembly: GCF_004795015.1. Taxonomy (GTDB): domain Bacteria; phylum Actinomycetota; class Actinomycetes; order Streptomycetales; family Streptomycetaceae; genus Streptomyces. Next base: position 54,715 of record NZ_SSBI01000014.1, on the reverse strand, counting down.
GCGGCCTCCGCGCTGCCGCCGCCCGCGGCGCAGCGCAGATGCCGCTCGGCCTCGCGCTCCTCGCCGTGGTGCAGCAGCGCCATGCCGACCTGGAGCGCCGCCTCGGTGTGCCCGGCCGCCGCGGCCCGCTCGTACCAGAGCAGGGCCGTGCGGTCCTCGTCGCGCCCGGCGTAGAGGATGCCGAGGTTGAAGGCGGCGTCGACGCTGCCCGCCTCGGCCGCCTTGGAGAACCAGGGCTCGGCGCCGACCGGGTCTCCGGCCTGGAGCAGGAGCACGGCCAGCGCGTTGGCGGCCTCGCGGTGGCCGGCGTAGGCGGCGCGGCGGTACCACTGCTCGGCCTGGGCGTTGCGGTCCTGGGCGGCGCAGAGCAGCCCGAGGTTGTACGCGCCGTTGACGTCACCCGCGTCCATGGCCGCGCGGTACCAGCGCTCGGCGGTCTGCTGCTCACCCCGGGCCGCGTGCAGGGCGCCCAGCGCGTTCGCGGCGTTGCCGTCGCCGTCCTGGGCGGCCCGCAGCCACCACACGGCGGCGCTCTCCCGGTCGCCCGCGTCGCGCAGCAGGAAGCCGAGCGCGCAAGCGGCCCGGGCCTCGCCGGCCTTGGCCGAGATGAGGTACCAGCGGCCGGCCTCCTTGAGCTCGCCGCGCTGTTCGAGGATGGCGCCGAGGTGCAGGGCGGCCCGCCGGTGGCCGCGCGCCGCTGCCTGCCGGTACCACTGCTCGGCCTCGCCGGTGCGGGACGGCTCGGGCCCGGCGACCGGGCCGTCGTCCTTGCGCGCGGCGGGACGGCGGGGCGCGGCCGGGTCCGCCGCGTGGCCCGTGCCGGTGCGGGGGCCGAGGCCGGTGCGGCCGAAGGCGTCGTGCGCCGCGTCGGTGGCATTGCGCTCCAGCGTGCGCGCGAGCCGGTAGGCCGCCTCGCGGTGGCCCTGCTCGGCGGCGGCGCGCAGCCAGCGCTCGGCGCCGACGTCGCTGCGGTGCTCCAGCAGGTCGGCGAGGGCGTACGCACCGAGCGCGTGGCCCTGCTCGGCGGACTGGCGCAGCCAGTACTCGGCGCCGGGCTCGTCCCCGCGCTCGCGCAGGTGCCGGCCCAGGGCGTGTGCGGCGGCGGCGGAGCCGGCGACGGCGGCGGTCCGCCACCAGCCGGCGGCCTCATCGGGGTAGCCGCGCTGGTGCAGCAGGACGCCCAGGTTGTTGGCGGCGGCGCGGTCGCCGTCGGCGGTGGCGGCGCGGAGGTAGGGTTCGGCGCCGGCCAGGTCGCCGCGGCGCAGCAGCAGCGCGCCGAGCACGCTCATCGAAGCGGTGTCCCCGGCGTCGGCGGCGCGGCGGTGGCGCGCCTCGCTCTCGGCGTTGTCCGCGCTCGCCGCTGTCTCCGCTCCCTCGGCGTTCTCCACGCCGTCGGCGGTCTCAGCGGTCTCTGCACTCTCGACGCTCGCGGCACACTCCGCAGTCTCGGCGCTCTCGATGATGTCGTTGTACTGCGCGGTGGCAGCGGCAAACACCACATCCGCCATTTTTTCCGCCGGATGGACGTGACCCTGCACAAACCGCCCTGTCTTCAACAGAGTTGCCCTGTCCCCCATAAATACCATCGTCGCACCACCTGCAACCCGCGTACACCTGGTATATCGCGGCCAGTAAGGTCACTTCAGCGTTTTGTCGACATGCCCACAGAGAGACAAGTCAAACACGTCTGCGGCCAACTCGTGCCCCGCGAACCGCACTTCACGCCCACCACACGAAAGAGGCGCCACGGCACGACGAAGGCCCGGATCCCCTGGAGGATCCGGGCCTTCGTCTTTCAGTAGCGGGGACAGGATTTGAACCTGCGACCTCTGGGTTATGAGCCCAGCGAGCTACCGAGCTGCTCCACCCCGCGTCGTTGTGTTCAAACCGTACCACGACGCGGAGGTGAGGCTTTACCGGGTTACTCAGCCCCCACTGTCACCCTTCGCCGCATCACCGGCTTTGTCCGACTTGTCGGATGCACCGGTCGCCTTGTCGTTCTTATCGGCCTTGTCACCCTTGTCGTTCTTGCCGTCGCTGTCGGCCTTGGACTGGGCCGCGGCCGCCCGCTCCAGCGCGTCCTGGAGATCGGTCTGCGCCTTGCCGTAGGCCGCCCAGTCCTGCTTCTTCAGGGCCGCCTCACCTTCCGTGTACGCCTTCTGCGCATCGGCGATGGCCTTCTTGAGCGCGGCATCACCGGTGGCCGGCGGCTGGGTGGTGTCCGGCGGCTCGGTGGTGTCGCCCGGTGGCTCGCTCGTATCGGAGCCCTCGGCGCCGAAGACGGCGTTGAGCGCCTCACCGAGACTGTTCTCGAAGACGATCTTCGAGCCGTACGAGGCGGCGACCTTGCGCAGCAGCGGGTAGTTCTGCGTGCCACCGCGCGTGTAGACCGGCTCGATGTAGAGGAAGCCCCCTTCGAGCGGCACGGTCAGCAGGTTGCCGTACTCGATGTCGGAGTCGGTGCCCTTGAGGTTTCGCACGAACTCGGCGACGTCGTCGTTGCCGTTGAGCTCACTCTGTACCTGTCCGGGGCCCTTCACCGCACCGGTGACTCTCAGCAGCCTTATCGTGCCGTAGTCCTTGCTGGCCGCGTCGGCGTCCACCGCCATGAACGCCCCGAGGTCGGGTCGCCCCTTGGGTGTGAACGTCGTGGTCAGCGAGAACTTCTGAGCCGTCTGGTCCGGCATCTTTATGCTCAGGTAGTACGGCGGGACGGAACCGGACTCCTTGTTGGTCGGGTCCTCCGGGACCTGCCAGGCGTCACTGCCGCTGTAGAACTGGGCGGGGCTCGTGACGTGGTAGCGGGTCAGCAGCTCGCGCTGCACCTTGAACAGGTCCTGCGGGTAGCGCAGGTGGTCCATGAGGTCCTGCGGGATGTCCGCCTTGGGCTTCACGGTCCCGGGGAACGCCTTGCGCCAGGTCTTGAGGACGGGGTCCTCGGTGTCCCACTCGTACAGCGTGACCGTGCCGTCGTACGCGTCGACGGTCGCCTTCACCGAGTTGCGGATGTAGTTGACCTGGTTCTGCTGGGCGACGACCGCACGCTGGTTGGTGGTCAGCGAGTCGGCCGTGGTGTCACCGAGCGTGGTCCGCGAGGCGTACGGGTAGCCGTTGGTCGTGGTGTACGCGTCGACGACCCACTGGATCCGCTTGTTGACCACGGCCGGGTAGGCGTCGCCGTCGATGGTGAGCCAGGGGGCCACCGCCTCGACGCGCTCCTTGGGCGTGCGGTTGTAGAGGATCCGCGAGCCGTCGCCGATGGCTCCCGAGTACAGGATCTGCGGTTCGCTGAACGCCACCGCGTAGGCGGCCCGGTTGAACGCGCTGGAGAGGCTGACTCCGCTGTTGCCCTTGTAGCTGGTGGTCTTCTCGCCGTCCTCCTCGTAGTCGAGCTCCTTCTGGGGCCCGCCGACGATGGAGTACTGCTCGGTCTTCTCGCCGTAGTAGATCTCCTGCTTGTACGTGCCCAGGTCGCCGGTGGTCGGCAGGCCGGACTCGGTGAAGTCGGGAGATCCCTTCGGGTTCTGGCCGGTCGTGGTGCCCCGCGCGGCGATGGCGCCGTAGCCGTGGGTGTAGGTGAAGTGGTCGTTGATCCAGTTGCGCTTGGGGATGCCCTGGATGTTGAGCTCGCGCAGACCGATGACCGTGTCCTGGTCCTTGCCGGAGGCGTCCTTGTAGCGGTCGACGTCCAGCGTCTTGGGGAACTGGTAGTAGTTCCTCTTCTGCTGGAGCTGCTGGAAGGCCGGCGAGACGACGTTGGGGTCCATCACCCGGTAGCTCGCCGCGGAGTCCGCGCTCGCCCGGAGCTTGGTGCCGTCGTCCTCGGTCGACTTGCCCGCGTAGTCCGTGACCTGCGCGTCGTCGATGTCGTATGCCTCGCGCGTGGCCTTGATGTTCTTCTGGATGAACGGGGCTTCCTTGGCCTGCTCGTTCGGCTGGACCTGGAACTTCTGCACGATCGCCGGGTAGAGGCCGCCGATCAGGATGGCCGAGAGGACCATCAGTCCGAAGCCGATCACCGGGAGCTGCCAGGTGCGCCGCCACAGCGTCGCGAAGAACAGCACCGCGCAGATCGCGGCGATGCAGAACAGGATCGTCTTCGCCGGCAGGTAGGCGTTGGCGTCGACGTACCGCAGACCCGTCCAGTTGTCCGTGGCCTTGAAGTCACTGGACTTCACCGCGAGCCCGTAGCGGTCCAGCCAGTACGCCACGGCCTTCAGCGTCACGAAGACGCCGAGCAGCACCGAGAGGTGGCCGGTGGCCGCGCCCGTCGCCCGCGCGCCGGGGCTGGTGATGCGCAGCCCGCCGTACAGGTAGTGGGTCAGCGCGGCCGCGATCAGCGAGAGGACCGTCGCCGCGAAGCCGAAGCCCAGCAGGAAGCGGTACCAGGGCAGGTCGAAGGCGTAGAACGACACGTCCAGATGGAACTGCGGGTCCTTCTGGCCGAACGACACGCCGTTCACGTACATCAGCCAGGTACGCCACTGGCCCGAGGCGGAGGCCCCGGCGATCAGGCCGACGAGCGCGGTGATCGCGAGCAGCACCCACTTCTTGTACGGGGCGAGGCTCATCCGGTAGCGGTCCAGGCTCTGCTGCTCCAGCGACATCGCGCTCAGCGGCGGCCTGAGCCGGTGCGCTAGCCAGATGTTCAGGCCGACGGCCAGGGCCATCAGCAGTCCGAAGACGAGGAACAGTCCGATCTTGGTCCACAGAGTGGTGGTGAAGACGGATGAATACGCGACCGACCGGTACCAGAGCCAGTCCGTCCAGAACCCGGCGAACATGACGAACGCCATGGCGAGAATCGCCAGGACGCCGAGTGTCATGAGCAGGGTTCGGGCGCGCCGGGACGGGCGGCCGACTCTGATCCGTGGCCCGGTCGGGCCTCCGCCGCGGTCCGGCATCTGGAAAGCCAACGTGCGCACCTCGAAGTTCGCGGGTCGTGTGGAGCGGGCCCAGCGATCGTAGAGCCCATCCCTTCAACTTACTGATGCTTTACCTAGTTCCCGTTCCGGGGGCGGAAGGAGGCAGGATGTTGTCCATGCCCAACGTTTCCCCCTCAGGCCCTCCGATGGCCGCGAGCCCGCTCACCGTGGCGGTGCTCGAAATCGACGAGTACATCTCCAAGCTCGGCTGGGACCAGCCGGCCCGCCTCTTCGCCCTGGTCGACACCGCCCGGCTGCGGGTCCAGGAGCCGGGGCTGGCCGCCCAGCTCGGCCTGGACGACGACGGTTCGAAGTCCGCCGCGCTGACCCCCATCGAGCAGGAGGAGCTTCCGGCGGGCACCGCACTGGACGAGTTCCTCGCCACGATCGCCTGGCCCGACGCCGTCGTCGGGTGCGCGATGACGGTGGAGCGGCTGATGCTGCCGCCGTCCGCCGAGGCATCCGTGCCAGACGGCCTGAACGAGAAGCGGCTGACCGAGTGGGTCGCCGAGCACCCCGACCGGCAGGAGGTCCGGATGACCGTGGCCGTGCTGCGGGACGGGGCGCGCGAGTCGGCCGTGCGCCTGCGCGAGAAGGACTCGGCGAGCGAGGTGCTGACCGGGGCCGGCCTGGTGCCGGGGCTGGCCGAGGCGCTCGCCGCGACGTTCGAGTCCTGACCGGTCCGCTCCGTCCGGTACGGGGGCGCGGTCAGCCTGTCGAGCAGCTCGGCAGTCCGGCCGTGTCTCCCGTGCGGAGCTTGTCCAGGGACTTCTTGGCGTCGGCGATGGTCTTGACCCGGATCAGGGTGAGCCCGTCGGGGGTGTCGGATGCGGCGGCCTTGCAGTTCTCGTCGGGGGTCAGGAAGTAGCGTGCGCCCGCGTTGCGCGCGCCGACCAGCTTCATGTTGATCCCGCCGATCGGGCCGACCTTGCCGTCGTCGTCGATGGTGCCCGTGCCGGCGATGAACTTTCCGCCGGTCAGCTGCCCCGGGGTCAGCTTGTCGACGATGCCCAGGGCGAACATCAGGCCCGCGCTCGGGCCGCCGACATCGGCGAGCTTGATGTCGATGTCGAACGGGAAGGTGTGGTCCGTCCCCGCCTGGATACCGACGATCGCGCGGTTCTCCTCGGCGGATGCCCTGCGGGTGGTGAGGGCGACCTTCTCGGAGCCCTCGGGCTGCTTGCCGGCCTTCTCGGCCGCCGCCGCGGTCTTGGCGGGGATCACCGTGAAGGTGACCTCCTCGCCGGGCTTGTGCCGGGTGACGAGCTTCGCGACGTCCTCGGGCTGCTCGACCGCCGTGCCGTCGACGCCCTCGATGATGTCGCCCGCGTGCAGCTTGCCCTGAGAGGGGCTGTCCTTGACGACGGTGGAGACCACGACGTGGGACGTCACCGGGATGCCCAGTTCGGTGAGGGCCGCGACCTTGGCGCTCTCCTGGGACTGGCTGAACTCCTCGGCGTTCTCCTGCGTCGACTGCTCCTCGGTCTTGCCGTCCGGGTAGAGCGTGTCGTGCGGTACGACCACGCTGTCGTGGGCCAGCCATCCGTAGACGGCCTCGACGAGGTTCATGCTGTAGTCGGCGCCGGTGACCCTGACGGTGGTCATGTTGAGGTTGCCGGACGTCTTGTACGTCTTGTGGCCGGTGATCCGCAGGACGGGCTCGCCCGAGACCTTGCCGAGCGTGTTCACGGTCGGGCCGGGGGACATCTCCGAATACGGCACTTTGATGAGCACGCCTGCACAGATCAGCGCGATCAGGATCAGTGTGGAGGCGAGCATCGTCGCGGTGCGGCGTGGCATGGAACGACAGTACGGGAAGGGTCTGTCAGTGCACCGCCGGGGCCGGCCCGTACGGGGCCCGGGGCGGCCGCGGCGAGGGTGGTGTGCGCGGCCTCAGACGTTGGATATCTGCTCGACCGGTTCGGAAGCGGAGTGCGACCTCTCCATCGCTTCGCGGAACCGTGCGTACCCGGCGAGTTCGGTGACATCACCGGCTGTGCGGTTACGGGCGGCCCAGCTTCCCCATATCGCCGCTCCGAACGCAGCGAAAAGCGGAATCAACAACCAGGCGAGTGCTGCCATGCCGACCTCCCTACCCGATGAGCGGTCGCAACTGACCGATCAGCAGATTAACCATCCGGAGGACCAACGCTCACGGCCGGGGTGCGGTTACGCAAATCGGGGTGGATGCCCGCCGTTCCGGTTTGCGCTCAGCAGGCTCCGACCCACTCCTGCGTGCCGTCCGAGAAGCGCTGGTGCTTCCAGATCGGAACCTCGTGCTTGAGGTCGTCGATGAGCTTGCGGCAGGCCGCGAAAGCCTCCGCGCGATGGGGGCAGGAGACCGCCACGACCACCGCGAGATCACCCACTCGCAGGTCACCCACTCGGTGGACCGCCGCCAGGGCCCGGACCGGGAAGTCCGCGACGACCTTCTCCGCCACCCGGCGCAGCTCGTCACCGGCCGAGGGGTGGCACGAGTATCCGAGGGCGTCGACGTCCTGGCCGCCGTCGTGGTCGCGCACGGTGCCGACGAAGAGCGCGGTGCCGCCCGCGGCGTCGTCGCCGACCGCCCCGAAGACCTCGTCCACCGACAGCGGCGTGTCACGGATGTCCAGCAGCCGGATCGGGTCCGGCGCCGCCTGCTCACCCGGGTGGTCGTACGTGAGTGCCATGGCCCCATCGTGCCGTACCGCACCGACAACAGGGAATTGCCCATTCACCCGGCGGGCCGCATCGCCCCTTGGAGCCTCGTACAGCCGGCGGCCCGCGGGCGCCGCCGCCCTCAGATGCGGCGGCGGGCCTTGCGGGCGCGGCGGACCAGGGCGGCGGTGCCGAGCAGGGCGACGGTCGCACCGGCGGCTCCGGCCGCGGTGGCGTCCTTGCGGCCGAGGCGGCGGCCGGCGACGGTGTGGCGCCCCTCCACCTCCTCCAGGAGCGCGGCGAGCACCTCCTCGTTGGTCCAGCTCGGGCGCCACCCCACGTCGTGCAGCCGGCTCACGCTGACCACCCAGGGGTGCATCGTGTACGCCAGGTCGCCCGCGGGCGAGGGGGTGAGACCGATCCGGTGCAGCCGGGCGGCGGCGCCGAGGGCGACCGCGGAGGGCAGCTCCATCCGGCGCACTCCGCTCAGCTCCTCGACCTCCTCCTGTTCGAGCCAGCCGTCGCAGCCGACCGCGAACTCCCCGTCGATCTTCTCCAGCGCCGCGTACTCCAGCGCCGTGACCAGGTCGTCGACGTGGCAGAACTGCCAGGCGGGCCGGGAACCGGCCACGACCAGCAGCCGGGGCGACTCGAAGTAGCGGGTCAGCGCGGTGTCCGTGCCGCCGACGAGCACGGTGGGGCGGACGACGGTGACCTGGAGCCCGGGGTGGGCGCGCGGCGCGCGGCGGCCGAGCCGTTCGATCTCCAGCAGGTCGCCGACGCCCGTGGCCTCGGCGGTGGCCCGCAGCTCGGCGTCCTCGGCGAGCGGGAGGTCGTTGTCGGGCAGCGCCCCGTAGACCATCGCGGAGGTGCACAGGACGACGCGGTGCACGCCGGCGGCCGCGGCGGCGGTCAGCACGGTCTGGGTGCCGCGCACGTTGTAGGCGGTGCGGGCGGCGGGGTCGGTCTCCAGGTCGAGGTCGAGCGCCAGGTGCACCACGACGTCCGCGCCGCGCAGCTTCTCGGCGATGGCGGGGTCGCGCACGTCGAGCAGGTGCCAGGTCGCGTCGGAGACGTCGCCCCGGCGCTCGTCGATGGCGATGACCTGCTTGATCTCGTCGGACGCGGCGAGGCGCGCGGTGAGGAGTTCACCGACGCCCTTCGCGGCTCCGGTGACGGCCACGACGGGGCCGCGGCTTCTGGGGCGGCCGGGGAGGGACGTGTTCTCGGGGTTCTTCTCGGGCGATGGGTCGGCCAGGTTTCGCGCTGCGCGAACCTGCGGATCTGGGGAACTCACCGGGCGTCTCCAGCGGTTGTCTTCAGTACGTACCCGCGTGACACGTACGTACCAGGTGGCGTCCATCCTGCCGCAGGGCCGGTGGGGACGGAGCACTGAGGCCCTGAGCGGACTTGGTGTCTACGCTGGATGGTGATGTCGGGCAGTCGCCGTCGGTTCCCACCGGCGGCCCTACGAGCCGAGGAAACCCGTGAGTGACACCCCATTCGGATTCGGCCTTCCGCCGGAGGAGCCGGACGACGGCGACAAGGGCAAGAAGAACGACCCCACCGGAGGTGGGCAGGGTTCGGGCGGTCCGGCGAACCCGTTCGGCTTCGGCCCCGGCGCGGGCGGTGACAACCCCTTCGCCGCCATGTTCGGCTCGATGAACCCGAACGATCTGGGCGCCGCGTTCCAGCAGCTCGGCCAGATGCTGAGCTATGAGGGCGGTCCCGTCAACTGGGACATGGCCAAGCAGATCGCCCGGCAGACGGTGTCGCAGGGCACGCCGGACGGCTCCAAGGACGCGAGCGTGGGCCCGGCCGAGCGCGCCGCGGTCGACGAGGCGCTGCGGCTGGCCGACCTCTGGCTGGACGGGGCGACATCGCTGCCCTCCGGTTCCATCTCCAGCGTGGCGTGGAGCCGCGCGGAGTGGGTGGAGGCGACGCTTCCGGCCTGGCAGCAGCTGGTCGACCCGGTCGCCGAGCGTGTGGGCCTCGCCATGGGCGATGTGCTGCCCGAGGAGATGCAGGCGATGGCGGGCCCGCTGATCGGCATGATGCGGTCGATGGGCGGCGCGATGTTCGGCCAGCAGATCGGGCAGGCCGTCGGCGTGCTGGCGGGCGAGGTGGTCGGTTCGACCGACATCGGGCTGCCGCTGGGCCCGGCCGGCCGGGCCGCGCTCCTTCCGCTGAACATCGAGCGCTTCGGCAAGGACCTGAGCGTCCCGCAGGACGAGGTGCGGCTGTACCTGGCGCTGCGCGAGGCCGCCCACCAGCGGCTCTTCGCCCATGTGCCGTGGCTGCGCTCGCATCTGTTCGGCGCCGTCGAGGGCTATGCGCGCGGCATCAAGGTGGACACCAGCAAGCTGGAGGACGTGGTCGGCCAGTTCGACCCCTCGCAGCCCGAGCAGTTGCAGGAGGCGCTGCAACAGGGGATGTTCCAGCCGGAGGAGACCCCGGAGCAGAAGGCGGCCCTGGCCCGGCTGGAGACGGCGCTCGCCCTCGTCGAGGGCTGGGTGGACGCCGTGGTGCACGCCGCAGCGAAGTCCCGCCTGACCTCCGCCGACGCGCTGCGCGAGACGATGCGCAGGCGCCGCGCTTCCGGCGGCCCCGCCGAGCAGACGTTCGCCACGCTCATCGGCCTCCAGCTGCGTCCGCGGCGGCTGCGTGACGCCTCGCGGCTGTGGGCCTCGCTCACGGACGCGCGCGGGCTGGACGGGCGCGACGCGCTGTGGGAGCACCCCGACATGCTCCCGACCGCGCACGACCTGGACGACCCGGACGGCTTCGTCCACCACGAGCAGCTGGACTTCTCCGAGCTGGACAAGATGCTCGGCGAGGCGGCGAACGGGCCGCAGAAGCCGGCGCCCGGGGCGGACACCCGGGACACCCAGGACACCCCGGACACCACCGGCGACGCAGATGGCGACGGCAAGGACGACAGCAAGGGCGACGGCAAGGACGACACCGACAAGTGAGCCTGCACGACGAAGCCGTCCTCGTACTGAAGGGCTACGAAGCCGGGGACGACCCGGCCCAGGAGGAGCTGCGCCAGGCATACCTGGAGCACCTGGCGCTGCATCCGGACGGCATGTGGAAAGCCTGCGGGGCCGGGCATCTGACGGCCAGCGCCCTGGTCGTCGACCCGGAGCGCGGCCGGGTGCTGCTCACGCTGCACCGGAAGCTGCGGATGTGGCTGCAGATGGGCGGCCACTGCGAGCCGGGAGACGCCACACCGGCGGATGCGGCGCTGCGCGAGGCGACGGAGGAGTCCGGCGTCCCCGGGCTGACCCTGCTGCCGGGCGGGCCGGTGGTCCTCGACCGTCACCCGATCCCCGCCCCGTGCCATTGGCACCTGGACGTCCAGTACGCGGCGCTGGCACCGTCGGGCTCCACGGAGCGGATCAGCGAGGAGTCCCTCGACCTGCGCTGGTTCCCCTACGACGAGGTGGCCGGCGTCGCCGACGCCTCGGTGGTCCGGCTGGTGGAGCGGACGCGCGCGGCGCTCGAAGGCGGCCGGTAGCCGACCGTACGACGTCATCGGTAAGGGGCGGCCTCCCGGGAGGCCGCCCCTTACCGATGGTGGTTATTGACGGCGGTGTGGCTCAGTTCCAGGAGTTGTTCTGGTTCTGGCCGTGCGCGCCGTGCTGGCCCACGCCGAACTGGGCGGCGAGGCCCTGTCCGATCTGGGCGTTCTGCGGCGGTAGCAGCTCGCTCGGCTGCACCAGGGCGAAGCCCTGTCCGAGGAAGCTGAGCTCCCACCCCTCCCCCGTGTTGCCGCGGCGGCGGAAGACACCCGAGGAATGCGTCTGGGCCTGCATCTGCACCCGCAGGGAGCTGGACCAGGCGACGATCGCGTCGGCGTCGGCGCTGACGTACTTGTCGGGCGTGACCTGCATCATCAGCGGCTGGCCCGAGGTCATCAACGCGACCTTGCCGGTGCCGGAGATGTTGAGCTGGTACTTGCCGGTGCCCGAGATGCCGTACTGGCTGTCCACGGCGATGACCTCGGTGTGCAGCCCGGAGTCGAGCGCCAGGACGTAGGAGCTGTCGACCGTCAGGCCGTCGTGGTCGACATCCACCACGTGGACGTACTGTGCCAGGTTGGCGAGGTAGACGGTGCCCTGCCCGGAGCAGCGCATCAGGTCCAGGCCCTCGCCGGTGCGGGAGCGGGCGAGGAGCTGCGCGTTGGACTGGTACTCGGCGTCGAACTCCATCAGCCCCTGGTAGGCGACCATGGCGCCCTTGCGGGCGAGGACGTCGTCGTGGCCGGTCAGTGAGACCCGCAGGAGCTGCGGGTTCTGGACCGTGTACCGGTCCTGCGACTGCTGTTCCGTGTAGTTGAAAAGCGGACTCTGCATGGTGTGTTCTCCCTCCCCGTCAGTTCCGGATCCGCAGGCGGTCCGTACTGTCCTCGCTCGGCTGGACCACGACGATCCCCTGGCCGGAGAAGGCCATCTGGAACGCCTCGCCGCTGCCCCGCCCGATGAGCGAGGATGCCTTGAAGCTGCGCTTCCCCTTCACCTTGAGGTTCGGGGACCAGGCCACGAGGGCGTCGGGGTCGACGTACGTCTCGTCCTCGCCGCGTCCGCAGTCGACGACGATCGGCGTGCCGCGCGAGGTGATCGCGACCCAGCCGGTCCCCGAGATGCAGACGTTCCACAGGCCCTGGCCGGCGAACTTGGCCAGCCCCTTGACCCGCTCGACGCCCCAGGTCAGGTGGCCGTCGAAGGCGAGGACGTTGGTGCCGTTGACCGAGAGGGAGTCGTTGTTCAGGTTGATGACGACGACGTCGGCGCCGTAGTCGGCGAGGTAGAGCAGCCCGTCCCCGGAGCACTTCATCAGGGGCGCGCCCTCGCCGGTGATCCACTGCGAGGCGATCTGGCGGACTGCGGGCGGGTTGGGCTCGTACTCGATGAAGCCCTCGTACGCCACCATCGAACCGGTGCGCGCGTAGAGGTCCTGGCCGGTCGCCATGGCGACCTTCAGCATGGAATGGCCGTGGTTCTCCATCCGGGCCGTGACAGGGGTCGGGACGTAGCCCGCGAGTTGCTGGTTCATGACGGGCTCCCTCAGACCTCGTAGGGCTGGACGACGATGAAGTTGCCGGGGGCGCCCCGGAACTGGAGGTTCACGGTCTCCCCGCTGTGTCCGGGGTACGCGTTGCGGCGCAGCCGGACCTGGCTGGAGACGATCACCTGGGACGCGGACGACCAGGCCACCACGGCGTTGCAGTCGGCGAAGGTGGTCGGGGTGACCGGCAGGACCACGGGGGTGCCGTGGGTCTTGACGACGATGGTGCCGGTGCCCTGGAACTGCATGGTGAACAGGGCGCCACCGGGAATGCCGTGCCCCTCGATCCTGCGGACCTCGTACTGGAGCGACTCGTCGAAGGCGAGGACGTTCTCGGCGGAGACGCAGATGCCGTCGCCCTGGAGCTCGATGGCGTGCAGATGGGTGCCGTCCTCGGCGAGGAAGACCTGTCCGCGGCCGGTGCAGCGCATCAGCTGCATTTCCTGGCCGGTGGCGTTACCGACGATGCGGCCGGCGAAACCCGCGCCCTTGTAGCCGAAGTCGACCTTGCCCTGGTACATCACCATGCTGCCCTGCCGGGCGAGCACTCCGGCGCCGCCGCTCATGGTGAGGTCGACCCGCATGAGCTGGCTGTTCTGCGGGGTCCAGCGCTGACCGGTGGCGGTCTCCTTGTACGGCTGGAGCGCGGCCAGCAGCCCGGCGCCGGGCTGCGGAACGCCTTGCGGCACGCCCTGCTGCCCGCCCGGCGGCATCCCGGGAGGCTGCTGCCCGTACGGGGCCGGGGCCGGCTGTCCGTACGGTGCGGGGGCCTGTCCCGGGACCTGGCCGAACTGCGGCTGCTGGGGCGGCTGCCCGAACTGCTGCTGACCGGGCTGCCCGGGCTGCCCGTAGGGGGGCGGTGGCGGGGGTGGCGGGGGTACGGTGCCGCCCGGCGGGGTCATGGGGGCCACGATCGTCGGCGCGGCGTGCATCTGCTGCTGGGCGGCGGGCATCTGCGGCTGCGGGGCGGGAGCCGGAGCGGGCGGGGCGCCGAATGACGGTGCGGGCTGCGGTGCCTGGGGCACCTGCGGTGCGTCCGGGGCGCCGAACGACGGGGGCGGGGACGCCTGGGCGGGCGGGGCGAACGACGGTGCGGCGGTCTGCGGCTGCGGGGCGGCCGGTTCCTCCTCGGCGACCTCGCCGCCGAAGTTCTTCAGCAGCGCTTCCAGGCCGCCGTCGAAGCCCTGGCCGACCGCGGCGAACCGCCAGACGTCCTTGAGGTAGAAGTCGCCCAGCATGACCGCGCGCTCGGTGCTGAACTCCGACCCGGTGAACGCGTACCTGACGACTTCCTCACCGCCCGCGACGATCCGGATGTAGCCGGGGCCGACCTGCGACATCTGCCCGGCGCCGTCCACCGTCGCGGTGAACGACAGCTTGTGGATGTGCGCCGGAATGCGGTCCAGGGTGACGCGGAACGACTCGTTGTCACCGGCCTGGGCACCGAGGAGCTGAATGGACTCCTCGGGGGATTTCGGCTGGTTGAAGAAGATGAAATAACGGTCGTCGGAGAGCTGCTCATTGGCATCGAGCCCGAAGCAGCTGATGTCAAAGGTCAGTCCCGGGCCGGCGATCTGCACCCCTACGTACAGGTCCGTCCCCGGCGTGAGATCGCTGATCTTGGCCTTGTGGCCGCGTTGGAATTCCCTGGCCATGCGTAACGACCGTCCCCCATCCGGAAGGTGAATGCGTCGCGTCAGGCTATCCGCAAACTCCGACATCGGACGAAGCCGGTACAGACCCGGTACAGAAGCTCCGGACGTTACTCGCCGCGCGCGGCCGGCAGGTGCGGCAGCCGGTCGGCCGCCACCACCCCTTCCAGAAAGCCGCGCGCACGTTCGGTGCGCGGATAGGCGTCGAGCAGCCGCCAGAAACGCGGACCGTGCCCGGGCACCAGGAGGTGCGCGAGTTCGTGGACGAGCACGTAGTCCACGACGTACTCCGGCATTCCCTGCAGCCGGTGCGACAGACGGATGCTGCCCTCGGCCGGAGTGCAGGAGCCCCACCGGGTGTTCTGGTTGGTCACCCACCGCACCGATACGGGCCTGGCCCGGCCCTCGAAATACTGGGCGGACAGGCGCTCCGCACGTTCGGCGAGCTCGCTGTCGCCGATGATCCGCCGGTTCTCCTGGGCCGCGAGCTTGTCGAGCATCACGCTCACCCAGCGCTGCTCCTCGGCCTCGGACATCCGGGCGGGAATCAGCACGATAGTGCGATCGCCCTCCCGGTACGCGGAGACCGTCCTGCTGCGACGGGCGCTCCTGCGGACCTCGACGGCGCTCGTCGCCGAGGCGCGGCGGGCATGGTCCGCGGCACTGCGCCGGTGGGTTCCGGCGCCGGGCGCGGCGGGCTCCCCGGCGGAGCCGGGCGACGGGTCGGCGGGCACGGCACGACGTTACCCGTTGCCAGGGCGGGAAGTCCCGCCCCGAGAACGGTTCCGCATGATCGGCTCCACGCCTTGCACCATTTGAACGACTAATGCCCACGCCTGTGGATAACTTTCCGCACGTCTCGGCGATCCGCTGCATTCTGGCAATGCAAGTCACACAGCAGACACAGACACAGACACAGACACACCACAGTCGCAGACGCACAGTCGCAGACGCAGACGCACAGACGCACAGACGCACAGACGCACACAGACCGGGGGAAGCCGTGCATCCGATGTTGAAGCCCGCACTGCGCCGCGCATGGCGCGGCCGCGAAACCGTGCAATTCGGAGTAACGCCCGCGCATGCGGTGAAGGTGGGCCCGATGGATATCGCGACGGGCTGTTTCATGGAACTGCTCGACGGGACCCGGGGCATGCCTCTGCTGCGCGAGGAAGCGAAGTCCATGGACCTGAGCGAGCGTCATGTGGACGCGCTGGTCATGCGGCTGATGGACGCCGGTCTGGTCGACGACGTCCGGGCAGGCGGTCCGGAGGCCGACGCCCTGCGGAAGAGGACGGACACCATGGAGCGCCACCGCCCCGACCTGGCGTCACTCTCCGTCGTGCACCCCGAGCCCGGCGCGGCGATGCGCCGGCTGGCCGCCCGCCGCTCGATGCGCGTGCAGGTACGGGGCGCGGGCCGGGTCGGCGCGGCCGTCGCCGCGGTGCTCTCCGGAGCGGGCGTGGGGCGGGTCGAGGTGCTGGACGGCGGATGCGCGGAGCCCGGTGACGTGGCGCCGGGCGGGCTGCCCGCCTCCGCGGTCGGCGAGCGCAGGGACATGGCGGCCCGGCAGCTGGTACGCCGCTCGGCCCCCGGCCCGGTTCAGCGGGCGTCAGGTGCGGGCGCCGGTCCGGCCGGCCGGGAGCCGGGCCTGTCCCTGATCGTGGTCGCCCCGCGCGACGGCCTGTCCGGGTACGTCCCCGAGCCGGGGACGGCCGAACCATGGATCTCCTCGGGCACACCTCATCTGTACGCCGGGGTGATGGAGGCCACCGGATTCGTCGGGCCGCTGGTCCTGCCCGGGGGCACGGCCTGTGCCGGCTGCCTGCATCTGAACCGGCGGGACCGGGACCCCCAGTGGCCGCGCATGCTGGCGCAGTGGCAGTCCGGGCGTCGCGGTGCCGTGCAGGCGTGCGACCTGGGGCTGGCGACGGCGGTGGCGGGGCTCGCGGCGGCGCACGCGCTGGCCTTCCTCGACGGTGAGCTGCCGGCGAGCACCGGGTCCCGGTGGGAGGCGGCGCTGCCGCTGTTGGACTGGAGGTCGGAGCGGATCGGGGCTCACCTCGACTGTTCCTGTGGGGCCGCCGGTCACACTGAGGGGGTCCGCGCCTCCGGAGCCGGCAGGGCGCACGACACAATGGCCGGGTAACCGCCGCACGCAGCGCGGCAGTCTGGGACTTGGAGGGGCATATGTCTGATCTTCCCCGGAAGGCGGTCACCCGAACCGCCAAGCTGGCCGCGCTGCCTTTGGGGTTCGCCGGCCGCGCCACCTGGGGCCTGGGCAAGCGCATCGGCGGGAAGTCCGCGGAGCTGGTGGCCCGCGAGGTGCAGCAGCGCACCGCCGACCAGCTGTTCAAGGTGCTCGGTGAGCTGAAGGGCGGGGCGATGAAGCTCGGCCAGGCCCTGTCGGTCTTCGAGTCCGCGCTGCCCGAGGAGGTCGCGGGCCCCTACCGTGCGGCCCTCACCAAACTCCAGGAGGCCGCCCCTCCCATGCCGAGCGGCACGGTGCACGCGGTGCTGGCGGAGCGGCTGGGCGAGGACTGGCGGGAGCTGTTCCTGACGTTCGACGACAAGCCGTCGGCCGCCGCCTCGATCGGGCAGGTGCACCGGGCGGTGTGGCACGACGGCCGGGACGTGGCGGTGAAGGTGCAGTATCCGGGCGCGGGTGAGGCCCTGCTCTCGGACCTGACCCAGCTCAGCCGGTTCGCACGGCTGCTCGGCCCGCTGGTCCCGGGCATGGACATCAAGCCGCTCATCACGGAGCTGCGCGACCGGGTGTCGGAGGAGCTGGACTACGAGCAGGAGGCGCGCTCGCAAGAGGAGCACGCCCTGGAGTTCGCGGACGATCCCGACGTGGTGGTCCCCGGGGTGGTCCACCAGTCCGCCCAGGTGCTGGTCACCGAGTGGATCGACGGTATCCCGCTGGCCGAGGTGATCTCCGGGGGAACAGCCGGACAGCGCGACCGGGCCGGTCAGCTGCTGGCCAGGTTCCTCTTCTCGGGCCCCGCGCGCACGGGCCTGCTGCACGCCGACCCGCACCCGGGCAACTTCCGGCTGCTGCCTCCCGCCTCGCCGACCACGACGGCCACGACGGCCACGACGGCGGAGAACGACGAGACCGGGGAGGCCGGGGAGGCCGAGGTAACCGAGAAGGCCGGGGAGGTGACCGACGACGCGGCTCAATGGCGGCTGGGGGTCCTCGACTTCGGGACGGTGGACCGGCTGCCGGGCGGGCTGCCGCAGACCATCGGGGACGCGTTGCGGCTGACGCTCCGGGGGGACGCCGACGCGGTCTACGAGATGCTGCGGGCGGAGGGGTTCGTCAAGGACTCCATCGACCTGGAGGCGGACGCGGTTCTCGACTACCTCCTGCCGATCATCGAACCGGCCGAGGTGGAGGAGTTCACCTTCAGCCGGAGCTGGATGCGCCACCAGGCCGCCCGGATAGCCGATCCTCGCTCCCCCGCCCACCAGTTGGGCAAGCAGCTGAACCTGCCGCCCTCCTACCTGCTGATACACCGGGTGACGCTGAGCACGATCGGCGTGCTGTGCCAGCTCGGCGCCACGGTCCGGCTGCGCGACGAATTGGAGGCGTGGCTCCCGGGGTTCCTCCCGCCCGAGGAGACGGAGCACCAGGAGCAGGGCCAAGCCCCCACGGCGGAGGAGCAGTTGAGCGACGAGCCCGCGGCGGAGGGCCACACGGCGGAGGCCCGCACGGCGAAGCGCCTCACCGCCGGCGAGCGCGCGGCGGAGAAGCCCGCGACCGGCAAGCCCGTGGCGGCCGAGCCCGTGGAGGACCTCGCGGCGGATGACCTCGCACCGGATGACCTCGCGGCCGGCGAGCCCGTGGCCGGCGGCGCCGAGACGGTGGATGCCGGGTAGGCGGTACCGCGTAGCCGGTAGCCCGGGTGCCCCCTACCCGGATTTCCCGGACTAGGCGGATTAGCCGGATCAGGTGAATGCCAGGCAGCCGGACGCCGGACAGACGGACGCCGGGCGAGCGGACGCCGGGCGAGCGGGCGCCGGGCGAGCGGGCGCCGGGCAGCCGGGAACGGCCGCGGGGCCGGTCAGTTGGGTGGACCGGCCCCGCGACAGGGGTACTGCTGGGTGGGTGCTGCCGGCCGGGTGCGGCCCGCCGGGGCGCAGAGAGCGGCTGCGCTCCGGCGGATGCCGATGATGCCCGGCCTTGTTCGACCCGTTCGGGTCGGTGGCCTGCGGGTCAGTGCATGACGGCCATGGCCAGCGCGCGGCGGGCGCGCATCGAGGCACGCTCCGCCCGGCGCTGCATCCGCCGCGCGGAGATCAGGCGCACGGCCTGACGCTCCGCGTCGGCTTCACGCAGGCGGTCGTGCATATGCGCACGGGCCAGGGCTTCTGGGATGAGTTGCATCTCGCGGGTCCTGTTCTGACGCGAGTCGTTCGCGCCGATGATGGTGACGTCTGGTGTCGCGGAGCCGACGGGCTCTGACGTGGGGATGGTCATTGGAGCCTGGTTTCGGGGGTCGTGGGTGAGGGGACGGTCGATGGTTCCGATGCGCTTCATGGGCTTGGGGGCCGGGACCCCCAGGTCGGCGGTCACGCCGCGACCGGGTTCTTGCGCGGACGGCCTCGCGGCCGCTTGCGGGCAACGACGACACCCTGGATGAAGAGCTCGCCGCCCCAGACGCCCCAGGGCTCGCGACGCTCCTTGGCGCCGGCGAGGCATGCCTCGACGAGGGGGCAGGTGCGGCAGAGGGACTTGGCGTACTCGACGTCGGCCGGCGACTCCGCGAAGAAGACCTCCGGGTCGTAGGCACGGCAGGGGACGGGCACGCCGAGCTTCTCGATGGCGTCGTCGAGCGCGGTGAGCGCGGTGAGCGGGGTCAAGGTGGAGTCCTCCGTGAGGCCGGGCGGGGAGATCGTGTCGGAAGGCGGTACTGACGGGGCGTGCGCTTCGAGTTGCACGGTGGTGGTGTCCTCGTCTGGTCGTTTCCGGCCTGTTGGCCGGGGGGCGGCTGGTACCAGGTCCTGCTAGTCCCGAGGCTCCTTCGCGCTGTCCCGTCCGTTCGGACAAAACAAAAGGGCCGCGGATCCCGAGTGGGGTTCCGCGGCCCTGAAGGCGCCGGCCTGATGGTGCATCAGGCTGGATCACTCCAGGGTTCAGGCCCACGGAAGGCCCACATCGTGTGGTGGTGCATCGTCTGCTCGGTGACGCCGGCTCCCGCTCCCGCACCGACGGCCGCAAAGGCATAGGCCTGGGCCTGTCCCTTCGCTACTGCTGCTGCCGGTGCCTGGGTCGGTCGCTCATTGCGCTCCCGCACGGGAAGGCCGGCCAGGGACATCGGGATGACGGCGGAAACGCCGGACACACCGGTGGCACGCAGCGAGGGCTTCGAGGAACGGGCGAGAAGGCCGAGCGAGCAGGCGGAGACGACCGAGAGATCGGTCATTTTGTTGGTCTCGATGATGCTGATCACTTCAATCGCCTCCTCTCGGCGTCTCGGGGGGACCGGCGAGCCGGTCCTGCGTATTCGGATAAGTACAGCACAGAGCCAGGGCTTCAGAGAAGCCGCTGTTTCCGTGGTTAAGAACCTATGGTGATGACTGGGGCGGGCGCAAACTATTTTTTCGACGAGTTTTTCTCACATCTCGTCGTCGGCCTCCGCCAGCCCCTCGCTCCCGTCGCCACCTGCGCAGATGTCCAGAACGGCGGCGCCGAAGCGGCCCAGCTTCCGCGCGCCGACCCCGGAGATCCCGGCCAGTTCGCCCTCGCTGTGGGGCACCGCCTCCGCGATGGCCATCAGCGTCTTGTCCGTGAACACGCAGTAGGCGGGCTGGCCGATCTCCCGCGCCCGGACCGCCCGCCAGTCGTGCAGCCGCTCGTACAGCGCCTCGTCCATGTCGGACGGGCAGTCGTCACAGCGCATCAGCTTCATCTCGCCGGCGTCCGTCAGGGTCTTGCCGCAGACCCGGCACCGCGCGGGCCCCCGGGGCTTGCGGCGGGCCACGACCGGGCGCTCGACGCCACCGCCCGCGCCGCCCGCCGCACTCCGGCCGCCGGGCCCGGCCGAGCCTGGGCGCAGCCCGTTCAGGAACCGGGTCGGCCGGCGTCCGGGACGGCTGCCGGGCGAGCGGGCCAGCGACCACGACAGCGCGAGGTGGTAGCGGGCCCGGGTGACGCCGACGTACAGCAGCCGGCGCTCCTCCTCGATCTGCTCCGCCGTCTTGGCGTAGGTGATCGGCATCATGCCCTCGGTCAGTCCGACCAGGAACACGGCGTCCCACTCCAGGCCCTTCGCCGAGTGCAGCGAGGCCAGTGTGACGCCCTGGACCGTGGGGGCGTGCTGGGCGGCGGCCCGCTCGTCGAGCTCCGCGACCAGGTCGGAGAGGGTCGCGCCCGGCTTGGCCCGCTCGAAGTCCTCGGCGAGTCTGACCAGGGCGGCCAGGGACTCCCAGCGGTCGCGCACCGCGCCCGAACCGGCGGGCGGCTCGCTGCGCCACCCCTTGGTGGAGAGCACCGCCCGCACCTCGGCGGGCAGGCCCTCCGCGTCGTCCAGGAGGGAATCGTTGGCCCCCGCGCGGGCCGCGCCGCGCAGGGCGATGCCCGCCTCGCGTACCTCAGGGCGCTCGAAGAAGCGCTCCGCGCCCCTGAGCTGGTAGGGCACGCCCGCGTCCGCGAGGGCCTGCTCGTAGACCTCGGACTGGGCGTTGACCCGGTAGAGCACGGCGATCTCACCGGCCGGGACGCCCGCCGTGATCAGGTCGCGGATGCGGCGGGCGGTGCCCTCGGCCTCGGCGGGCTCGTCCGCGTACTCCACGAAGGCGGGCTCGGGGCCTCGCTCGCGCTGGGAGACCAGGTCGAGGCGGTGTTCGGCGGCCCGGCCGGATGCCTGGGCGAGCAGCCCGTTGGCCAGATGGACGACCTGGGGGGTGGAGCGGTAGTCGCGGACGAGCTTGACGACGGTGGCCCCGGGGTGGCGGGTGCGGAAGCCCAGCAGGTGGTCGGGGGTGGCGCCGGTGAAGGAGTAGATCGTCTGGCCGGCGTCGCCGACGACGCAGAGGCTGTCCCGGTCGCCGAGCCAGAGATCGAGCAGCCGCTGCTGGAGCGGGCTCACGTCCTGGTACTCGTCCACGACGAAGTGCTGGTACTGGCGGCGGACGTGGTCGGCGATGTCGTGCCGGTCCTGGAGGATGCCGACGGTCAGCAGCAGCACGTCCTCGAAGTCGATCACCGTCCGCTCGCGCTTCAGCTGCTCGTACGTCGCGTAGACCTGGGAGATCTCCGCCGGGTCGCGCGGGGCGTCGCGCTGGGACTTGGCGACCATGGCGGGGTAGTCGGCGGGCACGGTCTGCGTGACCTTGGCCCACTCGATCTCGCTGGTGACGTCCCGCAGCTCGTTGCGGTCGAGCCGGATGCCGCAGCGGGCCGCCGCCTCGGCCACGAGCTGGACCTTGCGCTCCAGCAGCCGGGGCAGATCGCCGCCGACTGCTTTCGGCCAGAAGTACTGGAGCTGCCGCAGCGCCGCCGAGTGGAAGGTGCGCGCCTGCACCCCGCCGGCTCCCAGCTGCCGCAGCCGGCCGCGCATCTCACCGGCAGCCCGGTTGGTGAACGTGACGGCCAGCACGCTCGACGGCTGGAGTATCCCCGCGCGCACTCCGTAGGCGATGCGGTGCGTGATGGCCCGCGTCTTGCCCGTACCGGCTCCGGCCAGCACGCACACCGGGCCCTTGAGGGCCGTGGCGACCTCGCGCTGCTCGGGGTCGAGCCCGTCCAGGACGGCGTCGGCGGTGTCGGGGACCTGGGGGAAGAGGGTGGAGTGCGTTGCTGATGTCACCCCGCCATGCTGCCAGGTCGCGCGGGGCTGGTGCGGTGGTTGTCCACAGGGGTGATGTATTCGTCGTACTAATACGGCGGCGGCCCCGCCCGGTACGCGGTGGCCGCCCGGCCCGGACCCGGCGCCGGGAATGGCGGACGGGTCCCGTACGTTCACCCTGCGTGCGGCAACGCACGTCCCGGCCCCTGTGCGACGCACCGGACCCGCGTCCGGGCGTGAGGGGTTGCCGGGACCGACGAGACAGAGGAGCGCGAAGACATGCCGGGCACTGTGACGATGTACAGCACCACGTGGTGCGGCTACTGCCGTCGGCTCAAGGGGCAGATGGACCGCGAGGGCATCGCCTACACCGAGATCAACATCGAGCAGGACCCGGAGTCGGCGGCCTTCGTCGAGAAGGCCAATGGCGGAAACCAGACGGTCCCGACGGTTCTGGTGGCCCCGGCCGGCGGCGGTGACGACGTCGTCATGACGAACCCGAGTCTGGCCCAGGTGAAGCAGGCCCTCGGGGTCTGAGCACCCCCGCGCCCGCCCCGCCCTCTCCGGTCAGCGCACCGGAGGGGGCGGTCGTATGTCCGGGCCCGGTCGCCCCGCTCGTACCAGCTCCCCGGTCGGCCCGCGCGTACCAGCTCCCGGTCGCCCCGCTCGCACCGGCTCCCCGGTCAGCCCGCGCGGACCGGCTTCGGGAGGGGCTTGCCGTACCAGAGCTCGATCAGCCGGGAGGCGATCGAGATGCCGAACGGGGGCAGGATCTCGCCGGACTCGAAGGCCGCCGTCAGCTCCTCGCGGGAGAACCAGCGCGCCTCCTCGATCTCCTCGCCGTCCACGTTGATCTCGTACGTCGTGGCGCGGGCCATGAAGCCGAGCATCAGGCTGGACGGGAACGGCCAGGGCTGGCTGGCGACGTACTCGACCTCGCCGACCGTGATGCCCGCCTCCTCGAAGACCTCGCGCGCCACGGACTGCTCGATCGACTCGCCCGGCTCGACGAACCCGGCGAGCGTGGAGAAGCGGCCCTCGGGCCAGTGCACCTGGCGGCCGAGCAGAGCGCGGTCCTGGTCGTCCGTGACGAGCATGATGACCGCCGGGTCGGTGCGCGGGTAGTGCTCGGCGCCGCATGCCTGGCAGCGGCGGATGTGGCCGGCCGCCGCGATGACCGTGCGCTCGCCGCAACGGGAGCAGAAGCGGTGCAGCCGCTGCCAGTTCTCCAGGGCCACCGCGTGCACCATCAGACCGGCGTCCCGGGCGCCGAGGAGCATCCCTGCCTCGCGCAGCCCGGCCGGCCGTGCCGACTGGTCCATGCGGCCCGGGAGGGTGTCCTTCTGGAGGGCGAAGTAGCTGACGCCGTCCGCGTCGCTGCCGAGGAAGTAGCGGTGGGTCTCGGTGACGGGCGCCTCGAAGGCGGGTGTCATCACGAGTTCGGTGCCGTCGTCGGTGTCGTCGATCAGCACCTGGCCGCCGGAGACGACGAAGACCCGGGTCGTCGGGTGGCTCCACGCGGCGGACAGCCATGCCTCGTCGAGGCGGTGGTGCGCCGCGCGGTCGATGCCGCTCGGCGCGGTCAGACCGATGGGCCGGTCTGCGGTGGCGTTGTCGAAGGTGCTCACAGGTGCTTCCTACTCCCCCGGGATGGATCGGGTGTTCAGAGGATTCAGCGGAGGGCGGCCGCCATTTCGCCCCAGAGGTGGGCGGCGGTCTCCACGCCCTTGAACAGCAGGCCCAGCTCGACCTTCTCGTCGGGGGCGTGCCAGCCGTCGGACGGTACGGAGATGCCGAGGAAGAGGACGGGTGCGCCGAGCACGTCCTGGAGGTCGGCGGCGGGACCGGAGCCTCCTTCCCGGGTGAAGAGGATCTTCTGCCCGAAGGCCCGGCCCATGGCGCGCGCGACTGCCTGCAGCGCGGGGTGGTCCAGGGGCGTCAGGCAGGGGCGGGTGGCGGGGAGGAAGGTGATCCGGTGGCCGATTCCGGCCGGGATGCGGGCCTCGGCCCAGGCCCGTACGGCCTGCTGGACGTGGTCCGGGTCCTGGCCCGCGACCAGGCGGAAGCTGATCTTGACGCGGGCGGACGACGGGATGATCGTCTTGCTGCCGGCGCCCTGGTAGCCGCCGCCGATGCCGTTGACCTCGGCGGTGGGGCGGGCCCAGATGCGCTCCAGCGTGGAGTACCCCGCCTCGCCGGACGCGGCCCCGGCCTTGGCGGTGCGCAGCCAGGTGTCCTCGTCGAACGGCAGCTCGGCGAAGAGGGCGCGTTCGGTGGCGGTGAGTTCGGCCACGCCGTCGTAGAAGCCGGGGACCGCGACCCGACCGTCCGCGTCGTGGAGCGCCGCGACGAGGCGGGCGACCTCGGTCGCGGGGTTGGGAACGGCGCCGCCGAACGAGCCCGAGTGGATGTCCTGCTCCGGCCCGAGCAGCTCGATCTCGCACTCGGCGAGGCCGCGCATCCCGGTGCAGACGGTCGGGGTGGTCTCGTTCCACATGCCGGTGTCGGAGACGATCACCGCGTCCGCCGCGAGGCGGTCGGCGTGCTGCTCGACCAGGGCGCGGAAGTGCGGGGAACCGGACTCCTCCTCGCCCTCCACGATGAGCTTGAGGTGCACGGCCGGGGTGGTGCGGCCGGTGGCGGCGAGGTGGGCCCGGACGCCGAGGGTGTGGAAGAACGCCTGCCCCTTGTCGTCGGCCGCGCCGCGCCCGTACATCCGGCCGTCGCGGATCACCGGCTCGAACGGCTCGGTGCTCCAGCCGTCCTCGCGGGCGGCGGGCTGGACGTCGTGGTGGCCGTACACCACGACCTTGGGGGCCGCCGGGTCGTCGGACGGCCACTCGGCGAAGACGGCGGGCGCCCCATCCGTCTCCCACACCTCGGCGACCGGGAAACCGGTCTCCTTCAGCTTGGCCGACAGCCACTCGGCGCTGCGCCGTACGTCGCCCTCGTGCTCCGGCTGAGCGGATACGGAGGGGATGCGCAGCCACTCGGCGAGGTCGTCGAGGAAGGCCGCGCGGTGCTGCTCGGTGTACGTACGGACAGCGCTGTCCGGGGTGTCGCTCATGACCTTCAGCTTATCCGTCCGACGGAGGTGGCTCGTCCAGGAGGATGCGCTCCAGCTCCGCCCGGCCCGGGAGGCGGGCCGGGCGGACGCTCTCGCCGCTGCGGACGAAGAGGAAGGCGGCCGTGACGTCGGTGAGCGCAAGGCCGTGCAGTTCGGCCCAGGCCAGCCGGTAGACGGCGAGCTGGAGGGGGTCGGCGGTGTTGGTGCGGCTGGTCTTCCAGTCGACGATCTCGTACGTGTCGCCCGTGCGGTACACCGCGTCGATCCGGCCCCGGATCACCCGCCCGGCCAGCGTGATCTGGAAGGGCGTCTCCACGCGGTACGGGGTGCGGCGGGCGTACGGGGTGCGCTCGAATGCCTCCTTCAGCTCGGCGAGGTCGCGCTCGTCGGCGATGTCGGCGTCGCTCTCGTCGCCGCCGGGCAGCTCGTCGGGGCCGAGCATGGGCAGCGGCAGCTCCTCGAAGCGGGACTCGACCCAGGCGTGGAAACGGGTGCCCCGGCGGGCGGCCGGCTGCGGTGGGCGGGGCATGGGCCGGGCCAGCTCCCGGGCGAAGCCGTCGGGGTCGTCGGCGAGGCGCAGCAGCTGGGTGGCGGAGAGCGAGGCGGGGACGAGGACGTCGCGCACGGTGGCGCGGGCGCGGCGCAGCTCGCCTGCGAGGGCGTCGAGGTCGCGGTCCCAGGAGGCGAGGGTGCGGGCCTCCTCGGGCGTGAGCCGCGCGGGGGCGGGAACGGGGGTACGGGCCGCCGGGACGTGCGGGGCCGGCGGGGGCGCCGGAGCCGGCGGGGGCGGGGCGTCGTCGTCGCTGTCGTCGTCCGGGAAGTGGGCCTCGTCGGGGAAAGGCGCCTCGTCGAGGAACGGGTCGTCGTCCAGGTAGGACGCCTCGTCCGGGAAGGGCGCCTCGTCCGTCAGCGGGACCCCGTCCCGCAACGGCACCGCGTCCGGGCGCGCGCTCCCGTCCGGGAAACGGGTCTCCTCCGGCAGCGGCGCCTCCGCCCGAAGCGGCGCCTCGTCCGTCAGCCTCGCCAGGTGGTCCAGGACCGTGTCCGCGGCGGCCCTGCGGCGGGTCAGGGCGTCGGCGTCCAGGGGGAGCGGCCAGGCGTGGTCGGCCGCCGCCTCGGACAGGGACGGGTTCTCCTCGGTCTCGGCCGGCTCGTCCGCCCACGCCTCGATCTCGCCGTACCCGGCGGCGCAGTGCTCGTACAGCGCGTGCAGGAAGGCGGACGGGCCGCGCGGCTTCTTCTGGCTGGGGCCCCACCAGTGGCCGGAGCCGAGCAGCAGTGTGCGGGGGCGGGTGAAGGTGACGTATCCGAGGCGCAGCTCCTCGGTGTGCTGGTGCTCCTTCATCTCCTCCTTGAAGCCCTTGAGGCCCTTGGCGTCGAAGGCGTGGAGGGCGGGCAGCGTGGCCCGGTCGCCGCGCAGGGCGTGCGGGAGGACCTGGGGCTGCGCGGTCCAGGCGTCCCGGGACTGGCCGCTGGGGAACTGGCCGGTGACCAGGCCGGGCACGGCGACGACGTCCCACTCCAGGCCCTTGGACTTGTGGGCGGTGAGGACCTTGACGGTGTTCTCGCCACCGGGCAGCGCGTTGTCCAGGCCCTTCTCGTACTGGGCTGCGGTACGCAGGAAGCCGAGGAAGGCGAGCAGGGTGGCCTCGCCGTCGACGGCGGCGAAGCGGGCGGCGACGTCGAGGAAGTTGTTCAGGGTCTCGCGGCGGCGGGCGGCGAGGGCCTGCGGGGACGCGGAGAGCTCGACCTCCAGGCCGGTGGTGGCCAGGACCCGGTGGAGCACGTCCATCAGGGGGTCGGCGAGCGAGCGGCGCAGGTCGCGCAGTTCGGCGGCGAGGCGGGCGAAGCGGACCCGGGCATCGGCCGAGAACGGAAGCCGGTCGTCCTCCTCGCCGCCCGCGTCCAGGAAGGTGTCCAGGGCGTCGGCGAGGGAGATCACCTCGGCCGGGTCCACACCCTCGACGGCCTCGGCGAGCCGGCGGTCGGGGTCGAAGTCCTCGTCGTCGCCATGGGCGGCGCGGTGGACGAGGAGGCGGGCCCGGCGGCCGAGCAGGGCCAGGTCACGGGGGCCGATCCGCCAGCGGGGGCCGGTGAGCAGGCGGACCAGGGCGGCGTTGGCCGCCGGGTCCTGGAGGACCTCGCAGACGGCGACGAGGTCGGCGACCTCGGGGAGGTGGAGCAGCCCGGAGAGGCCGACGACCTCGACCGGGATGTCCCGGGCGACCAGCGCGGCCTGGATCTGCGGGAAGTCACCGGCGGTGCGGCACAGGACGGCGATCTCACCGGGCGCCTTGCCGGTGCGCACGAGGTGGGCGATGGAGTCGGCGAGCCAGGCCATCTCCTCGGCGTGGGTGCGCAGCAGCGCGCAGCGGACGAGGCCGTCGCGCTCGGCGCCGGGGGCGGGGCGCAGGGCCTCGACGCCCTCGTGCATGGCGCGCAGGGGTGCGGCGAGTCCGTTGGCGAGGTGGAGGAGGCGGCCGCCACTGCGGCGGTTCTCGCTGAGGGAGTAGCGGGCTGCCGGGGTGCCGTCGGCGTGCGGGAAGTGGCTGGGGAAGTCGTCCAGGTTGGCGACGGAGGCGCCGCGCCAGCCGTAGATGGCCTGGCAGGGGTCTCCGACGGCGGTGACGGCGTGCCCGGAGGCGGTGCCGTCGGGCCCGCTGCCGAAGAGGGCGGAGAGCAGGAGGCGCTGGGCGACGGAGGTGTCCTGGTATTCGTCGAGCAGGACGACCCGGTACTCGTCGCGCAGGATCGCGCCGACCTCGGGGCGGGTGAGGGCCAGCTCGGCGGAGAGGGCGATCTGGTCGCCGAAGTCGAGGAGGTCGCGGCTCCGCTTCGCCTCGCGGTAGCGCCGGGTCAGCGAGAGCAGTTCGCGGCGGGCCTCGGCGGCGTCGGGGATCTTGCGCAGCTCGGCGTTGCTGAGCCGGGCGCTCTCCAGGGTGCGCAGCAGTTCGGTGTCGTACTCCGCGAGCCGTTCGGGGCGTACGAGGTGTTCGGCCAGCTCGGCGTCGAGGGCCAGCAGGTCGCTGACCAGGGTGGGGAAGGACCTGGTGAGGGCGGGGAAGGGGCCGGGGGCCTCGCGCAGCACGCGGGCGGCGAGCTGGTAGCGGGTGGCGTCGGCGAGGAGGCGGGTGGCGGGTTCGAGGCCGATGCGCAGCCCGTGCTCGGTCAGGAGCCGCCCGGCGAAGGCGTGGTACGTGGAGATGCCGGGCTCGCCCGGGGGGTTGTCCGGGTCGATGGCGTCCGGGTCGGTGACTCCGGCGGCGACGAGGGCCTTGCGCACGCGCTCGGCGAGCTCGCCGGCCGCCTTGTTGGTGAAGGTGAGCCCGAGGACCTGCTCGGGGGCGACCTGACCGGTGCCGACCAGCCACACCACACGCGCCGCCATCACCGTGGTCTTCCCCGACCCGGCTCCGGCCACGATCACCTGCGGGGCGGGCGGCGCGATGATGCAGGCCGTCTGCTCGGGGGTGAAGGGGATGCCGAGGAGCTCCTTGAGCTGCTCGGGATCGGTCAGGCGCGGGGACACTCCACAGAGGCTAACCGGCACCACCGACAACCCACGAAGCCGTGTGGAGCCGGGCGCCCGTGGACAAGCCGGGCGCCCGTCGGCAGCGCGGAACTCCGGCCCGCGCCCGGCCCCGGCTACCCGGCCCGGGCGCGGGCCGCAAGGCCCAAGGCCGCAAGGCCCAAGGCCGCAAGGAGAGTCCGAGAAGTGCCTCCCGCCGCCGGAACGACCGGTCTAGGTTGTCAATGATCGTTCCGGACCGCCGCCGATCACATCCGACATCGCTCTGCACGCATCGCCCCGGCACGCACCTCTCTGCACACATCGCCTCGGCACGCACCTCTCTGCACGCATCGCCCCGGCACGCCGCCTCACACAGCACCGAAGCACGCCGACCACGCGCATCGCCCATCTCGATGAGGACGCTCATATGAACGCCGACGCCCCCGGCCCCGCGGACCTGGACACCACCACCGGGCTCCGCAAGCGCATCGACACGACGAAGGCACACCCCGCACGGGTCTACGACGTCTTCCTCGGCGGCAAGGACAACTACCCGGCCGACCGCGAGGCCGCCGCCCTAGCGGCGAAGGCCAATCCACGCGGGCACCTCGACGTCCGGCACAACCGGGACTTCATCCGGCGGGCGGTGACCGCGCTGACGGCCGAGACGGGCATCCGACAGTTCCTCGACATCGGGACCGGGCTGCCGACCCAGCAGAACGTGCACCAGATCGCCCAGGCCATCGCGCCCGAGTCACGCATCGTCTACGTCGACAACGACCCGATCGTCCTCGTCCACGCGCAGGCCCTGCTCACCAGCAGTCCCGAGGGGCGTACCGACTACATCGAGGCGGACCTCCGCGACCCGGCCAAGATCCTCGAAGCGGCCCGCCGCATCCTCGACTTCGACCGCCCGGTCGCCCTCGTCCTCGCCGCCGTCCTCCACTTCATCGAGGACGACGAGGCCCACCCCGTCGTCGCGCAGCTCCTCGACGCGCTGCCGTCCGGCAGCCACCTCGTCCTGAGCCACCTCAGCGCCGACATGAACCCGGCACCGATCAACAAGGTGGCCGAGACGTTCCGCAAGCGGGGGTTCTCCTTCGTGCTGCGCCGGCGCGAGGAGATCGAGCGCTTCGTGACGGACAACGGTCTGGAGCTGCTCAGCCCCGGCATCGTCGCGTCGCGGCACTGGCGGCCGGACCACGCGGCCGACGCGACCGAGGTGCGGGGTCCGGCGCCGGAACAACTCGACCACCTGGACGAGGGGCGGTACGTCAGCATCTCCGAGGCGACCGACGAGGACGTCAACATCTACGTCCTGGTGGCGCGCAAGCCGTGAAAGACAGTCTAAATTAACTGCTTGTCGCACCAACAGCCTTACGAGGACGGTCATATGAGCGCCGACGCACCCGCCCCTGACGCCACCGAGCTCCGCAAGCGCATCGACACGACGAAGGCACACCCCGCACGGGTCTACGACGTCTTCCTCGGCGGCAAGGACAACTACCCGGCCGACCGCGAGGCCGCCGCCATGGCCCTGGCCGCCAACCCGCGCGGCTACCTCACCGTGCGGCACAACCGGGACTTCATGCGGCGGGCGGTGACCCTCGCGGCGAACGACGGCGTCCGGCAGTTCCTGGACATCGGCACCGGGCTGCCGACGCAGCAGAACGTGCACCAGATCGCCCAGGCCATCGCGCCCGAGTCACGCGTGGTCTACGTCGACAACGACCCGGTCGTCCTCGTCCACGCGCAGGCCCTGCTCACCAGCGGGCCCGAGGGGCGTACCGACTACATCGAGGCGGACCTCCGCGACCCGGCCAAGATCCTCGAAGCGGCCCGCCGCATCCTCGACTTCGACCGCCCGGTCACTCTCGTCCTCGCGGCCGTCCTCCACTTCATCGAGGACGAGGCGGCCTACCCCGTCGTGAAGCAGTTGGTGGGCGCCCTCGCACCCGGCAGCGTCGTCGTCCTGAGCAATGTGAGTTCGGACCTCAACACCGAGCAGGTCGGCAGCATCACCAAGGGGTTCAAGGAGCGCGGCTTCGCCATGGTCCGCCGCTCCCACGCCCAGATGGAACGCTTCGTCACCGACAACGGCCTGGAGCTGCTCGAACCCGGCATCGTCCCCGTGCACCGCTGGCGGCCCGAGCAGGTGGTCGACCTGCCGGAGGCCCAGAACCCCGACCCGGAGTTCGTGGCGGGCCTGGACGAGCTGGACCGTACGCGCTACCAGGACATCAACGACGTCACGGACGCGGATGTCAGCGTGTACGGCCTGGTGGCGCGCAAGCACTGATCCCCGGTCCTACTCCAGGACGTGCCGGCCCTCCGGCTGCGCGCTGCACGAGGCGCGGAAGGTGCAGTGGGTGCAGTGCTGGCCGGTCGTCGGGGTGAACCGTTCGTCCAGGACCCGGCCGGCGGCGGTCGCGAGCAGGTCGGAGACCCACTCGGAGTCCGGCGGCGCCTGCGCCTGCACCTTGGGCGCGGCGTCGCCCCCCTCCTTCTTGGGGGCGGCCTGGCGCAGCTGTACGAGTTCGGCGCCGCCCGGCTCGGGCCGCGTACCGTCGAAGACGTCGTCGACCGCCCCTTCCCGGACCGCCAGCTGGTAAACGGCGAGCTGGGGGTGGCGGGCGACCTCGTCCTTCGTCGGGGACTGCTTGCCGGTCTTGAAGTCGACCACGTAGGCGCGGCCCTCGGTGTCCCGCTCCACGCGGTCCATGGAGCCCCGGATGCGCACCTCGAACTCCCCCGCCTCCAGCGTCACGTCGAAGTCGTGCTCACTGGCGACGGGGGTACGGCCGGTCCGGTCCATGACGTGCCAGCTCAGGAAGCGTTCGAGGGCGGCGCGCGCCTGCTCCTTCTCCTGGTGCGACTTCCAGGGGGCGTCGAAGACCAGCCCGTCCCAGACCGAGTCGAGCCGCTCCATCAGGACGGCCAGGTCGGCGGGCGTACGGCCGGAGGCCACCTCGTCGGCCAGGACGTGGACGACGTTGCCGAAGCCCTGGGCGGCGGTCGCGGGCGCGTCGGCCTTCACCTCGCGGCCCAGGAACCACTGGAGCGCGCAGGTGTTGGCCAGCTGGTCGAGCGCGCTCCCGGAGAGGGCGACGGGCTGGTCCCGGTCGCGCAGCGGTACGGCCGAGCGCGTCGGCTCGTAGAGACCCCACCAGCGGTACGGGTGGGCCGAGGGCACGAGCGGCTGGCCGTCGTCGTCGGTGAGCGCGGCCAGCCGGGCGAGCCGCCGGGCGGCCTCCTCGCGCAGGGCGTCGGAGGCGGCGGGGTCGACGGTGGTGGCGCGCAGCTCGGCGACGAGCGCGGCGACCGCGAGGGGGCGGCGGGGGCGGCCGGTGACGTCCCGGGGTTCGACGCCCAGCTCGGCCAGGAAGCGGGAGGGCTGGTCGCCGTCGTCGGCGGGGGCCTTGACGGCGGTGACGACCAGGCGCTCGCGGGCCCGGGTCGCCGCCACGTAGAACAGCCGCCGCTCCTCCGCGAGGAGGGCGCCGGGGGTGAGGGGTTCGGCGAGGCCGTCGCGGCCGATCCGGTCCGCCTCCAGGAGCGAGCCGCGCCGCCGCAGGTCGGGCCAGAGTCCTTCCTGCACACCCGCGACGACGACCATGCGCCACTCCAGGCCCTTGGACCGGTGGGCGGTCATCAGCCGTACGGCCTCGGGCCGCACCGAGCGCCGGGAGAGGGTGTCGGCCGCGATGTCCTGGGCGTCGACCTCCTCCAGGAAGTTGAGCGCGCCCCGGCCGCCGGTGCGCTCCTCGGCGCGGGCGGCCGTGTCGAAGAGGGCGCAGACCGCGTCGAGGTCGCGATCGGCGTTGCGCCCGGCGGCGCCCCCGCGCAGGGCCGCGCGCTCCAGCCGGCCCGGCCACGGGGTGCCGGACCACAGCGCCCACAGGGCCTCCTCGGCGGTGCCGCCGGCTTCCAGCAGCTCGCGCGCCGTGCGCAGGAGCGCGCCCAGGCGCTGGGCGCCCCGGGCGTACGCCGGATCGTGCGCCACGAGCCGCTCCGGTTCGGCGAGTGCGCGGGCCAGCAGCTCGCCGGAGGGCGCGGGCACCCGGTTGCCGGCGGCGCGCTCCTCGTCCCGCAGGGCCCGGCCGAGCCGGCGCAGATCGGCGGCGTCCATGGAGCCGAGGGGCGAGGCGAGCAGGGTCAGGGCGGTCTCGGTCCCGAGCCAGGCGGCTTCCTCCCCCTCGGCCGCTTCTGCCGCTCCCCCGCGCAGGGCCGCCGTGGCCACCGCGCGCAGGGCGGTCAGGAGGGGGGCCACGGCGGGTTCGTGGCGCAGGGCCAGGTCGTCGCCGTCGACCTCCAGGGGGACGCCCGCCGAGGTCAGGGCCCGGCGCAGGGCGGGAAGCGTGCGGCCGCCGGCCCGGACGAGCACCGCCATCTCCTGCCACGGCACCCCGTCCTCCAGGTGCGCCCGGCGCAGCAGGTCGGCGATGTTGTCGAGCTCGGTGGAGGCGGTCGGATAGGTGTACGTCTCGACGCTGCCGCCCTCGCGGACCGCGCCCAGCTCGCGGTGGGCGCGGACCTTCGCCGACGGAAGCCGGGTGAGCGGCATCCGCCGGGTGAGCAGCCGGGTGGCGGCGAGCAGCCGGTCGCCGGAGCGGCGGGAGGTGGTGAGGACGCCGACCGGGGCCGGGGCGCCGTCCGCGCGCCGGAAGACCTCGGGGAAGTCGAGGATGCCGTTCACGTCGGCGCCCCGGAACGCGTAGATCGACTGGTCCGGGTCACCGAAGGCGATCAGATCGCGCCCGCCGCCGGCTCCCGGAGCGCTGCCCCGGTTGCCGGCCAGCGCGTGCAGCAGCCGCACCTGGGCCGGGTCGGTGTCCTGGTACTCGTCCACGAACACTGCGTCGTACTTACCGGCCAGCAGCGCCGACACCTCGGGGCGCTCCGCGAGCAGCACCGCGCGGTGCACCAGCTCGGCGTAGTCGAGGATCCCCTGGGCGTCCAGCACGTCGAGGTACTCGGCGAGGAAGCGGGCGGCGGCGCCCCAGTCGGGCCGGCCGGTGCGCCGGGCGAAGTCGGCGAGGGCGTCCGGGCCGAGGCCCAGCTCGCGGCTGCGGGCGAGCACCGCGCGCACCTCGTCGGCGAAGCCGCGCGTGGTCAGACAGGCCCGCAGCTCGTCGGGCCAGCGGATGTGCGGGCGGCCCTCCTTCTCCAGGTCGAGCTGGCCGGCCAGCAGATCGCGGACGGTCACGTCCTGCTCAGGTCCGGAGAGCAGGCGCAGCGGGTCCGCGAAGAGGTCGGCGTCCTGGTGGGCGCGGACCAGGGCGTAGCAGAAGGAGTGGAAGGTGGTGGCCTGCGGTCCCCGGGCGGCGCCGAGCCGGGCGGCCATCCGGTCGCGCAGTTCGACGGCGGCCTTGCGGCTGAAGGTGAGGACCAGCACACGGGCCGGGTCGCCGCCCCTGGCGACGCGGGCGGCGACGGCTTCGACCAGCGTGGTCGTCTTGCCCGTACCGGGTCCGGCGAGCACCAGGAGCGGGCCGCCCGCATGGTCAACCACCGCGCGCTGGGCCGCGTCCAGGAGAGGGGGCTCCACGGAACCCGGCAGGGTGCGCACCAGCCGGTACGGGCCCGTGGACCCCGGCCGTGTCTGACGGCGAGGACTGTGCCGGGTGGTGGAGGAGGTGCTCACGTGGGATCGCCGGTCCTGGTGGGTGTACGGGTGGTGAGGGCGCGGGATCTGCCGCGAACTGACGACGCTACTCCGGCGCGGGCCGCGAATGCGGCGGGACGGCTGCGGGGATCGTCACGTTCCGCGCGCGGCCGGGCCCCCGCCCCGCGCCGTGCTTCCCGCACACCGTACGGACCGGGCTCCGCGCGATACGCCGCCGGATGGCCGAAGCTGTCAGGTGTGAGCTCCCCCACCGCCGCCGCCCGTCACGCCGTCCCACCGTGCGCGCCGCATGTCCAGGCGGGGGAGGTGGCCCTCCGCGCCGGCCGGGGCCTCGCGCAGCGGGGTGTTCTCCTCGCGGTAGTGGTCCAGCGCGCGCAGCTCGTGGCCGGGCAGCAGCGCGCCGTCGGAGCGCACCACGCGCCACCAGGGCGCCGCTCCCCCGTACAGCGCCATGACGCGGCCGACCTGGCGCGGGCCGCCGTCGCCCAGCCACTCCGCGATGTCGCCGTAGGTCATGACGCGGCCGGGCGGGATCAGATCGGCGACGTCGAGCACGCGCTCCGCGTACTCCGGCAGCGCGTCGCCCGTCGGGTGTTCGCTCACCGGACCCATCCTGCCGTACGCCACCGACAGCCCGGCCTGGGCCGTGTCCGGGCGCACACGCAGCGTGCGTGCGGCGGGAAAGTTGCGTATCTTGCGCAGCGCACGCCCCCGCATCGCACCCTGATGCCCCCGTGTGTTCGTCGGCCGTGCCACCATCATGCGGGCGGTGACCGGTGATACGAGACCACGAAGACCAATCAGAGGCGACGAAGGAGCAGGGCGTGCAGCCACCGAAGGCGGCCGACGACGCCTCCGATGCCGAGCCGCGTCCGGACAGGGCCCGGCAGCAGCCGGGCACGGACGCGGAGGACTCCTCCGGGCACCCGGCAGGCTCGACGCTCGCCACCGCCGACGAGGCACTGACCGAGCGCGTCTCGGGGGACGAACCGCTGCTGCCCGCCCGGGTGCACCGCCCCTCCGACCTGCTGCGCCTGCTCATCGGGGTGCTGGCGGTCGTCGTGCTGTTCTCCGTCGCCGCCTTCGCCCACGGCACGACCACCGGCCTCGAACAGGACATCAACAAGGGCACCGGCCAGGCCCCCGACCTGCTCATCAAGCTGGCCGGACTGGTCTCCAGCATCGCCGTGCTCCTGGTGCCGGTCGCCTTCGCCATCGAGCGGCTGATCAAACGCGACGGGCTGCGGATCGCGGACGGGGTGCTGGCCGCGGTGCTGGCGCACGGCGTGACGCTCGCCACGGATCTGTGGGTCGCCAAGTCCGCTTCCGGCACCGTGCAGGACGCGCTGACCCAGCCGACGCCCGGTGACGCGGTGACCGACCCCGTGCACGGCTACCTCGCCCCCGTGATCGCCTATATGACGGCGGTGGGGATGGCGAGACGGCCGCGCTGGCGGGTCGTGCTGTGGGTGGTGCTGCTGCTCGACGCGTTCGCCATGCTGGTCGGCGGCTACACCACCCCGTTCTCCATCGTCCTGACCGTCCTGATCGGCTGGTCGGTGGCGTACGGCACGCTCTACGCGGTCGGCTCGCCGAACGTCCGCCCGACCGGGCAGCACCTGATGGCCGGGCTGCGCCACGTCGGCTTCCGCCCGGTCACCGCGATGCGGGCCGAGGACGCGCCCGACTCCGGCGACCAGAGCGACCGGGGGCGCCGCTATCTGGTCTCCCTGGAGGACGGGCCACCGCTGGATGTGACGGTCGTCGACCGCGAGCAGCAGGCCCAGGGCTTCTTCTACCGGGTGTGGCGCAGGCTCACCCTGCGCGGCATCACACAGCGGCGGTCCATCCAGTCGCTGCGCCAGGCGCTGGAGCAGGAGGCGCTGCTCGCGTACGCCGCCATCGCCGCCGGGGCCAACGCGCCCAAGCTGATCGCCACCTCCGAGCTGGGCCCGGACGCCGTGATGCTGGTCTACGAGCACATCGGCGGCCGGTCCCTGGACGCCCTGGAGGACGCCGAGATCACCGACGATCTGGTGCGCGGCGCCTGGCGCCAGGTGAAGGCCCTCCAGTCGCGCCGGATCGCGCACCGCAGGCTCACCGGAGACGCCATCCTGGTGGATCGTTTCGGCAAGGTGTTCGTCACCGACCTGCGCGGCGGGGAGATCGCGGCGGGCGATCTGGTGCTGCGGATGGACGTCGCGCAGCTGCTCACGACGACCGGTCTGCGGGTGGGCCCGGAGCGGGCCGTGGCCGCCGCGCTCGCCGTGCTCGGCCCGGACGCCGTCGCCGACAGCCTGCCGCTGCTCCAGCCGATCGCGCTCAGCCGCTCCACCCGGGCGCATCTGCGCAGGCTCGCCCGGGAGCGGTCGCAGCGCGAGCGCGAGGCCGTGCTCGACGCC
Source organism: Streptomyces sp. A1277 (assembly GCF_004795015.1). Classification (GTDB taxonomy): domain Bacteria; phylum Actinomycetota; class Actinomycetes; order Streptomycetales; family Streptomycetaceae; genus Streptomyces. Next base: position 18,029 of record NZ_SSBI01000014.1, on the reverse strand, counting down.
TCGGACGCGGCGAAGCGGGCCAGGGCGGAAGGCGCGGAGCCCTCCGACAACGGGGATCGCAAGGCCGGCCGCAAGTCGCTGCGCACCGAGAAGCAGGCCGAGAAGCGGGCCATGGACGACGCGCTGGAGGAGGCGCGCGAGGAGGACCTGCTCACCCAGATCCGCCGGGAGGTCCTGCTGATCCGGCCGCAGGCCCCCGTCGAGCCGGTCCGCCTGGAACGCATCAAGCCGCGCACCCTGTTCAGCTTCATCGCCGGTGCCATCGCCGCGTACTTCCTGATCTCGCAGGTCACCCAGGCCGACTTCGGCGCGGTGGTCGAGCAGGCGGAGTGGGGCTGGGTGGCGGCTGCGGTCGGCTTCTCGGCGCTCAGTTACGTGGCGGCCGCGATGAGCCTGCTGGGCTTCGTGCCCGAGCGGGTGCCGTTCGGCAAGACGGTCCTCGCACAGGTCGCCGGTTCGTTCGTGAAGATCGTGGCGCCTGCGGCGGTCGGCGGGGTCGCGCTGAACACCCGCTTCCTCCAGCGCGCGGGGGTCCGGCCCGGGCTCGCGGTGGCCAGTGTGGGCGCCTCGCAGCTGTTCGGCCTGGGCTGCCACATCCTGCTGCTCGGCGCCTTCGGCTATCTGACCGGCACCGAGAAGACCCCGTCCTCGCTGACCCCGTCCAGGACCGTGATCGCCGGGCTGCTGACGGTCGCCGTGCTGGTGCTGGTGGTGACGGCGATCCCGTTCCTGCGCAAGTTCGTGGTGACCCGGGTGCGGTCGCTGTTCGCCGGGGTCGTCCCGCGCATGCTCGACGTCGTGCAGCGGCCGCAGAAGCTGCTCACCGGCATCGGCGGGATGCTGCTGCTGACCGGCGTGTTCGTGATGTGCCTGGACGCCTCGGTCCGGGCGTTCAGCGGACCGGACACCCCGCACCTCAGCTACGCGAGCATCGCGGTCGTCTTCCTCGCCGGCAACGCGCTCGGCTCGGCGGCCCCCACGCCCGGCGGTATGGGCGCCGTCGAGGGCGCCCTGACGCTGGGTCTGATCGCGGTCGGGCTGCCGAAGGAGGTCGCCGCCCCCGCGGTGCTGCTGTTCCGGCTGCTGACCCTGTGGCTGCCGGTCCTTCCCGGCTGGCTCTGCTTCAACCACCTCACCCGCAAGGGCGAGATCTGAACGGCGCACCGGCCACCCGCTTGGACCGGCACCCCGTGCACCCGCCCCGGCGCCGCCGCAGCATGGACCGATGAGGACCTCCCCTGCCCTGCGCGCCGCGGCCCTCGCCGCCACCGTGACCGTGCTGCTCCCCCTCGCCGGCTGTGCGGACGGCGGTGACAAGGACGCGACCGACCGCTCGACCAGCCCACCGCGTGCGGCGAACGCCGCCACCGGCAGTCCGTCCGGCCTCGCCTCCCAGAAGCTGACGTGGAAGAAGTGCCCCGCCCCTTCCCAGGCACAGGGCGGCGGAAAAGCGCCCTCCCCGCTGCCCGGCGGGGCCACCTGGGAGTGCGCCTCGATGAAGGCCCCCCTCGACTACGCGAAGCCCGACGGCGACACCATCGAACTGGCCCTCATCCGCGCCGAGGCGATCGACCGGAAGAAGCGGATCGGCTCGCTCATCTTCAACTTCGGCGGCCCCGGCGGCTCCGGCGTCGCCACCCTGCCCGCCTTCGGCACGCAGTACGACAAGCTGCGCGCCCGCTACGACCTGGTGAGCTTCGACCCGCGCGGGGTGGGGAACAGCGACGGGGTCGAGTGCGAGACCGACAAGCAATTGGACGCGCGCTACCAGGAGGACGGCACGCCGGACGACGCGACGGAGGAGAAGGCGTTCGTCAAGGACACCAAGGAGTACGCCGCCGCCTGCGAGAAGAGGTCCGGCGAGCAGTTGCCGTTCGTCGGCACCACCAACGCCGCCCGCGACATGGACCTGATGCGCCAGGTCCTCGGCGACGACCGCCTCTACTACTTCGGCATCTCGTACGGCACCGAGCTGGGCGGCGTCTACGCGCACCTGTTCCCCAAGAACGTCGGCCGGTCCGTGCTGGACGCGGTGGTCGACCCCACCGAGGACGCCGAGCAGTCCTCGCTCGGCCAGGCCAAGGGCTTCCAGCTCGCCCTGGACAACTTCGCGAAGGACTGCGCGGACCGGGGCGACGCCTGCAAGCTGCCCGGCTCCGACCAGAAGGAGATCGAGCAGGGCATCGTCGACCTGCTGGACCGGCTGGAGAAGAAGCCCGTCAAGGGCATCGGCCCCCGCAAGCTCACGCAGACCCAGGCCACCACCGGCATCGCGGCGGCCCTCTACTCCAAGGAGACCTGGCCGCTGCTCGAACAGGGCGTGGACGAGGCCGACGGCGGGAACGGCTCGCTGCTCCTGGCCCTCGCCGACTCCCTCAACGGCCGCTCGGAGGACGGGCGGTACGACAATTCGGCCGCCGCCTACACCGCGATCAGCTGCGCCGACTCCCGCGAACGGTTCACGCTGGAGCAGACGAAGGCGAAGCTCCCCGCCTTCCGGGATGCCTCGCCGGTCTTCGGTGACTACCTGGGCTGGGGCCTGATGGGCTGCACCGACTGGCCGGTGAAGGGCACCTGGAAGACCCCGGACGTCAGCGCCCCCGGCTCCGCCCCCGTGCTGGTCATCGGCAACACCGGTGACCCGGCGACGCCGTACGCGGGCGCCAAGGCGATGGCCGAGGAGCTGGGCAAGGGCGTCGGCGTGGAGATGACGTACAAGGGCCAGGGGCACGGCGCGTACAACAGCGGCGATGCCTGCGTGCAGAAGGCGGTGGGCGGCTACCTGCTGGACGGCAAGGTCCCGGCCGCCGGAACGGTCTGCGGGTAGGCGCCCGGCGTGCGCGCCTACCATGGGCGAACTGCCGTACGGGCAGGGCTCGACGGGGAGGTACGCACACGTGGTCGCACACGCACGGGCCGGGGCGCTCGCAGCCGCCGCACTGCTCCTGACGGGGGTGCTCGCGGGCTGCGAGGACGGTTCGGACGACAAGCCGGGCAAGCGGGCGGACGGTGGCACGGCCTCATCGGCCGCCTCGCCGTCCGCCGCTTCCTCCCCTGACGCGGGCGGGCTGCCGGCGCTCCCCGCCTCCCTCACCTCGCAGCAACCGGACTGGGCCCGCTGCAAGGCCCCCGAGGGCGGCAGCGCGCCGGGGGCACAGTGGCGCTGCGCGAAGGTGGAGGTGCCGCTGGACTACGCGAAGCCCGAGGGCGACACGATCGGCATCGCCCTGATCCGCAAGGAGGCCCGCGACAAGGGCCGGCGCCTGGGCTCCATGCTGTTCAACTTCGGCGGGCCCGGCGGCTCGGGCGTATCGATACTGCCGCGCGCCGCCGGTTCGTACACCACCCTCAACACCCGTTACGACCTGGTGGGCTTCGACCCGCGCGGGGTCGCGGGGAGCGCCGGGGTGCGGTGCCGGGGCGACAAGGAGCAGGAGGACGCCTACCGGGACGTCGACATGACCCCGGACACGGCGGCCGAGCAGGCGCAGTTCATGAAGGACGGCGCCGACTTCGGGGCCGGCTGCGCACGCCTTTCGGGCAAGGTCCTCCCGTACGTCGGCACGACGAACGCCGCCCGCGACATGGACCTGATCCGCGAGGTGCTCGGCGACCGGAAGCTGACCTACTTCGGAATGTCGTACGGCACCGAGCTGGGCGGTACGTACGCCCACCTCTTCCCGAAGAACGTGGGGCGTACGGTCTTCGACGCGGTCGTCGACCCGACCGCGGACAGCACCGGGCACGCCCGCAACCAGGCGACCGGCTTCCAGCGGGCGCTGGAGAACTACTTCAAGGACCGCGGCCAGGACCCGAAGGCGGGCACCCGGCGCATCGCCGCCCTGTTGAAGCGGATCGATGCCGAGCCGCTGCCCACGGGCACCGACCGCGAGCTGAACGAGTCGCTGGCGGTCACCGGCATCGTGCTCCCCCTGTACTCCAAGGACAGCTGGCCGGTCCTCACCCGGGCCCTGGACGAGGCCGAGAACGGGAGCGGCGCCACGCTGCTCCAGCTCGCCGACTCGTACAACGGCCGGGACGAGAACGGGCACTACGACACCGAGACCCACTCCCAGCGGGCCATCTCCTGCGCGGACGGCAGGGCCAGGCCCACGGCGGCCGAGGCGAAGGCGCTGCTGCCCGAGTTCGAGAAGCTGTCCCCGGTCTTCGGTCCGTTCCTGGCCTGGGACACGGCGGGCTGGTGCGCCGGCTGGCCGGTGAAGGGCGAGCACGACACGCCCGAGGCGAGCGCCCCGGGCGCCGGTCCGATCCTGGTCGTGGGGACGACGGGCGACCCGGCGACGCCGTACGAGGGGGCGCGCAAGATGGCGGACGAGCTGGGCAGGGGCGTCGGTGTCCTGCTCTCCAACAAGGGCGAGGGGCACGGTGCCTACGGCGGCAACAGCTGCGTGACCTCGACCGTAGACGCGTACTTCCTGGACGGGAAGGTCCCGGCGGACGGCACGACCTGTTCGTAGCGGCTCCGCACACGCCGAAGGGGCCGGCCCGCGGACGCGGACCGGCCCCTTCGGGACGTTCTAGTACACCGGCTTCTCGGGCTCGATCTGGTTGACCCAGCCGATCACGCCGCCGCCCACGTGGACCGCGTCGGCGAAGCCCGCCGACTTGAGGACCGCGAGGACTTCCGCACTGCGGACACCCGTCTTGCAGTTCAGGACGATGCGGCGGTCCTGGGGGAGGTCCTGGAGGGCGTTGCCCATCAGGAACTCGTTCTTCGGGATCAGGCGGGAGCCCGGGATCGCGACGATCTCGTACTCGTTCGGCTCGCGGACGTCGATGATCTCGATCTTCTCGTCGGCGTCGATCCACTCCTTGAGCTGCTTCGGAGTGATCGTGGAACCGGCCGCCGCCTCCTGGGCCTCCTCGGACACGACCCCGCAGAACGCCTCGTAGTCGATGAGCTCGGTGACGGTGGGGTTCTCGCCGCAGACCGCGCAGTCGGGGTCCTTGCGGACCTTGACCTGGCGGTACTGCATCTCCAGCGCGTCGTAGATCATCAGCCGGCCGACCAGCGGGTCGCCGATGCCGGCGAGCAGCTTGATGGCCTCGTTGACCTGGATGGAGCCGATGGAGGCGCAGAGCACACCGAGGACGCCGCCCTCGGCGCAGGACGGAACCATGCCCGGCGGGGGCGGCTCCGGGTAGAGGCAGCGGTAGCAGGGGCCGTGCTCGGACCAGAACACGGACGCCTGGCCGTCGAAGCGGTAGATCGAACCCCAGATGTAGGGCTTGTTCAGCAGGACCGCGGCGTCGTTGACCAGGTAGCGGGTGGCGAAGTTGTCCGTGCCGTCCACGATCAGGTCGTACTGGGAGAAGATGTCCATCACGTTGTCGGCTTCGAGCCGTTCCTCGTGAAGGACCACGTTGACCAGGGGGTTGATCCCCTGCACGGTCTCCTTGGCCGACAGCGCCTTGGACTTGCCGATGTCGCCCTGGCTGTGGATGACCTGGCGCTGCAGGTTCGACTCGTCGACCTCGTCGAACTCCACGATGCCGAGCGTGCCGACACCGGCGGCGGCCATGTACATCAGGGCCGGCGAGCCGAGGCCCCCGGCGCCGACACAGAGCACTTTCGCGTTCTTCAGCCGCTTCTGCCCGTCCATCCCGACATCCGGGATGATCAGGTGGCGGGAGTACCTGCGGACCTCGTCGACGGTGAGCTCAGCAGCTGGCTCGACCAGGGGTGGCAGCGACACAGGAACCTCAACAATGCAGGTGGTCGGTTTCTACGTACTTCGACTACGTACGGTTGTTCTTGCCGTAACACTGCCACGCCCCCTCTCATTCCGAGATACCAGGTCCGATCCGCGAGACGATTTCGTCCCAGTACCTGGGCAGTGCCGCGAATGGGTCGCTTTGTCCGCGACCGCGTCCGGATTCCGCCTGCCCGCTGCGTCCGGATTCCGACTGCCCGCCGCGGTCGGTGAAGAAGATCGTCCCGGCGCCCTGCCAGCGGGCGATGCGCATGGCCTCCTCCAGGTGGGTGCGCGGGACGCCGTGGACGAAGTGGGCGAAACGGCCGGGCGGGTAGGCCGCGGTCCACTCCGCCACCTGCGACCAGCGGTAGTCGCTCCACGCGCCGCGGAAGGTGACGAGCTGGTCGGCGACCTCCGCGTAGCCGGGGTACGGGTGGGTGTCGTGCCCCAGCACGAGCGGCCCGTCGGCGTCCGTGAGGAAGGCCCTCAGCGTGCCGGTGAGACGGCGGACGGCCGGCAGATCGGCGCGGTCGGCCGGGCAGCGGTCGAGGTAGAAGCCGTCCACGCGGTACCACTCCAGGAAGGACCGGGCGTCTGCCAGCAGCTCCGCGAAGGGCCGCCGGCCGTGCGCGAGGTCGAGCTGCCCGAGCAGCCGGCCGCCCGCCGCCCGCACGGTGTCGAGCGGCTGCCCGCCGTGCAGCGCGCGGGCGCGGGCGTTGCGGAGCCGGCCCGCGGCCTCCAGGCAGTGCGGGTCGGGCCGGCTGCCGGGGCCGTTGTCGATGTTGAGGACGGCCCAGTGCAGCGGGGTGCCCGGGCGCGCGAGCTCGGCCCACTCGGCCGGTGCGAGCAGCGGGTGCGCGTAGCCGGGGACGCCGAATCCGAGCTGTTCGGCGCCGCTGCCGCGCCGGGCGGTGCCGGTGCTGGTCAGATACGGCACGCCGCCTCCATCCAGATGTCGGCCAGGGACTCCTCCAGATTGATCCGGGGGCGCCAGCCGAGCCGGTCCCGTGCGGTGCGGACGTCGGCCTGCTGCCAGGCGCCGCAGCCGTCCGGGTACGGGGACGGGGTGGCCGAGAGGTGTTCGATGACCGATTCGGCGGAGGTGCGGGGGGCGCCGATGGGGAGGCGGGCGGGGGGCGTGTCCAGCTCGTGGAGCGCGCCGGCGTATCCGGCGACCTTGGCGAGGACGGCCGCCGCGTCGCGGAGCCGGACGGCCCGGCCGGTGCCGATGTTGACGACGCCCTGCGCGGCGGAGAGCGAGGCGGCGTGCACGGCCCGCGCCACGTCGCGTACGTCCACGAAGTCGCGCTGCACGCCGAGGCCGCTGAGCTTGAGCTCGTTGTCCCCGGACTGCATGGTGCGCCGCATGGCCTCGGCGAGCCGGCCGAGCGGGGAACCGGCCGGGGTGCCGGGGCCGACCGGTGAGAAGACCCGGAGCACGACCGCGTCGAGCCCGGAGCCGAGGACGAGTTCGGTGGCGGCGAGCTTGCTGACGCCGTACGGGCCGCCGGGGCGCGGGATGGCGTCCTCGGCGGTGGACGAGCCGGGCTGCGAGGGCCCGTACTCCGAGGCGCAGCCGACCTGGACCAGGCGGGCGGTGCAGCCGCTGCGCCGCATCGCCTCGCAGACGGTGGCGACGGCGACGGTGTTGTGCCGGGTGAGGTCGCGCGCCCCGCCCCGGGTGGCGCCGGCGCAGTTGACGACGACCCCGGGGTGGACGGCGTCCAGGAAGCGGGTGAGCGCTCCGGGGCTGCCGCCGGCGAGGTCGAAGCGGACGTCGGCGTCGTCGCCGCGCCCGAGAGCCGTGAGGTGGACGGCGGGGTCGGCGAGCAGCCGGTCGGCCACGAACCGGCCGATGAATCCGTTGGCTCCGAGCAGCAGCACCCTCATCGCGCACCGCCTCGGGGCCGACGGCGGGCTGCCGGTGCGGGGGATTGGGGGGTCATGTCCGGTGTCTCCTTGGGGCAGTGGTGCGGAACGGATGGTGACGACCCGCGGCGTCGGCTCCGCGGGGAGTGCTGGGGCCGCCTCAGGCGGCGGTGTGGGCGGACGCCCTGGAGAGGGCGAGGGTGGCGGTGGTCAGCAGGCCGAGGGCGGCCGCACCGCAGGCGAGCGCGGGTACGGCCCCGGTGCCCGCCGCCTCGATGAGGGCGTCGACGGGGCGGGCGAGCGGGTGGAGTCCGGGCAGTCGCCCGGCCAGGATCAGGGCGGGGGCCGCGGCCTCGACGGCACAGGCGGCGGCGAGTCCGGTGGCGGCCGGTTCCGGGAAGCCGTGGACGGTGAGCAGGCGGGCCAGCAGGAGCAGCAGCCCGAGGGCGGCGGCACCGAGAGGGGCGCCGCCGGGGCCGAGCCCGAGCCGGGCCAGGTACAGCAGCACGCCGAGGACGCAGAGGAAGAGCGCGACCACGCCGAAGAGCAGGGGGCGCACACCGGCGGCGAACTCCTCCAGGGCGCGGCTGCCGTGGAGTCTGCGGTGTGCGTACAGCGAGAAGAGGTGGGCGCACCAGGCGGCCGGGGCCATCGCGACGGCGAGCCCGAGCAGGGGGGCCGGGGTCAGCGTCCAGGGGCCTTCGGGACCGCCGCTGAGGACCTGGTGGAGCAGGGCGTCGCCGTACAGGACGTAGCCGAGGAGCCAGCAGGCGCAGAGGGCGGCGGTGCCCGAGGAGCCGCCGGGGGCGCTGAGCGGGCCGGTGCGCAGGGCGAGGACGAGGCCGGTGAGCGCGAGCAGCGTGCCGCCGCAGCCGATGGCGAGCCGTGCGTCGCCGCCGAGCACCCCGTCTGTGAGCCGCAGCGCGACGAAGGTGGCGAGGCAGGCGGCCCCCGGCAGCAGGGCGCGCAGCGACCAGGCGGCGCGCGTCTCGATGTCGCGCGCCGGAGCGGGGCCCTCTCCGTGCTCCCCCGCGACCGCCGCGACCGCCGGGACCGCCGGGACCGCCGCGACCGCCGGGACCGCCGGGACCCGAGCGAAGAGTTCTTCGGCGAGCGAGAACACGTCGCGGTGCCGGTAGCGGGCGGCGGTGCGGTCGGTGACTCCGTGGGCTTCGAGGCCGGCGGCGATCTCCAGTGGATCGACGGCCCGCTCGCACAGCTCGCGGTGCCGGTGCATCAGGGACTTCACAGGGTCGGCGGTCCCGCGCCGCCCGCTGTCGGTGGTGTTGCCCGCGGCGGCCTCGCACGCGGTGGTGTTGCCCGCGGTGGCGTCGCACGCGGTGGTGTTGCCCGCGGTGGCCTCGCGCGCGGTGCGGGCCACCTCGGGGGCGCGCGCCGGGTCGTGCGCCGGAGCGTGCGCCGGGGCATCAGCGGGCGCCCGGACAGGGGCATGCGCGGGAGCGTCGGTGGGCGCGGGAGCGTCGGTGGGCGCGGGAGCGTCGGTGGGCGCGGGAGCGTCGTCCGCCCCGCCCCCCGGCGTGGAGCCGAGGTCTTCGCGGGCGTCCGTCTGGGGGCCCATCGTCGTTCCTCCGTGCTGCTGTTCGTCCGGTCCCGGCCGGCTCGGGCGGGCCGGGCCCGCCGTCTCCTGGTCACGCATCGCTCTCCCCCATACCCGGCGCGCCCGCCCAGCTGGGGGTGCGGTCGCCGGGGCTCGGCTCGGGTTCCGGCGCCGGCCGGAGGCCCAGGACGTGGACCTCCGGTGGAGTGGCGAAGGGGCGCGGGCCGTCGCCGGTCTCCGGGAGCGGGCCGCCGCGCACCGGCGCCCGGGCGATCAGCTCCAGGTAGATGCCGCGAAATGCCGCGAGGTTCTGCTCCACGGTGAAGAGTTCGAGCGCCCGGGCGCGCGCCGCCGCGCCCAGGCGCGCACGGCGCTCCGGGTCGCGCAGCAACGCGAGGCAGGCGTCCGCGAGCGCCCGGGGGTTGCGCGGCGGGACCACGAGCCCCGTGCCGCCGATGACCTCCACGACCGCGCCGACGTCCGTCGAGACGGTGGCCCGGCCGCAGAACATCGCCTCGACCAGGCTGATCGGGAAGCCCTCGACCACGCTGGAGAGCACCACGACGCCGCCCGCCGCGTACGCCTGGGCGAGGCCGGGCACCTCCGCGCCCCCGATGTCCTCGAAGGAGACGGGGCTGCCGCCGTCGGTGTGCGTACCGGCCGCCTCGTCGGGGAAGAGCTCGGCGGCCAACGCCCGGCAGTGCGCGAGATAGGCGGCGCCCGCCGGGCCCGGGGCCGGCGCCCCGATGATCCGCAGCCGGGCGTCCGGCTCGGCCCGGCGCACCTCGGCGAAGGCGTGCAGGAGGGCGACCAGGTCCTTGGCGGGCTCGATCCGGCCGACCCAGACGAGCGTGTCGGGGCCGCCGTCGTCCTCGCGTTCACCGAGCGCGGCGAACCGGGCGGCCTCCATGCCCGGGTACACGGTCCGCACCTTGGCGGGGTCGGCGCCGCAGCGCTCCTGCCAGCGGCGGGCGTGGGTGTTGCCGGGGGTGATGAGCGCGGCCTGCCGGTACACCTCGGTGGCGAGCCGCCCGTGGAAGTTGGCCAGGAGGGCACGCACCGGCGCGCTCACGGGCGCACCCCCCGAGGCGAGGTAGTGCGCCCGCACCTGCACGGAGTGCTCGGTGACCAGCAGCGGCACCCCGAAGAAGCGTTTGGCCAGCAGGCCCGGCAGGGCGGCGGCCCCGCCGGACGTGGCGTGGCAGAGGTCTACGGCACCGAGGCCGTCCTCGTCGTACCAGTCGAGGGAGAGCGGACGCAGCACCCGGTCCAGCTCCGCGGTGAAGGCGAGGAGGTCGGCGACGGTGGCGGTCTGCACGGTGCGTCCGGTGCCGGGGGCGCGGCAGGCGTCCTCCAGGATGCGCACCGCGGTCTCGGAGCGGAGGGCGGCGGGCAGTCCGCCGTGTTCCCAGGCCAGTTCGGCGAGCCCGTAGAGGCCCTGCGTGAACTGCTCGTCGGCGGCCCGGAGATCGGCGCCGGCCCTCGTACCGGCGGCGGCCGGGGCGGTGCCCGGGTCCGCCTCGCCGCGCTCGGTGCCCGCGGCCGTGCGGACCGAGGCCGCGAGGGCGGTGAAGTGAGTGACGAAGCGCCGGCGTTCGCGCCGGGCGTAGGTCCGCGCGTCCCCTCCGGTCAGCAGCCGCGAGAACGGGCTCCTGGGCGCGTGCAGCCCGAGGGTTTCCTCGTCGGCGGTCCACAGGGGGGCCGTGCGCACCCGGCCGACCTGGTCGGGGAGCCGGACCCAGCCCTGCGCCTCCTGTTCGGCGCTGCGGCTGAGCGCGAAGAGGTCGAACTCGTGCTGCGCGAGCCCGCGTACCAGTCGGTCGCACCAGAGCCTGGACTCACCGGTCGCGTACGGATAACCACCCTCGGTCAGCAGGCCGATCCGCACGAGTACACCCCCGATCTCCCTTGAGAGCGGCCGCCGTTGGATCGGCGACTCGCAGCGGGACGACCGTAAGCGGATACGCCGGTGGTGCGACGGACGGTTGTCCGTCGCACCACCGAAAGGGGTGAACCGGCGTAACTTTCCCGCCCCGATAGCGTTCTGTCGCGCTATAGAGGCGGAGGATCACTCAGGGTCAGGCTCACGGCGCGGTGGCTACCCGCTCACCGGCCTCCTGACACCCGCTCAGCCCTCGGGGTGGACCCAGGGGTTGGGGCGGCATTTGATGCCGTCGAGGTTCAGCGTCTTGGTCTGCTGCTGCATGACCGGCGCGAGGGCGCCCTTCGTACGGCAGCTCGCGTGGTTGTGGCCGAGCCGGTGGCCGACCTCGTGGTTGATCAGCATCTGCCGGTAGGAGTACAGCTTGTCCGGCCCGAAGGTGGCCGAACCCTGCGCCCAGCGGTAGGCGTTGATCATCACGCGCTCGGTGGCGGCCGAGTCGCAGGAGACGTTGTCCTCGCTGGTGTCCAGGCCCGACTTCCGGCACCACTTGGCGGTGGTGCCGGGACTTGCCAGCGTGATGACGAAATCCGGATCACCCTTGGAAATCCGTTCGAAGGTCATATCGCCGTCGTGCGCCCAGCTCCGGCCGTCGTTGAGGGTCTTCTGCACGGCCTGGGCGAAGAGTTGGGCATCGAGCCCGAGCCCCTTCTCCACGTCGATGCGGTAGCGGTGCTTCGTACCCTTGCCCGGCGCCTCGGCCGACCCGGGGACGGTCTCGAAGGCCCCCGATCCCACGAGCGCCGGGGCCAGCGGATAGGGCTTGGCCATTTTCTGTTCATACGTAAGGGGCTTGACCGACGCCGTCTCGGGGGACGGTGTGTTCCGGCTGTCCGAGCGGGAGGCGTCGTCGGCGTCGTCCCGGTCCACGCCCGCTGCCTGCGCGGCCGCGCTGGCGCCGGTGCCGTCGTGGGCGACCTGGCCGGCCACGACGACCGCGAGCACGGTGGTGACCGCGGCGGCGGCGATGCCGGTGAACGTACGGCCCTTGCCGCCCTTGGCCGGGGCCGGCTCGTCGCGTCCGCGCTCGGTCGGGCGCTCGTCCCGCTCGGTGACGGGGCCGGCGGGCGCCGGGGCCCGCCGGCGCGGCGCGGGCGGGTTGTCGAACGCCTCGACGAACTCGCGCCGCGGGCCCGGTATCAGCGGCCGGGCGGAGGTCGCCTGCTGGTGGTGGGTGGGGCCCTGCGGGTGGTGTGCGGGGCGCGGGACGCCGGGCCGGCCGTCCGGCGCGGGTGCCTGGAGTCCGGGCCGCCCCGGGCCCGGGCCGCCGGTGCCGCGGCTCATGGGGCCCGCGCCCCAACCGCCGCCGGGTTCCCGCTGCTCGGGGTGGCCGCCGCGCACCTCGGGCGTGCCCGGGAACGGTCCTGGGCCGGCCGGTTCGGCCTGCCGTCTGCGCCGCCCGTTGCCGGCGGCCGGCCGGGCGGCCTCGCGCCCCGCCTCGTTCGCCTCTGCCTGCCCGGTCTCGGGCACCCTGGGCGCAGGGCCCTTACGGCTGTGTCGTCCCACGCCCCGGATCAGCTCCCGCCGCATTCGTCGAGCAATTCCCGGAACGCCTGGGCGACCGCCTCCGGGTACTCCATCATCGCCACGTGCCCGGCATCGGGCAGTGTCAGCAGGCGCGCGTCGCGGAAGGCCGCGGACGCCCTGCGGGCCATCCGGAACGAGACGAGCTGGTCCCGTCCGCCGTACACCAACTGGGTCGGCGCGAGCACCCGCTCGGCCTGGCGCCACAGCCCGTGCTGTCCGCCCAGGGTGTACGCGTCGACGATGCCACGGGCGGAACGCGCCATGGCGTCCCAGAAGTACGGCAGTTCCAGTCGGCGCTCCATTTCGGCCACCGCGTCGCGGAAGCCCGTATCGGAGACCCGTGCCGGATCGCCGTAACAGAGTGCCATGACTCCGCGGGTGCGATCTTCCGCACTCCAGTCCCGGGTCAGCCGGGCGAACAGGGAGGCGACGCCCGGGAGTGCGAGCAGCGCGGTCGGGGCAGCCGAGCGCTGCACCCGGATCTCGGGCAGCGCGGGCGAGACGAGCGTGAGCGTGCGCACCAGGTCGGGGCGGACCGCGGCGACCCGGGTGGCCACCGCGCCGCCCAGCGAGTTGCCGAACAGATGGGCGGGGCCGCGCCCCTGGGCGTCCAGGAGGCGGATGACCGCGCGGGCGTGCCCGGTGACCGAGTAGTTGCCGTCGTCGGGCGGCGGGGAGTCGCCGAACCCGGGCAGGTCGAGCGCCTCGCAGTCCACCGCGTCCTCCAGGAGCGGCATCAGGGCCGTCCAGTTCTGCGAGGAGCCGCCGAGGCCGTGCACGAAGAGGGCGGGCGGCAGCCCGGGCCGCCGGGAGGGCCGCGAACGGACGGTGAGCGTCAGCCCGGGCAGCTCGACGGAGCGCAGCCGCTCCCCCTCCGCGACCCTGACGGTGCTCACCGTGGGTGCCACCGCTGCGGCGGCGGCGCGGACTCCCGGCAGCTCGGTCGAAGACATGCGGCAATGTTACGAGATGATCACACGACCATTCATGTGTTCGCCGTCACAGATCGCATAGCGGCTTTCGGGGGTACGCCATAGGCTCGATAACCGAGGAAGGGAGTCACCATGACGGTCGACCCGAGGGATCCGGAGACCTTCGAGGACGTCCAGCCGGACGAGCCCGGCCAGGAGACGCCCGATGCGGACGCCGCCGAGCAGCAGGCGGACCTGCGCCCTGAGAGCGACGAACCGCTCACGGACCTCGACCGCGACGACGTCAGCGAGGGCGATGCGGCGGACCAGGCCCGCGTCGTGCCGCAGGATGAGGACGATTACCGCTGATACGTCCCGCTCTGTGGCGGGAGCCGAACAGCCTGTGGCTTCCGCAGCCGTCCGGTCCGTGAAATTCTGCGTCCGCGCCGCGCATACCGGGGTTACCCGAAAGTACGATGTCGGTATGGCGCGGCATGTACGGAACGGCTGTGTCGGACCACGAATTTGGGAGGCGGCGTGACAGCCATCGAGCAGACCGAGGCGGCGCGCCCGCGGGGCACTCGCCTGCCCCGCCGCGCCCGACGCAACCAGCTGCTGGGAGCCGCGCAGGAGGTGTTCGTCGCGCAGGGTTACCACTCGGCGGCGATGGACGACATCGCGGAACGGGCCGGGGTCAGCAAGCCGGTGCTCTACCAGCACTTCCCGGGCAAGCTGGAGCTGTACCTGGCCCTTCTCGACCAGCACTGCGAATCGCTGCTCCAGGCGGTGCGCACGGCGCTGGCGTCGACCACGGACAACAAGCTGCGCGTGGCCGCGACGATGGACGCGTACTTCGCGTACGTCGAGGACGAGGGCGGCGCCTTCCGGCTCGTCTTCGAATCCGACCTGACCAACGAGCCCGCCGTCCGCGAGCGGGTGGACCGGGTCTCGCTCCAGTGCGCCGAGGCGATCTCCGACGTGATCGCGGGCGACACGGGCCTGTCCAAGGACGAGTCCATGCTGCTCGCGGTGGGCCTCGGCGGGGTGTCCCAGGTGGTCGCCCGCTACTGGCTCTCCAGCCGGTCGGCCATTCCGCGCGACACCGCGGTCCAGCTGCTCACCTCGCTGGCCTGGCGCGGCATCGCGGGCTTCCCGCTGCACGGCATCGATCAGCACTGACCACCGGGCGGTGCCGGTGTTCGCTGCGGGCGTGGCCCGCAGCGCCCGGACAAGTCCCCTCAGCGGGCTAATGTGTGCTGCGTACGGCGCGGTTCACCGCGCAGGGACTGACCGTCGGAGGGACATAGCCGTGGAGGTCAAGATCGGGGTGCAGCACACGCCCCGGGAGATCGTTCTGGAGAGCGGGCTTTCCGCCGAAGAGGTCGAGAGCACGGTGTCCGCGGCTCTCGCCGGCAAGGCGCAGCTGCTCAGCCTCACGGACGAGAAGGGCCGCAAGGTCCTCGTGCCGGCCGACCGGATCGCCTACGTGGAGATCGGCGAGCCCAGCGCACGACGGGTGGGGTTCGGGACGCTGTAAGGCGTACGGACACAGAGACCGCGCAGAAGCGGCCCGGCGGGACTCCCGCCGGGCCGCTTCTGCGTACGCGTACGTCCGCCTTCGCTGTGCGGCGGCTGAGCGAAGCCTGTGCGCGGGAGGGTTGTGACCGGCCGCTCACGGGTAGTACGACCAGGACCGAAATGCCCGCCCCGTCATCCTGCGAGGTGATCGTCTGTGATCCTGGAAACGCTGAGCGCCGTCGTACTCGGAGTGGTCCTCTCGTGGGCGGCCCTGCGCTCGCTGCCAGGCCGTCTGCCGGCCCGTCGGACCGTGCTCGGCACCGGCGCGCTCGGGGCACTGTTCGGTGCGCCCCTCATGCACTCCATGCTCGGCTCCGGCCATGCGACGGCCACGGTGGTGGGCGCCGTGCTGATCGCGGCGGTGACGGTGTCCCTGCTGATCAGGCCGCGCAGCCGACGGCTGAACCGGTCGGCCGCCGCCTGACGCCTAAGCGGCCAGTCCCAGGGCGGCCATCCGCTTGGTGTGCGCCTCGGTGATCCGGGAGAACATCCGGCCGACCTCCGCCAGGTCGAAGCCGTCGGCGACCCCGCCCACCAGCATGGTCGACAGCGCGTCGCGGTCCGCGACCACGCGCTGCGCCTGCGACAGCGCCTCGCCCATCAGCCGCCGCGCCCACAGCGCGAGCCGGCCGCCGAGCCTCGGTTCCGCCTCGATCGCGGCGCGCACCTTCTCCACGGCGAAGTTGCCGTGGCCCGTGTCGTCGAGCACGGCGAGGACGAGGGAGCGGGTGTCGGAGTCGAGCCGGGCCGCGACCTCCCGGTAGAAGTCGCTGGCGATCGAGTCGCCCACGTACGCCTTGACCAGGCCCTCCAGCCAGTCCGACGGCGCGGTCTGGCGGTGGAATTCGTCCAGCGCCCTGGCGAACGGCTCCATCGCCCCGGTCGGCTCCACCTCGATGGCGGTCAGCCGCTCCGCCAGCCGCTCGAAGTGGTGGAACTCGGCGGACGCCATCTTCGCCAGCTCCGCCTTGTCGGCCAGGGTCGGCGCGAGTTTGGCGTCCTCGGCGAGCCGCTCGAAGGCCGCCAGCTCCCCGTAGGCGAGTGCTCCCAGCAGGTCGACCACGGCGGCCCGGTACTGCGGCTGCGCGGACGCGGTGGTCCAGTCCTGGTCGGCGATTCGGGTGGTCGCGGGGGCTTCAGTGGCGTTGTCAGGCGTCTCCATGCAGCGCAGAATAGCCCGCCCGCAGAACAGCGGGAGGGCCCGGTCGACGACCGACGTCACACCGTTCCGACGAATTCGCCCAACACAGATGCGCGGATCCGGGGTACAGTGGTAATGCGCTTACTGAGCACTTCGCATCTGCTCGTGGCGCGAAATTGAATGAGGATGCCCGGTCGGTGGCCCGATCGGCTCCGACCCGACAGCCCTCCACGCGGTGTGTACGACACGTACGACCGTACAGCGAGGGGCCCCCTCAGCGGCACGAGCGCTCGAGCGACGGCAGTGGTCCCGCGCCACCCGGCCCATCCCGGCCGGATGACCAACCCCCGGCACGGTACGACCCCCTTCGTTCGCCTCGGACCGCGTCTCACAGAAGAGGCAGCACCCTGACTACGTTCCGAGACCTCGGGATTCTTTCCGAGACGGCCGAGGCCCTTGAGGCCGTCGGCATCATGTCCCCCTTCCCCATCCAGGAGCTCACGCTCCCCGTCGCCCTCTCCGGCTCCGATGTCATCGGGCAGGCCAAGACCGGCACCGGCAAGACGCTCGGCTTCGGCCTGCCGCTGCTGGAGCGCGTCACCGTCCTCGCGGACGTCGAGGCGGGCCGGGCCAAGCCCGAGCAGCTCACCGACGCCCCCCAGGCGCTGATCGTCGTCCCCACCCGCGAGCTGTGCCAGCAGGTCACCAACGACCTGCTGACCGCCGGCAAGGTGCGCAACGTCCGCGTGCTCGCCATCTACGGCGGCCGGGCGTACGAGCCGCAGGTCGAGGCCCTCAAGAAGGGCGTCGACGTGATCGTCGGCACCCCGGGCCGGCTGCTCGACCTGGCGGGCCAGCGCAAGCTGGACCTCTCCCAGGTCCGCGCGCTCGTCCTGGACGAGGCCGACGAGATGCTCGACCTGGGCTTCCTGCCCGACGTCGAGCGCATCATCACGATGCTGCCGGCCAAGCGCCAGACCATGCTGTTCTCGGCCACCATGCCGGGCGCGGTCATCTCGCTGGCGCGCCGCTACATGTCGCAGCCGACCCACATCAACGCCACCTCGCCCGACGACGAGGGCACCACCGTCAAGAACACGGCGCAGTACGTCTACCGCGCCCACTCGATGGACAAGCCCGAGATGGTCTCGCGCATCCTCCAGGCCAACGGCCGCGGGCTCGCGATGATCTTCTGCCGCACCAAGCGCACGGCGGCCGACATCGCCGAGCAGCTGGAGAAGCGCGGTTTCGCCTCCGGCGCGGTCCACGGCGACCTCGGCCAGGGCGCCCGCGAGCAGGCGCTGCGCGCCTTCCGCAACGGCAAGGTGGACGTGCTGGTCTGCACCGACGTCGCCGCCCGCGGTATCGACGTCGAGGGCGTCACGCACGTCATCAACTACCAGTCCCCCGAGGACGAGAAGACCTACCTGCACCGCATCGGCCGGACCGGCCGCGCGGGCGCCAAGGGCATCGCGATCACGCTGGTCGACTGGGACGACATCCCGCGCTGGCAGCTGATCAACAAGGCCCTGGACCTTAAGTTCCCGGACCCGCCGGAGACGTACTCCACGTCCCCGCACCTGTACGAGGACCTCGACATCCCGGCCGGCACCAAGGGTGTCCTGCCGCGCGCCGAGCGCACCCGGGCCGGTCTGCGGGCCGAGGAGATCGAGGACCTCGGTGAGACGGGCGGCCGCGGCCGCAAGTCCGCCGCCGCCTCGGCCCCCGCCGTCCGCGAGGAGCGCCCGCCGCGCACGCCGCGTCAGCGCCGTCGCACCCGGGGCGG
>NZ_SSBI01000113.1 GCF_004795015.1 Streptomyces sp. A1277 | reverse complement strand
GGTCGGCCGTCGGCTGGGGTGGGCCGTGGTGGTCGCGGTGGGGCAGAACGTGCGGACGGTCGAGCCGGGTGACCGGGTGCTGTTCGATCCGGAGGACCGGGCGGAGGTCGAGGTGCGGGATACCGGCGGCCGGTCCGGTACCGGCGGCCAGCCCCGTACCGGCGGCCGACCCCGCTCCCCGCCCCGCGCCGGAGCCGGCCCCCGCGCCCGCCTCCCGCCCCGCGTCCACCAGCGCCGACCCCAGCGCCGCTCCCAGCGCCTCCGCCGTGAGCGGGTCCGCCGGGGTGCCGTCCGTGCGGCGGGCGTGCACCACGGTCCACGGGCCCTCGCCGAGGAGCGGGGCCACCTCGTCGGGGGCGGTGCCGAGCAGCATCCGGACGAGCGCCGCCGAGCGGTCGGCGGCGGGCGCGCCCCGGTGGGGGGCCGTGAGGAGGGAGAGGAGGACCGCGGCGACGCCCGCGATCGTGTGGTCGCCCGGCTGCCGGTGCGGGGTCGCCACCGCAAGGGCCGGCCGGTCGGCGCCGCCCAGGGGGTAGGCGAGCAGGTGGGCGCCGTCGACCGTGTCCGTGGCGGAGGCGGGGGCGCCCGGCCCCTGCCGGGTGACGAGGCGGGCGAGGCGGCCGAGCGCGTCGGTCACCGCGGGGGCCGGGCGCGGGC
>NZ_SSBI01000112.1 GCF_004795015.1 Streptomyces sp. A1277 | reverse complement strand
GTCGCTGGTGGTGACGCGGACGTGGTCGACGACGAGTTGCTGGGGGAAGGCGGTGTTGCCGTCGGGGTCGCCGGGCCAGTAGCCGCCGACCGCGAGGTTGAGGATGAGGAAGAAGGGCTTGTTGAAGGCCCAGGTGTTGCCGCCGGTGTCGGCGGGGGTGCGGTGCTGGTAGACGTTGCCGTCGACGGACCAGGTGATGGAGTCGGGGGCCCAGTCGACGGCGAAGGTGTGGAAGTCGTCGGCGAAGGCCCGGCCGCCCGGCAGGGTGTAGCCGGCGCCGATGCCCCCGGAGCCGGAGTAGCCGGGGCCGTGCAGGGTGCCGTGGACGGTGGACGGCTCGAAGCCGACGTTCTCCATGATGTCGATCTCACCGGAGTTGGGCCAGCCGACCTGCCCGATGTCATTGCCGAGCATCCAGAACGCGGGCCACATGCCCTGGCCGCGCGGGATCTTCATCCGCGCCTCGACGTGCCCGTACCGCTGGGTGAACTTGCCCGAGGTGTTCAGCCGCGCCGAGGTGTACTGACAGGTGCCGTACCAGCACTGGTAGTTGGAGGGGTTCTCCTTGCGGGCGGTGATGACCAGATGGCCCTGGCCGTCCAGCGCGGCGTTCTTGTTCCCTGAGGTGTAGTACTGCCGCTCGTGGTTGTCGACGTTGTCGCCGGTC